>JAZDGM010000143.1:0-64674 GCA_043806915.1 Pseudomonadota bacterium | reverse complement strand
ATAAAAAGGCGCGACGAACACACCTCGAGATGCAGTGATACACCCCCTCCTCGCCCTCCACAACGGTTTCACTTCTGACCACGGCCATGGGGGTCCTCCTTCCTTTTCCCTCCTGATATTTCCAACGTAACATCAAAAATGGAAATAAGTCAATCGAATTGGATGTCTTTGATAAAAAGAAGAATTATTTTTTGGCCATTGACAAATTTTAAAGCCGGGCCTAAGCTTTAGATAAGAAACCACTTTAGGTTTTTCGAGGCGAGCCAGGGACGGCGCCCTCGGGATAGGGAACCAAGGAATGGATTTTCCAGGAAAGGCTCCCTTCCCTGAAAGGGAACAATGGACGTCGGCCCTGTATATAGAGGTTGGCAATACACCCTGTACGTAAGACCGGGAAAGAGCGTTATCGCGTTCGCGTCCGCTTCTTCCGCCGTTTCCCAGCCCCAGTGCAACAATATTCTTCCTCGTGACGAAACTTCGGAAAAAGTTAGGGAAACCCAAAATATACCCCGGGTCAACGAGCCGCGGGAGACCTCCTTTTCCGGGCTCGAATCATCCCGCCGCGTATCCGAGACCTTGCTCCAGAACAATCTGGCCCAGGAAATAATGGTCGGGCAGAAGCTTCGGGAAGCCAAGACCAGGGTCGACTATACTTCCCCCCAGAGCCTGCTGGTTAACGACGCGCCCAGGGAAAAGGACAAGAACCTCAACCAGGATGGGATATTTTCCATCAGCCTGGAAATTGACCAGATTCATCTTTCCCACCGGCAGGTCGAGGACGCCGTGGTCCTGGACCGATACGAAATCCTTAAAACCAACGAATCCCAACCGGTCAATTCCGGTCAGTTCCTACGCGACGACGAGCACGTCGCCCAACTCGAGGAATACGTCAATCGGGATTTCAGGGACCACAAAACCACCACGATCCATAACATCGACCGCCAGGACCGACAAACCGAGAGCGACGACTTCAGGGAAAACCGCCTGACCTTGGATTTGAGCGGGCCGCGGGGCGACAATCCGTTCGATTTAAACCCGGACCACCTGGGGGAGCCCCCAGGGGGGACCGTGGGGGATAAAATCGCGGACGCGGCCCTGAAAAAGCCCGATGACTCGTTCTATCCTCCTCAAAGAGTAGGGATTATTAACCTCGACGCCGACCTGAAACCGTCGGACGACCAACCCTGGCCAATCCCGCCCCTCGCCGACTCGAACATCGCCGGCGGCCGGGCCAACATCCCGGAAATTAACGCCGCCGACCACCCCGACAGGCCGGGATTCGCCGGGAACATTCTGGAAAACCCTCCGGCCAACGTCACGCTGCAAAGCCTTGATGTCAGCCGCGACCACGATACCATAACTCACGAGAGAACCAGAACCGACGTCAGGACCGACGTTTTCCGGAGCCAGGACGTGCTGAAAACCCAGACCAACAGCGTCCTGCACGACCTTTCGATTTACACGGAATCGGTTTTCAACCCGCTCGACTTTTTCCCCGTCAAGCAGGAGTTGGTGGAATCCATGGTCCTGGACCGGGGGAAGTACAACGACAACGTTTCCGGGTCGTACGCCGCCGGGCAGCCCCAAATTCCCATCACCGGGGACATCCACCAGAGAACGGAGGAATTCCCCCTGGCGGCGAACATTATCCAGGCCGAGGGCAAAACGGAAAGGGGCGAGGCCAAGTTGGAGGGGACCCATCGGGACGCCTATTCCGTGGTCGGGCAATCGCTGCTGACCAAGGAAGACCAGACGTTCAACCCCGAGCCCGTGTACCTGGATGTCGTCGAAAAAAATCGGGATTTCCGGCGCGATGACTTCAAGATGGAAGTGACGGACCGGGTGCTGGAAAAAACGCCCCTGTCCTCCAGGGTCTCGGAAAGAAGAACGGAACGGGTCGAGGCGCCGCCTCCCCAGATCGAGCCCAATCAACTGACCCACAAAATAACCGAGGAATCAAAATACAGCCGTCAGGTGGTCGGGACCAGCGAAACGGAGCTGGAAGCCCGCCCCGTGGAATATTACGATGGTTTTTCCTGGAGCAGGGACTGGACGGGGACGGCCGAGGAGTCCGAAAAGATGGCGGCCATGGAAAGGGCCGCGCCTATTTTGACGTATAACGAGATTTACACCACCCATTCGGAACTTAAGGGCCTGACGGTGGACAAGCTGGTGGTGGATTGGAGCAGGTAAAAACCGGACCCGGCCGTTGGAAGGAGCCTCCTTCCCCCGGCGCTCCAGTCCGATCACGACCTAAATGTCCTCAAAGTCCCGATGCTCCTTCCAGAAAATGATCCGCTGGCAGTTCGGGCAGACCTGGACCTTTTCGTTTCTTTGGAGCTCGTTGTATTCCTGGGGGGGAATCTGGAGATGACATTCCTGGCAGATTCCATCCACAATGGACACCACGGCCCGGCCATTGCGACCGGCGTAGATCCGTTTGTACAGGGCGGTGTAATTCCCGGGGATGTCCTTCAGAATGCTGTTTCGTTCAATTTCGAGGACTTCGCTCTCTTCCAGGCTGACCCGAATCCAAGCTTCTATTTCCTTTTTGCGCTTGGCCAGGGATTCCTTCTCTTCTTCCAGCCAGACCTTTAGGCCCTTGTTTTCCTCGACCAAGGCTTCCAGGCTTTCCATGAGGGCCAGGATTTCATCTTCCCTCGTGGAGTTTGATTTTTTCAAAAAATCGCTTTCCTTGAGCATGGCCCGGTATTCTTCGTTGGTCTTGACCTGAAGCTGCCGGGCTTGATTGTTTTTGATCTTTTCCTGGGCGTCGTCAATTTCCCGCTCCAGCTCTCGCCGGCGCTTCAGGGCGTCCTGTTCCTTGGCCAGGGACTCGGCGACCCGGGTCTCCGCGGCCTGGAGCTGAGCGTCGAGTTCGGCGAGTTTCCGGGGGCCTTCCTGAGCGGCCCGCTTCGTTTTTTCGATTTTAAAATCAAGCTGCTGCAATTTCACCAAATTAACAATATCCAGGTTCAAAGTATCAATCCTCCATGAAATGCCAGGGGTCTTCCTCAAAAAAAAGGACCTGGAAATCCAGGTCCAAGGACTTTTCCGCGGCCAGACGGGCCAGGTTTTCGGCCAGTTCCTCCAACACGGGGCGCTCCGTCCCCCAATGTCCGGCGTCAATCAGACCTATTCGCAGGCTCTCGGCGTCGCGGGCGTGATGATAGCCGATGTCCCCGGTAATCAGGACGTCGGCGCCCCGCGCCTTGGCCAGGGCCGCGTAACTTCCCCCGCTGCCGCCCATCACCGCGATAACGGAAACGAGTTCCCGGCGGGGAGGGACGAACCGCGCGCCCCCGAGCTTCAGATCGCGCTTGACCTTTTTCAACAGTTGAGTGAAAGGAAGGGGTTCCGGCAATCGTCCCAGGCGCCCGAAACCTTCTGTTTCGGACAGCGGCTCCAAGACTTCGGCGGCCTCCAGCCCCAAGCGGTTGGCCAAGACCAGGCTCACGCCGTTGGCCGCCGCGTCCAGGCTGGTATGGGCGCACGCGACCGCCAGGTCCCATTTCAGGGCCAGGGCCAGGGCCTGGGCCGTTGGTTCGTCAAGGTCAATTTTTTTCAGGGGTTTAAAGATCAGGGGGTGGTGGGTTATCAGGACGTCGGCCCCAAGGTCCTTGGCGGCTTGCAGGGCTTGTGGGCTGGGGTCCAGGGCCAAGGCCGCCTTTTTAACCTCGGCCCCGGGTCGCCCGACCATCAAGCCGTTGTTGTCCCAGTCGGCGGCCAGCCTGGCGGGGGCCAGTTCCTCGAGCAAGGCCAGGAGTTCTCGAAATTGAGCCAAACATCACTCCCATTTTGGAAAAAATAAAGGGGAGGCGGCGTTATCCGATCCTCCCCCCAAACAAGGCCCCTCGCGGGCCGTGGGCCGAACTTGCGTCTAATTTTTCAAGTTCGATTTCAGTCATTTTTTTTATTGGTGGGCCCACCAGGTCTCGAACCTGGGACCGACCGGTTATGAGCCGGTGGCTCTACCAACTGAGCTATGGGCCCGATTTTTTTAGGCCGCCGGCCGGAAGCCGGCGGTCAAAAGTCTAACACCGCAAGATAATCCATCCGAGTGTTCTTGTCAAGAATATTTGAAGCGAATCGAATCAACCCTCGATAAAAGCCTTCAATTTCTTGCTTCGGCTCGGGTGTCTCAACTTCCGTAGGGCCTTGGCCTCGATCTGTCTGATCCTTTCCCTGGTGACCTCGAAATCCCGGCCGACTTCCTCGAGAGTGTGATCGGCCTTCTCCCCGATGCCGAAACGCATCCGCAGGACCTTCTCTTCCCTGGGAGTCAGGGTGGCCAGGACCTTTCTGGTCTGCTCGGACAGATTCAAGCCGATGACCGCGTCCGAGGGGGACATGATCTTCTTGTCCTCGATAAAATCGCCGAGGTAACTGTCTTCCTCCTCGCCGATGGGCGTCTCGAGGGAAATGGGCTCCTTGGCGATCTTCAGGACTTTCCTGACTTTTTCCAGGGGCAGCTCCATCTTTTCGGCTATTTCCTCCGGAGTAGGCTCCCGCCCCAATTCCTGGACGAGGTACCGGGACGTCCGAATCAGCTTGTTGATGGTTTCGATCATGTGTACCGGGATGCGAATGGTCCGGGCCTGATCGGCGATGGCCCGGGTGATGGCCTGCCGTATCCACCAGGTGGCGTAGGTGGAAAACTTATAGCCGCGCTGATATTCGAACTTATCCACGGCCTTCATCAGGCCGATGTTGCCTTCCTGGATCAAATCCAGGAATTGAAGTCCCCGGTTGGTGTATTTCTTGGCGATGCTGACCACCAGCCGCAAGTTGGCCTCGATGAGCTCCTTTTTGGCGGAACGGGCTTTTTTCTCCCCATCTTCCACGGTGCAGAGCATTTTCTTGAGGGTTTTGGTGTTCATCTTGGTCTCGGACTCGATGCGTCTGATGACCACCAGGTGATTCTTGAGGCTCTTTTCCAGGTTGAGAATCTCCTCGGGGTCCATTCTGTACTTGCGGCACAGCTTCGAGGCGGCTTTGGGGTCCTTGCGGACCTCCTTACAGACATCCTTGAGTTCCAATGTCGTCAGGTCGCATCTTTTCAGGCACCGATCGATGGTTTCCTGGCAGCGATCGATCTCCTCGACGCACCTTTTCAGTCGAAAAACAATCACATCGGTCTGGCGGCGGTCCAGGCGCAATTCCCGGACCAGCTTGGCGATGTCGTCCTTGTTTTCCTTGACCTTGTCCCGGTGCTTCTTCTTGGCGGAAGTCGTGGTCGCGGCCTTGAGCTTGTCCTGGAGGCCCTGGTTTTCCTGATCGAGCTTCTGAATCCGGTCTATCAGCTCCAGCACCTTTTCCTTGCGCTGAAGGGACTCAACGAAAACTTCGTCTTCCTCATCGGCGTCCTTGACCACTTCCTTGAGCCTGAGTTCGTCGGAACGCAGCTTTTCGCCCAGGGCCAGGATTTCCTCCATGCCGATGGGCGTTTCCAGTATCGCGGTGATTACTTCCTGTTCCCCGGACTCGATCCTCTTGGCGATCTCGACCTCGCCCTCGCGAGTGAGAAGGGAGACCAGTCCCATTTCCCGCAAATACATCTTGACCGGGTCGGTGACCCGGGCCTCCGGTTCGGCCTCCATGTTCAAGTCAAGGTCCCGCTCGTCCCCGACTTTCAATTCATCGGGCTTCTTGGGACTTTTGACCATGTCGACGCCCTCGACGATCTGAATATCCATTTCATCGAAGATCATCATCATATCGTCAATCTGTTCGGATGAGACCAAATCGGGCGGAAGGGCGCTGTTTAACTCGTCGTAAGTCAAGTACCCTTTTTCCTTGCCGACCGAAATAAGACGTTTCAATTCCTCGACTTCGTTTCCACTTGCCATTTTCGAGAGTCCTTCCCGAGTCATCTCAAAAAGTATTTTCCTTAAGCAGTTGATTCTTTTCCCTAACTAAACGAAACAACCGCTCATCGTCTCCAAACCGTTGGGCTTCGGAAATCATTCTGGACAATTCCTGAACCCTGTGGGCCAGGCGCCTGCGATGGAATCTCGAAACCAGGTCCCGGGCGGCTTGTCCCGCGGTTTCACTATCCAGTCCATCTTCGCTCATGGCCAATTCCGCGACCAAGTCCGTTTCCACCGGCTCCAAACCTTCCATTACCCGGCCCGGGTCCACCGCGCCCGTCGCGGCGAATTGCCGGGACATGGCGTCATACACCTTTCCGGCGACCGGGTCAAGGAAGAGGGGTTCAAGGTTTTCGTAAAAAACAACTCCCCACGCCTCGGGGTGCAGCAAGAGCAACCTCAAGGTTTCTATTTCAAAATCACGCGCCACTCCTTGAATGAGCTTTGAGTTGTCGTCCTCGGCCTCGACCCGGCGACGGTCGGACAACCGAAGCGACTCCTCCGAGACGCCGACCCGTTCGGCGACCAGCCGCCGGACCAGGTCCCGCCGAGGTTCGCCTTCGATCCGGGCCAAGAGGGCCAACACTTCCTGCACGGCCCGCGACTTGCCCGCCAGGCTGTCCGAATGCTTGGCCAGGGTCTGGTCGAGATAGAAATCCAGCAGGCCCCGGGACCGCGCCATGGCTTCGTTCAAGGCCCCGGGGCCGAAGGTCCTGACAAAAGTGTCGGGGTCGTGCCCCTCGGGCAGGGTCAGCACGCGCCCCTCCATGTCGGCGGACAAAAACAAGGGCAAGGCCCTGGCGGCGGCGGAACGACCGGCCAAGTCCCCGTCGAAAACCAGCACGACCTGCTCCACGTACCCCTTCAACAGCCGCAGGTGGTCGGGTGTAAGGGCGGTGCCCAGGGTGGCCGCCACGTTTCCGACTCCGGCCGCGGCCAGGGCCAGGTAGTCGAAATACCCTTCCACCAGCAGGACGTTTTTTTTCTCCTTGATCTGGGACCGGCTTTTGTCCAGCCCGTACAGCAGTCGGCCCTTCTGGTAAATGGGCGTCTCGGGTGAATTGAGATACTTGGGTTGATTTTCCTCGTCCGCCAGGAGACGGCCGCCGAAAGCCGCGGTTTTTCCGTCCAGGTCCATGATCGGACAGATCACCCGGGCCCGAAAGGCGTCGTAATAACCCCGGCCGCTGGACCGCGGACGAACCAAGCCGGATTTCTCCAGGACCTCGGCCGTGACTTTTTGGGATTCCAGGAACCTGACCAGATTGTCCCAGCCCGGCGGGGCCCAGCCCAAGTGGTATTCCCGGATCACTTCCGGCCGGAGACCCCGCCCGGCCAAGTATTCCCTGGCCTGGGCGCCGGAAGGCCCCTCGAGTTCGTCCTCGAAAAATTGCCGCGCCAGCCGGGCCGCGTCGTAAAGAGCCGCCTTGAGACCGCGGGAACTATCCCGGGGCCGGCCGTCCGACGTCCGGGGCAGGTCCACGCCGTACTTCCGGGCCAGTTCCTCCACCGCCTCGGGAAAGGACAGGCCCTTGTGGAGCATCAGAAAACGGAACACATTCCCTCCGGCGCCGCAGCCGAAACAATGAAATATGCGGCGTTGGGGGTTGACCGTGAAGGACGGGGTCTTTTCCTGGTGAAAAGGACAGAGGCCCTTGAAGGTGGTCCCCGCCCGAATCAAATTGACATAGTTGGAAACCACTTCCACTATATCGGCCGCGTTTCGCACCTCGTCGATTTTATGTTCCGCGATAAAGCCCGCCATATTAGGTCAATCGTTTAACTCCACCATGGTGACGCCTTCTCCCCCGGCCCGGCGCTCCGGTCGATAAAAGCCCTTGACTTGTGGATTTTCCTTTAAAAATCCGCACACAGCCTCCCGGAGGCGACCCGTCCCGACGCCGTGAATAATCGCCAGGCTCTTGACTCCGCCCAGGGTGGCCTGGTCCAGGGACTTTTCCACCACCGGCAGGGCTTCGTCCACGGTCATGCCCAACAGGTTCAGCTCAAAGGGAGACTGGCTGAAAGACCCGGTGTTCACCCAAACCCGTTCTTCCTTCTCCTTTTTCCGACCCTTGGCCTGGGCCAGGTCCTTTTTTCCCGTCCAGACCTTCACCCCTCCGACCAGGACCTCGACCTTGCCCTTGGCTTCGTGGACCGCCACGACCTCGCCGTTTTTATCCAGGCTCCGGACCAGCACCACATCGCCCGGCCGGATCGCCTTCAATTCCTCCACCCGGACCTCGGCCGGCTGGACGGTTTGACGCAGTTCCTCCTTGGCCTGGCGGAAGCGGCCCACCGCCGCCGCGATTTGCACCGAGGTCCCGCCGATTTTTCGGCGCGCCTCCACAAACTCGTTCTCGGCCCGGCGGATGGCCTGATCGACCTTGGCCTTGAGGGTTTTCATGTCCTCCTGAAAATCCCTTTGCCTCTTGCTCTCGGCCGTCTTGGCTCGCGCCAGGGTCGACCCGAGCTCCTCGTTGAGGACTTCGTGTTCCAGCCGGACTTGATGCAATTCCGCCCGTTCCTCCTCCAGCCGCTGCATCAGGGCGATGGTTTTTTTCTGCCCATCATCCAGGTATGTTTCGGCCCGGGCGACTATTTCCGGGTCAAGCCCCAAGCCCCGGGCCATGGCCAAGCCGTCCGAGAACCCCGGCGAACCGTATTCCAAGCCGAAAACCGGCCGCCCCTGGTTGGTCCGGACCGCGGCGTTTTCCACCCCGCCGGTCAGATGGGCCCAGGCCTTGAGAAGGTGATAATGGGTCGCCGCCACCACGTAGGAACCGCGACCCCGCAGTTCGTCCAGCACGGCCAGGGCCAGGGCCGCGCCCTCGGCCGGGTCCGTGCCCGAACCGAGTTCATCGAGCAACACCAGGGACCTGGGCGTCGCCCGGCCTAAAATCCAGGACAACCGCCGGATATGGCCGGAAAAGGTCGACAAGGCCGACTCGAGGTCCTGCTCATCCCCCATGGCTGCCAGGATGTGATCGAAACGACAGACCCGGCTCCCTTCCGCGGCCGGGATATGGAGCCCGGTCTGGGCCATGAGCGCCAGGAGCCCCAAGGTCTTCAGGGCCACGGTCTTGCCGCCGGCGTTGATGCCGGAAATCACCAGGACCCTCGCCCCGGGCAGGAGCTTCAGGTCCAGGGGCTCCGTCCGGCGACCATCCTCGGCCGACCGGGACAAAAGCAACGGGTGCCGGGCCTGGCTGAAAAATAGTCCGGCGTCGGGATCGAACAGCGGCGCCGCGGCCTGTTGGCTCCGGCTCAAGGCGCCCTGGGAAAAAATCACGTCCAGTTCGGCCAGGAGCTCGCCCGCCGCCTTTATTTCCGGCGCCGCGCCGGCGGCCATGGAACTCAAGCGGATCAGGACCTTTTCGATCTCCTTTTTTTCCTGGCGGCGGAGAAAATTGAGGCGGTTGTTGTCCTCCACCACTTCCATGGGCTCCACGTACGCGGTCTGCCCGGAAGAGGAAAAATCGTGGACCAGTCCGGGAACGCTTCTCCGGCTGCCGACCTTGAGGGGAATGACGTAACGACCCCCGCGCCTGGTGACGATATTGTCCTGGACCGCGTGGCGAGCCTCGTCGGAACGCATCAGGACCGCCAACCGGTCCTGTATCGCGCCCCTAAGGCCCGAAAATTCCCGACGAACCCGGGCCAGTCCGCTGCTGGCCGAGTCCAGGATTTCCCCCTCGGGGCTGATGGACCGCTCGAAAGCGTCCTCCATCTCGGGCCAGACCGGCAGGTTTTCGGACATTTCAAGGAGCAGGGGGGCCCGTTCGGCTTGGGACCTGATGAATTTACGGGCCAGGCGGCTGGTCCTGACCACCTGGAGCACGCCCAGCAATTCCAGGGGTCGCAGGATCACGCCCTCGACTTCGAGCCGGACCAGGACAACGGTCAGGTCGAGCAGGCCGGACAAAGGCGGCGCGCCGGCCAAGCCCAGCACTTCCCGGGCTTCGTCGATCAAGCGCCAGGAACGCCGCATGGCCGGAGGGTCCAAATCCGGACGCAAGCCGAGACAACGCTCCGCCCCCGGCCCCGAACGGGCGTATTCGGCCAGCAGCTCCAATAACTTTTCATACTCCAGCAATTGGAGGGTGTTTTGATCCATAAAAAGCATTCATCGGCGCCGCTTCCCCAAGGGAAAAGCGGGCCCGTTTAAAAACGTATTAAAAGGCCTCCGGCAAGACCCTCAACCGCCGGCCAATATCCGCTTGGCCAGGTCCCCGGCCAGCTTGCCGTCGGCGTGGCCGCCGTGGCGGGCCATGAAGGCCTTCATCACTTTTCCCATGTCCTTGGGCGACTTGGCGTCAAGCTCCACAATAAGGTCGGCCAGTAGTTTTTCCAATTCCCCGGGGCTGATCCGGGTCGGCAGGTAAGCTTCCAGCACCGCCAACTCGGCCTCTTCCCTGGCCGTCAAGTCGTCGCGCCCGCCTTTTTTGAACTGGTCGATGGAGTCCCGGCGTTGCTTGACCTGATTTTTCACCAAGCCCAACAGCTCGTCGTCATCGAGCTTGCGGCGCAGTTCGACCTCCTTGTTTTTAATGGAAGTCTTGAGCATTCTCAGGGTCGAGAGCCGGACTTCCTCCCTGGCCTTCATGGCGGATTTGAAATCCTGGTCCAAGGTCTCGTAAAAAGACACGGCGCCATCTCCCTTGGGGGTTGGGAACTTCCATCATCCAGAAAAAAGCAGCGGCCTCCTCTTTCTTCCGCCGTCGGGCGAAAAAATTTTTGGCCGCGCGTGTAATCTATAATCAGTTTTTAGTATCACATTATTTAAATTTATCTATTTCGCCAATTGCATAACCCCGGGCCTTGCTTCAGCTTGTCGTCAGGCTCAATTTTAACTCACCAAATACTTATGAGAGCCAAATATCCGTGTTATGCAATTGGCTCTATTGACTTAAATCTTAAGGATATCCAACGAACCCCAACTTGTCAATAGCCAATGTTTAAACCACAAGGCCGCTTTCCGCCGCCCGCCGGGCCGCTCGAAAATCCAGGCTCCCCTCGTACAAGGCCCGGCCGGAAATGACCCCGGTCACCCCATCAACCTCGAGAGACAGCAGGGCCCGGATATCCCCCAGGTCTTTCACTCCCCCCGAGGCGATCACCGGGATTTTTATGGCGCGCGCCAGGCGGCCGGTCCTTTCCAGGTTGGGGCCGGTTCGCATGCCGTCCCGGTCGACATCGGTGTAGATAATGGCCGCGACGCCCAACCCCTCGAAATGACGGGCCAGTTCGATATAGTCCTGCCCGGTCCCCTGGGTCCAGCCCTCCACCACCACCTCGGAACCCTTGGCGTCGATCCCCACGATGATCCGGCCGGGAAAAAGCCGGGAAGCTTCCTTGACCAGGGCCGGGTCCCGCTGGGCCGCGGTGCCGAGGATTATCCGGTCGATTCCGGCCTCCAGGTAGAACGATATCGTCTCCAGGTCCCGAATGCCGCCCCCCAGTTCCAGGCCGACCCCAACGGCCCGGCGGATGGACAGAATAGCCTCTTGATTGACCGGTTTTTGTCCCACGGACCCGTCCAGGTCCACCAAATGTATCAATTCGGCGCCCGCGTCGGCCCACTGAACGGCCATGGCGGCCGGATCGTCGCCGTAAACCGTTTCGCGATCAAAACGTCCCTGGGCCAAGCGCACGCACCGGCCGCCCTTCAAATCGATGGCGGGAATTACAATCATTTTATTACCAAAAAGCCTGAAAAGGCCGGCCAGGAAGCCGGTTAGAGAGTTCCCTTGGTGGAGATGACGCCCCGGGCCCGCGGCTCGAGCTGGGTGGCCTGGTCCAAGGCCCGACCCGCGGCCTTGAAAAGCGCCTCGACGATGTGGTGCATATTCCGTCCCCGGACCGCCTCCAGATGGAGATTGGCCCCGGAATGCAGACAAAAGGCCCGCCAAAACTCTTCCACGAGCTGGACGTCGAAAGTCCCGATTTTTTCGCATGTAAGAGGCGCCGCGAAGAAGAGACACGGCCGGCGGGAAAGGTCCACCGACGCCTGGGCCAGGGCCTCGTCCATGGGCGCGGACGCCTGGCCGAACCGCCGGATGCCGGAAAAATCGCCCAGGGCCCGGTTGAAGGCCTGTCCCAGGACTATGCCCACATCCTCCACGGTATGGTGGTCGTCCACCTGGACGTCGCCCTGGGCGTCCAAGGTCAGATCGAAAAACCCGTGAACCATGGCGGAATTGAGCATGTGGTCTAGAAACCCCACCCCGGTCCGGACCTGAACCAAGCCGGCGCCGTCGAGGTTCAATTCCGCGGTGATATTGGTTTCCTTGGTCCGACGTTCAACCTTGGCGGTCCTGACTACCATCCTGGCGGGCTCCTGACTGGCGTTGGGGCGAACCCCAAGTTTTTAACAGACGGAATGTAATGCCTCTCCGCATTTTTTTCAACCCCTGAAAAGCCGTGTTTGGTAATTTTTTCACACTGCCGCTGGAATCAAGTTCCGGCCGCGGGCCCAAAGCCGAAGTTTCGCTGGTCCTTCCCGATACACGGCCCGGCGTCTTCACCAGGGCGGCTGATAAACCGGGAGACAAAAAAAGGGCCGTGTTTTACAACACGACCCTTGAAATATCAATGGTGGGCGATGCGCGACTCGAACGCGCGACCTTTGGCTCCGGAGGCCAACGCTCTATCCAACTGAGCTAATCGCCCAAAGATCAAGAGATAATATTCAAACCAGACCCGGCTGTCAACCGGAAAACGCGGTATAATCGATTTTCCAGGCCATTGGTTTTGTATTTGACATAACGACCTCTTTACGGTACGAAACCGGGTTGGCCGGAAATTACCGGGGGTCCGGCCCGGCGGGGCCTCGCGACGCTTCGCGGCGGCGCCCGACCTGGACCCCCGTCGGTCTTTTTCCACTGGAGGACCATTTGACCCGATTTACCGGACGCCCTCTCGGCTACCCCTTCGCCGCCCTGGTGGGCCAGGAAGACATGAAAAAAGCCTTGCTCCTTCTGGCGGTGGACCCGGACCTGGGCGGGGTCCTGCTGGTGGGAAGGAAAGGGACCGCCAAATCGACCGCGGTCAGGGCCCTGGAAGAAATACTGCCGCCCCTGGACGCGGTGGAAGGCTGTCTCTTCCATTGCCGGCCCGATTCCCGGAACGACCTCTGCCCGGACTGCCGCCGCAAGGTGGAAAATGGCGCGGCCCGGCGCGGCCGGGCCGCCCCGCCTCCGTTTCTAACCATCCCCCTGGGAGCGACCGAGGACCGGCTGGTGGGCGGCCTGGACCTGGAACCAACCGCCGCCACCGGCCGCCCCCACCTGGCCGTGGGCCTGTTGGGGCAGGCCAACCGCGGTTTTCTATACGTGGACGAGGTCAACCTGCTGGAACCGTACCTCGCCCATCTCCTGCTCGACGCCGCCTCCTCCGGAGTGCTGCGGGTGGAACGGGAAGGACTTTCGATGCGGCTGCCGTCGCGGGCCGCGCTGATCGGGACCATGAATCCCGAGGAAGGCGCCCTGGGTCCTCAACTGGCCGACCGGTTCGCCCTGGCGGTCCGGGTGGAAGGCGAGGAAGACCTGGGGCTTCGGGCCGAGATCGTTCGCCGCCGCCTGGCCTTTGAAAAAGACCCGGCCGGGTTCAGGCGGTCTTTTGGCGCGGAAACGGAAAAGTTGAAACAAGGCCTGGCCCGGGCCCGGGAACGACTGCCGAAAACCGGCCTGTCCGCCGAGGCCCAGGCCATGATCGGCGGCCTGGTGCAATCGGCCCGGCCCCGGGGACATCGCGGGGACTTGGCCCTGGCCCGGGCGGCCCGGGCCCTGGCCGCGTGGGAAGGAATTTCGCCGGCCGGACCGCGCCAGGTCCTGGAAGTGGCCGAATTGGCCCTGGCCTCCCGCAAGGTCGAGGACCAAAAAAAAGCGATCAGGGTCAAGACCATCGTCGGCGGCGCCGCCGGCGAAGGCCGGCCCCAGGAAGCGCCGATCGTCATGAACCGGGGCGAGGAACCGCCCTTGACCGCGCCGACGCTGGACCGGACCGACCCCCAGCTTCCCACCAGGTTGTATCTGTCCAACGAGTCCTTTGAAATAATCACTCCGGTCAGCCGTCGGGAACAAGGCCCCCGGGGCCGCTCCGGACGGCGGTCGGCCCGGCAAGTGAATTCGGGGAGGGGCCGCTATTTCCGGTCGTCCCCGGAAAGGCTCGGCCGGCCGGTGGCCCTGGACGCCACTTTCCGGGCCGCGGCCCCGCATCAGGCCTCCCGCCGCCAGGGCCGGGGAACAGGCTTGGTCATCCGGCCGCCCGACTTGAGGGAAAAGGTGTATCGGCAAAAAACCGGCCGCCTGGTCCTCTTCCTGGTGGACGCCAGCGGGTCCGTGGGCAGCTTCGAACGAATGTCCGAGGCCAAGGCCGCCGCCCTGTCCCTGCTCGCCGAGGCCTACCAAAAACGGGACCGCGTCGGCTTGATCGCCTTTCATGGCCGGGAAGCCAAAATACTCCTGCCCCCGACCAACAGCGTCGAACTGGCGGGCAAGCTGCTCGAGGACCTCCCCAGCGGCGGAAAAACGCCCCTGGCCGCGGCCCTGCTCTGCGCCCAAAATCTGATCAGGGTGGAATTGAGCCGCGACCCCGGGCTGACGCCCCTGGTGGTCCTCATGACCGACGGCCGACCCAACATCCCCCTGACCCCGGGCGTGGACCCGTGGCGGGAAGTCCTGGCCCTCGCCGGCCGGATCGCCGAGGACCGGCGGCTCCGCTTCCTGCTGGTGGACACGGACCGCGGGTACTACAACGATTACAAACTAACCAAGGACCTGTCCGAACGGCTGCGCGCCCCCCGCCTGACCCTGGAAGACCTGCGGAACGGGGAGCTGGCCGCCTGGCTGGAGAAAGCAGCTTGAGATGAAAACACCCGTCACCTACCCCTTTCCCGCCCTGGTGGGTCAGGAAACCATGAAGCTCGCCCTTATCCTAAACGTCATCAACCCGTCCCTGGGCGGGGTCCTGGTGCGGGGAGAAAAAGGCACGGCCAAGTCCACGGCCGTCCGGGGTTTGGCCGAATTATTGCCGGAAATCGACGGCGCGGCCGGCTGCCGCTTCAACTGCGATCCGTCCCGGCCGGATAATTTCTGCCCGGAATGCGCCGCGAAAAAGGAAATCGAAACCGTCAAAAAACGGGTCAAGGTGGTGGAACTGCCCGTGGGCGCCACCGAGGACCGGCTGCTTGGGTCCCTGGACCTGGAAGGCGCCCTGGCCTCCGGGACCAGGCGTTTCGAACCGGGCATCCTGGCCGCCGCCAACCGGGGCATCCTCTACGTGGACGAAGTCAACCTGCTCGACGACCACCTGGTGGACGTGCTGCTCGACGCCGCCGCCATGGGCGTCAACATCGTGGAACGCGAGGGCGTCTCCTTCAGCCACCCGGCCAGGTTCACCCTGGTGGGCACCATGAACCCGGAAGAAGGAGAACTGCGGCCCCAACTCCTGGACCGGTTCGGACTCTGCGTCAAGGTGGAGGGACTGTCCGATCCCGAGCAACGGCGGCAAGTGGTGGTCAGGAGGCTCGAATTCGACCGGGACCCGGAAGCTTTCACCGCCAAGTGGCGGCCGGCCGGACTGGAATTGGCCGCCAAAATCGAGGAAGCCCGAAAAAAACTGGACCTGGTGTTGTTGCCCGACGAGGCCTTGACCCGGGCCGTGGAAATCTGCCTGGCCCTGGGCGTGGACGGACACCGCGGGGACTTGACCGTGATCAAGACCGCCCTGACCCTGGCCGCCTTCCAGGGCCGGACCACCGCGGAGGAACGGGACATTCTGGAAGCGGCCGAACTGGCCCTGCCCCACCGCATGCGCCGCCGCCCCTTCCAGGAAGTCCAATTCGCGGTCATGGACCGGTTGAACAAACAGGACCCCCGCTGACCTAAAACCCGCCGGCGTCCGCAACGGGCCGGCCCGGCGGACGATCGGGACGGCCCGCGCCATCCGGGCGACGCCCGGTCCCGCCGCGTCGATTTTAACCTGTTCCAAGGATGCCGTCTTGCGGCCAACGCCTTTTTGTGGTCATGATGAAAAATGAATTAACGGCGTGTTTAAATCATCGCTCCGACAAGGGGGAAGAGTCATGATCGAGGATGAAAAGCGCGGCCTCGTCGAACGTTTCCTCGCCGCCTACAATGCGTTCGACCTCGACGGGATGATGGCCTTGACGCACCCGGACATCGAGTTCCGAAACATATCCGGCGGCAAGGTCACCGCCGCGGCTTTGGGCGCGGAGGAATTCCGCCGCCTGGCCGAGCAGTCGCTGGGGCTTTTCGCCTCGCGTCGGCAATCCATTCTAACCTACAGGGGAAAGGACGAGCAGGCTTTCCTGGAAATAGCCTTTGAGGCTGTTCCGGCCCGGGACCTGCCGAACGGGATGAAGGCGGGGGAAACGATCCGGCTAAACGGGGTCTCGGAGTTCACCTTCCGCGACGGCAAAATCCTTCGCCTCGTCGACATTAGTTGAGTCGCGAACGGCGGCGAGGCGGGATTTTTAGCCCGGTCGCGCCGCCGTCGCAAAAGACGTTGTCCCCCTCACCCGGCGAGGTCCGGGCTCCCGGCCGTCTTGCCGTTCTTGATGCGAACCACGCGGGCGGACAGGGTCTCGATTTCCTCGGGATAGTGGCTGACGTAGATTATCGGGATTTCAAATTTTTCGGGAATGGTCCTCGTCAGGGCGAGGATGTCCTGCTTTCTTTCCTCGTCCACCGAGGTCAGGGGTTCGTCCATGAGCAGCAGCGTGGGGCTGGTAAGCAGGGCCCGACCGATGGCCGCCCGTTGCTTCTCGCCTCCCGAGAGGTTGTGGGGCCGGCGGTGCAGGAGCTTCTCGACGCCCAGGACCGCGACCACCTCGTCGAAATCCAGGCGCCGGTCGGACGCGGGGACTAGGTTAAGGCCGTAATTGAGGTTGTTCCTGACGGAAAGGTGGGGAAAGAGCCGTCCGTCCTGAAAAATGTAGCCGATCCTCCTCTTTTCCGGCGCCAGGTCGATCTTATTCCCTGAACAGAACAGCAGCCGGTCCCGGACCTTGATCCGCCCCCGGTCGGGTTTCAACAACCCGGCGATCATGTTGATAATCGAGGTCTTGCCCGACCCGGATGGACCGAAGAGGGCCAGAATTTCCCGGCCGCCCAATTCCAGCCGGGCCTCGATGGACAGGCTTCCCAGGTTTTTATTGAGCTCGATGGTGATCATGACCGGCCCCTCAGCCACCGGGAGGTCCGTTGTTGCAGGATTTCGGAAGACGCCAGGGCCGCCAGGGATATTAACACCGAGATGAGACACAGCAGCATGGCCCGGGATTCCCCGTCCGGGACTTGGGTCAGGCCATAGATGGCGATGGGTATGGTCCTGGTCTCCCCGGGGATGTTCGAAACAAAGGTAATGGTCGCGCCGAACTCGCCCAGGCTCCGGGCGAAGGCCAGGATCAGGCCCGTGAGCAAGCCCGGAGCGGCCAGGGGAACGGTCACCGTGAAAAAAACACGGCTTTTCCCGGCCCCGAGGGTCCGGGCCGCCGCTTCCAACCCCCGATCGACGTTGTCGAAGGACAGGCGCATGGCCCGGACCATCAGGGGCAGGGCCATGACCACGGACGCCAGGACCGCCCCCTTCCAGTTAAAGGCCAGGGTTATCCCGAGAACATCGTGCAACCAGCCGCCGATCACTCCCTTGCGCCCGCACCAGACCAGCAGGAGATACCCCGTGACCACGGGCGGAAGCACCAAGGGCAGGTGGACCAGCGCGTCCAGGACCGCCTTGCCCGGGAACGATTTCCGCGACAAGACCCAGGCCAGGGCCAGGCCGAGGGGAAAGCTGGAAGCCGCCGCCCAGCCGGCCACCCAGAGGCTCAGCTTGACGGCGGATATTTCATCGGGAGTCAGGGACCAAGTCATCGGCGAACGCTGAACCCGTATTTTTCAAAAACCGCCCTGGCTTCCGGTCCGGCGAGAAACTTGATAAAGGCCCGGGCCGTCGGGTCGGCCTCATACTCCGCGGTCAGGGCCACGGGATAGACGATGGGCGGGTGGCTGTCTTCCGGGAACAGACCCAGGACCCTGACCTTGTCCGAAATGGCGGCGTCGGTGCTGTAAACCACGCCCAAGGGGCATTCTCCTCTTTCCACCATGGCCAACGAGGCCCGCACGTCCTTGGCCCGGGCGATCCTGGCTTCAACGCCGGACCACGCGCCCAATTTTTCCAGGGCCTGCTTGGCGTAGATTCCGACCGGCACATGATCCGGGTCCCCCAGGGAGAGCTTGTTGTCCCCCAACAGGTCCGCCAACGGGAACCCCGGCTTGATCTCCACCTCCGACAGCTTACAGTCAAGAGACCCGATCAGAACGAGCCGGTTACCCAGCAGGTCGGACCGGCTGTCCTTCTTTATCAACCCCTTTTCGTCCAAATAGTCCATCCATTTTTTATCGGCGGAAATAAAAACACCCGCCGGGGCCCCGCTTTCGATCTGCTTGGCCAGGGTGGACGACGAGGCGAAGGACGGGACCGCCTCTCCCAGCCCCTGGGCCTGGAACAAGGCGCAAATGTCCCGCACGGCGTTGGTGGTGGACGCGGCGGCGAACACCAAGGTCTCGCCCTCCCCGGCGGAGGCCGGCGCGGCCGACGCCAGGGCCGCGATGATCACAAGCGACAATATACCCAGCAATTTTTTCAACACAAGCACCTCCATTGATTAGAACAATTTTTTCAACCATTTACGTTTGAGTCGCGGCAAATATGCCAAATTAAGCATATTCAATATGGTAAAATTAGCATATCGATTTCCGGGAAGCAAGGACCTTTTTATACCAACCGACATGACCCCGGGCATGTCGGTCACACCAACCAATGAAAAGGCCGAAGGGCGTTTTCAGACCACCCCATTAACATTCCAGGCGCCCATTTTTTATGCTATGGTGCGGCGTTCCCTGGCCCGGCCGAGGCTTGGACCCCGCCGGCGCGGCGCCCCGGCATTAACCTTGGAACGTAATCATTTAAAAGACCTGGGAGGCGAAATAATGAGGATGCCGAATCGAAAAACATTTCCGGCGTTGGCCGTTCTGGTGGGGCTGACGCTCTGTATTCCGGCGGCGGTCCGGGCCGACGGGGATTCCCGCCCGGCGACCGAAGCCGAGAAGTCATTTTACCATAAGGTGATGACGGCGCTTGAAAAGGCCTGTCCGCCGGGCCCCGAGGGCTGGGAAGAGACGGACAGGACCGGAATTGACAACCTGGAGTACGTTGGAGCGGGATCGGAAAACACCCCTTTTAAAGTGGATTTCACCGCGGCCTGGGTGGACGCGGCGCGCCGGGCCGCGTCGGAGGAAAAACAGGTCGCGGCCGGCGTTCAGGTAATGCAGGCCCATCCGACCGACCAAACCGAACAGGCGCTTCAGGATGACTTGGAAAAGATCGCCGCCGCCATCGGCGCGGCCGCCGAAAAGGGAGACGCGGCCGAGATGCAGCGACTTCAGGTCCAGGCGGAAAAAGTCGTGGCCCGGATGAACGAGATCAACTCCAAGAGGAACGAGGCCCTTAACCAGGCCGTGCGGGCGGCGGAAGCCCATGACGTCCAGGTGGAAATCCGGATGATCGCGAACGTTTTCAACGAGGAATTTTATGGGCCGTTTTCCGAGCAGCCGGCGTTCCAGGGTTTCAAAAGGGTCCGGACCGAGGGGGAGCAGAGCGAGCATTACGGCTGGCGGGAAGGAACGACCTACATTTTTATGGGCGACTGGAAGCTGGTCCGGGAAGACGGCGGGACGCCATATTTCAAGGCGCTCGCCAAGCCCGGGGTCCCCCCGACCAAGGTCCAGACCATTTTGGCGCGGGTCAAGGCCGACCCGGCCCGGGCCGAGGCCATGATCGAGAGGCTGGACTGGGAGGCGCTCAAGGCCCTCATGAAATGAAATCCGGCCGCTCATTTCCGTCGTAAAAATAAGCAACCGGCTCTCCGGGGCGACCCGAGGAGCCGGTTTCTTGTTCAGGCGTTTGAGGACCCGCCCCGGCGCGGGCCTACTCCTTGGAAACCCTGACCGCGCAGGCCTTATATTCCGCGGTCAGGCTGACCGGGTCAAACGCCGGGTTGGTCAGCCAGTTGGCGTTGTTTTCCCGGAAATGGAAGGCCATCCAGACCATGCCCGGCTTTACCTGGGGCGTCACCTTGGCCCGGACCCGGACTTCGCCGCGTCGGGAGGCGACCTTGACCATTTCGCCATGCACGACGCCCAAGGCCGCGGCGTCCTCGGGGGACATGTCCACGGTTTCCTCGCTCAACAAGGTGTTGAGACCCTCGGCCCGTCCGGTCTGGGTGCGGGTGTGGTAGTGATACAACCGCCGACCGGTGCTGAGAACCAAGGGGTATTCCTCGTCCGCCACCTCGGCCGGAGGGGTCCATTCCACCGGCGTGAAGCGTCCCAGGCCGCAAGTAAAGCACCCGTCCTTGTGCAAATACGGGGTCCCGGGATGCTCGAGGTTCGGGACCGGCCACTGGAGACCGTCCCCTTCAAGCCGACTGTATTTGATTCCCGCCAACTGCGGCGCCAGCACGGAAATCTCGTTGTCCCAGATTTCCCGGGCGCTGTCGGATTCCCAATGGTGGCCCAGCCTGGCGGCGAGCTGCTTGAATATCCACCAGTTGGGCTTGGCTTCCCCCGGAGGGGCCGAGGCGGTCCTGACCCGGCTGACCCGGCGTTCGGAATTGGCGAAAGTCCCGTCATTCTCGCTCCAGGCCGCGGCCGGGAAGACGACATGGGCGAAGCGGGTGGTCTCGGTGGGGAAGATGTCCTGGCAGACCAGGAATTCCGTCGAGGCCAGGCAATGCTCGACATGACGGATGTCGGGCTCGGTATTGGCCAGGTTTTCTCCGAACACATAAAAAAACTTGACCTTGCCGTCCACCAGGCCGTCCATCATGCGCGGCATCATCAAACCGACCTTGTCGGAAAGGCCGGTCACGCCCCAATGCTTCTCGAACTTGGCCTTGGCGTCGGGATTGACCACGGCCTGGTATCCGGGATAGACATTGGGCAAGGCCCCCATGTCGCAGGCGCCTTGAACGTTGTTCTGGCCGCGCAGGGGGTTGACGCCGCCGCATTCGAAGCCCACGTTTCCGAGCAGCATCTGCAAGTTGGCGCAGGATAGGACGTTGTTCACGCCGCAGGTGTGCTCGGTGATGCCCAGGGTGTAGATGAGCATGGCCGGTCTGGTCGCGGCCATTCTCCGCGCCAGGTCCCTGATGACGTCGGCGGACACTCCGGAAATCTCGGCGGCCCGTTCCGGCGGGTATTCCATCACCTTGGCCTTCAACTCCTCGAACCCGGTGGTGCAGCCCGAGACATACTCCTTGGCGTACAGGTTTTCGGTTATCAACACATTCATCATCCCGTTAAGGAAGGCGATGTCCGACCCGACCCGCAAGGGGGCGTGGACGTCCGCCATGGCCGCCAACTCGGTCCGCCGGGGGTCCACCACAATCAGGTTCGCGCCCCGCCGGCGGGCCTGTTTCAGGAAAGTGGACGCCACGGGATGCGCTTCGGTCATGTTCGAGCCAATGACAAAAAACATTTTTGCCTTGGCGAAATCGGAAAAAGAATTGGTCATTGCTCCGGAACCGAAAGATATCGCCAGACCGGCGACAGTCGGAGCGTGTCAGGTCCGCGCGCAGTGATCAATGTTATTGGTCTTGATCACCGCGCGAAAAAGCTTTTGCATGTTATAGGAATCCTCGTTGATGCTCCGGGCGCAGCTCACTCCCGCGGTCGCGTCCGGTCCATAACGCTCGATAATTTCCTTCAACTTGCCGGCCGTCAGGTCCAGGGCCTCGTCCCAGGAAGCCTCGCGAAACCGGCCGTTTTCCTTGATCAAGGGCTTGGTCAGGCGCTCCTCGGAATAAATGAAGTCGTACCCGAACCGGCCCTTGACGCAGAGCCGGCCCTGGTTGGGTTCGGCCCCTTCCACGCCCGCGGCCCTGACCACCCGGCCGTCCTTGACGTGCAGCCAAATCTGGCATCCGACGCCGCAATAGGGGCAGGTGGTCCTGATGGGCTCGGTCTCGTGGCCGACGCTCAGGCCGAAGGCCTTCTTTTCGAACAAGGCGCCCGTCGGGCAGACCTGCACGCACTCGCCGCAGTGGACGCACTTGTCATAATCCACCAGAGGGAAGGCGTCTTGGGGCGGCGGCGACTCGCCCGTCCAACCTTCCGGCAGCGGGATCGCCAGGTTGACCTGAATCTCATTGCAGGCCTGGATGCAACGCCCGCAAAGAATGCAGCGGTTGTAATCCCGGACGAACATGGGGTGGCTGTCGTCCACCGGCCGTTTGTCCCCGCCGGCGGTCTCTCCGAACGCTTCCACCTGGGACTCGACCCCGTATTTTATCGCCAGGTCCTGCAGCTCGCACCGCCCCCAGGCCGGGCACAAGGCGCCGTGCCAGGGCTTTTGCATCACCGCTTCCTGAAAGGACGCCCAGGCGAAGGACGGCAGGTTCAAGGCCAGGCAATTATGGTCCCCGGAATTGAACAACCGAGTCAAGGCTTCCCGCCGGGCCTTGACCGCAACCGGCGATTCGGTCCTGATCTCCATGCCCTCTTCCAAAGGCGTTTTACAGGCGTACAGGAGTTTTCCATCGGCGGCGTTTTCCACCACGCAAACCCCGCAGGCCCCCAGCGACTTCCCGCCCGGCAGATGACAAAGGGAAGGAATCTCGATGGAATTTTCCTTCCCGACTTCCAGGATGGTCCGACCGGGAGAAAATCCGACCTTCCTGCCATTAATTTTCGCGGCCCGTTCCATATTGAATTCGCTCCACATGCTATTATTTCAAGTCCATTCCCGACGGAAGTCATTATATCTTTTTTGGCATAAAAAAGAACTGTTTTTGATCTGAATTGATATATTTTTTGAAAAACAGCCCTTCGTTTTCCCTATCAAATACTAACTATTCCTATAAAAAACCCATATACCGACGTCCGCGGCCCCGGGGACGGCGAGCAGCGGATTTAATAAAAAAAGCCGGCCATGGCGGGGTAAACGAAAAAGGGGGGCCCGGGCCCCCCTTGAAGCAGGCGGGAATATACGGTCAGACCCAGTCGTCGCCCGCGACGACGGGAGCGAAGCCGCGCCGCATGGTGTTTTCCACCACGGTGACCGGGTCCATGAACTGAATCAGATAATCGGGTCCGCCGGTCTTGGAGCCTATTCCGGAAAGATTGAACCCTCCGAACGGATGCCGTTCCACCAGGGCCCCGGTTATGCCGCGATTCAGGTAGAGGTTGCCGACCTCGAAGTCCCGACGGGCCTGTTCCAACCGCTTGGGACTCCGGCTGAAGACGCCGCCGGTCAAGGCGTATTTGGTCGAATTGGCCCAGGCCAGGGCCTGCTCGAAATCCCGGGCCTTCATCACGGCCAGGACCGGGCCGAAAATCTCTTCCTGGGCCAACCGATCCTCGGGCGTCACTCCTCCCGCGATGGTCAGGGGAACATAACAGGACCGGTCGTCCCCGCTGGGACCGCTTTTCAGAAGCACTCGTCTTTCCCGGGAGGCCGACTCGATATACTCCATGATTTTAAGACGGGCCGCCTGGTCCACCACCGGCCCCAGGTAATTGGCCGGGTCCTCGGCCGGCCCGATCTTCAAGGACGCGGCGGCGTCCACCAGGCGGTTGACGAACCGGTCGTAAATATCCGCCAGGACGATGACCCGGGAGCACGCCGAGCATTTCTGGCCCTGAAAACCGAACGCGGAATACAAAACCTGCGTCACGGCTTCGTCCAGCTCGGCGTCGTCGTCGATTATCAGGGCGTTCTTGCCGCCCATTTCGGCAATGACTTTCTTGAGGCGTCGTTGTCCCGGAGCGGGGACCGCGGCCTGATGCAGAATATGGAGTCCGACGTCCAGGGACCCGGTGAAGGCGATGAGGCCGACGTCCGGATGACCGATCAGGTAATCCCCCATGACGGAACTTTTTCCGGGGATGAAATTGAAAACCCCCTCGGGCAGCCCCGCTTCCCGGAATAGTTCGACCAACCGGAATCCGGTGACGGCCGACAGGCTCGACGGCTTATACAGCACCGGGTTCCCGGCGACCAGGGCCGCGGAAATCATGCCGCAGGAAATGGCCAGGGGAAAGTTCCAGGGCGAGATGACCGCGGCCAGGCCCTTGGGTCGGTAAAGATAATGGTTCACTTCCCCCGGCGCCCGGCCCATGCGCCTGGGAACGCCCAGCCGAATCATCTCCCGGGCGTAGTATTCCAGAAAGTCGATGGCCTCGCAGACGTCGCCGTGGGCCTGGTCCCACTGCTTCCCGACTTCCAGGACCTGGAGGGCCGATAATTCGAAAATCCGCCGCCGGGCCGCTTCCGCAGCTTTCAACAAATATCCGGCCCGCTCCCGGGGCGGGGTTTCCTTCCAGCTTTTTTGGACTTTTTTGGCCGCCGCCAGGGCCCGGTCGACCTCCTCGATCCCGGCCTGGCAGACCCGCCCGATCACTTCCCCTTGGTCGGCGGGATTGAGGGAAGGAATCAGGTCCGGGGTGAAGACCTCTTTTCCGCCGATGTACAAAGGCGTCTCCCGGCCCAGGTCCGAACGCAGGCGCGAAATGGCCTGGGGGAAGGCGGCCCGGACCCCGGGAACGGTGAAATCAACCGTTGGTTCATTAACAAAAACCTCGGCCGGGGCGACATTCCCCGCCGCCGCTTTTTTCCGCTCCAGGCGATCCCGCGCGCTTTTTTCGGCCGGGTTTTCCAGCAACCGGGCGATGTCGGCCTCATCCACGAAGCTTTGCCGCAAGAAGGATTCGTTGGCCGTGTTTTCGAGAAGTCGCCGGACTAGGTAGGCCATGCCCGGAATAAGTCGACCGTAGGGGCAATAGAGCCGCACCCTGCCGGTCGCCTTGCGCAGGGCCTGGCGAACCGGCTCGGCCATGCCGTACAGCACTTGAAACTCATACCTATCCGGGGGGACCCCCAGGGTCCGGGCTGTTTCCGCGACCGCGGCGATGGTCCGGATGTTGTGGGAAGCGCAATCCAGCCGGCAGATATCGGTGTTTTCCAAAATTTTTTCGGCCAGGCGCTCGAACGCGGCGTCGGAATCGGACTTGACCACGTAAACCGGCGCCTCCCAACCGTTCTGCCGGGCTCGAATCGTCTCATAATCCCAGTACGCGCCCTTGACCAAGCGAATGGAAAGGGGCAGGTTTTCCCGGCGGGCCCAGGACAGCAGGTCGTCCAGGTCGCGATCGGTCTGGGTCAGGTAGGCCTGCAAGACGATCCCCAAGCGCGGGTAGTCCCGGAGGTCCGGGGCGGAACGAAGCCGCTTGAAGACCTCGATGGTGATGTCCTTGTAATCCTTCTGCTCCATGTCGATGCACATGAATCCGCCCAGCGCCTTGACCCGGCGAAACACCTGGATCAGGCGGTCGTGGACCCCCTGGACCGACCCCTCGAAATCGCCCGGCTTGATCCGGGAATAGAAGGCGGAAGGCTTGACCGACAAATGGACTCGGGGCGAATACCCCCAATCCAAGCCGTCCCCCCCATGGGCCGGCCACTTTTCCTGGGCCTGGCCGAGGGAATCAAGGAGTTCGAGGTGTTCCCGCAGCCTCTCCTCGGCCTCGGTTTCGCTCACCGTGGCTTCCCCCAACAGGTCCACGACGAAGCCGAAGCCGTCCTTCCGCAACTTGCCCAAGGCCTTGAGCGCTTCCTTGGCCGTCTGGCCGATAATGAACTGACGGCCCATGGCCTCGATATTGGAACGGATGCCCAGGGCCATGATCTTTTCGCCCAGGAAACCGGCCGCGCCCGCGCCCTTGAGCCCGAGCTTCATCACCGCCGGCAGGTCGCCGTCATCAGCCGAAAAGTATTCCTCGATATGCCTGGCCAGGGCGCGGGACGACCCCAGGTAGGGCAGGACGTCGACAAAGCGAAAAAGGCGGACCTTGAAGTCCTCGTTTTTCATGCTCCAGTCCATCATCTTGCCCATCCACCACCCCTTGTTGAAAATGGATGGAGATTCCCCGGAGATGCCGGCGAACAATTCCCGGCCCTTGGCGACGATATCGCGTTCGAGCTGTTTCCGATCCATACTTCCTCCTTTTCGGGGATCGAGGTCATCTGGTTCAAGCATGGAACGATTGGGGCCAATGGTCAAGGTCGTTTCAAATAACCGTTGAAAAAGTTCCGGAACGATCCAAGCGCCGGATGGAAGGCCGGGCGAGTCAAAAAAGGAGGGTTGGCGGAAAAAGGCCCGGGGCCCGCGCCAGGGGCCGACTGAAGTCTAAAAAGGCTTCAGCCGCCCCCCGGAGCCCGGGCCGGCGTCACCCCAATACAATCAGGCGGGCGCCCAAAAGCAACGCTTGGGCGAGGTCACGGCGCCTTCGCTTTTCAGTTCCTGGATTATTTTCGAAACTTCCTTGCCGTCGATTCCCAGGGTCTTGGCCAGGTCGCCGGGCCGGACAGGTTTTCCCGCCGCCTTCATGGCTTCCAATACCCGCGCTTTTTCGTCCATATTAAATCCTCCTTATTGCGGCCGGTCTTCCAAAAATGACCGCACCAGATTTTTTCCGGAAAAATGTCCCTGGGTGTAATACCGAATCACTTTTTCCGGTCCGAAAAGTTTTCTATTTATTTCCTTGTTGGTCAGGCCTTGCCGAAAAAGGTCCCGGATTTTTTCGCCGAGTTCCTCCAGATAGGATATCTTTTCCCGGATTGCCCCGAGAGGCTTTTCCTTGACGCTCCCGGACGCGGCGAACATGACTTCCAGCGGCAGTTCGGCCATTTTCCGCAAGGACCCCAAGACGCCCCGGATGTCGTAATCGGCCCGGAGGACTTGGTCCCGCCCGCCCACATAAGCGTCCCCGGTGAACAGCCACCCCCGGGACGCCTCGAAAAGACAGACGTGATCGGGGCTGTGACCTGGAGTATGGATGACCTGAAAACAGTATGAGTCCGTTTCCACCCTTTCCGGCAAAACCGCTCCCTGGGAAGGCCGGGGTAGGCCCCAGAGAATCTTCTGATACGGCTTGAGGGGCAGATGCCGGCGGGGGTCGGCCAGGACGGGCAGGGCCGCGGCATGGGCCAGTATCCCGACCCCGCGCGACCGGGCCAGCCGGGCGTTGGCCCCGATGTGATCCTCGTGACTGTGGGTGTTGACGATTTTTTCCACGGTAAAAGGCCGGAGCGCCTCGACAAAACGTGTTTCCTCGTGCGCGGGGCCGCTATCGATCAACAGCCCGTCCACCAGATATGCCGAGGTGACGTAAACGGTCCGTCCCCAAAAATCCCGCCCCATCATGAACTGCCGCACCGGTCCGAATTCTTTTTCCTTGAGCATGACAACCTTTTCACCCGGAACTCAAACGGTCGAATCGTTTAAATATGCGTCATTATACCCGACTTTCCAAGAGGGAAAAATGAAATCAAGAGAGAAAGCCAGGGGCGCGGCCCGACGTGGACGGCCGGAAGCCGCGTCGTGGCGCCGAAGTCCCGGAGAGTATATATTTGTTTTGGCAAGGATGAATACCGAAACACCTACTGGATATTCAAGGAGACCCCGTGGTTAAATTCATTTTTCACCCTCTCTGGCAAGCGGCGGCCACGATTATTTCCCTGGTCGCGGCCGCCGAGGGTTTCAGGCGCTTCAGGATGCTGCACCTGGGACATAAAACCACCTTTAACTGGAAAAAGCATGTGCGTTGGGGAGGATATGCGCTGGCCGGCTGGCTTGTGGGCTGGGTGGGAGGCTTTATCACCGTCAAAATGAATTGGCCGGGGCTGTTCGTCACCGGACCCCACGCCCTGATCGCCCTGATCATGGCCCCCCTGCTCGTGTTCGGGCTCGGTTCGGGGCTCTATTTGAACCGCGTGAAAAAAAAGCGCCAAGCCTTGCCCTTGGCCCACGGTCTGAACAACATCGTTTTGATTCTATTGGCTTTGGCGCAGGCATGGACGGGTTGGCGGGCCTTCACCGTCCTGGTCCTGAACTGACGGGAGGCTTTTTTCAAAGACATCCATTCTAAACCGAGACCAGGGAAGCTCCGGCTTCCTCGAACTATTCCGGGTCTCGCAAGGCTTTCCCGACTCACCCGCCGCCACGTCCCCCCGACCCTCGCCTCCCATGAAGGGTGGAGAGGGGGATAATCGGGTGGATTGGCCGGCCGGGCCTAGGTCTGGTCCTTTTTAATGGTGAGCACGTCGCCCGGGCGGATTTCATTATTCTTAATGGAGTTCCAATCCTTGATTTTTTCGGGGGCGACCTTGAACCGTTGGGCGATCTTCCACAGAGTGTCGCCGTCCTGAACCGTATACGACACGGCGGGCCGGCCTGCCGACTTTTTCGAGCCGCCGGCCGCGGCGGAAACCTGGCCGGTGGAAGAAGGAATGGTCAAAACCTGTCCGGGATGAATATTATTATCCTTCAAGCCATTGGCGGCCCGCAGCTCCTCGGGGCCGACCTTGAACCTGGTGGATATTTTCCACAGTGTGTCATCCGGCTGGACGGTATGGGAAATGCTTTTGGCGGCCTTGGGCGCGGCGGCGGCGACCGTTTTTTGCTTGGACTTCCCGGCCTCGGCCTTGGCCTTGTCGCCGGCGGAGGGAAAACCCTTGGGAGAGACGGCTTTTGAATCTTTCTTGACCGGCGCCGAAACCAGTATGACCTGCCCGGGATGAATGTTGTTGTCCTTAAGTCCGTTCCAGGCTTTCACCTCGTCCGGGGAACAGCCGTAAGTGGTGGAAATCCGGTACAGGGTCTCGCCGTCCTGGACCTTATGGCTGGTCTGTTTCGCGGCGGCCGAAGCGACGCGCACCGGGGGAGCGGGCTCGACGGGAGCCTCCTTCGCCTTCCGGGCCGTCGAGGCCGGTTGGTTCTTCCCGTCGGAGCGTCCTCCGCCCTCGCCGTAAATAACCAAGCTCCGGCCCACCGCCAGATTCCTGGGGCTCTTGAGACCGTTCCATTTCATGAGGTCCTTCGGATCGACCTTAAAACGATGGGCGATGGTCGAGGGAGAATCTCCACGACGAATCACGTAGGTGAACTTGGCGCCTTTTTCCGGCTTTTTCGCCTCGGCCGTCGGAACGGACGTTTTTTTCGCCTCGGCCGCCGGAACGGCCGGCTGTTCCTTCTGCTTGGCCTGGTAAAGATCTGCGCCCACGGGCAACCTGATTTTTTGGCCCTTCTTTAAACGGTCTCCGGACAAGCCGTTGAAAACCTTCAAGGCCGAGGGGGAAATCCCATAAAGACGGGCCAAGCCCGGCACGGTTTCTCCATGGCGCACGGTGTGAATGGAAGACCTAAGACGGTCCTTGGCGGGCAGCTTGGCGTAGTTGCTATAAAATAATTGTCCCCGTCCCGGGGGAACCCTCACCAGGTAATCCCTCTCCCCCAGCGGGGTGCACCATAATTTCAAATTGGGGTTGAGTTCCTTCAAGGTTTCCAGGTCCGTCCCGGCCATGACGGCGATGACATCCAAGTCAGTCGCCTGGGACACCAGTACGTCATCGAATTCCATGGGGGGGTCAAGAACGATGCCGGTCAACCCATAACTTTCCGGTTCCTTGGCGATCAAGACGGCGGCCAGGAATTTAGGGACGTAATCCTTCGTTTCGTCGCGCAGGTAATTCCCCTCGGCGATTTCCCAAAAATTGGTGGCTTGGTATTTCTTCAGACCTCGCAATATTTTTCCCTCGCCGGCGTTGTAGGCGGCCGCGGCCAGGTACCAGGACCCGAACATTTCATGCAGGTCGGAAAGATAGGCGGCCGCCGCGCCGGTGGACCGGACCGGGTCCATTCTTTCATCGACCCACTCGTTGATTTTAAGGCCGTATCGTTTACCCGTGGCGGAAATGAACTGCCACGGCCCGACCGCGCTGGCCGGGGACCAGGCCTGGGTTCGGAATCCGCTTTCTATAAGGACCAGATAGGCCAAGTCCGGCGGGAGCCCTTTGTCCTTCAGGGTTTTTTGCATCAAGGGAAGATAGCGCCCGGACCGACTCAAGGCGCTGATCATGAAGTTACGTTTTTCATTGGCCAGGTATTCGACGGCGGAGCGAACATTGTCGTTCAAGGTGATGGGAATCGTCTGCTCCCCGCCTTCAAGCTCCCTTATTTCGGAGGCTACCTTGCCGCGAAGGTCCTCGGCGAACTTAGGTCCAAGCCTGAAGGCGCCGTTTTCGGCCTTATCGCGACCCGTCCCGTTGACGGACGCGACGGCTTGCTGTCCCATCACGGACGGTCCTACCACCTGGCTGGGCTTATCCTGTCCCATATGGGACGTCCCGGCGCAGGAACTGAACATCAAAAGCGAAAAAAAGACGGCAATATAATAACGCATGATCTCACGCTGTCATGACCCGGTTAGGATTTTTTTCCAAAATATCAAAAATTTCGGAGCATTGCAAGTAAAATCGCACAGGAAATTCACACCCGGGCGTTTTTCGACGGCTAGGTTTTCCCCTCGGCCGGCCCGGGACCCCAGGCCCGGCTTACCATCCCGGAAATTTTTTGGGGCCGCCGGCCGATTTTTTCCCAAAAAATTCCCTTCTCTGGTATTGGGGAGTATCCCTTTGGCGCCCCGGCCGCCAAGGCGGCGGGAGCGGCCAGGCGCGGGTCCGCTCCATATTATCGCGGCCCGACGCCTTTGAGCGGCGGCCCTGGCTAAAACTGGAGGACCTTTTTGGAAGACAAAGGAAAAACATTTTTTCCCATAAGCTTGGGCTGTCCCAAAAACCTGACGGACAGCGAACACCTTCTCGGTCGATTGACCGTCAAGGGCTGGCGGGCGACCGACGCGCCGGAACAGGCCGAACTGATCATCGTCAACACCTGCGCCTTTATTCAATCCGCCGTGGAGGAATCCATCGACGTCATCCTGGAAACGGCTCGCGCCAAAAAGGACGGGGCCATGCTGGTGGTGATGGGCTGCCTGCCCGAGCGGTACAAGGAAGACCTGGCGGCTTCCCTGCCCGAGGTTGATCTTTTTTGGGGCTCCGGCGGCCTGGACCTGCTGCCTGACAGAATCGAGGCTCTTGGGCGCGGCGAGTCCCCCGGCCCCCTTCCCTGGCCCAAGCCCGGCTTCGCCTCCGCCCAGGCCGGTCCCCGCTTGCGGTCCGCGCCTTTTTTCCAGGCCTATCTCAAAATCGCCGAAGGATGCTCCAACGCCTGTTCCTACTGCCTCATTCCCCAATTGCGGGGCCCGTTGAAGAGCAGGCCGCTCCCGGTCCTGGTGGACGAGGCGACGGCCCTGGTCGAGTCGGGCGCCCGGGAAATCATTATCGTCGCCCAGGACGTCACGGCCTATGGCCGGGACCTGAGACCCCGCCGGACCCTGCCCGGGCTTTTGGCGAAGCTTTCCGGGATCGCGGGCCTGGACTGGCTGCGGGTGATGTACGCCTACCCCTCGGGACTAAGCGACGAACTGATCGAATTGATGTCGGGCGAGTCCAAGGTCCTGCCCTACCTGGACATCCCCCTGCAGCACGCCAGCCCCCGGGTCCTGGCCGCCATGGGCCGCCGGCATCCAGACGACCTTCCCCGCCTCCTGGAACGCCTGAAAAACAAAATCCCCGGACTGACCCTGCGCACCACCATGATGGTCGGGTTCCCCGGTGAAACCGACGAGGATTTCCAGCAATTGCTTGATTTCGTCCGAGAGGTGGAATTCAATCGTCTCGGCGTTTTCAAATTTTCAGCCGAGGAAGGTTCAAAGGCTTGCCTGCTTCCCGCGCGGGTCCCGCAAAAAATCAAGGAAGTCCGCCGCCGCAAGCTGATGGCCCTCCAAAGAAAAATATCCCGCCGGGCCAACCAGGCCCTGTTGGGCAAAATCCTTCCGGTCCTGGTTCACGGCTTTTCCGAGGAAACGGACCTGCTGCTGGCGGGCCGAACCCAGGGGCAGGCGCCGGAAATCGACGGTCAAGTCCTTATAACCAAGGGCCAGGCCTCCGCCGGGGACATCGTCCGGGTCCTGATTACCGCCGCCCATGATTATGACCTCGCCGGCGAAATCGTCGGCGATGGTTCTTGACAGGTTTCAGGCCCCGGGGTAAATTCAAAATTTCAGCTTCCATGTGGCGAGTTTAAATGAGCAACGACAACGTCATCAAGCGTCTGGCCCCCATATTCGAACGGGTGGATCGACAGATCAGGGACCATCTGACTTCAACGGTCCCCCTGGTCGCGGAGATCAGCGAATATATTCTTTTGTCCGGAGGCAAAAGGCTTCGTCCCGCCCTTTTCGTCCTGTCGGCGGGATTATGCGGGTACCAGGGACCGCACGATTATTATCTATCCTCCGCCTTTGAATACCTCCATGCCGCCACCCTCCTGCACGACGACGTGGTGGACCAGGGGGACACCCGCCGGGGCAAAACAGCCGCGCATTTGGTCTACGGGAACCCGGGAGCGATTCTGGTGGGCGACTTCCTGCTGGCCAAATCCATGTCCCTGGCCACGGTCACCGGTCAGATTGAATTCACCGAGGTCATGTCCGAGACGGTCGGCCTGATGGCCGAGGGCGAAGTGCTCCAGTTGATGCATTCCCGCAACCCGGATATCGGCGAGGAAGAATACAATCAAGTTATTTATCGTAAAACCGGCGCCTTGATCCAGTCCGCCTGCTATCTGGGGTCGGTCCTGGCCCGGGCCCCCGAAGATCGACGCCTGGCGCTGCGGACCTATGGCCGCTGCATCGGCCAGGCCTTTCAGATTATCGACGATCTCCTGGATTACGTCGCCACGACCGAGGAATTCGGCAAACCGGTGGGGCACGATCTGGATGAGGGGAAAGTCACCCTGCCGCTGATCAGGACCCTGGCCCAGGCCGGGGAAGAGGAGCGGGCCCTGCTGATCGACTTGATAAAAAAAGAAAAACGAACGCCGGAAGAATTCAGGCTGGTCTTGGACGTCATGGAAAGATACGACGGGCTGGGTCAGACGCGACTGGCGGCCCGGGAGGCGGTCGAATCGGCCAAGGAAGCCCTGGCGCCGTTTCCCGAAGGCCCCATAAAAAACGATCTTCGCGATTTGGCGGACTTTATCATCGCGCGTAAAAAATAGCGGGCTACATATTCGACATTTTCAGGTCCCACTGGACTTTTCCGTCCGGAGCGCCGGTTCGCGCTTCCTTGATAATGACTTGGCGGCAGTCCTTGTCCAGAATCAGGGACGAATGCCGTCCCCTGACTTTGGTATTGGCGAGGATCGAACCGGAAACCCGCACGAAGGGGACGAAATTATCGGTTTTCGACTCCTCGACCAGGCGCTCTATCTCCTCGTCCATGTTATGGATTTCCTGTTCAGCCCTTTCAATCCCCTCCCGGGACCCGATGATTTTTTCGATAATGGCTTCATGCTCGTCGGCCAACTTGCCCAGGTCGACCTGGCACTGGTTCAGTATGGAATCAATATACCGCAAGGTTTTTTCAAAATTGACCGCATCCTGATCCGGCGCCGAGTCCTTGCCCGTCTTTCCGCCCTGCTCCACTTTCCGGGCCATGGCCCTCTCCCAGACCTCGTTTATTTCGCCGATCCTGCGGTTGAATCTTCCCGTCTTTTCCTCCAATATCAAAATATTGGCCCGCAGCCGTTCTTGTTCCTTCCGCTTGGCGGCGATGTCGGTCTTGATCTTTTCGATGGTTTTCTGAATTTTTCGGTCCACGCCAATGGTCAGGACGCTGCCCTCCGACGCGTCCGACCCGACCTGCCGGGCCTCGATATAGCGATTGGCCGAGACCCAGGACCCCAGTATCTTGCCCCGATTGACAATGCACGCCCCGCCCACCGCCACCTTGGAAAACCTCAGCTCGGTTTCCACCAGGAGGTCTCCCTCGACCTGGACCACGGCGGCCTGAATATACTTGGCCCTAAGGTTGCCGCCGCATTTGATCCGCCCGCCGATAATACCGCCCTGGACATTGACGTCGCCCTGGATGTCGACCTCGGCCTTGAGGATTTCCTTGGCCCCAAGGCTGCCGCTCTTGACCCAGAACTCGTCCTTGATGGCGCCCTTGACTTCAACGTGGCCCTCGAAAATGACATTTCCGGTCTCATAACCCACGTCCCCGGCGATTTCGAAATAGGGTAAAATGGAAATACGACCATCGGAACCTATTTCCGGCCGGCCGTCTATCCTGGCCAGGATTTTCAAGCCGTCCTCGGTCCGCTCCGCTCCCGGGCCGGCTTGGAGCTTTATCGTCCGGGCCGGCGGCTTGGAAATGGTTTCACCAAAAATATTCATCCCCGGGGCCCCTTCCAGGCCGGGTATCTTTTCCGCGATCACGTCCCCCTTCTTCATTTGCGGCACCACCCCCCTGTCCTTGAAATCCGGGAGCTCGCCGTCCCTGGCGGCGGCGATGCGGTGGGGGTCGGTATCGAAATAATACTTCAGGCTGGGGGCCTTTCCTTCCCGAGGCGGGGTCCCCTGGGCGATTTTCCACGGCTGTTCCTGGAGCGTTTCATCCCCAAGGTAGTCACGCAAGGATTTGTCGTCGACAAAACCGTAGACTATCCCGTATTTGTCCATTAACGACCGCAGGTTTTTGGCGGCGACTCCCGGCGGCGGGTCCCCGACCTTGTGGATGAATGCTTCCAGGCGGTCCGCGGAAATCGTGATTTCAAACCCAAGTTCCATGGGATCGATTTCCTGGTGGTCGTCATCCGGGTCGGCGTCCAACTCGGAACCGGCCTTCCCGGGCGTCATCCTGTTCTGCCGGGCCAGGATCGCGTCCCGTTGTTCCCCGGAAATCAGGCCCCGGTCCAGCAGGATATCTCCCAGGAGCTTCTTCTGCTTGGCCTCCAGAAACAACCGTTCCTGGTCCTTGAGGGCCGCCTCGATGTTTTCCCTCGAAACCCAACCGTTTTTAACCGCAATATCGCCGAAGGATCGATCGAGGGTCCTAATTTCCCTCATTTCCTGGATCGATTCCAATATCTTCATCTGCTTGGAGGAAACAATCCCTTGGGAGAGCAGGTATTCCCTCAAGAATTTCCGCCTGTCCCCGGTTTTTTGGCGTCCTGTCCGCTCCAGGGCCTCGGCTAGCTGCTCCGCGGTGATAAATCGATATTTCACCGCCAGTTTTCCGAAGGTTTGGGCCGCTAATTCCGCGGAAACGCCGTTGTCGTCCCGGGAAGAAGTCGGTCGGCGGCCCGACGCCTCCCCTTGATCATCCTCGTGTTCAAGGGAAGCCTGGAAACTTTTCAGGCAAGCCTTGCAATTGACCAGGCGTCCGCCTTGGCTCGCGGGCATCACATAGCGGGCATGACAATGAGGACATTCGACTATTCTTTTGTCTTCCGACTCCATATATTCTCTTGACCGGAACGATCCGCTCTCCTCACGAGGCTGCGTTTACATAAAAAACCGATAATTTCCCTTACTATCATTTAACGCGTTGATTCAAGTATAAAAAAATAAATAAATTTCCCTCGCGGGCGAAAAAAACGCCCCATGGTCCGCAATTGATCTTGTTAAGCTCAATCTTATTCTAAAAATTTGGGAACGGTCTGTCAAGAAGAGGAAGATTCCATCCGGGCGGCGAATCGGCTTCCCCCTAGCAGCAGAAAATCATCCGCCAGGATTATTTCGCCGCCGAACTCTTCCCCGAGGGGGGCCAGGAGGTCGCTGTTCTCTGTTTCGGGATAAAAATGGGTCAAGGCCAGGGTAGCGACTCCGGCTTCCCGGGCCGCGCGGCCGGCCAGGCGTGGAGTCAGGTGGCCGTAACGCTTCCGCCCCTCGGGGAAGGAGCATTCGGTAATCAGCACTTGGGCGCCTCGGGCCAGGTCCACCAATTCCGGACCGAAATCGGAGTCTCCGGTCACGGCCAGGACCGGTCCACCCGCTTCGCTCAACCGGTACCCCAGGCTTTCCGGATTATGGGGAATCGGCCCCGATTCCACCCGCACTCCGGGCAGGTCCACGACATGGCGCGTTCCCAGGGGAAGCTCGGCCAAAACCAAGCGGTCCTCGGGCGGGTCCACCCAACGGCCGAACGCCCGGCGCAGGTGCGAGCAAAGCGTCAGGAATCCTTCCGGGCCGAACACCCGGGTCGGCGAGGTCCGGGCCGGCTCGGGCCAGTATCTGACCGCAAAAAGATATGGCGCCAAGTCGCCGACATGATCGGGATGGAAATGAGTGAAAAAAACAAAATCCAACTGGTTGTGGGAGAGCCCCATCCGGGCCAGTTGCCGCAGGGTCCCGGAGCCGGCGTCGACCAGGATGTTGAAGCCTCCGGCTCTAATCAACAGGGACGGGGCGCCGCGTTTCGCGGACGGCGCCCCGGTCCCGGTCCCCAAAAACACAACTTCCATGGATTGTTTCCCGGAATCGGTCGGGTCGACCTTATTTAATTTCCTTTCCGAATTTGACCCCGGCCGCGAAAACATCCCGTAGGGCGGTGGGATGGTCGCGGACGGCGCCCTTGCCCTCGACCCGCCGATAGGTCAATTCTTCCACCTTGGCCGGAAGTCCCAGGGCGTCGTAGAAATATTTCATGGTCAAAAGGGTCCCCTCGAATAGATTCTTGCCCTTGGTCGCTCCGACCCCGATAAAAAAACCGCGACCGTCGGGACGGGCCAGTTGGGGGTTCAACCGCACCCTGTTCCAGAGAGCCTGGCTCCGGTCGACAAACGCCTTGGCCTTGGCCGGCAAGCCGTAGAAAAAAATGGAACTGGCCGCGACAACGTATTTGGCATTGATAAGGAGCGGGTACAGCTCGTCCATGTCGTCCTGGATAATGCACTCCCCGGTTTCGTCGCAGCCGCCGCATTCGATGCACCCCTCGACATCGAGGTCCCGGGTGTAAATCCTATTGATCCCCACCCCCGATTCGGCGGCGCCGCGAAGGAATTCATCCAGAAGCAGGTCGGAGTTGCCCTGGCGGCGCGGGCTCATGTAAAGGCCAAGTATCTCACTCATGCTTTGCTACGCTCCTGTTTTTCAAGCGTTGAAGGATATCCAGGGGAACGGCCAGGTCTCCCCGGCCCGTTCCCAGGCTGATGTCTTTCTTGCTTTCCCCGTGAAAATCCGACCCGCCGGTGGGAACGAGGTCGAATCGTCCGCAAAGGGCCAGGTAGTCCTCGATCATTTCCGGGGAATGGGTGGAATAGTAGGCTTCAAGGCCGACCAAGCCGGCGGCCTTAAGTTCGGCGACCAGGGCTTCGAGCCCTTCCCGGCTCAACTTGAGGGTGCTGGGGTGAGCCAGAACCGGCAGGCCCCCGGCCTGGAGGATCATTTGGACGGCTTCCCGGGGAAAAAACCGGAATTTATCGACATAGGCCGGCCGCCCCTTGCCCAGGTAGAGGTCGAAGGCCTCCTCCGTGGTCGCAACATATCCCTTCCTGATCAAAACCCGGGCGAAATGCGGGCGGCCGACCTGACCGCCGCCGGATTCGGCCCTCACCTCGTCCATGGTCAGTTCCAGGCCGAGCCCGTTGAGCTTGCAGACAATGTTGGGATTCCTATTCCTTCTGCCGTCCTGAAGGGCCGTCAACCGGTTCTTGAATTCCGGCTCCCGGTAATCCATGTAATAACCGAGAACATGCATGGTCCCGGACTGAAATTCAGCGCTGATTTCCACGCCCGGAACCACTTCCAGTCCAATGTCCCTCCCCTTGGCCAAGGCTTCGTCCAAGCCGTCCGTGGAATCGTGGTCGGTGACGCCCACGGCTTTCAAGCCGGCGGCCAGGGCCAGTTCGACCACCCGCCCCGGAGAAAAGCTCCCGTCCGAGGCGGTGGTATGCGTGTGCAAGTCAATCAAGTCCATATCCAACCTTTCAATTCGCTTCGCTCCCGCGATCCGGACTTATCCCTCCAAGGCCAGTTTCAAGACCTCCTCGATGGCGCCGACCGGATGGATTTCTATTCCGGACTTGAGGGAGTCGGATATTTCCGCCAGGTCCGTCTCGTTGCGAACCGGCAGGATCACATGCTTGATCCCGGCCCTCTTGGCGGCCAGGACCTTTTCCTTGATGCCGCCCACGGGCAGAACCAGCCCCCGCAGGGTGATCTCCCCGGTCATGGCCGTGTCTGATTTGATTTTTCTACCCGTAACCAGCGAAACCAGGGCCGCGGTCAAAGTTACGCCGGCGGAAGGACCATCCTTGGGAATGGCGCCGGCCGGTACGTGAACGTGAAGGTCGTGCTGGGAAAAGAAGTCATCGGCCACGCCCAGTTCCTTGGTCCTGGAGCGAACGACGCTCAAGGCCGCCTGGGCGCTCTCCTTCATAACATCGCCGAGTTGCCCGGTCAAGGTCAGGCCGCCCTTTCCGGGCATGGCCGCCGCCTCGATAAACAGGATATCCCCTCCGGCCGCGGTCCAGGCCAGTCCCGTGGCCACGCCCGGCTTGGCGGTCCTGGCCCTGGTTTCATTTTCAAACTTCCTGGGCCCCAGGATGGAAGGGACGGCGGCGGCGGTGACGATGGTCGTTCCCGCCTCGCCCTTGGCCGTCCTCACCGCCACATGACGGCAGACGTTGGCGATCTCCCTTTCCAGGTTCCGCAGTCCGGCTTCCCGGGTGTACTCCCCGATGATCCGCTTGATCGCCCCATCGCGAAACACTATTCGGCCGGGCTTGAGCCCATGGGCCTCCCTCTGGCGGGCCACCAGAAAACGCTTGGCGATCATAAGTTTTTCCTCGCCGGTGTAACCGGACAAGGTCAGGATTTCCATCCGGTCGCGCAAGGGGCCGGGTATCGTGTCCAGGACATTGGCCGTGGCGATGAAAAGAACCTTGGACAGGTCGTATTCGATTTCCAAATAATGGTCGGCGAAGGAATTGTTCTGTTCCGGGTCCAGGACTTCCAACAGGGCCGAGGACGGGTCCCCCCGGAAATCGGCGCCGAGCTTGTCGATCTCGTCCAACATGAAAACCGGGTTGCTCACTCCGACCTTTTTCAACCCCTGGATGATCCGTCCCGGCAGGGCGCCGACATAGGTGCGGCGGTGACCGCGGATTTCGGCTTCATCCCGGACGCCTCCCAGGGATATTCTGACGAACTTCCGGCCCATGGCCCGGGCGATCGAATGCCCCAGGGATGTCTTGCCGGTCCCCGGAGGCCCCACGAAGCACAGGATGGGACCCTTCATATCCTTTTTCAGTTCCAGCACCGCCAGGTATTCCACGATTCTTTTCTTGACCTTTTCCAGGTCATAATGATCGTGGTCCAAAATGGCCTGGGCTTGCTCGACCTTGATGTCGTCCGGGGTTGTTTCCAACCAGGGCAGGTCGAGTATCCAGTCCAGATAGGTTCGGGCGACCGTGTACTCGGCTGAAGCGGGGTTCATCCGTTTCAGCCGGTCCAGTTCCCGCTGGGCCGCGGTCCGGGCTTCCTCGGTCAGTTTTTTATCCCGCGTCTTGGAAGTCAAATCGTCAAGTTCGACGTCGGTCTGGTCCTTTTCGCCCAATTCGTCTTGTAGGGCCTTCAACTGTTCCCGGAGATAAAATTCACGTTGGCTCTTATCGATCTTGCCCTTGATTCTGGAATGGATTTTGTTGCTTAATTCCAGAAGCTCAAGCTGCGTTTGCAGGAGCATCAAAACCTTTTCCAGCCGACGCTTGACTTCCAGCGTTGACAGGATATCCTGTTTTTCTTCCTTTTTTATGTTCAGGGCCGAGGCGACCATGTCGGCCAGCAGGCTGGGATTTTCCACGTTCTGGTTCATCACCGCCAGCTCCTTGGGCAAATTGGGCGACATCTCCAGAACTTTCCGGAAGTTGTCCCTGACGCTGGTCATCAGGGCCGTTGTTTCCTGGTCCATCACATACTCGTCGGCCAAGGGCGCGACCCTGGCCCGGAGATAGGGATCATCCTCCACGAGCTCCAGCAAGCGGATGCGGCTGAGGCCCTGGGCCAGGACCATCATCGAGCCATCCTCGCCCCGGGTCATTTTCAGGACATAGGCGGCCGCCCCGACCTCGTAAAAATTTTCCGAAGTTGGGGGCTCCTGGTTCTCCGGAGGAGTCTTGAACGCGAACAGTCCGATAATACGGCCCTGATGCATGCTGTCCTCGATAACGCCCATGGCCCGGGGATCGATGATCATCAGGGGAAATATCATCATGGGGAACAAATTCAATTCCATTACCGGCAGAACGGCGAGCACCTCGGGAATCTCCGGCTGGCCGGGGCGTGGTCTTTCCTTGTCGAGGATTTCCGCCAAGCGCTCGCTTCCTCCGGCCGGCTCTTCCTTGTTTTTTTTGTCAGCGGTCATTTTGGTATTTTCTTTCTCCACGCTAGGCGGTTTGGTCGCGGATTTCTATCAAGGCGGGGCAGGACGGCGCCTTGGGGAGCTTGATCCTGAGCATGCCGTTTTCCATGGCCGCCTCGACTCCTTCCGGATCGATGGCGCAGGGCATGCGAAAAACCCGGCTGAAGTCTCCGTAGCTTATTTCGGACTGGTGGACCCTGAACGCCTCGGTCGGGTCCGCCTGACGCCTTTTCCCGGAAAGTCGCAGGTGAATCCGGTCCACCACGACCTCGACGTCCTCGGAAGCCACGCCGGCCAGCTCGGCCGCCACCAGGAAATGGTCGGCGGTCTCATAGATATCCAGTTGCGGGGCCAGGGAGTGGCCGTGCAGGCAAAACCTGGAATCGACCCCGCAAAACATCTGTTCCATGAGCCGGCTCACCTTCTCCATGTCGTTGACAACCCGAAGAGTAATCATAGCAAATCTCCCTTAATGGCTTAACCTTTTGAGTCAACCGCGAATCATCCCTTTTGAAAAGGATAAGTTTTGAAAGGGTGTTTGTAAAGGCCGGAAAGGCTTAAAAACCGCGGCCGAGCCCCCCTCCGGGCCTCGCGGTTGGAAAACGGCCCGGCCCGGTCCGGCCCGATATTTTTTTCTTGACATTTCACGCCCCAAATTATAATTTGCGCCTGATTGCACAAAGTCAGGCTCCGGCCAAGCGCAAGTGAACCATGTTGGCCAAAAGTTTATAGAATAAAAGCAGAATAACCGGAACACCAAGGAGGATTACTAGTAATCATGATTAAACCGCATGGATCAGACACACTGAACCCGTTGTACGTATTTGACGACGCCAAACGCGCTGAATTGATCAAGGAAGCCGCCACGCTGCCCTCGATCGTCATCAGCTCCGCCGCCGCCGGCAACGCCGTCATGCTGGCCGCCGGTTATTTCAACCCGCTGACCGGCTTCATGAACGCCGCCGACTCCCTGGCCGTGGCCGACAAGATGGTCACCACCAAAGGGCTGTTCTGGCCTGTTCCGATCCTGAACGTGGTTCCCGACGCCTCGGCCATCAAGGGCGCCAAACGCATCGCCCTGCGCGACCCCAACATCGCCGGCAATCCGATTCTGGCCATTCAGGACGTGGAAGCCATTGAGGAATTCACCGCCGAACAGATGAAGCTCATGACCCAGAAAATCTTCCGCACGGAAGACCCCGAGCATCCGGGCGTGGCCGCCTTCAACGGCGTGGGCACAACCTGCATCTCCGGCCCGATCCAGGTGCTGAACTTCTCCTACTTCGTGGACGAGTTCCCGGACACCTTCCGCACCGCCGTCTGGATTCGCGAAAAGATGAAGGAAATGGGCTGGGAAAAGGTTGTGGCCTTCCAGACCCGTAACCCCATGCACCGCGCTCACGAGGAACTCTGCCGCATGGCCTACAACGACCTGAAGGCCGACGGCATTCTGGTTCACATGCTGCTGGGCAAACTGAAAAAAGGCGACATCCCGGCCGACGTGCGCGACGCCTGCATCAAAAAGATGGTTGAATTCTACTTCCCGCCCAACACCGTGCTCATCACCGGTTACGGGTTCGACATGCTGTACGCCGGCCCCCGCGAGGCCGTTCTGCACGCCGTTTTCCGTCAGAACACCGGTTGCACCCATCTGATCGTCGGCCGCGACCATGCCGGCGTGGGCGACTATTACGGTCCCTTTGACGCCCAGACCATCTTCGACCAGGAAGTCCCCAAGGGCGCCCTGTTGATCGAAATCTACAACGCCGACCATACCGCTTGGTCCAAGAAGCTGGGCCGCGTGGTGATGATGCGCGACGTTCCCGATCACACCAAGGACGATTTCGTTCTGCTGTCCGGGACCAAGGTCCGGGCCATGCTGTCCGCCGGCGAAGCCCTGCCCGAGGAATTCTCCCGTCCCGAAGTGGCCAAGATTCTCATGGGCTACTACCAGAGCCTGGACGAGAAGCCTGAAATCAAATTGCACGGACACGCCACCGGCGCCTAATACCGACCTTCCCCTCTTTTTTTAGAGGGCTGTTGGCCAAACAGGCCGGATTTCCTTCAAGGGATTCCGGCCTTTTTTTATGTCGCCCCTCTCGACCGAACCCCAGCCCGGTCAAAAACGAGAGGGAAGCGCTTGCCCTGCCAGGTTCGTTAGGCTATTATGAAACCACGGCGGTGTAACCGAATCGGTCGGCCCGCCTCAACCAGTGGACTAGAAGAAAGGAATTGATAGATAAATGGAACGCACTCTCGCCATCATCAAACCCGACGCCGTCCAGGCCGGAAGCATCGGCGGCATCGCCTCCCGGATGGAAGCCGCGGGGTTTCGGATTAAAGCCATGAAGATGATCCAACTCACCAGGCGCCAGGCCGAGGGCTTCTACGCCGTGCATAAGGAAAGGCCCTTTTTCGGCTCCCTGACCGAGTTCATGATCTCCGGCCCGGTGGTGGTCATGGCCCTGGAAGCCGAAGGCGCCATCGCCAAATGGCGGACCCTCATGGGCGCCACCGACCCCAGGGAAGCGGCCGAGGGCACGATCCGGAAACTCTTCGCCGCGGACAAGGAAAAAAACGCCTGCCACGGCTCCGACGCCCCGGAAACCGCGGCTTTCGAAATTTCATACTTCTTCAACGCCATGGAAATAATGGCTTAAACGGCTAGCGGCCCTCGCCCCGACAGGGGCGGGGACCGCGCCGCCGGAACAAGGCCGGACGGTTCGATCGGAGCGGCAACCACGGGCGGCCTGATGTTCCATCGAAACGGACAAGGAATATCGTGTTAGTCAACAAGCCCCTCGCCAAGAGTTTGGTATTTCTGGGAGCCCTGGTTCTCGCGGCCTTCCCCGCCGGCCGCGGGGCCGCCCAGGAAAAACCACCGGCCAACTCCACCACCAAACCCATATCCGTTCCCCTGATTCGGGAATTTCCGCTGCCCGAACAAGTCTTTCTGTGCGGGGAAAAAGTCCCCTTGGAAGACCGCCACACCCGCGAGATGCTTGATACGGAACTGACCCTCGTCGCCTGGGGGCGGGCCCAGGTCTTTCTGTGGCACAAACGCGCCGCTCGGTATTTTCCCCATTTCGAAAGGGAACTGTCCCGGGCCGGCCTGCCCGGCGACCTCAAATACCTGGCCATGGCCGAAAGCGACCTCCGGCCCCAGGTCATGTCTCCGGCCGGCGCTTTAGGGACCTGGCAGTTCATGCCCGCCACGGGCCAAAGATTCGGGCTGGAAAAAAACGAAGACTTCGACCACCGCCGGAACAGCGTCCATTCCACCAGGGCCGCCATAAAATACCTGAAACACCTGCATCAACTGTTCGGAAAATGGTCCCTGGCCATGGCCGCGTACAACTGCGGGGAAGGACGAGTGGCCAAGGAAATACGGGAACAAGGCGTCCGGGACTACTTTTTCCTGGACCTGCCCACCGAGACCGAACGTTACATCCACCGCATCATCGCCATCAAAACGGTACTCGAAAACCCTCGGAAATACGGCTTCGCCCTTGACCCCACACGCACTTTCACCTCGCCCCGGGTGGAACAAATCCGAGTCGACCTTCCCCGGGCCGTGCACTTCACCAAGGCCGCCCAGGCCGTGGGGTCCACCTACAAAACCCTCAAGGAAATGAACCCGGAAATCCTGGGGCGATACCTCCCCGCGGGCGAATATTCCATCCTCGTTCCCGCCGGCCGGGGAGAAACGATGAGCGTTTTTCTGCAAATGGAAGCCGCCGCGGCGGACAAGGAAAACTCTCAAAAAACTTCAACCTACTGGGTGGTCAAGCCCGGCCAAAGCCTGGGCTTTATCGCCGCCCGTTCCGGTTGCTCTATCAGGGAACTGAAAAAAATAAACCGCATATCCGGGGACAAGGTCTTGATCGGACAGAAGCTTCGGTTGCCCTGACCACGCGTTGCGCCGGCCGGTCCCGCCGCCGCGGTAACCAGGGCCAAGCCCCGCCGGGATATCTTGCGAAAAATCAGCAACGAAAACAGACCAAAAGGGATTGAAGCTCCCAGCGGCAAGCCGCGGGGAATGCGCTCGCAGGCATGGTCAAGACCTCCCGGCCGCGGTCGTCGGCCAGTCTTTATTTCATCCTTGATGGATTATTTCCCCCTCGCGGGAAAGTGAACAAATTCCTTCCGGTTTTTCTAGCTATTTTACTTGACATACAAGATGAAGCGCCCATAATACCGCGAATACAAAATAACATTAAATGGGGTTCGACTTGAGCGGAGGCATTGACTTGTGAAAAAAAGTTCATTATACTGGCGTCCGCTGAAAGTCCAGGGAGGTTTTTATGTCCGTCGAGCAGTTAACCTATCTTGCCCAAATCCGTGAACGCGCGCTGCCATCCTGCGCATTCGACTGTATCTGGTTCGAAACAGGCAACCATGATGGGGAGTGCCTGAACCGCCACACGTTCATCTGCCATTTCCATCGAGACGAAGTTTTCGGGAACGCCGATAATTTCGAAAAGGAATTGTCCTAGGGAGTCGAGACGAACAGGAAAACCCAGCCCGGGAGTAGGCGCGGACGCGCTCCCGCGATGAAGCGCCCCCTCGAATTACTCATCCGGACGATAAGCTAAACCCCATGAATCCCCACTTCGATTTTCCAAGAAATAAAGACGGTTTTCCGGAAAGACCGGACGGCGCCCCGAATACCGCCTTTCTAGGCCGGGGGGCCAACGAACACCACCAGACCATCGATTCGACCAACCTGCGGGCCAAGGAACTGGCGCGGTCCGGAGCGCCGGAGGGAACACTGGTGACGGCGGAAGCCCAGACGTCCGGGCGCGGCCGCCTGGGTCGGGCTTGGCATTCCCCCCCGGGCCGCAACCTTTATTTTTCCCTGGTCCTCCGTCCGAACATTTCCCCCGAGCGCCTGCCCATCCTGACCTTGGCGGCGGGATTGGGAGTCGCGGAAGCGTTGCGCGATATCACCGGCCTCGGCCTGGAAATTAAATGGCCCAACGATATATTGATCAATAAAATGAAGGTGGTTGGGATTCTCAGCGAAATGGAGATGCTGGGGGCCGGGGTTTCCTTTGTCGTCCTGGGAATCGGGATCAACGTCAATCTGGAACAAGGAGACCTGCCCGAGGAGTTAGCCCCCCTGGCCGCCTCGCTGCTGATCGCGTCCGGACGCCCCTGGGACCGCGTGGAAATCCTGGCCGGGGTGCTGTCGGGCGTGGAACATAACTACCTGGAGATCATCCAGGGAAGGCCCCAAGGCGTTCTTGCCCGGTACCGCCGCGCCTGCGCGACCATCGGCTCCAAGGTCAGGCTGGCCGACGGCGTCCAAATCCTGGAAGGACTGGCGGTCGATATCGACGAGAACGGCGCCTTGGTGGTGGAACTTTCCGGGGACGGGAGCCTGCTGACGGTTTCGGCCGGGGAAGTCACCCTGGTCAAGGAATGACAAAATAAAAAGGCCGGTCGCGAAACGACCGACCTTGCCCAACCGTCAACTCCGGTAAAATCACAGCCCCATGAACTTGGCGGCCACGACCTTCATGATCTCGTTGGTCCCGGCGAAGATGCTCATGACCCGGATATCCCGCCAGGCCCGGGAAATGGGGTATTCGTCGCAGTAGCCGTATCCGCCGTACAACTGCAGGCAGCCGTCGGCCACGCGCTTGGCCATTTCCGTGGTCCAGTATTTGGCCATGGAAACTTCCACCACCACGTTGCGCTTTTCCATGTGGTCGGCCACGAGCTTGTCCACGAAGGTTTTCCCGAGCTTCACTTCCGTGGCCATTTCCACGATCTTGAACTGGGTGTTCTGGAACTTGGACAGCGGCTTCCCGAAAACCATCCGTTCCTTGACGTATTTGATGGCGTTTTCGACGATCAGCTCGGCCGCCGACACGGCCCCGATGGCGGTTACCAGGCGTTCCTGCTGAAGTTTTTCCATCAGCATGTAGAACCCGCTGCCCTTGTGACCCAGCCGGTTCGCGACGGGCACGCGGCAGTCGGAGAAGTACAGTTCCGAGGTGTCCTGGCTGTGCCACCCGGCCTTCTTCAGTTTTTTACCCTTCTCGAAACCCTTGGTCCCGGCCTCCACGCAGTAGAGGTTCACGGCCTTGTGCGGGTCCGGCTCGTCGGCGTCCTTGGCCGCCACGATGCACAGGTCGCTGATTATGCCGTTGGAGATAAAGGTTTTCTGGCCGTTAATCACCACATGGTCGCCGTCGGGAGTGGCGGTGGTTTTCATGCCGGCCAAGTCGGACCCGGCGTTGGGCTCGGTCATGGCTATGGCGGAGATAATGTCTCCGGAAACGCAGCCGGGCAGGTATTTATGCTTCAATTCCTCGGAACCGAAGGCGGTGATGTAGGGCACGACCACGTCGCTGTGCAGGGGAGCGGCCAGGCCGCAGATGGTGGTCCGGGGCATTTCCTGCTGCAGGATGACCGACTACAACCAGTCCGCGCCCAGGCCGCCGTATTCCTCGGGCACGTCCATGCATAAAAAGCCCTGGTCCCCCATTTTTTTCCAGATTTCCCGGGGGACGATCCCGGCTTCCTCCCATTCCTCGGCGTGGGGAGTGACTTCCTTTTCCAGAAACTTGCGAAAGGTTTCCCGGAAAATATTGTGTTCTTCCGTGTATTGTAAAATTTCCATGAATCAGACCCCTTTTTTAAGGTCCAGGGCAAACCTGTTCCCCCGGACGTCGAAAAAAACGGCCCGCCGGGCCTTGTTCCAAAGAGATTCATCGAGATAGCAGTAGAAGGAGATCGATCCGGCGGGCGGAACAGTCTGGACGCCGTGGGGCGCCAGGGTTTCGATCCGGTGGAGTCCGTCGTCGGCTTCGAGTTCAAACCGGCTGGGAACATCCACCGGATGGGGGAAGGTATTGAACAGTTGTATTTCCAGGTTCCAGTCATAGGCCCTGGACCCGCAACACTTGAAGGCGAAAACGTCAAGCGCCGCGGAATCCATTATGGGCCTGATGACCAGCATGGCCGGCTTTACGAATCCAACCGGCCGACAATGGAAATGGCGCACACGTTCTGGGCCGGGAACCCGCCCAGGTTATGCGTCAGGCCGAAACGCGGGTTTTGGAGCTGGCGGTCGCCGGCCCGGCCCAAAAGCTGGAGGTACATCTCGTAGATCATCCTCAAGCCCGAGGCGCCGATGGGGTGACCGAAGCATTTCAAGCCGCCGTCGATCTGGCAGGGAACTTTTCCGTCCGCGTCGTAGAACCCGTCGAGGGCGTCCTTCCAGGCGTGGCCGCGCTCGGAAATATGAAGGTCCTCATAGGTGACCAGCTCGGTGATGGAAAAGCAGTCGTGCACTTCCATCATGCTGACTTCCTCCCGCGGGTTGGTGATGCCGGCCTCGGCGTAGGCCCGGGTCGAACACTTGTCCGTGGTCATGAAATGATCGCCGTCCCACTGGTTGAAGGCGACTTCCTCGCCGCTGGACAGGGCCAACTGCAGGGACTTGACGGTCACCGGGTTCTTGATGCCCATGGCCTTGGCCCTTTCCACGGTGGTGACAATGGCGCAGGCCGATCCGTCGGAAACGCCGCAGCAGTCGAACAGCCCCAGGGGAGAGGCGATCATGGGGGCGTTGAGGACCTGTTCCATGGTCACTTTTTTCCGCAAGTGGGCCTTGGGGTTTTTCACTCCGTTCTCGTGGCTTTTCACGGAAACATGGGCGATGGCCCGCTTCAGGTCCTGGTCCGAGACCTTGAATTTGGCCGCGTAAGCCGAGGCCAACTGAGCGAAGGACCCCGGGGCGGTCAGGTTGGGCCAGAACATCCAAAGCAGGCTTCCGGCGGACGACCCGCCGCCGGGAAGGCCGCCGTAGCCGGTGTCCTTGAGTTTTTCCACGCCCTGGGCCAGGGCGATGTCGTAGGCGCCCGAAGCCACGGCGTACACCGCTCCCCGGAACGCCTCGGTGCCGGTGGCGCAATAGTTTTCCGTTCTGGTCACGGGAATGAAGGGCAAGCGCAAGGTCGTGGACAGGGGCACGGCGGCCTTGCCCACGTTGACTTCATCCATGCAGGTGCCGAACCAGGCCGCCTGTATTTCCTTTTTTTCGATATTCGCGTCGGCCAGGGCCTCGGTAAAAGCTTCCACTATTAGTTCCTCGGCGCCCATGTCCCAGCGCTCGCCGAACTTGGAGCAGCCCATGCCGATGATCGCGACTTTGTCTCTAATGCCTGTAGCCATCTCTGGTCCTCCTCTTCTAGAACTTGAAGAGTTTTTCGAGAAGCTGGGATTTCATGACGTCGCCTCCAATTTTCAGCTTGCCGCTGGTAAAGAGGCTCATGGCCTTGGCCTTGCCGGTCATCATGGCCGTGAAATCGTCAGCGCCGACGGTAATGGTGGTGGTGGGGCCGGAATGACGCCCTTGCGCTATTTCCAGCTTGCCGCCCTTGATTATCAGGTTCCACTCGCCGCCGCCTGGTCCCTTGAGGTCGAACTGAAAGACCACGTCCACCCCGGCCGCCGCGTCCGCTTGGAATTTTTCGGGCATGGCGCCGAAGATGGCCTTGACCCCGTCTCCGCCGCCGGACTCGGCCGCGGGCGCGGGAGCGTCCTTCTTGGGAGCGAAAGCCTCGATCATCGGGGTGAAGGCCGCCGTGGCGTTGGCCAATTCCTGGGCGCCCTTGAACAGGTCGTCGATTTCGGCGAACTTCTGGTGAATCTGTTCCACGGAGGGCGGGGTCTTGCCGTCGCCGACCACCACGCCCGCGCCCGTCAGCACCGCGGCCCGGTTGAAATAACCCATGCCGGCGTTGAAGACCTGGCCGGTATCGGTGCATTTGGCCGAGCAGAGGAACAACACCACGGGCGAGATGAATTCCGGCTTCAACTTTTCCAGCATGTCCGGAGGCAGAATGTCCTCGGTCAGCCGGGTCGCCGCCACCGGGGCGATGGTGTTGATCTTGATGTTGTATTTGTCGCCCTCGGCCTTGAGGGTGTTCATGAAGCCCAGCAGGCCCATTTTAGCCGAGGAATAGTTGGTTTGACCGAAGTTGCCGTACAAGCCGGCCGCCGAGGTGGTCAGGACGATTCGCCCGAAACCCTGCTCGCGCATCTTGATGAAGGCCGGCCGGGTGACGTTGTACGCGCCCTTGAGGTGAACGTCCATCACGGCGTCCCATTCGGCGGGCTCCATCTTGATGAGGGTTTTATCCCGCAGGATGCCGGCGTTGTTGATGACGATATCAACCCGGCCGAAAGCCTTGAGCGCGGTTTCGATAACGCCCTCGCCGCCTGCCGCGGTGGAAACCGAGTCGTAGTTGGCGACCGCTTCCCCGCCCAGGGCCTTGATCTCTTCCACGACCTTGTCCGCGGCGGAAGTCGAGCCGCCGGTCCCGTCCCGGGCGCCGCCCAGGTCGTTGACCACGACCTTGGCCCCACGCTTGGCCAGATCAAGGGCGTAGACCCGTCCCAAGCCGGCGCCGGCGCCGGTGACCACGGCCACCTGGCCGTCAAAGCGGACCTGGTCCTTGGCCTTCCCCTTTTCTTCCTTCACGGGCAAGGGAATGGCCTTCCAGAAATACCCGGAAAAGCCGCGGCCGTCATCCTTGAAGCGACGACGGAAACTGAGGGCCACCGGCTGCCCGACCTTGACGTCGGATATTTCGCAGTCCGTGAAATCGGCCAGGTACCGGCCGCCGCCTTCAAACTGGACCATGCCGTAGATATGGGGCGGGTCCACGGACACGGCCAGCATGTCGCCGGTGAAAGTCTTGACCATGGCCGGAGTTTCGGAAAACTCGCAGACGTCCTGGGAATCCACCGCCCCGCATTCGGGATTGACGCAGATTCTCAGGCTCGGGATTTGCTTGGTCCCGCATTCCCGGCACACACCGCCGACCAGGCCGGTGAGCAGGTCCCTTTTGCGATACAAAACCGTCATGGCCGCCTGGGTCGGCGCCTCGGCCCGGATGCCCATTTCGGGGTCGATCAACTCCCTGAACTTCAGGAACTTGAAGTAATTGTCGCTGGCTTTCTTGTTGGCCAGAAAACCGTTGACGCCGCGGCGGGCGGGCAGGTTGGCGATATTGTCGGTCACCCGGAAATACATGGCGTCGCAGCCCTGGCCGAAACCGACCACGAGAATCCTGTCCCCGGGCTTGGCTTCCTGCAGGGTCTTGGAAAGCATGACCAGGCTGTGGGCCGCGCCGGTTTCGCCGCAGACTTCGTGCATGTTTCCGACGACTTTTTCCGGGCCGGCGCCCAGCATCTTGGCGATCTTTTTCTGCTCGGCCTGAAAAATGCACGGGAAGACCATCTTGTCGACATCGTCCATGGTGATGTTCAATTTCTTGAACAACCCCTTGACCGCCTCGGGAATGATGACGCTGAACCCGGCATCCCGCACCCAGCGTTCTTCCCAGACGTAGTCGAACCGGTTCTGGGCGCCACGGTAGTGATCGACGAAGTCGCGGGTCACGGAATGGGAGCCCAGGTATTCGGCGATGACATCCTCGTCGCCCACCAGAAGCGAGCCGGCGCCGTCCCCGAACCACATTTCATAGAAGCTGGCCGGCTTGGTCAGGCGCTTGTCGGAAGCGGCGACCAGGACCGACTTCCGTTCCCCGCTTTTAACGGCCGCGAGCGCTTCCAGCAGCGCGATGGTCCCGGCCCGCTGGCATGAAGTGAAGTCGGCCGCGAAGAGGTCGTCCTTCATATGGAGGGCGGTCTTCAAGATGCCGGCGTTCAAGCGGTCGGCGAAAGGCAGGGTCGTGGACCCCAGAAAGACCGCCTCGATCTTGGATTTATCTTTTCCCTTGAGGCAGTCCTGGGCCGCCGCCACGGCCATGGTCAGGCTGTCTTCATCCCAGTTGCAAAAAGACCGTTCGCCTTGGGCCACCGAGATGAGGGCCGGGGCGAACCAACCCATGCCCTCGTAAATGGCCATGCGGTTGAGCCGTAGCCTCGGAATGTAACCGCCGTAGCTGGTTATACCGATCATGAGTAATCCTCCTCTAGCGGATCAAAGCTTGAAAAGCTTTTCCAAAAGCTGTGATTTCATGACGTCGCCTCCGATCTTCAGCTTGCCGCTGGTAAAGAGGCTCATGGCCTTGGCCTTGCCGGTCATCATGGCCACGAAATCCGACGCCCCCACGGTGATGGTGGTGGTGGGGTTGGCATGCCTGCCTTCGCCGGTCTCGAGCTTGCCGTCACTGATCACCTGATGCCAGGCCCCCCCGCCTTCGCCGGTAATGTCGTATTGGAAAACAACATTCACTCCGGCCGCCGCGTCGGGCAGAAATTTGCCGGGCAGGGACGCGATGATGTCGGCCGGGCTGACGCCTCCACCGGCCGAGGGAGCGGCGGCGGCGGGCGCCTTGGGGGAAAAGGCCTCGATCATGGGCGTAAAGGCCGCCGTGGCGTTCGGCAGTTCCAGGCCGCCCTTCAGGGACTTGATCTTGTCCATGGCCGCGGCCACTTCCTCGACGCTCGGAGGGGTCTTGCCGTCGCCGACCACCGCGCCGGGACCGGTGACAATGGCCGCCCGGTTGAAATAACCCATGCCGGCGTTATAAATCTTGCCGGTGACCGGGCACTGTTCGGAACAAAGATACAGGACCAACGGCGCCACGAATTCCGGCTTCATCTTTTCCATCATGTCCGGAGGCAGAATGTCCTCGGTCAGCCGGGTGGCGGCCACCGGAGCGATGGTGTTGACCTTGATGTTGTACTTGCCGCCTTCTTCCTTCAGGGTGTTCATCAACCCCAGGAGGGCCATCTTGGCGGCGGAATAGTTGGTCTGCCCGAAGTTGCCGTACAGGCCGGCCGCCGAGGTGGTGAAGATGATCCGGCCGTACCCCTGTTCGCGCATCTTGACGAAGGCCGGACGGGTGACGTTGTACGCGCCCTTCAGGTGAACGTCCATGATGGCGTCCCAGTTTTCCGGGTCCATCTTGACCAAGGTCTTGTCCCGCAGGATGCCGGCGTTGTTGATGACGATGTCGATCCGGCCGAAGGCCTTGATCGCGGTTTCGATAATATTCTTGCCGCCGTCGGCCGTGGAGACGGAATCATAATTGGCGACCGCCTCGCCGCCCAGGGCCTTGATCTCCTCGACCACCTTGTCGGCCGCGGAAGTGGACCCGCCGGAACCGTCCCGGGCGCCGCCCAGGTCGTTGACCACGACCTTGGCGCCTTTCTTGGCCAACTCAAGGGCGTAGGCCCGGCCCAAGCCGGCGCCGGCGCCGGTGACAACCGCCACCTGGCCGTCGAAGTTGATGCCGCCCAGCCTCTGGCGACGTTCCAGGTCGGCCTGGCTCATCCATTCGACGATGCCCTTGTCAATGACCAGTTCCTGGGTTTCGGTGTTGATCACCTTGAAATAGGCCTTGTTCTCGTCGATCTTCCAGATCTGGGTGGTAATGGGCTTGCCGGGATAAAGAGGACGGGAAAAACGCACCCGAAAACGGGTCATGCGCTCCGGCTCGCCGGGGAAAAGGTTCTTGATGACCGCCCGGCAGGCGTACCCGTGGGTGCACAAGCCGTGCATGATCGGAAATTCAAACCCCGCGGCCTTGGCGAAGCCCGGGTCGATATGCAGGGCGAAATAATCGCCGGACAAGCGATAGATCAAAGGCTGATCCAGGGCCGGCTGGGACTTTTCCTCGAAATCGGGAGCGCGTTCCGGGATTTGAACCGTCTCCTCCGGACCGGAGTCGCCGCCGAACCCGCCGTCCAACCGGCAGAACAGCTTGACGTAGTTGGTGTAGAGCTTCTGGCCGTTTTCATGATAGGTGTCGGCCTCGGCCACCACGATGGCGCCGCGGTCCTTGCCCTTGTCATACATGTTGGTCAGGGTCATCGAGGTGGAAATTTTGCCTTCGGTGGGGATGGGATTGTGAAAAACAGTGTCCTGCTCCCCGTGAAGAATTCCGGCCAGGTTGACATTGGCCGCTATCGCCGCTTCGGAAAAAGCTCCATAAATGGTGGTGACGGCGAAACTGGGGATCGTTTTGAGCTTACTCTCGTAAACATACTCCAATTCGTCGAAACCAGCCCCTATTCCCAAGGCGTACAACACCACATCCTTCCAGGTGTACTCCGAGGTCAGGGGACCGATCTTCTTCCCGATGGCGTCCAGATTGAGGGCCATCCCGGTTCCTCCCTTTCTTTTTTGTTTAAATAATCGCCGCCCGGCCGGCTCGATTCCCGACCGGAGGCAGCCTTATTTCCTTGCCTTCATCTCCGTAATGGACATAACATCTTCACATTAAAGCGGTTTTCACGCACACCCAAATTTCAAGGGCGGCCCGGCCAAGCCGAGGGCGGCGGGCGTCTTCCCGGTGAAAGCCGGGATCAGGAGAAATTTGAGGGTCTGTTTGACCAGGGGAATGTATTCCTCCCGGGACAGGTTAAGTGTGGAACGAAAAAATTCCTCGCCGGAAATAAAGTTGTGAATGGAATTCATCATGGCCAAAATACGCATTTTCACCACTGTGCTCACGCCGCCGTCCGGCTCCTGCAAGCCCATGGAACAGGCGATGTCGATGATAAACTCGGGGACCTTGACGTCCCATTTCATTTCCTGCCTGGTCTTGCCGAAATACCGAAACAGTACCAAGTTGGATATCTCCTGGCGTTCAAAAAGGAAATCCGTGGTCATATCCATGGAAATAGCGAGGCGTTCGGCCAGGGAACGACCGCGAATGACCTTCTCCACCCGGCGGAGGACCTGCCGGAGGTCCTCGGCCATGTCGAAAATAACCGCCTCGTACAGGTCGCCCTTTTCACCCCAGTGATAATATAGAGTGGAAATGTCTATGCCCACTTCCTTGGCGATCATCCTGGTGGTGGTCCCATGGTATCCGTATTGGCCGAACACCCTTCTGGCGGCGGCCAGAATGCGGGCCTTCATGGACTCGGGGTCCTGCCTGGCTTTTTCGAGCGCGGTCGGCGAAGCGATCACCTCCTCCAGTCAAACTCCATCTTATGTTTCCATCAGATGATGGAAAATACCGCAAACCAATCCGCCAGTCAAGAAAAAAATAAGTCTTACTTACCCCGAATTTAAAAAATCACCGCCCCCCCGATTTCTGAACCGAACCGCGCCTCCCCACCTAAAGCCGGAAAGCGACAACCATTAAATTTTTATGTATTATTAAATAGTTATATTAAAAAATCGCACAGGGTCCCCTCGCCCGCGCCCCCGTCCCAGCCGGGGCGCTAGTCTTTTTCACGCCGCCCTGGTTTAAAAACAGGAAAAAATAGCGCCGAAAATCCCAAGAAAGTGGCGCCTACCAACCGACATGACCGCGGGCCATGTCGGTCACAACAACCAATGAAAATGCCCTTCGGGCATTTTCATGCCAACCGACATCCCGCGACGCCCCCTCGCGCCGCAATCAGGAAGCGCGGCGCCGCCGGACAGTTCATCGACGCCGGGGCTAGTGTTAGCGGTCGGTTGAAACTGTAAGGAAAATGGCCACATGAAAACGACTAAGCCTGGTTCCCAAGCTCTAGCTTGGGAACCAGCGAGAGTTTGTAGGGTGTGCAACGCGCACCATCTTTTGCTATTTTGCGGGCCTGGCCGCGGTAAATTGGAGACGTTGGCCGGCGCCTTGCGGCGGGGCTGCTCCGCCCCTCGCGCCCCTGGCGTTGGGCTTCGAGAGACTCCTTCCCGTCCCAGGGTCAGGGGCGCGCCGGAGCCGACGCCCCCGGCGACCCCCGGCTCTTTTTCCGGAGAACCCGCCTGGCGGCGGTTTCACGCCCCGAAACGTCCTGTTTCGAGGGCGCGAAGGGCGGGCGTCCATGCCCGCCCGAAGAAGTCCGGGGCGTTTGGAATTGCTTGGCCGAGCGCGCCCCCTCTGGCCTAAAAATAATGTGATCTCAGTAGGTTGGGTTGAGACGTAGGCGAAACCCAACATTTTGGCCGGCCCCGTCGGCCCGGGTGAACCAAGGACTCCCCCCCTCGCCCCATCCCCGTGGGGGGCGAGGGAGATAATTGTCCGGCTCGGCCCTCGCTTCCGGCGGCAATATTAATGACTGAGTGGTCAGTCAATAGTGTTAACCAGGGCCCCCTGGATTTGCCAAAAATAAATTACTTTTTTTTCGGCCCACGCGGACCGACTCAATCAACATTCCTAAAATTCACGGAAAATTAATAAAGAACTAACAGGGCGGCGAACTCGGACGGAAAAAGGGACTCCAAGGCGACCTGACCGGGAAGTCAGTCCGGCCGAACCGGGGGGAGGCCCGCCCCGCCGACGCCCGCCGCGACCATGTCCCGGTTCGGCCGGGAAAAAGAACTCGCAACATATTGTGAATTGCAACCATATGTTGACGAATTATTCCCTTCCGGCGGCGGAAACGGCGGCCGCCCCGGGTCGCCCCGGGTTCGGCGCCGTTTTTTTGCCGGGACGAAAAAAACGGAGGCCGATTGATTTCCCGAGGGTTATCGGCCCGGCCGGGCCGGCCGGGCGTCGCCGCGCCTCGGACGGCGGACCCCGGGCGTAAGTTTTAGCAACCCCTGGCATGTCTTTTGAAACAAACCCAAGGATTCGCGTCAGCAGTTGCGGCCGGGTTCCGGGTCGGAAGCTCTCCCGTCGGTTTCCGAGGGGATATTTTCATATTCACACTTGGGGAGGAGTAATCATGTCGTTTTACGATGAAAGACCGTGGGTGAAGTCCTATGCTCCCGACGCCTTGAAGCATGTCGACCCGCCGACCGTGGGCTTTATCGACCATTGGGACGACTTTATCGCCAGGTCGGCGAGCTGTCCGGCCCTGAGGTATCTCGGAACAACCCTCAGTCACAAGCAGCTCTACGATCACGCGGACCGCATGACCAAGACCCTCAAGGACCTGGGGTTGAAAAAAGGCGACGTGGTGGGGGTCTGCCTGCCCAACACGCCGCAGTATCTGATCACCGTCCTGGGCGCCCTCAAGGGCGGGTTCGCGGTCACGGGAGTGTCCCCGCTGCTCACGCCCGATGAAATGACCTATCAACTCAACGATTCGGGGGCCAAGGTCTTCGTCATTTTGGACCTCCTGTTCGAAAAGAGCCTGGCCGGCGTGGCGAACCAAGTCCCGGGACTGCAAACGGTCATCACCACCACCCTCCTCGACCTGCTGCCGGGATGGAAGCAGGTCCTGGCCCGGGCGCTCAAAAAGGTCCCGTCCGGCCGAATCACGCCCCTGGCCGGAAAAAAGATGATGACCTTCAAGACGGTCTTGAGCCAAAAGGCGGGCGTCACTCCCAAGACCAGCGTCTCCCTGGACGACGCCTGTTTCGTTCAGTACACCGGCGGGACCACCGGCCCGCCCAAGGGCGCGGTCTTGACCCACGCCAATCTGGCGGCCAACGTAACCCAACTGCGGGCGGTTTATTCCTTTGAAATGGGACAGGACGCTTTTTGTTCCGGCCTGCCCATGTTCCACATCGCCGGGTTGGTGCTGTCCCTGCTGGGGCCGTATTTCGGCATGGACCAGGTCATCGTGCCCGATCCCCGCAACACCAAGTACATCATGGACCAAGTCTTGAAATATCGTCCCAACCTGTTCGTGAATGTGCCCACGTTGTATTTGATGCTCATGGCGGAGCCGCGGTTCAAGGACCTGGACTGGTCCTTCGCCCGCATTTTCTTTTACGGGGCCGCGCCCTTCACCGAGGACGGCATTCAGTCCCTGGAAAGGATCGTGGGCCGCGACAAGGTCCGGGCCTTGTACGGCATGACGGAAACCTGCCCGGGCATCGCCCATGACCACCCCGGAGTACCTCGGCGGGCCGGGTCCGTGGGGCTGCCCATGCCGGGAATAAAGCTCCGCCTGGTGGACGCCGTGACCGGCGTGGGGGACGTTCCCCAGGGCCAGGAAGGGGAAATAGTGATCCGCGGCCCCCAGGTCATGAAGGGCTATCATAACAAGCCCGACGAAAACGCCCGGGTTTTCGTCGAGATCGACGGCGAGAAATGGATGCGCACCGGGGATATCGGACGCATGGACGAGGATGGTTTCCTCTACATCGTGGACCGGTCCAAGGACATGATCATTGTCAGCGGGTATAAGGTGTTTTCCACCGAGCTGGAGGACAAGTTGTCGGAACACCCGGCCATCGAGATGTGCGCCGTCGTGGGGGCCCCCAACCCGGAACGGCCGGAAACCGAAATGGTCAAGCTGGTGGTCCAAAAAAGCGCGGCCTACGCCGACAAGCCCGAGGACCAGGTGCGCGCGGATATACTCGCCTTCGCCAAAAAGAAGCTGGCCGCGTACAAGGTCCCCAAGGTCATCGAGTTTAGGCCGATGCCTCTAACCGCCGTGGGAAAAATCGACAAGAAAAGGCTTCGCTAGGGTCCGGGCCGGAATGGACGGCGGCGAAGCCGGAAGATATCAACGTCAGGGAGACTAGGAAAAATGGATTTCAGATTCACCGAAGAACAGGAAATGATGCGGGACGCCGTCCGGCGCTTCATGGAGACCGAGGTTTCCCGGGAAAAAGCCCAGGAACAGGACCTCCAGGACGAGTTCCCCCATGAACTGGTGGACAAGCTGAGCGCGCTGGGCTACATGGGGCTCAACGTGCCGGAGGAATACGGCGGCATGGGCGGGAACGTCGTCGACCTGATGATTTTTTTCGAGGAATTATGCAAGCGGCTGCCGGTGCTGGCCTGGGCCGTGGGCAATATCATTCTTTACGGAAACGAAATCATCGGGACCAACGGCAACGAGGAACAGAAAAAAAGGTTTTTGCCGCGCCTGGCCAAGGGGGAGTTGAAGTTCGCCTACGCCCTGACCGAGCCCAACGCCGGTTCGGACGCGGCCGCCATCAAGACCAAGGCGGTCCGGGAAGGTGATCACTATGTCATCAACGGCGGCAAGATGTTCATTTCCGGAGCGGGCATCGCCGACTACGTGGTCACCAACGCCCGGACGGCCGAGGACCGGTTCAAGGGCGTCACCGACTTTTTGGTGGACGCGAAATCCGAGGGTTATAGCGCCAGCCCGCTCAAGAACCTGGGCTTCAAGGGGTCCAACACCTGCGCGGTGACTTACGACAACGTCAAGGTCCCCCTGGAAAACATCCTGGGCGGACCGGACTGCCTGAACCACGGCTGGAAACAGATGATGAGGCTGCTGAACGTGGAACGCCTGCTGTTGTCCGCCTGTTCCCTGGGCATCGGCCAGGGGGCCTTCGATTACGCCCTCAATTACGTCAAGGAACGGGAACAGTTCGGCCAACCGGTCGGCTCTTTTCAGGTGAACCAGCATAAGTTGGCCGAAATGGCCACGGAACTGGAAGCGGCCCGGCGCCTGGCCTATTACGCGGCCTGGAGGGTGACCCAGGGCCTGGACAGCGTCAAGGAAACTTCCATGTCCAAGTATTTCTGCGCCGAAACGGGCAAGAAGATCGCCCTTCACGGCGTCCAACTCCTGGGCGGATACGGTTACAACATGGAATACGACGCCCAGAGATACCTGCGGGACGTCCTGGTGCTCTCCATCGGCGGGGGGACCACCGAGATACAGAAAAATATCATCGCCAAGCTGCTGGGCTTGTAGCCATGGCCGCCACACGCGGAGGTGCTTATGAGTAGACCCAAACCCAAGGCCGCCATCATCGGGATCGGGGAAGTCCCCACCGGACGATTCCCGGAAAAGGCGGCCATCTATCACGCCATTGAATCGGCCAAGTTGGCCATCCGGGACGCCGGCATCGACAAGGACGAGATCGATTTCGTCATGCCCACGGCCGCGCTGTTCAGCCCGCAGTTCAACACCGAACTGGTGACCTGCCGGGTGGTGGAGGAACTGGGGCTGAAGAACGTCCGGAAGAACTGCCAGGTCTTTTCCGGAGGGTCCAGCAGCAGTTGCGGGCTCCAACTGGCTAAAAGCCTGATCGCGGCCGGCGCCGCCAAAACGGTCCTGTTCGTCCATGCCGAGAAGCTGGGCACCGGAGTGTCGGCCCAGGGCGGCATCGACCTTTTTTCCACGGCCGGCATCTCGGCCGAGTGGGAAGTTCCCTTCGGCCAGCATTATTCGTCCATCGCGGCCCTGGCCACCACCAGGTACAAATACGAAACCGGCTGCACCGACGAGCAACTGGCCTCGGTCTGCGTGTCCAACAGGAAATGGGCGGAACTCAATCCCAACGCCTTTTTCCGGAAACCCCTGACCATCGAGGAAGTCATGGCCTCGAAGATGCTCTCGACCCCCTTGCGGGCCAAGATGTCCAACATGCTCTTCGACGGCGGCGCGGCTTTTGTGGTCACTTCCGCCGAACGGGCCGCCGACGCGGTCGAACGGCCGGCCTATGTGCTGGGCGAGGGCGGCGTGGTCACGCATTTCGTCTATTCCCAGGAACCGGACCTGACCCGGTTCGGTTGGGCCAAGGCGGCCCGGCAGGCCTTCGAGGAAGCCGGGCTGACTCCGGCCGACATCGATGTGGCGGAAATTTACGATTCCTATCCGATTTATCAGTTGATCGGCTTCGAGGAACTGGGTTTCTGCGAGCGGGGCCAGGCCGGCGGGATTTTCCTGGGGGGCGATACCTGGCCCGGCGGCCGCATTCCCTGCACCACGGACGGCGGGATGTTGTCCAAGGGGCATATCGGGGCCGGGGGAGCGGTCTCCCTGTTGGTCGAAGCGGCCCGCCAGGTCATGGGCAAGGCCGGACCGAGGCAGGTCCCCAACGCCCGGTTCGCCGTGGAAACAGGCACCGGCGGCACTTACATGGATTCCCAGGTGACCGTCCTGGGATCGGAAATTCCCTGATGGAGGCCAACAGAATGGAAAAACCCCAAAAACCAGTCCCGGTCGTCAACCCGTGGGCCAAGCCGTTCTGGGACGCGGCCCGGGAACATAAACTGATCATCCAGAAGTGCGACGACTGCGGGACGCATATCTTCTACCCCCGGATCGCCTGTCCCAACTGCTTTTCGGACAACGTTTCCTGGACCGAGGCGTCGGGCAAGGGGACGGTCTATTCCTACACCATCGTGGAAAGCAACGCGCCCTCGGCCTTCATCGCGGACATCCCCTACGTGGTGGCGGTCATTAAACTGGAGGAAGGCGTGCGGATATTGAGCAACATCGTGGGCTGCGCCCCCGGGGACGTCCGGTGCGACCTGCCGGTGGAAGTCACTTTCGAGAAGTTGAACGAGGAATTCACCCTACCCAAGTTCAAGCCCGTAAAAGGGTGAGCCGACCACGATTGATCGGCCCGGGGCGCCACGTCGGGTCCGGCCCCGGGCCTTCGCCCTTTTTCACGAGGAGAAATATGGAACACAGCAAGTATGGCGACGATTTCAACGTCGGGGATGTTTACACCACTCCGTCCATAACCGTCACGGAGACGCATGTGGTCAACTGGGCCGGTCTGACCATGGATTTCTACCCCCTGCACATGGACAAGGAATACGCGGCCAAGACGCCTTTCGGCGAAAGGCTCGCCCACGGCCCCCTGATTTTCGGGCTGGCCGTGGGGCTGGTCGGGTTGGCCGGCTTCGGCGGGGACGCCCCCATCGCCTGGCTGGGAGTGGACAACATGAAGATGCTGGGACCGGTCAAGATCGGGGACACCATCACCGTGGTGGTGGAAGTCATGGAAAAACACGTCACCAGCAAACCGGAACGAGGCGTGCAGGTCTGGAAATACACGGTCAAGAACCAACGCGGCGAAGCGGTCATGGTTTTCGATTATAAAATGATGTTTCACATGCGGGTCCCCGCTGCCGGGTGAAAAAACAGGCGCGCGGACCGCGACGAACCGACCCGCGTTCCTTGACGGCGCGGGCCGGCCTTGTGATTCGATCTGGCGGTTTTCCGGCCGGGAGGTTAGCGATGATTGGAATGACGATCGGCGATCTTTATGATCGATGCGTGGATTTTTACGGCCCCGAAACGGCCCTGACGTTCGGGGACCGGTCTTTCACTTACCTGGAAATGGGCGCCAACGCCCTGTCCCTGGCCAACGCCTTCCAGGAACTCGGGCTGCGGAAGAACGACAAGGTGGCCTTTCTGATGGCCAACTGCCCGGAATACGTGTTTTGCGAATACGCCGCGGCCAAGTGCGGCGGCGTCCGGGTCCCCTTGGCGGTCCTGCTCAGCCCCGCCGACCACGTTTACATGGTGAACCAGTCCGAATGCGCCTTCTTGGTGTATCACGAAAAGATGGCCGCCCGGGTCAGGGACATGTCGCCCGAACTCGAGACCATCAAGCATTTCATCTGCGTCGGCGACCCCGGGACGGCCGCTGCTCCCGGGCATCTATATTTGCGGGACCTGATCGCGACCCACCCGCCTCAAGCCGCCAGGGTCGACCTCGACCCGGAAGACCTGGCCGGCATCTACTATACCGGCGGCACCACCGGCAAGCCCAAGGGGGTCATGCTGTCCCACCGGGCCTGGGTTTACACCATCCTGATGGAAATGCTGGAACTGGGGTTCGGCTGGAACGAGGTCTTCGTCTATCCCACCCCGCTGACCCATGCCGGCGGATGCCTCATGCTGCCGGTCCTGCTCCGCAAGGGCCGCTGCGTGATCATCGACCACTTCGAACCCAAACTGTTTTTTGAAACCGTCGAAAAGGAAAAGGCGACCATGTCTTTTCTGGTCCCGACCATGATCTACGTTGTCCTGGATCATCCCGACCTGGCGAAATACGACCTTTCGAGCCTGCGCAACATTATTTACGGGGCCTCCCCCATCGCCCCGGAACGCCTGAAGCAAGCCCTGACCACCTTCGGCCCGATCTTTTCCCAGCTCTTCGGCCAGACCGAGGCGCCCATGATGATCAGCGCCCTATCCCGGGAAGGACACGTCGTGGCCGATCCCGAAAGGGAGAAAAAGGTCCTGGGTTCGGCTGGACGACCCACTTTTCACGCCCGGATCAGGTTGGTGGATGAAACGGGACAGGACGTCCCCCGGGGCCAGGCCGGGGAAGTCATCGTCCGCTGCGCCAACATGATGACCGGTTATTTCAAGAACCCGGAAGCCACCGCCGAGACCATCCGGGACGGGTGGCTCCACACCGGCGACGTGGCCCAGATGGACGAGGAAGGCTTCCTGTACATCGTGGACCGGAAAAAGGACATGATCGTCAGCGGCGGTTTCAACATCTTTCCCCGGGAAATCGAGGATGTTCTGTTCGAGCATCCGGCGGTCAAGGGCGCGGCCGTGGTGGGAGTCCCGCACGATAAATGGGGCGAGGAAGTCAAGGCCATCGTGACCCTGCACGAGGGCTTGTCCGCCACGGAAGAGGAATTGATCCAGTTCGTAAAAAATAAAAAGGGCAGCCTGGTCGCCCCCAAGACCGTGGAATTCTGGGACAAGATTCCCCTGACCAACCTCGGCAAGCTGGATAAGAAAACCATCAGGAAGAAGTTTTGGGAAGGAAAGGAACGAATGGTCTCCTAATGATTTTGTAAGGCCCTCGTTCCCGAGCCCCTCCGGTCGCTTACCGGCCGCGAGGGGCTTTTTAACGCCTAAATATTATATGGACATCCATTTATTGATTGGCGGGGGCAGGGCAAAGGTCAGCCGCTCCAAGTAGCAATTCGTGACGCCCATGAGGACCGGAAGCTGTCAAGAAACTGTCCTTTGTGTGAAAAATAAGCATAAGTGGCCGAGATGCAGGCAAAATATCACTTGCATTGCGCGGCGTTTCGGTTTAACTGATTTTAAAAGCTTGATATTTCGAGGAAAGACCATTGGACGGAGGGTGTTAAGTACTCGTGCCGCCGACCAGCAACCGCGGAGGATGGTTCTTTTTTTTGATCACCCTGGTAGTCATGACTTGGTCTTGTCCAGCCGCGGCCGCCACGCCTTTATTTCTGGACCCTGATATCGGCGGCTTGAATTTGACGCCGTATCTGGAAGTGCTGCGCGACCCGGAGAATAAGTTGACCATCGACGATATCGCCGGCGCCGCCCAGGACGCCGAGTTCCAGCCGCACCCGGCCGGCGACCAACTTGAACTTGGACTCACTCAAGCGACGGTTTGGCTTCGATTTAAATTACGACCATCCCCAGAAACCCCTGAAGCAGAATGGTTTATCGAATTCGGCCTGCCTGGAACGGCTGAAATAGACTTTTACACACCCAGCTTGGACGGCGGCCGGCTGATGAAAAAGTCGGGTTCCGGGCGCAAGGGCATGGTCCGTGAGATAGCCCACCGGTCGTACGTCTTGTCGGTCCCTCGGTTTTTCGACCCAACCCGGTATTTTTACGTTCGATTGAAAAGCATGCTGGTAATGTCCATGCCCATAAGGTTATGGCGACCGACGGAGTTGACCTGGGAGATTGCCTTCGACTACTACGGTTTTGGGGTGATTTACGGGATCATGATCGCCATGATCATTTACAATTTCTCGATATTTCTTTTTTTATCGGACCGAACCTACCTCTATTACGTGGCCTATATCTGCTCCATGCTGACTCACCTTGGCGTCGTGTACGGACATATTCCAAGTCAAATCGACTGGTTTTTCGAATACAGGCTGATGTTGATATGGCCGGTCATGGGGGTCGCCTGGTTGATGGCCGGAGCATTCTGCCGATCATTTCTTAACAGCGCCGTGGTCATGCCCCGGCTGGACCTGGTTTTAAAGATCATCATGTCTCTCGGCGCGATCCTTTTTGGCCTGGGACTGGCCGGCCTGGACTTCGCCGCGAATATTTTCGGCAAGTACATGACCATCATCGGCTGTTTTACGGCCATTGTCGCGGCCATTACCGCCTGGCGGAGAGGCTTCAAGCCGGCCAAGTATTTCCTGTTTGCCTGGATTATCCTGTTGACGGGGTTGGTCCTTTACGTAATTGGGGGCATATATATTCCCAGCGGTTTTTTGACCCGTTACACCGCGGCCATCGGGGCGTCGTTGGAATCGCTCATCTTGTCCGCGGCCCTGGCGGCCAGGATCAAACAGCTACGGGCGGAAAAGGATGAATTTCGAAGTCGCGCGGACCGTTTCCGGTGGTTGAGCCAAACAGATGGGTTGACCAGTTTATTCAACAAGGCGTTCATGTTGGAACGGCTAGCCGTGGAAGTGGACTCGGCCAACGCCCATGGACGCCCCTTGGCTCTAATAATAATGGATGTCGATGATTTCAAGGCCTTCAATGACAGTCATGGCCATCCGGCCGGCGACAAAGTCCTGCAAGGACTGGCGCGGATACTGAAATTCAACGCCCGTGGCGGCGATTTCCCTTGCCGATACGGTGGCGAGGAGTTCGCCTTGATTCTACCCGGTGTTCACCGGGACAACGCCATGGAAGTAGCCGAACGGATCAGGAAAGCTTTCGGAGAAATAGTTCTGCGGCCGGCCCCCGAAGTGAAGGCATGGGTGACCATGAGCCTCGGGGTGGCGGAGCTGAGGGCCGGCGAACCCGCCGAGATGCTCCTGAAGCGGACCGACAAGGCCATGTATCAGGCCAAGCAACTGGGGAAAAACCAAAGCCGCGCGGCCAAATAGGCCTTCCGGCGGCGAATGCGATCCCGCCGAAAAAGTAAAAAGCCTTGGGTATGCAATTCCCTATGGTTCCAAAATTCAGTTGGATTTCCTCGTCACCAGTGTTTTAGAGGCAGTTTGAAGCACGAGCTCGGGTAAGGATTCGAGTTTCATGAGAGGTTTAAAGCCAGGCAGCATGTGGTCGGCGTCAGGTTGCATTTCGG
>JAZDGM010000142.1:0-8125 GCA_043806915.1 Pseudomonadota bacterium | reverse complement strand
CCCGGGCGCGCGGTCGTTGGACTAGGCGGCCGGAACATCCCGCGCCGCCCCGTGATCGAAGCGGTCAATCGGCCAGGTAGGGCGCGAGGGCCTGCTTCCAGACCTGGTAACCCGGGGCGGTCAAATGCAGGCCGTCCGGGGTCAGCTCCGGTTTGAGCCGCCCGTCCGGGCCGACGAACCTGGGAAACAGGTCGATGTAGACCAGGCCCTGCTCTTCCGTCAAGGCCCGTAGGCGTTCATTCAGCCGGATAATGTCGCGGTTCGGGACCCGGGCCCGAAGGCGGACGTCATCCACCGGCAGGACGCCCTGCACGAACAATTCGGCCCCGGGAACAGCTTGCGCCAGGGTCGCCGTGATTCGCCGGTAGGTCCGGACGATTTCCTCCTGGCCGCGCCCGCGCGCCAAGTCGTTGACTCCGGCCATGATGAAAACCCGGGCGGGCGCCCTGGCGATCACCGGGCCGAGTCGGGCCAGGATTTCCACGGTCCCATCCCCCGCCACCCCGTGATTGTACAGCCGCGGACGCTCGAACAGGGCGGACCAGTCGATCCCGGCGGTGAGGCTGTCTCCCACAAAGACCACGGCCCCAGGTTGTCGGGCCCCGGACTGACCGGCCGCGCTCCCTGGGCCAAGGGTCCAGAACAGCACGAAAATCCAGACCGCCGCCGGGAGCGGCGCTATTTTCCCCCTTGTTCTCACGCGGGCGTTCCTCCGTTTCCATTCCCGGCGTCGTCGGCGGCGGCTAAAGAGGCCTTCAGGCTTTTTCCGCGGGGGTCGTTCGGCCTGACGGATGTATACTCCCCGACGATTTCCTCCAACTCCCGTTCTTTCCCCAATTCTCGCCCTAGCCGCGCCAAGGGTTCCAAAAGGTTCGACGCGGACGGGTTCAGCCTGAAAGCGTGGCGGTACAGCGTGAAGGCTTCTTCCCGGCGGTCGGTTTGTTCCGCCAGGCGCCCCAGGAGCCGGTAGGTTTCGGGGTCCCGGGAAGACATGCGGGCGGCGCGCAGCAAGGCTTCCTCGGCCCGAGGCCATTGACCCCGGGCCATGAAAAGTTTAGCCAGCCCCTGCCAGGGACAGGGCCAGACCCGGGCCCGCGCGGACAGCTCCAGGCAACGGCCCGCCCCGTCCAGGTCCCCCAGCTCGATTAAACATTCCCCCAGTCCCTGCCAGGCGTCGGCCGGCGGGAGCTCGAAGGCGGTGTTCAGGGGAAAGGCCGGCGGGGTCAGGTCCCGTTCCGTCAGGCCGATTTCGTCCAAGCCGGCCTGGTACGCCGCGACGGCGTCGTGGAATCGGCCGCGGGCTTGCAGCAGCCGCCCCAGGGCGATGAGGTAATCCGCCCCTCCCCCCCGGGCCAGCAGGTCCCGGCAGCGCCGTTCCCCCTCGTCGGCCCGGTCCAGGGCCGCGGCCAGGGGAAAAAAGACATCCCACATCAAATTGTCGCCGTAAAAAAAGGGGTCCACGTCCAGGGCCGCCCGGAAGCTTTCCCAGGCCTGCTCCGGCCGGTTGGCCCGCAGGGCCGCCACGGCCCGGGCCTTGAACACGGCCAGGGGCTCCGCCCCGTTGTCGGAACTCCGGACCAAGACCGGTAGATAATCCTTCAAATCCCTTGGGGTGTTCATTTTTTCGAGGAAAAAATCCCGCCGGATCAAAATGTCCGCGCCTTTGGACCTCTCCCCGGGCCGGTCCCAACCCACCGCCGGCAGGGACCTTTCCTTCATGACCTGGAGGGCCGAGGACAGGCGACGTTCGAGGGTCGGGTCCACTTGGTCCGAGGCCAGGAAAAGCAATTCGAAATCAAATGATTCCGCCGCCCGACGGTAGGCCTGGAATTGGTCGGCTTCCCGGGCCAGGGGAAAAAGGCGCGCGTTTTTCAATTCGCCCAAGCCGTCCGGGTCTAGGACGACCGGCCGGTCGCCCCGGACCGGCAGGACCACTTCCACCGGGTAATCCAGGGCGTCGATCAACCGCAAGACGCGCGATTGCGCGGCCCGGTCGAGCTCGGTCGCCGACGAAATCAGGCCGATTCTTGTCACCTTGGGCCAGGGCCCGGGCGGATGGTCGGCCTTGATGCGGCGGACGTTCCTTTGAAACGACCCCGGGTGGGCCCGTTCCACCGAACTGATGCGGTCCGAGGACCCGTAAGGCGCCCAGAATTCCCCGGTGACCCGGGGCAAATGAATCAGATCGGTCAGGTAGGCCAGTTTTCGGGTCAGGTTCCATTCGATCAGGACCCGGACGCTCTCGTCGTACCCGCCCGCGGCCAAGGCCAAATCCCGGCGGTGCATCAGGCTGACATGGAGGATGATGGGGTGCTCGAACAGCACTTCCCGGGAAAAATCCCTGGTCAAGGCCGGCCGCTTGCCCAGGGGGAATCGTTTTCCCGTCGCGGGGTCGGTTATTCCCGAAACCTTGTGTAGGTCCGAGAAGGCGCCTCCGCAAGCGGGGTTGTCGCGCAAGACGTGGTGAAGGGCTTCCAGATGGTCCGGGCGCCAGGCGTCGTCGTCATCGAGGTAGGCGATGTAGTCCCCCTTGGCCGCGGCCAGGCCGACGTTGCAGCAGGCGGCCTTGCCGCGGTTGCGGTCTTGGGGGATATACTTGACGCGACCGTCCCCGAGGCGGGCCGGAATGTCTCCCACATCCACGCCGCCGTCGTTGATCACCAGAAGCTCCCAGTCGGCCCTGGTCTGGCGGAGCACGCTCGCTATCGCCCCGCCGAGGTGGGCCGGCCGGTTATAGGTGCACAGTATTACGGAAATCAGGGTGATTACTAATCCTCCTCCCGCCCCGGGCCGGCTCGGCGGGGACGGCTTACTCCGCCCAGGACACGTTTTGCCCGAGGGGCTCCCGCTCCGTCTTGATGCCGTTGACCGGCGCTTCCAGGTCGGGATGGCCCAGGGCCAGGCCCAGGACGATCTTTTTTTCCGGCCCCACCCCCAGGGTGTTTCGGACTTCGTCCGGATACAGGGACAAGGCCGCCAGGAGGCAGGTCCCGAGCCCCCGGGACGTCGCCAGCAGGCAGATGTGGGCCGCCAGGAGTCCGGCGTCGAACACCGGATACACCGTGGCCAAGCCTTGATCCACCATCAGGTAGAGCAGGGTCGGCGCCCCGAAGCCGGAAACGTTTTGCAGGTAATGGTCCACCCGCGCCTGTTGGTCTTCCCGGCCAATGCCCTTTTTGGCGAACACCACCCGGCCCACGGCCCGGTACCGGGTCATGAACGGTTCGACGAACTTGTCGGGCATGGGGAAATCCGGGCGGGTCTGGATTCCGGAGGTGATGTTGGCCACGAACCTGGCGGCGAGGTTCTTGGCCGACTCGCCGGAAACCACCCCTATTTCCCAGGGCTGGGTGTTGCCCCAGGAAGGCGAACGAACGGCCAGGGCGAGTATTTCCTCGATCACGCTTCTGGCGACGGGTTGGTTCAGGAAAGCCCGCGCGCTAAATCTGTTTCGTATTGTTTCGTCAAGTTCCATTGGTCACTCGCCTCCTCGGTTTTTTTTGCTGTCGCCTTTTAAATATCAGAAACAGGGCCCGGTGAAAAGAGGTTCCCGCGCCAGGGTTTTTTTCTAGCCTTAAATCCAGGTAAAAGATAAGAATATTTAATTCATCAAAAAAAATTTGCTTTTCTGTTTTTTCTCTGTTAATCAGTACACACGCCGGTCGAACAGGTTTCCTCGACCGGATCGCGGCGGCTAGTACGGAGGATAATGGTTCTTTTTGTTTCAAAATAGTTCTGTTCGGCCTTGAAGCCGGACCAGCGGTTCACCGCGGCGGGCCAGTGGAAGATAATAAAACGAACAGCGCGCCATTTCGACGCCTGGAAGGGATGATCATTTTGATTATCACCCTGGTCTCCCTTGCTCCGTTGTTTCTGACCGGTATAATCGTCATCGGTTATTTCAGCGAGGCCTACCAGCGCAAGGTCGACCAGCACCTCCGGGAACTGGTTCACAAGCACAGCCGACAGATCGACTTTTTCTTGAACGACCGCCTGGGCGACATTCGCGCCTTGGCCCGTTCCGCCAGCTATCAACTCCTGACCGACCCGGAATACCTTTCCTTCCGCCTCAAAATCCTGCGGGAAGAGTATGGCAACGTTTTCGTCGACCTGGGGGTGGTGGACGAGCACGGGGTGCAAATGACGTACGCGGGCCCCTTCAACTTGGTTGGAGCGGATTATTCCAAGTCGGAGTGGTTCGGGCCCGCGGCGTCGAGCGAGCATTTCGTCAGCGACGTGTTCACGGGCCTCCGGGGGAAGCCCCATTTCATCATCACGGTCCGCCAAATCTATTTCAACCACCCCTGGGTGCTGCGGGCCACGGTCGATTTTCAGGCCTTCAACGCCCTGGTGGAAGGCATTCGGATCGGGCGCACCGGTTTCGCCTGCATCATCAACCAGAAGGGCGAGTTCCAAACCTTGCCGGCCCAGGGCGCCAAATTTGACCCGAAGCCTTTCCTCGATTTCATCCAAAACGGGTTGGCGGGGGAAAAAGTCCGGGTCACGCGGTATCGGGATTCATCCGGAAACGAATATGTACTGGCCATGGCCCCGGTCAAGGGCGGGGAATGGGTCCTGTGCGGCCAGCAGGACCTTGGCGACGCCCTGGCGCCCCTGGATCAGAGCCGCCAGGCCGCCTGGGCCGCGTTTCTCACCAGCGCCATACTTATCCTGGGGGCCGCTCTTTTCATTTCCCGCCGCTTGGTTCATCGGCTCATGGCGGCCCGACAGGAAACCAAGCAGATGAGCGAGAAAGTTATTGAAGCCGGCCGGTTGGCGAGCATCGGGGAATTGGCCGCCGGCATCGCCCACGAAATCAACAACCCCGTGGCGATCATGGTCGAGGAAGCCGGTTGGATTCAGGATTTGCTGAAGGACCCCGATCCGGGGTCGCCCGAGAACCTCGAGGAACTGGCTCGCGCCGCCGGGCAGATACGCACCCAGGGCGCCAGGTGCAAGCTCATCACCCATAAACTGCTGAGTTTCGCCCGCCGGACCGACCCTTGTGAAATCGAAGTGGACTTGAACGAGGTCATCAAGGAGACCGCCGGGCTGTGTCAGCAGAAAATCCGGTACGCCCGGATCGGCCTCAAAATGGAACTGGCCGTCGAACTTCCCAAGGTTCTCGCGCCGCCCGCCGAACTTCAGCAGGTGATCCTGAACCTGGTCAACAACGCCGTCGACGCCATTGAAGCCAAGGAGGGCGAGGTTACCTTGACCACCAAGGCCCGCGACGGCAAGGTGGTATTCGAGGTCAGCGATACCGGGAGCGGAATTCCCGACCCCCTCATTGCCAGGATTTTCGATCCTTTTTTCACCACCAAGTCCGTGGGCCAGGGCACCGGTCTCGGGCTTTCGATTGTTTTCGGTATTGTCAAAAAACTTGGCGGCGAAATCTCGGTCCGTAGCCAGGTGGGACGAGGTACGACCTTTGCCGTCGAACTCCCGTCCTTGAACTGTGTTCACGCGGAGGAAAATAACCCGGTCCGGCCCTAGTTTGCCCGGTCCGGCCATGTTCAGGAGGAGGACTAACAATGACCGAAGCGGTCGTTCTGCTCGTCGATGATGAAGTGGCGTTTGTCGATACCATGATCAGGCGCCTGGATAAACGGGGCTTTTCCGTCATACCCGCGTACAGCGGCGAGGAAGCCCTGCAAAAGCTTGGCGGCTCCGGCGGCTCCAGCGTTGAAGTGGTGGTTCTGGATGTCAAAATGCCCGGCATGGGCGGGGAAGAGGCTTTAATCGAAATTCGGAAAAAGCATCCCTTGGTTGAAGTCATCATGCTGACCGGACACGCCACCGTGGATTCCGCCATAGAAGGCATGAAACGGGGCGCCTTCGATTATCTGATGAAGCCCAGCGACATGGATGTCTTGGTGGCCAAAATCAAGTCCGCCGCGGACAAGAAACGGGCCCATGAAGAGAAGATATCCCAGGCCAAGGCCGAGATGATCGCCATGCGGCGCGGCGATTGAACCTGGCGACGATCCCCGTTTCGAGCCGCGGGCCGGCGCCGGGCGCTCCAGGCGCGCGATGTATTTCCCGGCGTCGGGAAGACGCCCCGCGGCCGGCATCCGGGGATATTCAACCGGAGCGAAAAGCCATGGACGAGGCCGGAAAAAAAATCAGGGTCCTGCTCGTCGACGACGAGGCCGACTACCTGACGGTGCTGTTTAAAAGACTGACTCGGCGCGGGTTCGACATCTCCACCGCCCATAATGGGGCAGCCGGCATCCAGACCCTGCGGCGCGCCAATTTCGACGTGGCCGTGGTGGATTTGAAAATGGACGACATGGACGGTCTGGAAGTCCTCAAGGTTTTCAAGGCCATGGACCCTTGTCTGGCGGTCATTATCCTGACCGGTCACGGGAGCGAAAAAGCCGCCAGGGAAGGAGTCGACCAAGGCGCCTTCGACTACCTCACCAAACCCTGCGACTTGGAAGATTTGATCAATAAAATCAAGGCTGCCCACGCCTCCGGCTTGGCCGACCGAGCCGCCGGGGCCTGTTGAAACGGCGCAACGGTATGCAAGTGGAAGAAAAAAGCAGAATAAAAGTCCTTTTGGTTGACGACGAAGCCGACTTCCGTCAGCCCGTGGCCAAAAGGCTCGACCGGCGCGGGTTCGACATCCGCCAGGCCGGCGGGGGCCGGGAGGCCTTGGCCGTTCTAGATGAATTTCCAGCCGACATCGTGGTCCTCGACGTCAAAATGCCGGAAATGGACGGTTTGACCGCCCTGGGGAAAATCAAGGAGCTACGGCCCCAGTGCGAGGTCCTTCTCCTGACCGGTCAGGCCACGGCCCAGGACGGCGTGGAAGGCATGAAGGCCGGCGCCTTCGACTATCTTGGAAAACCCATAGAAATCGACCATCTTTCCGGCAAAATCAAACAAGCTTTCGAAAAAATCGAACGGGTTCGGGAACAGGCCCTCGAAGCCGAATACCGGGCCAAGATGGAATCCCGGCTCATCGCCACGGAGCGACTCGCTTCCCTAGGCACCATGGCCGCAGGCGTGGCCCACGAGATCAACAACCCCCTGGCCATTATTTCCGAGGCGGCCGGATGGCTCAAATCCCGCGCTTCCAAGGAAGAGGCCCTGCCCCAGGGGCTCAAGGACAACTTTCTCTTCGCTTTAGGCAAGATCGAGGACAGCGTCGGCCGCGCCAAAAACATCACCCATCAACTACTTTCCTTCGCCCGCAAGCAGGACGCGCTGGTTTCGGAATTCGACGTCCACGACCTGGCCCAGGAAGTGAGCGAGCTGACCAAAAGGGCCGCCTCGGGTTGCGGGGCCGCAGTGGAAATCGAAAACCGCCTCGGGCGGTGCACCCTCTGGAGCGACCCCAACCAGCTTCGGCAAATTCTCCTGAACCTCGTCACCAACGCCCTCCAGGCCGTCCATCCCCAGGAAGGCCGGGTCCGGATTCTGCTCCAGGAGCAAGGACCCGAACTCGCCATTATCGTCCAGGATAACGGCGCGGGCATTCCCCGGGAAAATTTGCAACGGATTTTCGAACCCTTTTTCAGCACCAAGCCCGCCGGCCTGGGAACCGGGCTGGGACTGAGTGTTTCCAAGGGCTTGGTGGAAAAACTTGGCGGCCGGATCGAGGTTGAGAGCGCCGTCGGCGTCGGCAGCACCTTTACGGTGTTGCTGCCCCGCCGACCCGACCAGAAGTGCTGACCGCCCCGCCGGATAGACGGTGAAAGTCCCGGCGGGCAAGACTTCGCCCGCCGGCGTTCCCCCTCTCTACCCATCAGGGGTGAGAGGGTTGGGGTGAGGGGGCTCGTTCACTCAACGCCGCACCTTTCAACCCCCGTTCCGCCCGCCGGAAAAGTGGGGAAGCTAGAGCTTCCCTGGCCTGGGTTCCCAAGCTAGAGCTTGGGAACCAGCCTAATAGCCCCGCCGGTTCTCGGGTTCTAGCTTGGACATCAGTTTGTAGGGTGCGCCACGCGCACCATCTTTTACTATTTTGCGGGCCCGATCACGGTAAATTGGAGACGTTGGCCGGCGCCTAGCGGGCGGGGTTGCTCCGCCCCCCGCGCGCCTGGCGTTGGGCTTCGAGAGACTCCTTCCCGTCCCAGGGTCAGGGGCGCGCCGGAGCCGGCGCCCCTGACAACCCCCGGCT
>JAZDGM010000141.1:0-7048 GCA_043806915.1 Pseudomonadota bacterium | reverse complement strand
TTCTTACATTTTCAACCGGCCGCTAACCTACGTCTCGCCCCAACTCAATTCCGGCTCCTCCGGCCGATCCCGGTCCCTGATTGCGGTGATCATAATATCGGCCCCGCCCGATTCCATCGGCCGTGAGTCCAGTTCGCGGCGTTTGGGGGTGCAATTAGGCTGGTTCCCAAGCTCTATATTGTGAACCTCGGCCAGGGTAGATCCAGCTTCCTCACTCTAGAGATGTAGCGCCCCGCCCCCGCCCATAATCCCAGGCCAGGGGATAGACCTTGCCCGGCGAGCCTTCAAGCATGGGTTCAACTAGACGGATGAAATTTCAAACCGTCTAATATCGATACCTTCACCGCCGCGCTAGGACTACGAAATGGAAACGCCGCGTTGATTCCCCGTGGTTGCTTTCCGGATAAAGTGGGGAAGATAGAGCTTCCCCTTCTCGGGTTCCCAAGCTAGAGCTTGGGAACCAGCCCTACTCATTTGGCCATTTTTCTTACATTTTCAACCGGCCGCTAACATACGTCTCGCCCCAACTCAATTCCGGCTCCTCCGGCCGATCCCGGTCCCTGATTGCGGTGATCATAATATCGGCCCCGCCCGATTCCATCGGCCGTGAGTCCAGTTCGCGGCGTTTGGGGGTTAAAACGAAATCAACCGGGGGGAGACACCCGGTTGATTTTTAGTAAAGAGAAGAAAACTTCGAGTAGTTTTGAGCTTGGAGAGTCGGCTCGCTTTCTGTTGATGCAACTTCACTGCCAAATAGTGAAATTTTCAAGATATATTTTATCTTATTGATTTTGATCGGTATTTTGTGGCCGGCGTTGACTTCGCCCCACCCAGGGGGAAAATCATGGTACAGAATTTTGGACTGGTCGCGCCCCGCGGTGGTTGGCCGGTCGGAAGTCGAACCACCCGGAAGCGACCCCGAAACCCGGGCCGCGAGCCGGCCTTGGACCGGGATCGCCCCCCGTTGCGGTCTTGGCTTGGCCAGGGATTGTTCCCGGCGGGAACTCCCCGGCGCCCCAGTTCGGCCCCATGCAAGGCGTGCAAGTAAAAATACAATTTTTTCATAGTGTTAACCACTGAAGTCCGCCTCGGACCCGCCGGACGGCCTGCCCCGGCGGCCGGGACCCGCAGCCGAGCGCGGTGGTTTCAAATAAAAAAAGACAACCGGGACTGGGAGGGTCCCGGTTGACTTGAGAAAGGAGAAAAAAAACTTGGAGTAGTTTTGAGCCCTGGGAGTAGGCTCGCCTACTGTTATGCAACATTACGGCCAACAATTAAAAATGGGAAATACTAAGCTCATTTCCTTGATTTTGTAGGAAAAATTAACCCTACCCCTCCAGTCGGCCTGGCGGCGGGATGAAAGCGTGGTACAAAATTTTGGACCAGCCCTCCCCCACGCGCTTTTTAGGATATTTCCTTGATTTATAACATTATTTTGTTGTAACGGCCGCCGGACGCCGTCGCTGCCCTGGTTTTGGTTCGATGCTTTATTTATAATTATCTATAATTATGTCGCTCGAAGCCCAGGCGTCCGGGCGAGGCGGCGGACCAAGCGGCGGCGAGGTCTCCTTGGCGCGGCCTTGCGGTACAAAAATTTGTACTGTTTTGGCGCCAAAAAGAGTGATATTGCTATAACTTCTTGATAATGTTTATATTTTCAAGGTTATAAGATTTGTACCGAGAGGTTTGGCCCGGCCAGGCCTAGAGCAGGTCGTATTTTTTCATTTTATACTGCATGACGTTCTTCTTGATGCCCAGCAGTTCGGCGGCGTGGGCCTGAACATTGTTGGTCCGGTCCAGGGCGCGCCGAATGAGGCTCTTTTCGATAACCTCCAGGGATTCGTTTAAGTTAAGCCCTATGGGCACGAATTCATTGACATTGATGTCCATGACCCCCCGGGAGGCCGGCTCCTTGGCCGTGAGCTCGCTGGGCAAGTCCCCGGGGTGGATGACGCCCCCGGAACAGAGTATCACGGCGCGTTCGATGGTATTTTCCAACTCCCTGACATTCCCCGGCCAGGCGTGGGAAAAAATCACGCGCATAGCCTCGGGGGCAATTTTGAGATTGGGGCCCGCTTCGGATTCGCTGGAATATTTCTTCAGGAAATGAGCGGTCAACACGGGGATGTCGTCGGTTCTTTCCCGGAGCGGCGGCACGGGGATATGGACCACGTTGAGTCGGTAAAAGAGGTCTTCCCGGAACCTGTTGGCGAGAACTTCCTGCTTGAGGTCCCGATTCGTGGCGGCGATGATTCTCACGTCGACTTCGATGGTGACGTTTCCGCCCACGCGTTCGAATTTTCTTTCCTGGATGACGCGCAGCAGCTTGGCCTGGATGCTGGGGGCCATTTCTCCGATTTCATCCAAAAAGATCGTCCCCTTGTGGGATAATTCGAATCGTCCCTTCCTGGTGGCGTGGGCGTCGGTGAAGGCCCCTTTTTCATGTCCGAAGAGTTCGCTTTCCAGGAGGCTTTCGGCCAGGGCCGAGCAATTGACGGCCACGAACGGGCCCTCGGACCGCCGGCTTTGGTAATGCATGGCCTTGGCGATAAGTTCCTTGCCCGTGCCGCTCTCGCCGGTGATGAGAACGGTGGCGCGGGTGTCGGCGACTTTTTCGATCAGCCGGTAAATTTCCAGCATGGGCTTGCTTTTGCCGATTATCCGCCCGAAGCTGTAGCGTTCCCGCAGGGCCTGGCTGAGTTCCTCGTTTTCCCGGACCAACCGCCCCATTTCCAGGGCTTTCAGAACGGCCCGCGTCAGGTCCTCGTTCTTGAACGGCTTGACGATATAGTCGAAGGCGCCTTTTTTCATGGCTTCCACGGCGTTTTCGACCGATCCGAAGGCGGTCATCATAATGACCGGAAGCCTGGGGCGGATTTCCTTGATGCGGGTGAGAAGTTCAATTCCGTCCATGCGGGGCATTTTCAGATCGGTCAGGACCAAGTCAAGGTCGGTTCCGGCCTTTTTCACCTGTTCCAGGGCCTTTTCGCCGCTTTCGGCGGTCAGGACCTCAAAGCCCTTGTCCGTCAACAAGGTGGTCATGACCAGCAGGTAGTTTTTTTCGTCGTCGACAACAAGTATGGTTTCCATGGTCCACCATTTTAACAAGAGCGTTGCTAGGAAAAAAGTCTTTTCCGGCCCCGGGTCAATTATGGTTTATGGGCAGCCGGATGGTCACCTTCGTTCCCGAGGGGGTCCCGGGTTCGATTTTCACCTGGCCCTGGTGCCCCTCGACGATATTCTTGACAATGGCCAGGCCCAGCCCGCTGCCGCGATTCTTGGTGGTGAAGAACGGATTGAACAGGTTCTTTATTTTTTCCGGGTCCACGCCTTCCCCGGTGTCCGCCACCACCACCTCGGCGCAACCCAGGCCCTTGCCGTCCGGACCGTAGGGCAGGGAGGTGCTGACGGTCAAGGCGCCTCCCTTCGGCATGGCCTGAATGGAGTTGACGAAGATATTCAAAAAGGCGCGGTACAACAGGTCCGGGTCGGCGTCGATAAGGTCTGTGCCCTGGTAATCCCTTATTATTTCAATGTTTTCCTTGGTTGTAACCGGCGAAAGGAAGTTCAGGTTGGCCTCGATGATCTCCTCGAGACGACAGGATGTGGGCCGCGGAATCTGGGGCCGGGCGAAATCGAGGAATTCAGTGACGATTCCGTTGAGCCGCCGTGATTCTTCCACAATTACCTCGGCCAGGCGATTGTTGGGTTCGTAGGCCTTGATTTTTTCCTGCAATATTTCCCCGGTGCTGCTGATGATGCCCAGGGGATTCCTGATTTCGTGGCTGACCGCCGCGATCATCTGCCCCAGGGTCGCCAGTTTCTCGGAATTGTGAAGCTTTTCCTCCAGGCGTCGCTGCCCTTCGTTCCGTTCCTCGATTATCATTTCACCCTTGACGATTATCTGACGAAGAATTACGAACACCAAGGCGCTGATGCCCAGGGAAATGGCGATGCTTAAATATTGGAACTTGGTGATGTCGGCGTATTCGTTGGTCAGGTCCTGGTATATTTCAAACACGCCCAGGACGTCGCCGACCGAACCCCGGTACGGCACCTCGCCCCTGAAAGGGAAAAAAGTTTGCAGGGTCCAGGCCTTGTCCAGTCCGGTCAGGCTCTTGCCCGGTTGGGTGAGCAGCGTCGACGACTTGTGGCCCCGTAGGGCCTCCCGGTAGGCGGCGGGACTGACCACCGCCTTTCCGACCAGGTCCGCTTCGGTGCTGTAGGATATCCGGCCTTCGAGGTCGTAAATATTGACCTTTTTGACCTTGAAGCTGTGGATGGTGTTGCGGACCACGGCGTCCAAGGCGTCGAATTGTTCTTTTTCCCGCAACCTGATGCGGCCGAAGCGAAGGGCCGTGGGCACGACGAACTGAAGGAAGACCTGATGGTTAAGGTTGTCGGCCAACAGCATGGCGTAGTCGTCGCTTTTTTTGAGGGTCAGGTTTTTGGCTTGGCTGGAAATCAGCAAGGTCAGGGCCATGGTGAAGACCAAAATCACCATAAAGCCGGTAAAGGAGAAATATTTGACCAGCCGAAACGGCCGGATCGGTTCCTCGTGGGCCTGGTGAAGAGGAGAGCCGTACGCCCCGTTGAAGGGGGGGGGCGGCGATTCCGGCTTGCGCGCCATTAGCGTCCTTCCCTTGGAAAATTGTTTTCAGCTAGGCCGGGAGGCCCGACGGTCGTTCGCTTTCAATTCCGGGCCTCGCGTCCGGGCGACAGGGTCGCCCGAGGAACGGCGCTCGGGGCAGGCGGACCTGGCGCCTTTTAACGCCATTGACAACATGGAAAGGGCATTATAAACTTTTTTTTAAATTTTGTCATCGTCCGAAGAAAAACATGGAAAAATTCCTGGACCAAATAGCAGAAAAAATTAGAAAAATAGACGAGGACTCCCTGACCAGGCTGTTACCCGTCTATAAAAGAAAAATGGAAAAATTCGAACCGACGGAAGAATGGGAAAAGGCGGTGATTATCTTTTTTTTGATTAACGCCGTTCGGGTCAAAAATTCCATTTTCAACGACAATATCATCAAGGACAACGGCCCCAAGAAACCACCGACCGGACCGCCCTTGAAACTCGTCAAGGGGTGAATCGTCACCTACACCGGGATGTAAATTATTCCGGGGAGTTACGCCTGGCCAAGCCCGCTCGGCGCCTGGCCGGCCCGACCCGGATTCAACCAAGCGGCTGTCGCGGCGACCGGGAGCGGGGCGGCTGTGGCGCGGTCTTTAATACCCATCTTTTTTTTCACCGCGGTTTTCGATAATCGGCGCTGGGGGACAGGCCGGCCGTCAGGCTCCTTCAAAACCGGCGGTGGATTTTTTTGCGGCAATTTTAGTTCGCCGCGCCTGCAACCGTTCGCCGATGGCTTTTTCCCGCCCGCGCTGGGTCGGGAAATAATACTGCACGCCGGCCAGTTCGTCGGGAAGATGTTCCTGGAACACCACGGCGTCCTCATAGTCGTGAGCGTATTTATACCCTTCCCCGTACCCAAGGTTTTTCATCAAGCTTGTCGGGGCGTTGCGAATGTGGTGGGGGACCGGCAGGCTGCCTTTTTCCCGCGCGTCGGCCCGGGCCCGTCCGAAGGCTTTGTAGACCGCGTTGGATTTTTCGGCTGCGGCCAGGTGCACGGCCAGATGGGCCAAGGCCAAGTCTCCCTCCGGGGACCCCAGGAGACGATAGGTTTCCAAGGCGCTGGTTCCCAGCAGGAGGGCCAGGGGGTCGGCCAGCCCCACGTCCTCGGAAGCGAAGCGGATCATCCTCCGGAGAATGTAAACCGGGTCTTCCCCGGCTTCGAGCATTCTCGCCAGCCAGTACAGGGCGCCGTCCGGATCGGAGTCCCGCAGGCTTTTATGCAGGGCGGAAATGAGATTATAGTGCTCCTCGCCGTCCTTGTCGTAACGAAGGCTTTTTTTCTGGATGGCCGCCTCGACCTCGGTCAAGCCGACCAGGCGCCGCCCGCCTTCCGGCGGGGTGATGGTCACGGCCAGTTCCAAGCCGCCCAGCAGGAACCTGGCGTCGCCGTCGGCGGCCCTGATCAGGAAATCCCGGGCCTCGGGCGTGAACTCGGCTCGACTCGCCCCCACTCCCCTTTCCTGGTCCGTCAAGGCCCGCTCCAGTAGACGGGCCAGGTCCGCGTGGTCCAGCCTGTTCAGCACCAACACCCGCATTCGGGACAGAAGCGCCGGAATGATTTCAAAAGAGGGGTTTTCGGTGGTGGCGCCGATAAGAATTATCAGGCCGCTTTCCACGTGAGGCAGGAACGCGTCCTGCTGCGCCTTGTTGAAGCGGTGGATTTCATCCACGAACAGTATGGTTTTTCCGCGGGAATATTTCCGGGCCTCCTTGGCGGCGGACACAACTTCCCGGACTTCCTTTACACCGGACAACACCGCCGAAAAAGTAACGAAGTCAGCCTCGGAAGATTTGGCCAGCAGCCTGGCCAAGGTTGTTTTACCGGTCCCCGGCGGCCCCCAGAGAATAAGGCTGGCCGCGGCGCCGGTTTTCACCAGTCGACCCAAGAGCGCGTCCGGCCCCAGTAGATGCGCCTGGCCGACGAATTCGTCCAATCTTTCGGGCCTCATCCGCTCGGCCAACGGCGCGTCCAAATTCATGGCCTTCTGACTGCTGGAAAATAGATCGTTCATGATGCCCGATCATAGCGCCTCCAGCTTGCCATTTCCACTTTTTTATATTGGATACTTTTATATTGGACATCCAATATTTTAAGGATATTTTAAGGACATCCATATAAAGGACACCCAGATTTGATTCTATGTTTATTCCATTTTCCACGGCATCCATTTCTTATTTGGTTTTTTTATTATTCGCTGGTTCCCAAGCTCTAGCTGCTAGCTTGGGAACCCGGGAAGGGGAATATCTAGACACCTATATGCTTCAACTTCTGTCAGCGGCCATCTGATAATGCCTAAAACCTGGCCATCTGAAAATGTATTGTTCCTTTTATTCCGAAAGACAACACCTTGTTTCAAACGGAGGCGAGGGCCGGGCCGGCCAATTATCTCCCTCGCCCCCGACGGGGGG
>JAZDGM010000140.1:0-6507 GCA_043806915.1 Pseudomonadota bacterium | reverse complement strand
CCGCGGCAAGCCATGGGGAAGGCGCCCGCTTGCATGCTCAAGGTGATTTCCCTCCGATCAAATAACTTTGACGTCCCGTCCTGACTAATGGGCTGAAATGTTATATGGTAAATGGAGGAGGCCGTTCGGCTCGGCCAGGTTGGCCGACGCCTCGAATCCGCCGCTCCAAGAGGGAAGACTGTTTGCCGGAAAGTCCACAAATATCGAATCCGCCCCAAAGTCTTTGGAAAAGGCTGCTGTTTTTTTCCATCCCGATTTTGATCCTGATCACGGCCGTGGATTACCTGACCTACCGTTCGACCGCGACCAGGCAAATGGCGCGCCTGGAAAAATACACCCGGGGACTGGTGACCCGCCAGAAAAACCTGCTCCGACACCCCGTGAATGAAGCAGCGGAAAGACTGTCCCTGCTGGCCGATCTCGTCGCCTCGCGCCTGACCTCCGCCGCGGGGTCCGAAGAAGGCGCCCGGGTAGCCCTGGAGGATATCGGGATTTTCCTCCACCGGGAATCCGGGCGCCTTGAAAACGTGACCTTGGTGGACGAGCGGTCGCAAACGGCTTACGGGCCCGCTTTACCGGGCGGCGTCCAGGCCATCCGGCCCGACAAGACCCCGGGCGCCGGTCCGGCCGGGGCCGGGGCGTCCCTGGAACTCCTGGCCCCGCCTGCCGGGGACAAGGCCGGCGGCGCGAAACTGAAACTGACGGTTCCGCTGTCTTCGCCGTCGGGGGAGAGGTTGGGGGTCCTTTCGGCGGAAGTTTCGCCGGCCGGGTTCATTTCGCAAATCGCCTCGTGGAATCAAGGCGACGTGGGGGACCTGTTCGTGACCGACAACACGGGGGTCTGCCTTTTCAGCTTGCAACCTGGCGGCGAGTGCGCTTCCCTTTGGGGCCGGGACCCGGCCGAGGGAAAAAACGGAATAATGCCGGCTAGGTTCCCGCAAGCCTGGACCGGAATGGTCGCCGCGGAAAACGGCCAGTTTTCGGACCGGGACGGGCTATGGACCTTCTCTTCCTTCGATCCCTCTTCCCTGGCGGAGGGCGGGGCCGAAAAGCCGGACGGACCCGGGCCGCCATGGAAGATAATTTCGTTTCTGGACGACGAGACCCTGGCCGAGGACATGCGGCCGGTTGTGTTCCAAATCTCCTTTCTCACCGGCCTGTTTTTTATTTTCATGGCCTTGTTCCTGAAATTGTACGAAAAGTTCCGGCGCGCCAACCGGGAAGTCGGCGAGGAGTTGATCAAACTTTCCCAGGCGGTGGAACAAAGTCCGGTGACCGTCATGATCACCGACACCGCCGGAAGAATAGTGTACGTTAACCGGAAATTCGTGGAGACAACCGGCTATTCCCGGGAAGAAGACCTGGGTCGGAACCCCAGCATCCTAAAATCCGGCAAGCAACCGCCGGAAGTTTACCGGCGACTGTGGGAAGACGTTTCGCGGGGTCGGGAATGGCGCGGGGAACTGCGCAACAGGAGAAAGGATGGCGAGCTGTATTGGGAGTTCGCTTCCATCTCGCCCATCAAGGACCATAAGGGTGAAATCGCTTACTTCCTGGCCATGAAGGAAAATATCACGGAACGAAAAAGGGCCGAGGTGGAGCTGCGCAAGGCCATAGAGACCGCCGAGGCGGCCAACCAGGCCAAATCGGAATTCCTGGCCAATATGAGCCACGAAATAAGGACACCCCTCAACGGGATTATCGGCATGACCGGCCTGCTGATGGATACCGATCTCAACGGGGAGCAAAGGGAATACCTGGGCCTGGTGATCAAATCCACCGAGGTCCTACTCCTGCTGATAAATGGCATCCTGGACCTGTCCAAGATAGAATCCGGCCGCTTCGAATTGGACCTCCGCCCGTTCCGTTTACGGGAAACCCTGGCCCAGGCCCTAAAAACCCTGGCCCCCCTGGCCGAGGAAAAAGGCCTGGTCCTGGCCTTCGATGTGGACGACGCCGTGCCCGAGGACCTGATCGGGGACCCTGTTCGGGTTCGACAGATAATCTTGAACCTCATGGGCAACGCGGTTAAGTTCACGCGCCGGGGTGAAGTGACTTGCGAGGTCCACCCGCGCAATGCCGCCGGCGACAAAGTCACCCTGCATTTCAAGATCAAGGACACGGGAATCGGAATTCCGGTCGGAAAACAGCGGGATATTTTTTCGCCGTTCACCCAGGCCGACGGGTCCCTGACCAGGGAGTTCGGGGGCACCGGCCTAGGCCTGTCTATTTCCAGTCAATTGGTGGAAATGATGGGCGGGCGCATCTGGGTGGAAAGCGAGGTCGACGTCGGCAGCGTCTTTCATTTCACCGCCGATTTCCTGCTGGAAAGCCGGGCGGAGGAAAAAAATACGACGAACGGACGGCCCCTGCAAGGGGTCCGGGTTTTGGTGGTGGACGATAAGGCCATCCGCCGGGGACCGCTCAGGCGCCTGTTGAGGAACTGGGGCCTGGAGGCGCTGGCGGCCGTCCGGACCGAGCAGGCCCTGGCCACGCTGGAGACCGCCGAAAAACAAGGCGAGCCCCTCCAGGTGGTGATCCTGGACGCAAACCTGCCGGACGACGGGTCGAGTTTGATCCAGGAATTCATTGCCGAAAAAAACAAGGAATACAGACTGGGATTGATCGTCCTGACGGCGCGGGCCCCGAAATCCAGGCCCTGCAACGATGGGGAAGAAACAGCGCGACGGGTGCTGACCAAGCCCCCCGGGCCGCGGGAACTGCGGGAAGCACTCTTGTGGGTCCTGGGCCTCGCCGGCGGCCGGGCCAAGGATCAAGCCTCTTCCCGGCCAGGCCTCGAGGCGACGACTCCCTTGCGGGTCATGGTCGCCGAGGACAACCCGGTCAACCAGCAAGTGGCGAAAAGGCTCCTGGAAAAACAAGGCCACCAGGTGATCCAGGCCGCCACCGGGAGGGAGGCGGTGGAAAAATTCGATGCGGAAGGACCGTTCGACCTCATTCTAATGGACGTTCAAATGCCGGACTTGAACGGGTTGGAAGCCACCGGGCTGATCAGGGTCAAGGAAAAACCGGGCCAAAGAGTTTTCATCGCCGCCATGACCGCCATGGCCATGAAGGGGGACCGGGAAAAATGCCTGGAAGCGGGCATGGATGGTTATATGTCCAAACCGATTTCTCCGGACGAACTGACCCGGATGCTGGTGGAAGCGATGCGCCGGAAGGAATTGGGCTACGTTCAAATCCTAGGGACCGAACAAAACGACCCGGTGATAGACGAGCCCGACCTGATGAAAAGGATCGGCGATGACGCGGGGTTGTTGAAGGAAATAGTCTACTTGTTCCTGGACGAAGTCCGGTCCCTGGAAAGGGACTTGATCGCGGCGGCGGCGGCGGCCGACGCCCGGGCCCTGAAAAAAGCCGTCCAATCAACCAGGGCGGCCGTGAGGAATTTTTCCGCCAAACGGGTTCTGGGACCCTTGAAAAGGCTGGAAGACCTGGCCGAATCGGGAAATTTGGCCCAGGTCGGCTACTTCCTCGAGATCTTCCAGTGGGAATTGAAAAACCTCGAAAGCGTCCTGCTGGACCTCCAGGACCGTAAAAACATCCGCGAGTAGACGACCGCCGCTGACCCGGAGCCGGTGGTGGGCCGCCGCGCGGCCCTAGCGGACGCCCCCGCGGTCCAGGCCGCCCCGGGAAATCAGAAATTCGAGATCGGCTTCCAGACTAATTTCCAATTCCCGGATTGCGGCGGTTGGCGGCAGAAAGGAGATCAACCGCCCAATCACGTTCCTATCCCTGATCTTTTCCAGGCCCGGGACGAAATTGAATCCATTAACCCAGCTCAGGAGCATGAAAATAAAATCGTTGATATAGGTCAATTCCCAGTAACCGATGGAGCAGCGGCTTTTCAGCTTGTCCAGGACGGCCGGGGAAAAATTGCCTGGTTTGTCGCTCAGGTCAAGCGTGACCGTGCCGTTTTTCGGGCCGGCCGGATCAAGGTGCTCGAGCAACACTCGTAGAATGTCGAGTTTGTCCGCGTCCCTCACGACTTTCAGCGCCAGGTCGAGGGGCGGGGGTAAGTTCGCGGGCGCGTTCAACCGGTTGTGAAACTGAACCGCGCTGTAGACAACTTGGCGGCCCGGCCGGGGAAGGTCCCGGACCACTCGCCTTTCCAGAAGGACCTTGACTCCCAGGGTGGCGTGGTTTACCGAATGCCCGTCATGAAAAGTGCCGTGCGCGGCGTACTGGGGAAACCGGCCGACATCATGAAACAGGGCCGCCAGTTGGATGTAGGAGCCCAAGGGTTCGGGCGGTTCCAGGGACCGCAGTATCCCCCGGGCCTCTTCCAGGACCCGGAAGGTGTGGTCCTTCTTGAGCAAGTAATTGTAATTGTCGATCCCTGACGCCAGATATTCGGAGACGAAGGATTCAAACCACTCGATATAGGGTGTAATTTCCATTTAGTTACCACAGGCCCGGCAGGAATTTGTATTTGACTCGAGCGCGGTAGAGTCGGTAAGCCGGGTCGGACTGGAGATGCCTCTCCTCGGTCTCGGCGCGCCAGTAATATATAAGGTTCCAGCCGAAAAGGAAAAGGAATTGCCAGGGGCTGGAAAAGCCGCGGATGCTTTCGGCCCACCAGGCCAGGTTTTTGGCCGCGTACGCGGGGTGCCGCGCAAAGGCGTAGGGACCGCGAGTGATGACGCCCCGGTTGGTCAGGTTGCTGAATCTGAGGCCGAAAGACATGGTGGCCCAGACGAAAACCAGGTAGCAAGCCAGGGTGAAACCGGCCAGGCCCACGCCCAGGCCGTAATTTAGCCAGGTCCCCACTTGATCGGGCAGCCAGGACCAGGAGGCGAAGTCGAGGTAGGGCGTGTTTCCGAACCGGTGTTGGTAGGGCAGGTATTGTCCCATGGCTTGGTTGAAGGGCGGGTAGCAGACCAGGGCCGCGACCCAACCGGCCAGAGTGGGTTCGACGCTCCGGGACTTATTGCCCAGCCACCGGCAGGAACAGGCGTACCCGATGCCGCTGAGGGTCACGTCCAGGACGAAGATCGAATGAAAAATGGTCCAGTAAAGCCGATTGAGGTTGGCCGCTTCCCAGAAGGACGGGGCCTGGAACAAAAAAGGCAGGTTATGGGACAAGGCCCGGTATTCCTGAAACATGAAGGTGATCATGAGCGGCAGGAAAAAAAACTTGACCGCCAGGTCCCGCAAGAGGATGCGGGCGGTCCGGTCGCGGAGGACGCGGCCCAGCCGGGGCCTGGTTTTTTTGGGAAAAAATAACAGCAGGTTTCGAAAAAAAAGAAAAATAATAAGGCCGAAATCCCGCCGATCTTCCCCCGGACCCGACCGAAAAAGGTTGGTTAAAAAGGAGTAGGGCCAGCCGGCCAGGCCGTATCCCAGAAACAGGAAGACCACGGTTGACCGCCAGGGCAGGAAGTTTTCCCCATAAAAGAGCGGGTGGTTGGTGAAGAAAAGCGCGGCCGCGAACAAGACGGCCAAGCCGGCGGCCCACCTTATAAAGGAAGTCCGCAGGGCCAGGCCGAGCCGGATTCGAACCCGGAGAGCGCCGGACCGCGCCCCTTGGGCCAATTGAACCAGCAGGAAAAGAAGTAGAACAACAAGGTGCAGGGCCGTCGTTTTTTCAAAAACGGATAAACCGCCGGGAAGAAATAAGAAACTCCCGGAAAAAAAAGATTCTCCGGCCGGGGGCGTAAAAAAAGTCGTGGCGGCCAGGAAAAAGGAGAGCGCCAGAAGCAGGCCCCGCGCGCCGGGAGAGGAACAAGCTTCCCAGGAAGCCATGAACAGGAACCCGGTCAAGGCCAGCGCCGGCAGGTCGAAAATTTCCCGGGGGAGCGAACCCACGTGGAAGAAACGCGGCAGCCAGGATATAAAAAAATCGACCCGGGCCTCTCCCGCCGCTCCGGCGCTGTCCCGGAAAAGGACGTAGGCAAAAAAATAGAGGAGCAGCAGGCCCGCCCCCAGGATTCCGGTCCAGGGCGACTGGCGCCCGCGGGCGGGGTCGAACGCGGCCGGGGTTTCACCGGTTTCGCCGGGGCGCGAGGTGGTTGGGGCTTCGGCGGGAGGTTCCGTGATTTTGAAAGGCATTTCCGCGGATTTTTCCATCCCCTGATATTATGTTTTCCCGAGGGAATTATCCAAACCCTTTTTGAAAAAAAATATCCGGGGGGCGGGAGAAATTACAGTGGTTACATAGTTGGCGCGGGTTTCCCGCCAGGAGGGGGCCGCTTTACCGCGCCGCTCGCGGCGGCTGGACCGGCTACAAGGCCGGTTCCCAAGTCCTAGCTGGGGAGCCGGCGGGACAATTAGGCTGGTTCCCAAGCTCTAGCTTGGGAACCCAGGCCAGGGAAGCTCTAGCCACCTATATGCCTTGACTTCTTTACAAACAGATCAAGTTTTTACTTGACGGTTTGAGGCGAAGCTTCGCCAGCTTCCTCACTCTAGAATTATGGATGTCCATGTTAACTTATTTTTTTAATTATGAATGTTCTCTAATACTTCCAGTGTTTTTTAATGATTAAA
>JAZDGM010000139.1:0-51130 GCA_043806915.1 Pseudomonadota bacterium | reverse complement strand
GCGCAACGCGCACCATCTTTTACTATTTTGCGGGCCTTGCCGCGGTAAATTGGAGACGTTGGCCGGCGCCTTGCGGCGGGGCTGCTCCGCCCCCCGCGCGCCTGGCGTTGGGCTTCGAGAGACTCCTTCCCGTCCCAGGGTTAGGGGCGCGCCGGAGCCGGCGCCCCCGGCGACCCCCGGCTCTTTTTCCGGAGAACCCGCCTGGCGGCGGTTTCACGCCCCGAAACGTCCTGTTTCGAGGGCGGAAAGGGCGGGCGTCCATGCCTGCCCGAAGAAGTCCGGGGTGTTTGGAATTGCTTGGCCCGGCGCGCCGCCGCTGGTCTAAAAATAACGTGATATCAGTAGTTTAGGTTGAGCCGTAGGCGAAGCTCAACATCTTGGCCGGCCCCGTCGGCCCGGGTGAACCAAGGACTCCCCCCCTCGCCCCATCCCCGTGGGGGCGAGGGAGATAATTGACCGGCCCGGCCCTCGCCTCCGTTTGGAACAAGGTGTTGTCTTTTAGAATAAAAGGAACAATACATTTTCAGACGGCCAGGTTTTAGGCATTATCAGATGGCCGTTGATAGCTTGAGGTTTCCTCGCGGCATCGGTTGATTCAACATCCCGGGAAGAATTAGGTCAATTGTTTCCGGACATCGCCCCGGGTCGGTAATTGGCGGCCCTAGGCGCTTTATTAATTTGGGGTTCGGGCTTGTTGATATGGAGGTCCGAATTATTTTCATTAGGGCCTTGGGGAAGCAAATATCCCAAATTGTCTACAAAAACACCCAGCCATGCTATATAATGCCTGATAATCACGTGTCCATCCACAGGCGGCCTTATGTATATCGAATCCATAACCATTAAAAATTTCAGGGTGTTTCGCGAGGCGACGGTGGAGTTCGTTCATGCGGATCGCCGGCCGACCGATGAATTGCCCGTACCCAAGCGGCCCAATATCAACCTTCTGCTGGGAAACAACGGCCTGGGTAAAACAACATTGTTGAAGGCCGTGTCCCTGACCGCCCTGGGGCCGGCGGTGACGGATTCAGGCATTTACCCTTATATGCTGATTCGCCGGGAGCCCGGGAGCCATGCTGAAGCCAACACGGAAAGCTCCGCCGACCATCAAAACGGCGAAACTCCGGCCGCCTCCATTGAGGCTGTGTTCAAGGTGCATCCCCAAGACCTAGCGTCCTCTCCGATCCTAAAATCCCTGGTTACTATTACGAAAAAGGGCGAATTGGAAAGGCTGCGTTGGCGGCCGGGCGACGAAGACGCCTGGCGTCCGATTTTCAGCTCCTCCAACAACGCCTTTTTTTGCGTGGGGTACGGCGCGACCCGCCGCGTCGAAAAAGTCAAGAACGCGGACACGGCCGGGCGGAGGCAAGGCCTTTTCCCTCGGGCGCAAAGAATTCAGGGTTTGTTCGAGGACGCCTATTCCCTACTGCCCCTGGCCGCTTGGCTGCCCTCGCTGGAAGATCAAGAACCCGGTCGATTCCAGGAGGTTGTCTCGCTGGTGAACCGGTTGCTGGGGCGCGGCAGGTATCGCTTCACCAGGGAGATGGAAGACAAGGAATACATTTTTAAGCGAGGCGGATTGCGGGCGCCGTTCCCGGCTTTATCCGATGGGTATCGAGCGTATTTGGGCTGGATAGGCGACTTGCTTTACCATGTCTGCTCGACCTGCCCGCCTAACTGTAAAATTACGGATAACCGCGGCATCGTCATGGTGGATGAGATCGATCTGCATATACACCCCAAATGGCAGATAAACATGCTGCCGGTCCTGGCGAGGGCCTTGCCTAATATCCAGTTCATCGTCACCTCTCACAGCCCCCTGGCCGCCGGCTCGCTGGAATGGATGAACATCATTCTTATGACGCCGGGGCCGAATCAGACTTCCCTGCCCCGGCGCCTAAAACTGCCGGTCAGCGGCCTCGACGCCGATCAAATGCTCCTGACGGACTTTTTCGGCCTGCGGAGCACGCGGGCGCCGGCCAAGGAATCGAGGTTAAGGGCGTTGACGGAACAGGCTCGGGCGGGTGATGTCAAAGCGGCCAAGACGCTTCTTCGAGAGCTGGCCAACGGAATGGAATAACCGGTGATCCGTTACCCTATTTCCCGGCAAGAGCTTGAAAACCTGATCGAGCGGGAAAAACCCGGTTGGACGGGCCGGGCTCAAGAGAGGACGAACCAGTTCGCGGCCTTGGGTCGGTATGAGGAATCGTCTTCCATCTGGTCCGAGGTCAAAGTCGTTTACCTGAGGCTTCAGCATGGCAAGTGTGCGTATTGTGAACGGCAACTGGAATCCGAGGAATACGGCCAGGTGGAACACGACCTGGAGCACTTTCGGCCCAAAAAGGCGGCGAAACCCTGGACGGCTCCCTTGGCCCTGCGCGAGGCCGGAATTAAAATCACCGCACCGGTAAACGGCGACGCCGATCCGGGTTATCATTTACTGGCGTATAACCCGCTCAATTATTGCACATCCTGTAAGACCTGTAATTCAGGCCTGAAAAAAGACTTTTTCCCGATAGAGGGAAAGCGTGAGTCGAAAGGGGCGGACCCGGCCCGACTTTCGAGTGAAAAGCCGCTCCTGGTCAATCCGGTCGGAGACTTCGATGACGACCCCGCCGCGCTGATCGGGTTTTATGGACTTTCTCCCCTGGCCGTCCCTGGTCCCGCGTATCAGCGGCGCCGGGGACTTGTCTCCATCGCCTTTTTTCATCTCGACGACCTGAAAAGGAAGTATCTGTTTCGCGAACGCGCCCAAATAATCGTTGACTTGTATTCTTTCCTGGGGCAGGTTGAACACGCTCGGGACCCCGAGTTTAAAGGTATTTACGAAGATATTGTCGAAACAATGACCAAACCGTCCGCTCCTCATTCCAACTGCGCTCGAAGTTACAGGGAGCTTTATCACCAGGATAAAAACGAGGCAGGGGATATCTTCAGGCTGGCATCCTCTTATTTACGGTCCATATCGTGAAAGACGTCGGGATTTCCTTATTCCACGGCGGCGTTATTCGTCACGGATTTTCGGCCAAGCAACGCGGCGGGACCTGTTCCCGCGACGTCTCTCCCATCTGGGGACCAGGCGAGAAACCGGTGCGGTCGGTTTGGTTCTATTTCAGGACAAGGAGCTTTCGTGGCCGACTCCGGTAACTATTTTTTACGACATGGAAATATATTTTTTGTCCCGTCCCTGCACGGCCGCCTGGAATTCGGCGTCGCCGCGAGGAAGGCTTTCGCGGCGATCAAGCCCGACGCCGTGGCCCTCGAACTCCCGCCCACCATCGGCCGCGAGGTGGAAAACGGCCTGGATCGACTGCCCGTCATCTCCGTGGTCTGCTATCAGGAAAAGGACGGCCGCTTCGTTTACCTGCCCTTGGAACCCCAGGACGCCATGGTCGAGGCGGGACGGCTGGCCCGCCTCAACGGCTTGCCCCTATTTTTCGTGGACCGGGACGCCGAGGGATACCCCAGCCGGCGGGAGCCCTTTCCCGATCCCTACGCCGCCGGTAGGTTGGGCCTCCGGGCGTACGCGGAAGCCGTCGCCCGGGAATTCGGCGCGGAAAATTCGACCCCCGGGGACAGGCTTCGGGAAATGACCATGGCCTATCATCTCCAGGACCTTGGCCGGACCCATGAGCGGGTTTTGTTTGTCTGCGGGCTGGCCCATTATCAGGCCGTATCCGCTCTCCTTACTCAGCCCCTGGCCAGGCCCCTGGGGCGAACCAAGCGGGAAGGGGTGTTCCTGGCCGACCTGGCTCCGGAATCGATCAAGGAAATCCTGACCGAACCGCCCTTTCTGATCCGGTCGTTTGTCGCGGCCGGGGCGGACCAGCCGGAGGTCGACCTGGATCGCCTGGCCCTGCACCAGGACTTGTTGGCCCAGGCCCGGGAACGGCATTTCCAGAACAGCAAGGAAAAGGTCACGCCCTCCCAGATGGCCGTGTTGAATAAATTTTCCCGCAATTACGCCCTGGTGCAAGGGTTTTTGACCCCGGACCTTTATCAGCTCCTGATCGCCGCCCGGGGCGCCGTGGACGACAATTTCGCCTACGAGGTCTGGGACCTGGCCACCACCTATCCCCACGCGGCGGAAAACAGCGGCCTGCCCCAGCTTCGCCTGCGCGGGGAGGATTTGTATCTCGATACCAGGAAGATACGGTTTTTCCGTCGGTTCCACCAGTTTCGACGCCGGCTTGTTCCCATGCCCGTGAAAAAGAGGAAAAGGGAAGAGAAACCCGGGGAATGGAAGGATGCCTGGAAAGGGCGCAATATCTGTTCCCATCCTCCCGAGGACGTGGTGGTGGAAGGTTTCGGCGATTATCTCAAGAAGAAGACGATTCAGGTGCTTTCCGAGGAAAGTCGCCGGACCCAACCTTTTTCGACGTCCATGCTCGACGGGCTGGACATTAGGGAGACCATCCGCAACTGGAGCGAGCACAAGATTTTCGTCACCGAAGCCAGGCCGATCCGGGGCAAGGTCGGGTCGGTGGTGCTCATTTTCGACGAGGACGAGACCGGCGAGGGCGGGCGGGAAGTATATCCCTGGAAAATGTCCTGGCTGGGGGAGCACGAGCAGGAGTCGGACATGGCTTTCTACGCCACCCCTTCCGGCGAAAACGTCATCGGGCCGGGGATATCCAGGTGCGAGTACGGCGGTTTCATGCTGACCTACCCGCCGTTGCGCCTCTACGACCCCTGGCGGGACCCCTTTTTCGACGGGGCCCGGACCAAGGCCGAGCGCCTGCTTTTAGCTGGAGTGGACTATAGCGAGGAAAAATTGATCGCCTATATCGCGGCCAAGCCGCCGGCCGACCGCATAAAAAGCCTGGCCAATTATTCCGGAAAAAAAATCGTGTATCTCCCCCTGGGTTCGTTTTCCCCGGTCGCGTTGAGGAAAATCCGGGTTTTTCATGTCCTGGACGGTCATCAGGCGCGAACCTGGGCCGGAGAATATATTTACTGATGAGTTTGGGAGTAAAATGAAAAAACGTATCGCGCGGTCGATGGCCTTCGTCCTTTTGTTTTCGGCGTTTTTCGTCCCGGCCCGGGCCGGGGCCGACTTCCAGGGCGTATCCATCGAGCGCCTTCTGGAAAGCCTGACGGTGGAGGAAAAAGTCGGCCAGTTGTTCATGGTCGGTTTTCCGGGGACCGACCTGGACGATCGGACGGCTGCCCGCATCGTGGATTTGGGGATCGGGTCCTTTATTTTTTTCAATAAGAATTCCCCCGGCCCGGCCGTGGTCGCGGGCCTGACCCGGGCCATGCAGGAACTGGCCGCGTCGACCAGGACCGGAATTCCGCTCTTGTTGGCCATGGACCAGGAACAAGGGCGGATACTGCGCCTTGAGGAAGGCGTCACCCTGTTTCCCGGGAATTACGCCCTGGGTAAAATCGGGGACCCCTGGAACGCCCGTCAAACGGCGCGTATAACCGGCGAGGAACTGAAAGCCGTCGGCATCCAAATCAACCTCGGCCCCGTGGCCGACGTCAACTCCAATCCGGACAATCCGGTCATTGGGAGCCGAAGTTTCGGGGAATCCCCGGAATTGACCGCCACGATGGTTTCCCAAGCCGCGGCGGGTTTCGCCGCGGCGGGCGTGGCTTCCACGGCCAAGCATTTCCCGGGGCACGGCGACGTGACCGTGGACAGTCATTTCGGTCTGCCGGTGATCGACAAGACCCTGGAGGAACTGCGCCGGGTGGAGCTTCCGCCCTTCCAAGCCGCCATCGACCAGGGGGTCCCGGCCATCATGACCGCCCATATTCTTTTTCCCAACCTCGACCCGGATTACCCGGCCACGGCCTCCCCGGCCATCCTCAAGGGCCTGCTCCGGGACGAGATGGGGTTCCAGGGCCTGGTCATCAGCGACGCCATCGAGATGAAGGCCCTGACCGACAATTACTATCTTCCGGACCTGGCCGTCCGGATAATCAATTCCGGGTGCGACATGATCATCTTTTCCGAAAACCTGACCGGGGACTTCACTTTCGAGGAAATTCACGCGGCGGTCCTCGGCGCGGCCCGGGAAGGAACCATCTCCGCCGACCGGCTGGACGAGGCGGTCCGCCGGGTGCTGACGGTCAAGGACGGGGTCCAATTCACCTCGGTCCGGGAAGAGGAACTGCCTCTTTATCTCCGGCTCCCCCACAACGTCGAATACAGTCGCGAGATCATGACCGCGGCCCTGCGGACCAACCACGACGCCGTTTATTTTCCCGTTTCCCTGGAAGGCAAGACCCTGGCCGTGGTATCGGACGTGAGCCGGTTTTATTCCATCCTGCCGGATCAGGATGCGTCCCGGCTCTATGTCACCACCTCGACCCCGCCGGCGGACGTCGCCCAGGCTTGCGCGGGCGCCGATGAAATATGGATATTCCTGTCCGGGGCGACCAGCCGGGGCATTGTCTCCCAAGCCGAATTCAACGACCAGGCCAAGATCAGGTTTTTTTCCCTTAACGACCCGTATTTGAAGGGCGCCTTGTCGTTTCGGACGGATTCGTATCTCAACCTGTTCGCCTATAAAATCCCGCTGGAGCCGGTGGCCGATTTCCTGGCGGGCGGCCGCGAGGCAGTCGTAATCCTACCCTGGCCCACCGGGGAAGCGACCGGGTGCTTTATTTCCAGCATTTAACCGGGTCCCGGGGGGCGAGGGGCCGTCCCGCCTGGAACATCTTGAAGTTTTGTGGTAAGTTAATGGAAAAAATATGTTGAGCGGAAGCGATAATGTCGGTTAACCTAGGGGGGCGATATCAATTATTACTGGAGGGAAAAATGGGTATTGTTAAACGGAAACATGGGAAGGGCTTCTTGGTGATGATCGGCTTGGTTCTGGCCGGGTTCGTTTTTTTCGGCGCGAGTGGAATTTCCCTGGCCCAGCAGGGCCTCCCCTTGTTCCAGGAGATCGTCCAACCCGATTTGACGAATCAAGGCCTGGATCGACTGGAAGTCGCCCGGGACGATTCCATAGTCAAGAGAAGTCGCTTGGTAACCGTGGACGCGGACCTGCTTTCGTCCCAGGCCGATGACACGTTGAGCCTAAACCTGTTTCAAGACCTCGATTTGACCGCGGTTCGGGACCACGTGACCGTCAACTCACCCGAACAATCGATCTGGTACGGAAAGATCGAGGGGGACCTGGAAAGCCAGGTGCTTATTGTGGTGGACAGGGGGCAAATCGCCGCTAACATCATCTATTTGAACAAAAAATACCAAGTGCGGGTCATCGAGGACGGCGTTCACCAGATCAGGGAAATCAATGACGCCGGGTTCACGGACCTGCCGCCGGTTGAAGTCGACATTCCGCAATCGCAAAACAACGTCGTCCCCGGCGTTTCGGGCGATGACGGCAGCATCATCGACGTGGGCGTGGTCTACACCCAAAACGCCGCCGCCGCTTCCGGCAATATCCAAGCGGAAATCGCCTTGGCCGTCACGGAAGCCAACCAAGCCTACGCGACCAGCGGCATCAATCAGCGGCTCAACCTGGCCGGGACGATGCAAACGACCTATGTCGGCTCGGGCGACCTGTGCAACACGGACCTCGACCATCTTCAAGACCACACGGACGGGGTCATGGACGACGTGGGGACCTGGCGGGACACCGTCAAGGCCGACTGCGTGGTGCTGTTGGTGGAAAATACCAGCGGCGGGGCCGCCGGATGCGGATATATGATGTCCACCATTGTCGCCGGCTTCGAGTCGCACGCCTTTTCGGTGGTCTGGAGGCAGGCCGCCACCGGGTATTATTCCTTCGCCCACGAGTTGGGGCACAACATGGGCCTGCGTCATGACTGCTACGTGGACAGCGCCCTGACTCCCAGCGCCTACGCCCACGGCTACCTGAACGTGACCCAGCAGTGGCGGACCATCATGGCCTACAATACCGAATGCGCCGACAACGGCGTTAGTTGCACCAGGATTCAGCGTTTTTCCAACCCCAACCTCACCTACAACGGCGCGGCCACGGGCTCGACTTCCGGGACTTGTAATTCCAACAACGCCACGGGGTTGAACGATTCCGCCGCCGTGGTGGCCAACTTCCGGGATTCCGGCGGGACTTCGAGCAGCACCTCGAGCAGTTCCAGCAGCAGCTCCTCCTCCTCCAGTTCCAGCGGCGGCGTTCCGTTCATCCCCTCCGCCGGAAGCGGTTCCAGCAGCTCCAAGGACGGCTGTTTCGTTTCATCGACCTTGTTTTAAAAAGCTTTCGGTAATTCGACCGCGCCGCCGGTGGAAGTGGGGAAGCTTGAGCTTCACTGGCCTTGGTTCCCAAGCTTGAGCTTGGGAACCAGCGGTATCGTCAAATTGTTGGCGAACATAGAGCAAAAGGACAAGGGGGTCCCGACCGGCCTATCTTCTGATTATCCCCCTCTCCACCCTTTCCGGGGGGAGAGGGTCGGGGTGAGGGGGGCTTGTTTCACTGGGGTAATCGGCTTATAACCGGATCAGGCCTCCCGGGAGGGGTGATTGCCCCGGCCGATGGATGACGACCGCGCCGCCGGCGAAAGTGGGGACGCTAGAGCTTCCCTGGCCGAGGTTCCCCAGCTAGAGCTTGGGAACCAGCGTAAAACATAGGCGAAAGTAGATTTAAGGGAAAGGGCCCCCGGCCGGCCTAACCGTCTGATTATCCCCCTCTCCACCCTTCGGGGGGGAGAGGGTCGGGGTGAGGGGGGCTTTTTCATTGGGGCAATAGGCGTATAGCCGGTAGTGGTGAAGCTAGGGCTTGGGAACCCAGCCTTTCGGAGGGGTCTGGCTGTGGTTACGCTCACGGCGTCGTCGTGGGCCCGTCGGCCGCGCGCCGATCCAACCCGCGAAACCCAACATTTTTTCCCGGGTCGGCCCGATACTAGACCTCTCGGAAATATTTTCCTGATAAAACACTATAAAATAATTCCCCGCGGCGAAGCCTGAAACCAGCGCGTCGTATAACTGCCATTTTTTACACCATTTATTTGCCTTCACCCTCCTCCGGTCCCCCTGTCCGTAACCTTGGCGCCTTAATTGCTTTCGTAGAGGCCAAGGATTATTTCGCCAGGTCCCCAGGGCCGACCGGAAAACAACGTCACTAATCAGGAGGGTGGTATGCAAGCCTTGCCAATGCCCAAAATTTTTACGCCGGAAGCCGAGGAAAAGAAAACGGATTTCCAGGAGTGGGACCCCAAGAAACGTTGGAATCCCTTTAACAGCAACAAGTTATTGAGCCATGTCGGGAGATGGAAGGAAATCAAGCGCGGCCGCCCGGTCCCTCCGCCGGTCCTGGTGACCATCGATCCCACCAACGTGTGCAACTTCAATTGCGTCTGGTGCAACGCCGAGTATATCCGCAAAAGACGGCGTCGTTCCCTGTCGGAAAAGGCCCTGCACAACTTGGCCGAGTTCCTGGTCAAATGGGAATATAAAAACGGGGTCGGCCGTTTCGGGGTCGAGGCCGCGTGCGTGGCCGGCGGCGGAGAGCCGTTGCTTAACCCCGCCACCGCCGGGTTGATCGATCATCTCACCCAGGGCGGCATCCAGGTGGGGTTGGTGTCCAACGGGTCCCGTATTCATGACTTCGTCGACAGCCTGTCCCAATGCACCTGGGTCGGGGTGTCCGTGGACGCCGGGGCCGCCGAGACCTTCAACCGGCTCAAGGGGCTCCCCCGGGATTCCGACCTTTTCAACAAAATCATCGAAAACATCGCGGTGCTGGCCGATTATTCCCGGCGGCACTTCACTACCCTGGGCAAGGTCCATCCGGCCTATGGCGTTAGTTTCAAGTATCTGATCTACAACAAGGAAAATATCGGCGAGATTTACGAGGCGACCCGGCTGGCCAAGGAAATCGGGTGCAAGAACATCCATTTCCGCCCGGCCGGCACCACCTGGGACAAGATCGGAACGGACGAGGAGATACGCTTTTCCAAGGAAGATATCCAACTCTTTCAGGACCAGATCACCCGGGCGGCGGAGCTGGACGACGATAAATTCGGGGTTTACGGCATCACTCATAAATTCAACTCCCAGTTCGACAGCGCCAATTACTTCCGAAAATGCTACGCCATTTTCATGACCGCGGTCTTCATGCCGCCCGAAAACGAAAAGCAGGACCAGGACTCCTTCACCATGGGGCTTTGCTGCGACCGGCGGGGCGCCGAAAAACTCGAGCTGGTGCGGAATTCGGTCGATTTCAATGAAATATCGAAAAAGTGGGGGGGCAAGGAGCACTGGGATATACACGACAAAATCATGGTGGCCCAGGAATGCCCCCGCTGCACCTATCAACCTCATAACGAAATTTACGAGCAGGTCATTCTGAACGACGCCATGACCTATAAGTTTATCTAAGCGAGCAAGGCGCATGATTCTATCCGTGATAGGCCTGGGAAAGCTGGGACTCTGCACCGCCGCCTGTTTCGCCGGGGCCGGATTCAAGGTCCTGGGTCACGACGCGGACCCGGGAGCCATGGCCCGCCTCCGGGCCCGGAGCTCCCACATCAGCGAAACCGGGATCGAGGAGCTTCTGGAAAGGGCCTGGGACAATCTGGTCTGGGTTGATTCCATCGCCGCGGCGGTCGGGAATTCCGACGTCACCTTTATTATCGTCCCCACGCCCAGTCTTCCGGACGGACAGTTCGACAATTCCCTGGTGGAAGCGGTCCTGGAAGAGACGGGCCGGGCCCTGAAAGACAAGGACGGGTTCCACGTGGTGGACGTGGTTTCCACGGTCATGCCCGGGTCCTCGGACAAATCCTTTACGCCGCTCCTGGAAAAAACATCCGGCAAGTCCCGGGGCCGGGACTTCGGGCTGGTCTACAACCCGGAATTCATCGCCCTGGGGTCGGTCATCCGCGATTTTCTAAACCCGGACCTGGTCCTGATCGGTTGCTCCGATCCCTATTCCGGGGGCCTGGTCCGGGAAGTGTACGAGAAAACCTGCCGGAACGGCCCGCATATCGCGGTGATGTCGCTCTTGAACGCGGAAATATCCAAGCTGTCCCTGAACTGCTTCGTGACCATGAAGATCAGCTTCGCCAACGAACTGGCGGCGGTGTGCGAGCGGACGCCGGGCGCGGACGTGGATGTGGTGACCGGGGCCTTGGGCGCGGATTCCCGGGTCGGCCGGAAATACCTTAAGGGCGGCCTGGGCTTCGGGGGGCCCTGCTTTCCCCGGGACAACCTGGCTTTTCAGGCCTTCGCCCAGGGCGTCGGCCGGATTCCTTGCCTGAGCCCGGCGGTGACGGCGGTCAATCGGGACGTGGTGGAACGGCTTTTTTCCCATGTCCGGGGCCGGGTCCGGCCCTCGGCCCGGGTCGCGGTCCTGGGCTTGTCCTATAAACCCGGGTCCCACATCGTGGAGGAATCCCACGGCCTGGTCCTGGCCCGCCGACTTATGGAGGCGGGGTTCGAGGTCGCGGTGCATGACCCGCGGGCCTTGGATGAAGCGGCCAGGGTCCTACCCCAAGGCGTCGCTTTTTGTCCAACCCCCCGGGACTGCGTCCGGCGGGCGGAGATGGTGGTGCTGGCCGCCGACTGGCCCGAATACCATGACCTGGACTGGGACGAGATCGGCGGCTTGGCCGCGCCGGGCGCCGCGGTGCTCGATTGTTGGCGAATTCTAAAAAATCGACCGCCCCGGGGGCTTGGCTATCTGGCCCTGGGGTTGGGTCTTGAAAATTAATATTTTTTTTCACTAGGGAGGACCAGGGATATGGAAACGCCCCAGGAAGCCTTTGCGGGCCTGCCCATCGAGAAAGTCGCCGCGTACTGGAACGCCCGGCCCTGCAATATCAGGCACTCGACCCGGGAGGTCGGCGCCAGGGACTACTTCGACGAAGTCGAGGCCAGAAAATATTTCGTGGAGCCGCATATCCCCGGATTCGCCGACTTCGAGCGCTGGCGGGGCAAAAAAGTCCTGGAAATAGGCTGCGGCCTGGGGACGGACGCCATCAACTTCGCCCGGGCCGGCGCCAAGGTGACCGCCGTGGACCTGTCCGAGGAATCCCTGGCCCTGGCCAGGAAGCGCGCGGCGGTCTTCGGGTTGGACATCGCCTTTTATCAGGCCAACGCCGAGGAACTCGACCGGGTGGTCCCGGTCGAAACCTACGACCTAGTCTATTCCTTTGGGGTCATACACCATACCCCGCACCCGGAACTGGCCGTGGAACGCCTGAAAAAATACCTGGGACCAAATTCGACCCTGAAGATCATGGTCTACCACCTTCATTCCTGGAAGGTTTTCTGGATTCTGCTGAAATACGGCCAAGGACGCTTTTGGCGCCTGCCGGAACTGGTGGCCCGGCATTCCGAGGCCCAGACCGGATGCCCCGTGACCTACGCCTACACTGCCCGGACCGCGCGGGACCTCCTGCGGGGGTTCAAGGTCGAGGAAATACGGGTGGAACACATCTTTCCCTACAGCATCCCGGAATACAAACGGCATGAATACAAAAAAGTATGGTATTTCAGGTGGATGCCTGATAAATGGTTCAGGGCCCTGGAACAGCGGCTCGGTTGGCACCTGCTGGCGACCGCGCGACCGGACTGGTTTTGAGGGCTATGGGAGCGCCCGCTTGTTTTAATGGATAACGCCGCGAAAATATATGTCGCCGGACACGCCGGCATGGTGGGTTCGGCGTTGGTCCGCCGCCTGGGGCGGGCTGGTTTTTCCAATCTGCTCCTGCGCTCCCGCCGGGAACTTGATTTAACCGATCAAGGGGCGGTCGAGGCTTTTTTCGACCGGGAAGCGCCGGACCATGTCTTTCTGGCCGCGGCCCGCGTGGGCGGAATAATGGCCAACCAACGTTTCGCGGCGGATTTCCTGTATCAAAACCTGGCAATTCAGACCAACGTGATTCAGGCCGCTTATCGGTCCGGAGTAAAAAGCCTGCTGTTTTTGGCTTCATCCTGCATGTATCCGCGTGAATGCCCCCAGCCGATTCGGGAGGACTATCTTCTGACCGGTCCCTTCGAACCCACCAACGAAGCTTTTGCCGTGGCCAAGATCGCCGGGGTAAAGATGTGTCAGTATTACAACTCGCAGTATCGGACCCGCTTCTGGCCGGTAATCCCGACTAACCTTTACGGCCCTAATGACAATTTCGATCTTGAAAACAGCCATGTTGTGCCCGCCCTGATCCGGAAGTTCCACGAAGCCAAGCGCGCCAACCATGACGCGGTGACCTTATGGGGGACCGGGGAGCCGCGGCGGGAACTCATGCATGTTGACGATTTGGCCCAAGCCTGCGTTTTCGTCATGACTTCCGTCCCCGAGACCCCACGCTTGCTCAATATTGGTTGCGGAAACGATATTCGGATCGCCGACCTGGCCGAGCTGGTGCGCCGAGTGGTCGGTCATCGCGGTCCCGTGTTCCACGATGCCTCGAAACCCGACGGCATGCCGCGCAAGCTGCTGGATTCATCATCGATATTCGAGCTGGGCTGGCGTCCCCAAATCAGTTTGGAAGACGGCGTCGAGCAGACCTATCAGTGGTTCTTGTCCCGGACGCCCTAGTTTTCCTGACGAAACGGCGGCCCGGCTCTTCTCGCCCGATCATGCCGCGGTGGACCCGACGCCTCCCGGGCGGGGATGTTTCGGCGGAGACCGCCCGGCCATCAAGGGCGATGATCAGGGGCGTCATGATTGCTTCGTTGTCGCCGTCATTTTTTGAGCGGAGTCAATTTTTTGTCGGCTTCCGCGTCGAAGTTGGCCGAAAAGCGGCGACGGTCTGGAGATCGGGCGGAAAAGATGAAGATTTTTCCCCGGGTTGGCCGGGAAGGGAATAAACTGCCGCGCGTCTCCGTTCGCCCGGCGCATCGACCGGGACCCAGGGGGCGCCGCTTTTTCCGTTAAACCTCGAGTAACGCTCGAATTTGTCCGTCCTTCCAGCCGCCCTCCATTATTTCATCATAAAATAGTATTATGCCGATGTTTGGCTCATAATTTGCTTTAGATTGGCGTGACATGGACATAAACGGACCGTTTCGGAATCACCGGGTCCGTCCCTGGCGGAAAAAATTTAAAGGAGCGAACCTTGTCATTCTCGCGCATCTCAAATTCACGCTGTTTCATGCCGGCGCCGCGGCCGGGAAAGCGCCTGTTCACGCGGCCCGGGGCCAGGCCCGGCCAGGCCGCCGCTTTCGCCGGGAGCGCGTCATGAGCGGTCGGGGGTCGCAACGGGCCTTGATCACGGGCGTCACGGGAATGGTCGGGTCGCATTTGGCCGACTATCTGCTGGCCGAAACCGACTGGGATATTTACGGCATGTGCCGCTGGCGCAGCCCCCAGGACAACGTCGAACACCTGCTGGATCGGGCCAACCGGGGGGAACGTCTTTTTTTTCTGGAGGGAGACCTGTGCGACTACGTGTCCCTGGTCAATGTGATCGAGGAGTCGCGTCCTGATTACGTCTTTCACTTGGCGGCCCAGAGCTTCCCCCGCAGCAGCTTCACCTCGCCCTTGCAGACCCTGGACGCCAATATCCTGGGCACGGAGCGGTTGTTGGAGGCCTTGCGCCGCCACCCGGACGTCGACCCGATAATTCACGTCTGCTCCTCCTCGGAGATTTTCGGTCGCGTCTCCAGGGAAAAGCTGCCGATTGGCGAGGAATGTTCCCTGCATCCGGCCTCGCCCTATGCTATTTCGAAGATCGGGACGGACATGATCGGTCGTTTTCACGCCGAGGCCTATGGCCAAAAATGCCTGATAACCCGGATGTTCACGCATACCGGTCCCCGGCGGGGCGATGTTTTCGCCGAATCGACTTTCGCCAAGCAGATCGCCATGATCGAGCGGGACCTCGTCCCGCCCGTGGTCAGGACCGGGAACTTGAACTCCCTCCGGACCTGGGCGGACGTCCGGGACGCGGTCCGGGCTTATTACCTGCTGGTCACGGTCAACCCGATTCCGGGGTCCTATTACAATATCGGCGGGACTTATAGTTGCACGGTCGGGGCCATGCTGGAACATCTTCTGGGATTGTCCACCCGAAAGGACATCAAGGTCGAAACCGAGGCCGGCCGGCTCAGGCCCCTGGACGCGGACCTTCAGCTTCCGGACACGGCCAAGTTTAAGTCCCACACGGGGTGGAAGCCGGTGATTCCCTTTGAGACGACCATGCGGGACCTGCTCGATTACTGGAGGGGCCGGGTCCGCTCGGGGCGGCGGTTTGTGACAAGGTAACCATGGCCGTCACCTTGAACGACCCTAGGTTGCTAAGCCCCCAGTGCCGGACGCTGGCGCCGGTTAGGACGGTGCATCAAAACCCTTGGTTTTCGGTTCGTGAACGTGGCGGCTATTATACCATAGAACACCACCAAACCCAGGTGGTGATCGTTCCACTGGTTGAACCTTCAAAAATAGTAATGGTTTATCAGGATAGACCAATACTGGCCGATAGGACGTTGGAATTTCCAGCCGGCGGCGTAGAATCCGGCGAGAATCCTACTCAGGCCGCGGCCCGGGAACTGTTTGAGGAAACAGGAATAGCCGTCCACGATTTAGGAAGATTCCGGCCAATGGCATCCATGGCCATTACACCCAGGGACCCGCTATTACCCTTTATTTTTTGTGTGGAGCTGACGGAGTGGGAGGTTGAAGGCAGAGTTGAATTACGCAACGAAACCGATGAGGTGGAAATTCTTACCGAGGAACGGATCCGGGAAAAGGTTGATTCCGGAGAAATATACCTGGGCCTGCATATAGGCATCCTGTTCAAGCTGGATCAATTAGGTCATTTTCGGCGGAACCGAATATGACCAGTCATCGGGCTTATGGAGCAGGTTGATGCCTCAAGGCTTGCTTCGGTGAATACAGGGATTCTACGTGCCAATGCCTCGCGGGACGGGTCGGTGAAGTACATTATTCATACTGGAGTGTGATCACATGACGTTGGAATTGAACACCTGTTTATACGAAAAGGTTTTTTTCATCCGCAAGGTGGAGGAACTGATTCAGGCCTATTACCTGGAAGATGAAATGGAGACTCCCATGCATATGTCCATGGGCGGCGAGGCGATATCGGCCGGCGCGTGCCAGGCCCTGGAAAGCCATGATCAATTGTTGGGAACATATCGAAGCCATGGCATCTATCTGGCCAGAACCATGGAAGCGGAAAAATTTTTTGGTGAGCTGTACGGTAAAACGAACGGGCCGTCCCGAGGCAAGGCCGGTTCGATGCATCTTATGGCGATCGAGCAGGGACTGATCTGCACCTCGGCCATCGTGGCCAGTAATATCCCAGTGGCGGCCGGAGCGGCTTTCGCGTTGAAAAAAAGTGGCGTTAACGGTGTGGCGGCGGTCTTTTTCGGAGACGGGGCCATTGATGAAGGGGCCTTCTGGGAAACCCTAAACACGGCCTGCCTGATGAAACTACCGGTAATGTTCGTCTGTGAGGACAACGGATACGCTGTTCATAATCCGGCCCAGGCTCGGCACGGGTATGATTCCATCGCGGAAGTAGCCAAGGGGTTTAAATGCGACGTTTACCAAAGCAATTCAACCGACCCTGAAGTGATTTACACACTTATTCGGAGCGCTCGAGTCAAAACGCTCGAGTCGGGCCGTCCCGCGTTCCTTAATCTTAAATACTACCGCTACCTGGAGCATGTCGGTGTTTTTCCTGACTTCAAAGCCGGTTATCGATCCGAGGACGAATACCGAACATGGCTCGACCGGGATCCGGTGGCCTTGCAACGAAGGAAACTGGTTCTCATGACATCCGAGGAGAATGTGGCTGGAATCGAGGCGGCGCTGTCTCAAAAGGCTATGGCTGGTTTGGCCTCGGCCAGGGTCGCCCCCTTCCCCGAATTGAAAGAAATTTGCGAGGGACTGATTGTATGAGCGTCATTTCTTATCGACAGGGGCTCAACCAAGCCCTGGCCCACGAGATGAGGCGGGATGAAGGCGTGTTTGTTTACGGGATCGACGTGGCCGATCATAAACGCACCTTTGGCAGTCACCAAGGGTTAGTCGAGGAGTTTGGTCCCGATCGGATTTTTTCCACTCCGCTCTGCGAGGACGCCATGACAGGTTTCGGCCTGGGGGCGGCCTTAAACGGCCTCAGGCCCGTTCATGTTCACATGCGGGTGGATTTCATGATCCTGGCCATGAACCAGATAGCCAACATGCTCGCCAGTTACACGTACGGCGCTTGTGGACGGATAAAGGTTCCAATGGTCATCCGGGCGATTATCGGCCGAGGGTGGGGGCAGTCCTGGCAGCATAGCAAGACGCTGCATTCCTGGTTCGCGCATCTGCCTGGAGTCCGGGTTATTTTACCGTCCCGTCCCGAGGACGCCCGGGGAATGCTCATTGCCGCCATTCGGGACGATAACCCGGTTATCTGCATCGAGCATCGGTGGCTTTACGATGTAACAGGCCAGGCCGAGGACGAGATAAGCCCCCGGCCCTTGGACGGATGCCGGGTAGTTCGGGAGGGAACCGACGCCTCGGTCCTGGCCGCCACCTGGATGACGGTGGAAGCCTTGAAAGCCGCCGAGGTCTTGTCCGCCAAGCATGGAGTCTCGCTGGAAGTCATGGACCTTAGGTCGGCCGCGCCTTTTGACGTCGCCACTGCGGCTGAATCGGCCTCAAAAACAGGCCGTCTAATCGTGGCCGACTATGATTGGCTCCACTGCGGGTTTAGCGCCGAAGCGGCCGCTAGCGTTTACGAGGCGGCGTGGTCCGATCTCAAGTCCCCCGTCGTCCGTCTTGGTTTCAAAAACGCGCATTGTCCATGCACACGTCCGTTGGAAAATGAGTATTACGCCAACGCGGTGGACATCATCCGGTCTGTTGAAAGGCTCCTTGACCTTCCGGCAGCGGACTTAAGGGACGAAGAGTTTTATTCCTATGAGAAGAAGTTCAAGGGGCCGTTTTAATGAACACAAGGGAATTAACCGAAAAGGCTGTCCAGATTCGATCGAGTATTCTGGAATCGATCGTCAGGGCTGGTAAAGGCCATATCGGCGGCGCCTTGTCCTGCACGGATATACTAACTGCTTTGTATTACGGCGGAATTTTAAAATTTGACCCAGCCCGGCCTGATTGGCCCGATCGGGACCGATTCATACTGAGTAAAGGCCATTCCTGCGTGGCGCTTTTCGCGGTTCTGACGGATTTGGGCTTCATTGATTCCAAGGAGTTGGAAACCTGCTGTCGATCCGGCAGCCGGTTGGGCGGACACCCCGACCACCGGATTCCGGGCGTGGAAGTGGACAGCGGATCCTTGGGGCACGGACTGGGAATCGGCGTGGGCCTGGCCTTGGCGGCGCGCTTGGACGGTCGAAATTACCGGACGGTGGTTCTGCTGGGGGACGGTGAATGTTACGAAGGCTCTGTCTGGGAAGCGGCCATGTTCGCCGGCCATCAATGTCTGTCCAATCTGACGGCAGTCATCGACCGAAACGGGCAGTGCGTCACCGATTATACGGAAGACTGCAACAGATTGGAGCCGTTGGCCGAAAAATGGCAATCCTTCGGCTGGGAAGCGAGAGTTATCAATGGGCACGATTTTTCGGAAATAATTCACGCCCTGACCGCTCGCGGCGCGACCAGTCCCGCGAGACCGTTGGCCGTAATTGCCCGGACCGTGAAAGGACGGGGTGTATCCTTCATGGAAGGGCGTCTTTGCTGGCATCATGGAGTGCCCAATGGTTCGGACCTGAAAACGGCCAGACGTGAACTGGGCCGGGAAGGACGGACGGCGATATGATCATGGCCAAAACCGACGAACAGATCGACATCCGGGACGCTTTTTTCGATTCCCTGTACGACATCGCCGCCAGGGACCGGGACGTGATTTTCCTGACTGCGGACATGACTGCCTTCAGCCTGGGAAAATTCCGGAAAGACCTGCCCGACCAGTATTTCAACGTAGGCGTGGCCGAACAGAACCTGATCGGCGTGGCCGCCGGCTTGGCTTTGTCCGGCAAAAAGGTTTTCGTCTACGCCATCGCCCCGTTCGTGACCCAGCGGTGTTTCGAACAGATCAAAGTCGACCTGTGCGTCATGAATCTGCCGGTGACCCTGATCGGCACCGGCCCGGGCATCTGTTACAGCAGCGACGGGCCGACCCATCACACCATCGAAGATTTGGGCATGATGCGGGGGTTACCCCGCATGACCATCTACAACCCGGCCGACCCGGTCGGCGCAGCCGAAGCGGCCCGGATGGGGTTGGAGTCGGACGGGCCGGTTTACGTTCGCCTGGACAAAGGCGCCCAGACCGTGTTGCACCCTGATCCGGCCGAGCTGTCCGACGGTTTGATTACCATACGGCCGGGAAAAAATATGTTGATTCTGTCCACCGGATTGATGGTTTACCGCGCTCTGGAGGTCGCCGATGAGTTGCAAACCCAGGGCATCGACGCAGCCGTGGCCGAAGCTTTCCGCATCAAGCCGTTCAATGAACAACGCCTGGTCGAACTGGCCGCCCAAACCGGGCGGGTAGTCACCCTGGAAGAGCATTCGATTATCGGAGGACTGGGCAGCGCTGTAGCTGAAACACTGGCCGACCACGGCCGCCGCGAGCCGCTGCTCCGGTTGGCCATGCCCGACGCCTACCCGACCGGGTACGGCGACCGGGAATGGATGCTGGAGCAAGCGGGACTCGATTCCGCATCCGCCGTCGAACGAATTATGAGATGGATGGAGCCGGGTTATTCCGAATCGATCTCTGCCGCGGATTTCGCTCGGGTTTTCGGTGCGACGGACCGGGAATTGCCCCCGGAATGTTTGGCGGCCGTTGAGAAGCATGATTTCCGATACGAACCGGCCGCGGACCCTGAGCGGGAGCGGCTGCTGCTTCGAGCCTCCCGGGTCCTGGACAAGGACCTGACCGTTTCCGGGCCTCACCGCCTCGACGACTGGGAACGGGGCTGGCGGGAAAACCTGGAGGAGTTCCGGCATCACCCGTCCGATCCCGACGCGATCGTGCCGAAGTTCGTCAAAAAGATCGAATACATTCGGTTTCAGGGCAATTATATTTTGCCGGCCAACCCGGATTTTGAAACCGCTTTCGTCACTGTTTTAAGGAATTACCTGTTTCGGACCTTTTTTGAACCCTTCGGGGAGATTCACGAGTTCGGCTGCGGGCCGGGACACAACCTGAAAGCCATGGCCGAACTGTTTCCCGACAAAAAGCTGGTCGGGTTGGATTGGTCCGAGTCCGGTTGTGAGCTGGTCGAACATCTGGCCGATCGGTTCGGCTATAACCTGTCCGCCGTCCGGTTCGACATGTTCACCCCGGACAGCGATTATCCCCTCGGCCCGCAAAGCGCGGTGTTCACCACCGGCGCCATGGAACAACTCGGGACCGACTTCCACGCGTTTCTGAACTTTCTGTTGGACAAACAGCCGGGAATCTGCGTCCACGTCGAAACCACGTACGAGCTGTACGACCGGGAAAACCTATTCGATTACCTGGCCGCGAAATATTTGGAAAAAAGGGGGTATCTCCGCGGATATCTGACTCGCCTCCGAGAACTTGAAAAGGAAGGTCGCATCCAAATGATCGACGTGCGCCGGACATTCGGTTCGTTTTTCCACGACGGCTACAGCTTTATCGTCTGGAAACCGGCGTCGGCCAAGATGTGAGGTGAGGTTTGTATCGCAATAAAAAAGTCCTGGTCGCCGGCGGGACTGGCACCATCGGCATCCCGCTGGTTGAACGGTTGATCGACGCCGGGGCCGACGTCTTGGTGGTTTCAATGGACGACCCCGGCTACGCGCGGGTGGTGCTGAACCCCGGAGCACGTTTTGAACAGGCTGACCTGACCGATTTCAGCCGTTGCCTGGAAGCGACCCAAAGCCGGGATTACGTCTTCAACCTGGTCGGAATTAAGGGCTCGGTCGGCATCGGACAGAGCAAGGCCGCCAGCTACCTGTACCCGATGCTAATGTTCCAGTCCAACCTGATGGAGGCCGCTTTCCGCAACAACGTGGCCCGGTTTTTATTTGTCAGCAGCATCTGCGCCTACCCCGAGTCGTCGCTGCCCAAGCAGGAAGACAGCCTGTGGAACGGAATGCCTAAGCAGAACGACCGCATTCCCGGCTTGGCCAAACGCATCGGCGAGGTCCAAGCTGAAGCCTATCTGCTCGAACACGATTGGGACGGCGCGGTAGTCGTCCGACCATCCAACGTTTTTGGCCCATACGATGATTTCGATCCGGCCACGGCCCAGGTCATTCCGGCCTTGATTTCGAGGATGGTCGGCGGTGAAAACCCGGTCAAGGTCTGGGGCGACGGATCGGCCGAGCGCGATTTCATTTACTCCGAGGAGTGTGCCTACTGGATCATGGAGGCTCTGGAAAAGGCCCCGGCGGCGACGCCGATCAACCTGGGATGCGGCCGGCCGATTTCGATACGGGAAACGGCTGAAACCATCGCCGCTCACATGCCCGATCAACCCGTGATCGAATGGGACGCTGACAAACCGGCGGGCGATCAAACCCGGGTGCTGGACATGGCTCGGGCCAAGGAGCTTCTAGGGTTCGAACAACGAATTTCCTTTGAGGAAGGCATCCGGCGGACCATTGACTGGCGGTTGAACCACCCGGATTTTTCCCGGCTCCAGGGAGTCAAACAGAATGCGAGATATTAAACAGAGGTTTTTACGGAATGAACGATCGTGAACGGAAATTCCTGCCGGCATTCGCCGAATTGGTCGACCGCCTGACCGTGGACCAGATCAAGGAAGTCCTGCTCCCGGATCTGCAAGCGGAAATGAGCCGTGAAATGGATCTGCTGTGCCACGACATCGATCTGTTGATCGAGGAACGGAGCCTGGCCCTAAATTCCCGGTTCATCCGCATCATCGTCGCCCTGTCCCAGATGAACGTCCATATCTGGCATCTGAAAGACAAGATGAACGAACAGCCGGACCGCTACCTGGAGCTGTTGAAACTGGCTCATCAGCTCAACGGAATACGAAACCAACTGAAAAACCTGTTGCTCGAAGAGGGGCGTGATGTCGAAAAGTCGGCCCAGCGGACCAATTTCAACACCGACGGCCTCGAAGGCTGGAAAATCAGCATTGAGTAGAAGATGCGCCACATCCCTTTAGGAAATACGGGAGAGGTTGTCCCGATATTGGCCCAGGCCTCGAACGGCGCCGGCAGTAAAGGCGAGGCCGCTGACGGTGACGTGGCCAATAAAATCCGCGTCATTCGAGAGGGCGTGGATTTGGGGATGACCTTGCTCGATTCGGGCGACGCCTATGAGGGCGGTCACGCCGAGGAAATCCTGGGGCGAGCGATCCGAGGCATTCGGGGCAACGTGTGGGTTTGCACCAAATTCGAGCCGGAACGCAGCCATTACCGGGGGGTGTTCGAATCCGTCGAAGCCAGCCTGAAACGGCTCCGGACGGATTATATCGACCTGTACCAGGCTCATTGGCCCATTCCGTCGGAAATTCCCATGGCGGAAACAATGGGCGCCCTGTCTGCGCTGGCGGACCAAGGTAAAATCCGCTTTATCGGCGTATGCAATTGGTCGCCGGATGAAATCGTCGCGGCGAACGCCCTACTCGAAAATCATTCCATCGTCTCGGTGCAAACGGAATACAATTTACTGAACAAAACGTTCGAGCTTGATCTGCAGCCGTTCTGCCGTGAGAATGAAATTACGACGTTTGCCTACAGCATTTTCAACCAGGGGAATTTGTCGCTGGCCGGTCACGAGGCGATCGAACGCATCTGCCGCGACCGCGGCCTGACGCCGCATCAGGTCATCATCGCCTGGGTCTTGAGCACACCGGGCGTAGCCCCGATTCTCAGGACGAACAACCCACATCACAACCAAGCCAACGTCGCCGTCCTGAACGTCCGCCTCGACGCCGAAGAACTGCGCGGCTTGGATCGGATGTTCCCTCGGGAGCCGTCAATGGTCGACGTCTCCGAGATCGAAGTCTTGAATCACGACGTGGACGACACTCATCCGATATACACCACCCTCGACCAGGCCTTGTCCAACCGATTGGGCTTGAAACCCAGCCCGGAGGAAATTGCCGAGGAGTTTCGATCCGGGCGCTCGATCCGGCCGGTGGAATTGATCGCCGGGCCGTCGGGCGGTGGGCCGAAATACCTGCTCTTGCACGGCCGGTTGCGATACTGGGGCTGGGTGATCGCACACTCGGGCCGGAAGCCGATTCCGGCCTTCATCCTCCATCGACAAAGCGGCCGAGCGGCGCAGGGGCCGTTGGCGACCCATGGGCGGAGACAATGACGGGTAAAGTCAATTCGCAAATGCGCATTCAAGGCGTCCCCAGGATCGGCCAGGGCACGATGGGGCTCGGCGGAAATTTCTCGCCCGATTACTCCCGGGACGAACAATGCGTCCGGGCCCTTCGACTGGGCATCGACCTGGGCCTGACCTTGATCGACGTCGCGGAAAACTACGGCGGCGGTCATGCCGAGGAGCTTGTCGGCCGGGCCGTGCGAGGCGTCAGGGACCAGGTGTTGATCTGCACCAAGGTTTCGCCGGAACACCTAGCCTTCGACCGGACGATTGAAGCCTGCGAAAACAGCCTGAAGCGACTGGGGATCGATACCATCGATTTGTATCAGATTCATTGGCCCAACGCCGCCATTCCCATCGAGGACACCATGGCGGCCATGATCCGGCTGCGGGATCAAGGCAAAATCCGCCATATCGGCGTCAGCAATTTTTCATTGCCCCAAATGGTCGCCGCAGGCCCCGAAGTGGTTTCCAACCAACTCGAATACAACCTGTTCGACCGGATGATCGAACAGGACGTGGCGCCCTATTGCCGGGAAAACAACCTGCTGCTTTTGGCATACAGCCCGTTGGACCAGGGACGAATTGAACCCGATTCGGACCGGGCCCGGCTTTTAACTGGCCTGGCCGAAAAATACGGTAAAACCCCGTCCCAGATCGCGCTCAACTGGCTGACGGCCGAGCCGAACGTCACGGCCATTCCCAAGGCCATGAACGCCGAACACATCCGCCGGAATGCCGAGGCCATCGATTTCGATATGGATACGAAAGACGCGCTATCCGTCGACCGGGCCTTTCAAACAGACCCGCTGGAAATCCCGCCCGACCAAATCAAGGTCGTTTTGGACGGGCAGGGTTCCCGGCAGGCGTATCAAACCATCGAACAAGCCCTGGAGAACAAACTGGGATTTACCCCCAGCCCGGCCGAGTTGGCCCGGGAAATGCTCGAACTGGATCAACGGATCAAACCCGTGCGGGTTCGGTCGGCGGCAAATACCGGCGGCCCGCACCCCTATGAACTGGTCGAAGGCCGGATCCGATACTGGGCCTGGGTCATTGCCCACGAGGGCCGAAAAAAAATCCCGGTGTTGCTGCGCGACTGAAACCGGGCCAACCCCGTACATCTCCCAAGGTGTGAAATGAAAAATTCCGAATTTGGCAATATTACCTACGAGAGCGACTCGGAGAAAGGGGTCCGGAGCCGTTTTCTGGAGCTGTTCAAGGCCTGCCCCATTCCGGACGACGAGATTCTGGGCAACCTGGGGCTGTTCCTCAATTCAAAAAACCTGGCCCGGATTCTGTTTATGCATCACCTCTACACCCAGATCGTCGATCTGCCTGGGGTCATCATCGAATTCGGGACCCGCTGGGGTCAGAACACCTCGCTGTTCGCGGCCTTGAGAGGCATTTACGACCCATTCAATCGCCATCGCAAAATCGTGGCCTTCGACACCTTTGAAGGCTTTCCGTCCATCGACGCCAAGGACGGCGATTCGGTCCTGATGGAAAAAGGCAAGCTGTCCGTCACCCCGGAGTACGACGACTATCTCAGGGAAATCTTAGCCTGCCAGGAGCGGGACAACCCGCAGGGCCATATCAGGAAATTCGAAATCGTCAAAGGCGACTCCACCCTCGAGTTCGAACGGTATCTGGAGGACCATCCGGAGACCATCGTGGCCCTGGCCTATTTCGATTTCGACATTTACGAACCGACCAAGAAATGCCTGGAACTGATCAGGCCGCACTTGGTCAAAGGCAGCGTGCTGGGTTTCGACGAGCTCAACGACCCGGATTCCCCCGGCGAAACCGTCGCCCTCAGGGAAGCCGTCGGCCTGTCCAATATCAAACTCAGGCGTTTTCGATACGCGTCCCGCGTGTCTTATTTCGTCCATGAATAATCATTTCGGGTGAAAACATGATTAAGCAAGATGTGTTGAATCATTTCGCCGGCGCCCGATGTCTGATCACCGGCGGCACCGGCCTCATCGGCCGCCAGATCGCCCATATCCTGTGCGACGCCGGGGCTAGCATCCGGATCGCCTCCCTGGACAAGCTGACCGTTGACGACCGTGCCGATCACGTCTACGCCGACCTAGCCGATTTCAACCGGTGCAAGGAACTGGCCCAGGGCATGGATTTCGTGTTCCACGTGGCCGGGATCAAAGGCTCGATCGAAGTGACCAAGTCCAAACCGGCTAGTTTTTTCGTGCCGCTATTGATGATGAACACCAACATGCTGGAAGCGGCTCGCTTGGCCGGAGCGCAAAAGGTGGTCTACACCAGCTCTATCGGGGCCTATCCGTCGGCCGAGGTATTCACCGAAGACATGGGCGACGACGGGCCGCCGATGGACATGTTCCCCGGTTGGGCCAAACGCATGGCCGAACTCCAGGTCCAGGCCTACAAGGCCCAGTACGGCCTGACCAATTTCGCCGTGGTCCGGCCGTGCAACGTCTACGGGCCGGGCGACAATTTCGATCCCAACAACGCCATGGTTATCCCGACCCTGATGTACCGCATCCGCCGGGGCGACGATCCGGTCACGGTCTGGGGCGACGGCTCGGCCGTCCGGGATTTCGCGTACAGCCGCGACGTGGCCGAAGGCGTCATTTTGGCCCTCCACCACGGCACGGGAGAGCATCCGTACGTCAATCTGGCCTCCGGCCAGGGTTTTAGCATCCGTGAACTGGTCGAAACCTTGAACTGTTTCCTGAATTTCACCCCGTTTTTCGACACCGGCAAGCCCTCGGGCTTCCCCCGCCGGGTGATGGACATCTCCCTGGCCCGTAAAGTCATCGACTACAACCCGACCACGACGCTGGTCGACGGGCTTAAGGAAACCTGGGACTGGTACCTGGAAAACGAGGACGAGTATCTCAAAAAGCAGAACTATTTCGCCGAAGGCAAGGAAAAGTCATGATCGTCACGGAAAGTAATAAACTGGCCGGAGTCAAGTTTATCCAACTGTCCGCCTTCGAGGACCATCGCGGCTGCTACGTGGAAACCTATAATGAGCAAATGTATCGCGAACAGGGCATAGATGTGCATTTCATCCAGGACGACATCTCGGTGTCCAGCCGCCATGTCCTCCGGGGCATCCACGGCGACGGCGAAACCTGGAAACTGATCTCCTGCCTGTCCGGCAAATTCTACATGGTCGTGGTCAACAACGACCCCGATTCGGACCAGTACCGAAGCTGGGAAGGCTTCAACCTTTCGGATCGCAACCGGATGCAGGTGCTGGTTCCGCCCAAGTTCGGCAACGGTCACCTAGTGCTGAGCGATTCCACCATTTTTCATTACAAGCAAAACACATACTACAATCCGGCCGGGCAGTTCACATTGAGATGGAACGATCCGGACCTGAATATCTGGTGGCCGATCAAAACGCCGGTCCTGTCCCGGCGGGACGAGTTCGGTCATTTCGTGGATTAGGAGGCGGTGATGTTCGAAGGTAAAAAAGTGCTGGTCACCGGCGGGGCCGGATTCGTCGGCGCCAATCTGGTCCGGCGCCTGGTCGACCTCGGGGCCGAGGTTCGGGCCACGCTGCATCGCAAGGATGCGGTCATCCGGGACGACCGGATCGAATACATCCGAACCGATCTGCTCCAAGCCGAAGACTGCGGCCGCGCCTGTCAAAACATTGACTACGTCTTCCTGTGCGCGGCCGTCACCTCCGGCGCGGCGGTCATGGAAAAAACGCCGCTGGTCCATCTGACCCCCAACCTGATCATGAATGCCCGGATGCTGGAAGCGGCGTACGCCGCCGGGGTGCAAAAAACGTTGTTCATCAGCACCAACACTGTCTACCCGGTCTCGGACGACCCGGTTGGGGAAGAGGACGTCACCAACGAGTTTTTTGAAAAATACCATATCGTCGCCTGGATGAAACGTTTCTCGGAGATCATGTGCGACATGTATTCGACCCGGATCAAGAAGCCCATGGCCACGGTCATCGTCCGTCCGGCCAATATTTACGGTCCTCATGACGATTTCGACTGGGAGACTAGCCATGTCCTGCCAGCCTTGATCCGGCGGGTGGTCGAGCGGCACGACCCGATTTCGGTCTGGGGCGACGGGATGGATATCAAGGATTTCATCTACGTCGACGACCTGGTCGAAGGGTTGCTGGCGGCCATGGCCAGGACGGAAAGCCATGATGTGTACAACATCGTCGGCGGCCGAGGCTACCGCCTCCGGGACATCCTGGATCTGATCATCCGCATCGACGGGTACGACGGCGCCAAGGTCGAGTTCGACGCCTCGAAGCCGACCATGATCCCCAAACGCCTGATCGATCCGAATAAGGCACGAAAATTGCTCTCTTTCGAAGCGTCCGTCCCGATCGAAACGGGACTGGCCAAAACCATTGCCTGGTATCGGGAGCAGTTATGATTATCACCCGGACGCCGTTTCGGATCAGTTTCTTCGACGGCGGCACCGACTATCCCGCCTATTACAACGAACACGGCGGCGCGGTGCTCAACACCACCATCAACAAATATTGCTATCTGACCGTCCGGTATTTGCCGCCGTTCTTCGATCACAAGTTCCGGATTCGCTACACCAAACGCGAGGAAACCAATACCCCGGATGAAATCGTCCATCCGTCGGTCAAGGCCTGCCTCCAATTCCTGAACGTCGAGCAAGGAGTGGAAATCGTTCGTACGGCCGATATTCCGGCCATGTCCGGCATTGGGTCGAGTTCGTCCTTCACCGTGGGTTTACTGCATGCCCTCTACGCGCTCCAGGGTAAAATGGTTACCAAGCGGCAACTGGCGTTTGACGCCATTCATGTAGAGCGTGATCTGATAAAGGAAAATGTCGGGTCTCAAGATCAGATGACCGCAGCCTTCGGCGGCCTGAATCGGATTGAGTTCAGCGGCCGATATAGCTCCTTCGTCCAACCCATTACTTTGCCTCCACAGAAACTGGCTTATCTACAGAGCTGTATGTTGTTTTATTTCACCGGATTTTCCAGGTATTCCTCGGATATTACCCAGGCTCACCTTGACTCCATGAAAAATAACATCCAAACGCTTAAGCTTATGAGCCAAATGGTTGATGAGGGCGTCAAAATTTTGAATGGGCCCGTTGAACACTACGACCGATTTGGACTATTGCTTCACGAAGCTTGGAGATGTAAAAGGGGACTCAGCTCCAGAATATCCAACCGTGGGATTGATGAAATATACGAGAAGGCGGTAAAGGCGGGCGCCCTAGGCGGAAAAATTTGCGTAGTAGGCGGCGGAGGCTTTCTGGTTTTATTCGCACCGCCTGAACGGCATCCCGACATCAAGGAAAAATTAAAGAAATTATTGATAGTTCCCATAAATTTCGAACAGTTGGGGTCCCATGTTGTTTTTTATAGTAATACAACCGAAGGGTCAGAATCTTGGGACCAAACCGTAACGCTTTCTTCGAATCATTTACCTATAGCTACGAGGGATGCTTTCGGGGAGTCAACCAGAATTCAATCCAATGTTTCATGGTAGCGCTGTTAATCCAAGCTGTCGGCTAAACGATGAAATTAGCTCTAATTCTGAATATTTTTAACGAAACTGGAAGTCATTACCCGCATTTTTTGTCTTTGGTTATAGGGATGTTTTTAAAAACAAGGAGTTGAAATGCAGTCCAAATTGACGGTCATCATCCCTACCTTTAATCGTCCGATTGAACTAACATTCGTGATAAAATATTACGCTTCTTCAAATGTAAATATATTTATCGGAGATTCGGGATCCGAGCAAATAAAACAACAAAATTTCGATTACATAAATGGATTAGCTCATGATAACATCAAATGGTTTCCATTTGAATTTGATACCTTACCGGAAAAAATCATAACCGCTCTCGGTAGAATAGTTCAGACCAAATATGTCTGTATATGCCCCGATGATGATTTTGTGTCGCTGAAATTACTTCGGGACGGTGCATCTTTTCTTGAACTCCATCCAGACTACTCTGTCGCGTCGGGGCGTTATGTTCTCGCCTACCCTCAAGGAGATACGATTCGTTTCGCCGTTCATGGCAATCGATCTATGGAATTTGATGACCCAGTCAATCGAATATGTTATATCGTTCGGAATGTTTGGCCTATCGTTCCTTCCGTAATCAGAACGGAGGTCTTTAATAACGCCGCTTCCCTTGTTTTTTCAGAAACAAACCCCATAACTGTTGAAATATCTTGTGGGGAAGTGATATTAAACGCCGCCTTCGGTTTGTCTGGAAAGATAAAAGTTTTAGACACAGTTGGATTTGTGCACGTAATCCATGATAATAATTTACACTCAAGAAACAGTGAACACGTTGATGTTTTAATCCGACCTGATTTCCAGCAAATAATTGACCGTTTTTCGCAGGCTGTTTTCGTGTCCCGTTGTCTCGGCGATATAAGAAGCGAAAACATGATACGCGAACAAATATATTCCGCATGCCTTGATTATTTAGCAAATTTTTATTCAATATTTTATAATGCATCAAAAAAAATCTTGAGCAACAAGATAGGCGGATTCACCGACCCGCTTATTCAAAAGGAATTACAAAACATTCGAAATTGGGCCTATTTTTATTTCTTCAACATTGATCCACTTGATTTTCCAGTTATAAAAAACGATCCGATTGTTACTAGTAAATTATTTTTTAACGATGCTTGTTTTATCAGTGCGAACGAGAATTTTCGGGCCGCGCCGCCAATGGTCAATTTTCAAGATGTTCTAGAACCATTGGCCTGTCGATACAGGGAAATGTGGCTTAGCTTGATTCTCAATCGCGACTTTCCATCAAGGTTTCAAGTGTTTAAATATTTTATGGCGATTATAACCCTGTACGGACGGGTTGATTCGTTATGGCCTAAAAGAAAAATTTTAAAAACAATCTTTTCCCGTTTTTTCAGGCAAGACCTGGAAGAAGGGTTTTTTAGCGACGAACTAACCTCGCCCCTGTTTCTTTCCGCCTTCGACAACCTTTTCACCATGATGTTCCTCCAGGAAATCCGGATTTTCTCTTCCCTCCAGGTCGACAATGCCGCGGAGATCATCGACCGTCTTGGACTCAGGAACCCCGAGGCTCCGGAAACTGTTGAATTAAGGAAAATCGCAGCCGCAACTTTCAAAGTTCGAAACTTCGACGCGAAGCTGTCGTTGAAGAAGAAAAAATCCGTTCCCTTGGAAACTTTCTTTGCTGCCAGGGAGCCGCCCTTAATCTCGATAGCAACCGACTCCGCCTTATAACGGCACATCGGAAAAACCTCGCCGCCGCCATCGCGCGGGTGAACATTGCGGACGGTCTGAGGGGGATAAGGAATGGTCCGGGTTTCCCTGGCTGAACTTGAGGGAAGTCTGAGTCTGGGGGCGTCCCGTCGCGACCGCATGGACCAAGTGATCATGGCCCAGGTCATCCCCGAGTCCGGGCCGTTATGTTAGCCGTGGAAATACTGGGGACGGTCTGATGGAACGGCCGACCCATTAACCGAAAAAAGTCAGGAGCGCCGGCATGATCATCACCAGAACGCCGTTTCGGATATCCTTCCTTGGGGGAGGCAGCGACTACCCTGTTTTCTACAACGAACACGGCGGGGCCGTCCTAAACGCCACCATCAACAAATATTGCTATATCACCTGCCGTTATCTGCCGCCCTTTTTCCCGCACAAGTATCGCCTACGGTACAACGTCAAGGAACTGGTGCAAAACGTGGACGAAATCCAGCACCCCTCGGTGCGGGAATGCATCAAGTTCATGGGGATCAAGAAGGGCCTCGAAATGGTCCACACCGGGGATATCCCGGCCATGTCGGGGATCGGGTCCAGTTCGTCCTTTACGGTCGGCTTCCTCCAGTCCCTGTACGCCCTGCTGGGCCGCATGGTGACCAAACGGCAATTGGCCTTTGACGCCATCAAGGTCGAACAGGAACTGATCGGGGAGTCCGTGGGGTCCCAGGACCAGGTCGCGGCCGCCTTCGGCGGATTCAACCGCGTCGAATTCAACGGCAAATACAGTATAATAGTGGACCCCATCACCATCGGGCAGGAAAAGATAGAATACCTTCAGAACAACCTGCTATTCTATTTCACTGGGTTTTCCAGGTTTTCCTCGGAAATAGCCAAGGAGCAGATACGGATGACGCCTTCCAAAGTCCGGGAGCTGACCGCCATGAAGGAGATGGTCGACGAGGGGGTGAGTATCCTGAGCGGCCGGCCCGAGTCTCTGGACGATTTCGGTCGGCTTCTGAACGAATCCTGGAAACTAAAAAGAAGCCTGACTCCCCTGATTTCCAACAGCCGGATCGATGAGCTTTACGATACCGCCATGAAGGCCGGGGCCTTGGGGGGGAAAATATGCGGGGCCGGCGGCGGCGGGTTTTTGTTGTTGTTCGCCCCTCCTGGTCGCCAGGTCAGGATCAAGGAAGCCCTCAAGGGGACCCTGCTGGTGCCCTTCCGGTTCGAACCGATGGGCTCCCACATCATTTATTACGCCAATCCCGTGGAATACGAGGACATTGATTTTTACGAGGCCAAGCTTGGGGATTCAGCGGAGATGTAATACGACCGCGTTGGTCCTGGCCGGAGGATTGGGCTCCAGGCTTCGCCCCGCCCTGGCGGACCGTCCCAAGGTCCTGGCGCCCATAGGCGGCCGTCCTTTTCTCGCCTATTTGCTGGACCAACTGCGCGGGGCCGGGTTCCGGGAGGTGGTCCTGGCCGTCGGATACATGGGCGCCTCGGTCCGGGAAGCTTTCGGCGTTGAATACGGGGGGGTGAAACTCATCTATTCCCAAGAGGCCGAACCCCTGGGCACGGCCGGGGCCGTGAGCCTGGCCCGCCCCTTTCTGACCTCGGACCCGGTTCTGGTGATGAACGGCGATTCCTTCGTCGAAGCCGACCTGGGCGCGTTCCTGAATTGGTTTGATAATCTTCCGGAGGCCAAGGCCGCGCTCCTGGCCGTCCGGGTCGAGGACGCCGGCCGGTACGGACGTCTGGAGGCGGACTCGGATGGAACGGTCCGCGGATTTCTGGAAAAGGACCCGTCCGGCGGTCCGGGCTTGATCAACGCCGGAATTTACCTGCTCCGGGGGGAGGTCCTCGATTCCCTGCCCCGAGGCCGCGCTTGTTCCCTGGAAAAGGAAATCTGGCCCGGTTTGGTCGGCTGCGGCCTCCTCTGCCGGTCGATCTCGGGCCGTTTTATCGACATCGGGGTCCCCGAGTCGTACGCCGCGGCGGAAAAATTTTTTTTCGATTTGACCGGCCAGGCCGGGAAGACCGGCCCCCAAACAGGCTTTAGCCGTTAAAGCGCCGGGGAGCCGTCGCCGGTTCCCGCCAGGAGAAATAAATGAACGCACCTGATTCCCGCGGTCCACGCCTCAGCCTGGTCCTGTGGTCCCGTAACGACAACCATGGAGGCGCCGCCCTGCCCCGGATGCAGGCGTCCCTCGAATGCACGGTAGGGCTGTTGGCCAAATACCGGGTTCCTTCGGAGTTCATTCTGGTGGAATATAATCCGCCCGAGGACGCCGCCAGCCTGGTCGAGGCCGTCAAGTGGCCCGCGGCCCAGGATTATTGCTCCATCAGGGTGATCCAGGTTCCGCCGGAGGTTCACCGGCGGTTTCCCGGAGGCGAGGGACGGCGAATACTCACCGCGCTCGCCAATAACATCGGGGTCCGCCGGGCCAGGGGGGATTTCATCCTCAACACCACCATGGATCACTTGTATTCCGATGAATTGATCCGCCGTCTGGCCGAACGTCCGCTGGACCCCTGGTGTCTGTATCGGATTCCACGGTACGACATAGACCGCCGCGTCCTCGAGGTGGACGGCTGGCCGGCGCGGCTCCAATACTGCCCGAGCCACGTACTGCGCCGATACGGCCTGTTGCCTCTCAATCTCGGTCCGGGGCGCCCCAATTTATTCACCAACGCCTGCGGCGACTTTCAACTCCTATCCCGCCGGGCTTGGCATGCCCTTCACGGATTCAGGGAAGCGGACGTCGCCGGAATGCACATCGATTCCTTGTTGTCCTACGCGGCCTTCGCCCTGGGAATCAAGGAACACGTCTGGGAGGACCTGAAGCTATATCATATCGATCACGACGCCGGGTCCCAGCAATCCCTGAAGACGCGGGTGACCGAAAGCGGCGAAAAAGAATTCATCCGCAACGGCGTCAAGGTCCATGATTGGGAATATTACGCCGACTTTATCAGGGGCTTGGTCCTAGGGAAGGTCAACCCAATTTTTAACGACGACGGCTGGGGCGCGGCCGGGGAGGACCTGCCGGAAATCCAAATACACCAGGCCGCCTGGAGTCGCGGGGTCGAGGCGAATGGCGGCGAGGCCCGGCCCGGGGAAACCGTCGAGCCGGGGCCGCGGATCGACCCCCGATACCAGGTCGGCCTGGCCCTGTTCCGGGAAGCCAAAAGTTCGCTCGCCCGGGGCCGGGCCGAGGAAGCCTTGGCCCTCCTGGACCAAAGCCTCGACCTGACCAAGGGGCTCGGGGTCCACAAGCTGAATCTGGAACGGGCCGCGGCCCTGGCGTCGCTGGGACGACTTCGGGAAGCCCACGCGGCGATCGTCGCGGAAAAGGAATTCGAGCCCGCCAACCCCAAGGTTCTGGAGTTCGAAAAAAAGCTGGTCGAGGAACTGTCCAGGACAACGGCGTTCCAATTCAGTCCGTCCCCGGCCGCACCGGAAAAGGCGGCGACGGAGTCGGTCCCTGAAGAAACCCCGCCGGTTACATCGGAAAAGGAAAAACCCTACCTCAGCGTGGTGGTCACGGCCAGGAACGACAACCATGGCGGAGACTTGCTGCGGCGCATGAAGATTTTCGTGGACGGCCTGATCGCTCAACTCGATCGTCGTCACATCGCGTCGGAACTCATTTTAGTGGAATGGAACCCGCCCGAGGATCGGCCTCGTTTGACCGCGGCCCTGGCCTGGCCGAAATCGGTCTGTTGCGACATCAGGATTGTCGAGGCGTCCCACGAAATACATCGCCGCTTCAAGCACGGCGAGCACCTGCCCTTGTACCAGATGATCGCTAAAAACGTGGGGATCAGGCGGGCCAAGGGCGATTTCATCCTCGCCACCAATGTCGATATTCTGCTGAACGACGAATTGATGGACTATATCGCCGCCGGTAAACTGGAAAAGGGAAAAATTTACCGGATCGATCGCTACGACGTCCGGTCCGACGTTCCGGACGGACGTCCGGTCCAGGAGCAATTGGAGTTCTGCCGGAACAATGTGATTCGAGTTTGTGAAAGATACGGCATCCGCGACTTTACCCAGGGCCGGTTTCATCTTCATAGCCTTACCCCGGAAATGCAGCGGGAAAAAGGCCTGCCAATCAGCATCCCCCTGCATACCAATGGCTGCGGCGATTTTACCCTCATGTCCGGGCCGGACTGGTCCGGGCTGCGCGGATACCCGGAATTCGACATGTTTTCCATGCATCTCGACTCCATCCTGTGCCACCAAGCCAATCTCTCCGGAATTAGCGAAGTCTTCCTGGAAGACCCGCGGCGCATCTACCATATTGAACACGGATCCGGCTTTACGCCGGAATCCCATCAATCCGGGTCCCTATATCAGCGCCTGGAAGAGAACGGCGTCCCGTATCTCGATAACAGCAAGTTGCGGGGACTTCTGGAACGGATTCGAACCAACCCGAAAGCGATCCCGATCAACGGCGCCGGCTGGGGCATCGCCGGTGAAGCCCTGCCCGAAACGGTCAGGGCCGCGGATGGCCCCCCGTCTCGGACCGGGCCGGGCGCGGCCCAGCGCCAGGCGGAGGCCCTGGTCCAGTCCGCCCGGGCCCTGGCCGCGGCCGGGGACCGCCACGGGGCCCTCGCCCAGTTCGACCAGGCCATCCAACTCATGGGCCAGTTCAATCTCAAGGCCCAGGGCGTCCATTTCATGATCGCCCAGGTCCTGGTGGATATCGGGCGGTCGGATGTGGCCGCCAAGGCCCTCCAAGCCGAATTAGCCACGTTCCCCGATTTCAAGGAAGCCCGGGACATGTTGGCGGCCCTGACCCGGGGGCCGGGCCTTTCCTCGGACATCGACCGCAAGATCAAGCTGGGCGAGGAGCTGGTCCGGCAGGGGCGGCTCCGGGAAGCCGAGACGACCCTGTCCCAGGCCCTAGGGGAAGCGCCGGACAACCTAAATGTTCGCAACGGCCTGGCCGTGTTGCGCTGGGCCCAGGACCGCCGCCAGGACGCCGTGGCCCTCCTGCGGGAAATATTGGGCCAGGAACCCTGGCATCGGGCGGCCAACTGGAACCTGGGCCGTTTCCTGAGGGAAGCCGGACTGGAACCGGACGCCCGCCAGGTCTACCAGGCTTATATTCACCACCACCCGGATGAAAAAGGCATGGCGGAGATGCTGCGGGAATGGGATTTGTCCGGGGATAAATAACTATCCCGGAAGGCCGAGAGTTTTTAACGGCCCGGCGTTGGTGAATTATCGCGGAAACGGCGAGGCGGAACGAAAAATACCGCCGCGCCGGCTTTTTCCCCGCCATGCCCCCGCGAGACTGCGGCTCGTCCCGCGGGGATCGGGCTTTACTTTTTTCGAGGCGCGACTAGGCGGCGCAGGAAACGCACCCAGGGGTTCATGGCCCTGGGCCCGGTTGTTTTCAGTCCCAGCTCCTTTTCCACCCCGTCCAGGGTGTCTTCCAGCAGGGCGTCGTGCAGGGGCCGGACGGCCAGGCCCCATTTCAACCAGGCGGGCCAAGTGCAGTTCGCGTCGATGGTGTGTCGCAGGATCACGCCGGGACCGTCTTCCAGGAGTTCGAAAACATGCCGGCCGTCGAAGCCCTGGGTTAGGCCCGCGGGCTCGAACCGAAAGGACGCCTTTTTCCCGGGCAGGTACTCCTCGACCCGATACCGCACCGGGCCGTGCCCGCCCCGGGACCCCCTGGTCAGTCCGCGATCCAAAACCAGGGCCGGCCAGCGATCCCGGGGCCAGAGTTTGTCCGCCGGTCCGGCCAAGCCGTCGATAAAAGCCCCGATTTCCCCGGCCGGCCGGTTGAAGCGCCGTTCGTGAACATTGTGTATCTTCATGCCTCATCCTCCATGAGCGCCTGGAAGGCCCTCAAAACCAACGCCTCCGCCTGGGCCGGCGGCGTTTGTCCCTGTTCGAGGAAGCGCCTGACCGCCGCGGCCGGAACGTCGACCAGGGCGAAAACCAGGCGCGCCATGTTTTCCGGGGCGGCGGCCCCCCACAGCCTGTCGGCGTAATTCCGGACGCCTTCATCCAAGGCCCCGGCCAACTCCGCCACCCGGCATTCAATCTCCCGGGGCCAGTTCCCCGCTCCGAATTCTTCCCGTCGAAACAGGAGCAGCAGCCGGGCCCGGCTGGGTCTTTCCCGCGCATAACGGACCGGGTGCAGCGCGGCCCGGGGACCGTCCCCCGCGGCCAGGGCTTCCAGGAAACCGGCCTGGAAGCGCTCTATTTCCCGGACCCAGAGTTCCGCCAAAAGCATTTCCCGCGATTCGAACCGGTGGTAGAGGGAACCCAGGGGGGCCCCGGCCGCCCCGGCCACGTCCTTCATGCCCACCGCCGCCGGTCCGCCGTTTTCCAGCCGTCCCAGGGCGGCGTCGAGGAAATCGTTTTTATTGAAGCGCGCTTTTCTGCCCATATTGGAATCGAGATATTAGTATCTACATTCTAATTTGTCAAGGCCTGGTTTCGAATCTTTTCAAGACGCCATTTTTGTTGTATTAAATCCGGCACGACGAAAAAGACAAAAAGGAGCAGCGGCGATGAACCCAACCTTCCTCCCTGACGTGACCATTCAGCCCGGCGGCTTGAAATTGTTGGGCAAAAAAATCTTGCAACTGGGGATGAAAAAACCCTTGATCGTGTCGGACCAGGGCCTGACCAGGCTGGGCCTGACCCAACGGGTCAGGGATGTCCTGGCCCCGGGTTTCGGGGACCCGCCGGTTTTCGACCACTGCCCGGAAAACCCCGCGGAAGACGCGGTGGCCGCGGGCGCCGAGATGTTCATGAAGTCGGGCTGCGACGGCGTGGCGGCCCTGGGCGGGGGGAGCCCCATGGACGTGGCCAAGGGAATAAGGATCGTGGCCGCCCACGGCGGGGGGATTTTGGATTACGACGTCAACAAGGTGGGCGTCAAAAAAATCGGCCGGGGCCTCCCGCCCATGATCGCCCTGCCGACCACGGCCGGGAGCGGGAGCGAGGCGACTTTGGGCGCGGTGATCCTCGATTCCCGTAGTCACATCAAAACGCTGATCTTCAGCCCCTTTCTGGGGGCCGCCGCCGCGATCCTCGACCCGGAACTGACCTTGTCCCTGCCGCCGGCCCTGACCGCCGCCACGGGCATGGACGCCCTCATTCACGCCCTGGAAGCCTATACGGCCAAGGGCGGCAACGTGGTGGTCCGGGGGCTGTGCCGGGACAGCCTGCAACTGATCGGGCGCGGCTTGAAAAAGGCCGTCCGGGACGGGGGGGACGTGGAGGCGCGCCAGGACATGATGACCGCGGCGTTCCTGTCGGGTTTGGCCTTCGCCAACGTGGGGCTGGGCGCGGTCCACGCCGCCGCGCATCAACTCGGCGGCCGGGCCGGAATCGCGCACGGCTTGTCCAATTCGCTCATGCTGCCGGCGGTAATGAAGTTCAACGGTCCGGCGGCGGAAGCCGATTATGTGGAAATCTGCCGGTGGCTGGGCCTGCCCGCCGCCTCGGCCGGGGAAGCCTCCGCCGCCCTGAAGGCCTACGCCCAAGACCTCGGCCTGCCGACCCGCTTGCGGGACCTGGGCGTGACCGCGGACCTGTTCGAGCAAATGGCCGAGGACGCGGTCAAGGACCCGGCCCTGCGCTCCAATCCCCGGCCGGCGACCAAGGATGATTTCATCGCGTTCTACCGGGAGTCCTATTAGGGTCCCGGTAAGGTTCCCGGGAGGCGCGGGCCCCCCGGGAACGGTCGCTTATTTGGTCCCGATCAGGAGCCGCAGGGAGCTGCCGCCGTCCTTGTCCGCGGCGAAACCCAGGCTCAACTCGCCCTGGTCGTACGGGAAAAGTTTCTTGATGGCGTCCCAGTCGCCCACGGCGGCCCAGCTTTCCCTATCCGGGCTGATCAGGAGTCCCTGGTCGTGGAGATAAAGATACATGTCCCTGACGACGACCAACTCCGTCTTGGTTTCCGGGACCGCGGCGAAGGGCAGGTCGATTTTCAGGACCAGGGGCAGGGTCTCCCCCCGGGCGGCCATGATAATCAACTCCCCGCCGCCCTTCATCCGGTTCGCCAGGTCGGCCAGGTCCCCGGGGTTTTGTTTCAGCTCCTTCAGGCTGACCTGGCGGACCCCGTCGGTTGGCACGGTTTTCAGACCCGAACAGCCCAGGCCTAGGGACAGGGCCGCCAGGATCAGCAGGACAAACGAATAGCGCTCGACGAATGGCTTCATTGTCAATTCTCCTTTAATATTAAGTTGTTGTTTGCGGTGAACCGAAGAAGCGCCCCGTGGTTACTCCGGCTCGGGTTCGTCCGGACGGAATTCCAGAATGTCGCCGGGTTGGCAATCCAGATGGCGACAAATGGCTTCCAGGGTGGAAAAACGGATAGCCTTGGCTTTCCCGGTTTTAAGGATGGACAAATTCTGGACCGTTATGCCGACCGCCTGGGCCAGGTCCTTGGACGCCATCTTCCGGCGGGCCAGCATCACGTCCAGGTTGACGACGATGGTCACTCCGCTTTCTCCCTCTAAATGACCAGGGCTTGTTCATCCTGGAGCTTCCGGGCTTCGTCCATTATCCAGGCCGCCACGATGACCACCAGGGCCGTGGTCACGGTCGAAACGTCGGCGCTGGAAAGGCCGATGCGGATATAGCGCTGTCCCGGCGGGTTATGAAAGGTCAAGGCCGTCGTGACCAGGGCCTGGTACACGGGACTCAAGGCCTGGCCCAGCAGCAGGGTGTATCCGATCTTTTTTATATACCGGACATTGGCCGCCGAGAATATTTCCCCTTGGGCGTACAGACCGAAAAGCCGGGACAGCAAATAAATCACCGCCATGTCGATCCCCGTCGGGATCGCGGAAACGACGAATCCCAGCACTTTTCCCGACAACGGCAGGGGCGCGGGGACGTTGAGCCCGCCCAGGGACACGCCGTGAAGCATATCCACCGCGCCCAGGCGTCTGAAATCGTCGAAAAACCACCAGAACGCCAGCGAAAACAAGGGAATGAGCACCAAAATAAGCCGGAACGCCAACCGTAGGGCCCGACTGAGACGTTCGATTTTTCCCATGGCCATGCTCCTTTCGCGCCGGGATGCGCTCCAGGTTCAAATTGTAAAACAAAATTATCGTTTGTCAATAAAAAATGATCAAAAAGGGTTAAAAATGCTGGCCGCCCGGCGGGGCTTCCCGCCTGATTTTCCCCCTCTCCACCCTTTCCGGGGGGAGAGGGTCGGGGTGTGGGAGGCTTTCGCCGGCGCGCTAGACCTCGTTAAAGTGGGGAAGATATTGCTTCCCCGGCTTTGAGAACCGGCGTGAAAACGCTCGCCTCCCAGCCGGGCTATCCGTTTGACAGATCGGGGCCGGCCGGATAACATTTCATTAGAAATCACAATCCGCCATCCGCCGGGAAACGGCCGGAGGAAAGAACCGCTCCGAGGTCTTGGCGCCAAGCCAAAAGCCGCGTCGGGGCGCCCGACGCCATAAAAGCAAGGAGGGTAATATGAACGCCGCACTGTCGAGTTCACCTGTTATCCGCGCCATGGTCCGCTCCGATCTGGACCGCATCATCGCCATCGACCTGAAAGTCTTGGGAAAATCGAGGCCCGAATACTGGGACATGAAGCTCGGCGCGGTGGAGAAACACTCCCGGACGTCGTCCCTGGTCGCCGAACTGGACGGCCGGGTGGTCGGCTTCATCATCGGCGGCGCCAGCAGGTGGGAATATGGCGTGCCGGAAAATGTCGGCTGGATCGACACCATCGGCGTCGACCCCGATTACCAGGGGAAGGGCGTGGCCAAGTTATTATTCCAGGAAATGACCGCCGGCCTGAAAAACGTAGGCGTGGACGCCCTGTATACCCTCGTGACGCGGCGCGACTGGAAACTCTTGAAATTTTTCAATAAACTAGGCTTCCAGAAAGGCGACATGACCAGCCTCGAACTGGACCTCTAACTTGGTCGGCCCAGCGGCGCCGGCGCCCCCGGGGGCCGACGCCGCGGGTATTTCCAGGCGAGGACGGGTTTAGCTTTTTACCCGAAACCCGTCCCGGGGACGCTAAAGGGCCTTCCTCATCCAGACCTGGTCGAAATCACGGCCGAATTTCCGCCCGACCTTCTCGAACCGGCCGCATTCCCCGAACCCGTTTTTGGCGTGGAAGGCGATGCTGCCTTCGTTCAGGGAAGATATGTCGGCGAGAATGACGTCGATCCCCAGGGCGCGGGCCTCGTTTTCCAGGTGAGCCAGGAGTCGGCCGCCTAGTCCCCTTCCGGTCCGGCCGGGGGCGATGAAATAGGTTATCTCCGCGGTCCGGCTGAAGGCGGGCATGGGGTGGTAGGGCCGGAGCAGGGCGAAGGCGATCACGGTCCCGTCTTCGTCCACGGCCGCGACCGCGGGGTATTTCGCGGCCAGGCCCAGGAACAGGTCGAAAAAGGAATAGGGGACCTTGGTCTCGGGATAGGCGGCGAAACTGTTTTCGATGTAGTGGTTGAAAATATCGATGACCTGATTCCGGTGCGCCGGCGCCAGCTTTTCAAAAACCGCGGGCATGGTCTTTTCCTCCAGGTATGGCGATAAATTTATCCCGGCCGGTTTTCCGCGCCTCGGGCCGGCCGTCGGCTTGACTATACCGCGGGGGAGGCCCGGACGGGTATCGCTTTTTTCCGGGCTTGGCCCGGGGGGAAGGGGGCTTGGCGCTGTCAATTTTTTAACTTTTTTATATTTTAATCTGAAATTTTAGTTCGGTTTTTCCGTATCCGTTTTCCTGTATCCCGCCGGTTTTGGCAATTTTCAGCTAATTTATTCAACGGTTTTACCGGCGATTTTTTCGTTGAATTTTTTAACATGCGGTAAATAATAGAAAAGTTTGTCGGAGGGGATGTAAATTATAATTTATTCGACCAAAAATTAATCAATTATTTGATCAAAAATATGCTTGACGAAATATATCCTATATTGTATTTGATCAAAAAAAGGGTTTTGCGAACACCATGATCGGCCTTCGAAGCCACACTTTGGCCGCGAGGCGAGGGCGCCCGACATGAAAAATGAAACAACCGTGACCAGCGACACCAAGGCCGACCAAGTCCACCGGCGGGTCAAGGCGGCCATACTCCAGGGGCAATTCGTCCCCGGGGAAAAGCTGGTGGCGCATCAGCTCGCCCAACGGTTCAACACTTCGATCATCCCGGTTCGCGAAGCCCTCAGCCGCCTGGAAGCGGAAGACCTGGTCACCGTCGTTCCGCATACCGGAATTTACGTCAAAAACATCGATCTGGACCAGCTCCGGGAATTGTATCCCATCCGGGGCCTCCTCGAGGGTTACGCCGTCCGGCTGGCCGCCGACCGCCTCGTTCCGGACGACTTCGCCCGGCTGTGGGGCCTGGTCAGGCTGATGGACGAGGCCGCGGCCCAGGGCGACGCGGGCCGGATGGGGGAATATAACCGGGAATTCCACCTGGCCTTGTACGGCGCCTGCGGCAACCAAAGCCTGGTCGACCTGATCGACGAGCTGTGGCAAAAGACGATCCTGGCCCGGCTGATCTTCAAATTGACCCCGAAAAGGGCCGAGGCGTCCAACCGGGAACACCGTAAAATTTTGGAATATTTAGAACAAGGTAAAAAGGGAAACGCCGAGAGGCTGGTCGTCAGGCAGAGCGAGAAAACCCTGAAGCTGCTGGTCCGGCAACTGGCCGGCCTGGGGTTTTGACGGCTGCTCCGCTGTCGCGGCCGATCGTGGCATGAAACAAACGGCGTCCACGTGGGCGTCCATAACCCGCGCCGGCAGGGAGGCAGGTTTTGAACGAAATAACATCCATTCGTCCCGAAGTCGTCGACTACGCCGGGGTCAAGCGCGTGGAGGGGTTCGACCGCATCGCCGCCGACCACGCGGCCTATCTCTCGGATGAATCCAAGCTGACCCTGGGGCCCTTCGATTTCCTCTTTTTTCCCGAAAACGAGGCGGAACTGTCCGCCGTGATCCGGGAAATGGCGGCCCGTAAAATAACGGTCACCGCGGCCGGCGCCCGGACCGGCCTGGTGGGCGGGTGCGTGCCTCCCGGCGGCGCCATGGTCTCGTTGGAAAAAATGAACAAGGTCCTGGGCGTCCATTTCGACGCCCACGCCAGGGAATGGCGGGTCGCCGCCGAAACCGGGGCGTCCCTGGCCGACCTGAACGGCATGGCTTTCGGCAAATCCTTTCCCGACCTGGAAAAAAGCCCGGACCCGGCGGCCCGGGATCAGGTCCGGCTCTTCCGAAACGACCCGGGCCGGTATTTCTACCCGCCCGACCCCACGGAAATGAGCGCTTCCCTGGGCGGGACCGTCGCCACCAACGCCTCGGGCGCCCGGACCTACCGGTACGGCCCCACCCGCGACTGGGTGCGCCGGATCAGGGTCATGACCGCGGCCGGGGAAATCCTGGACATACCCCGGGGCAAGTATTTTTCATCGCCCAGCGGCTGGTTCACGGTTTACGACTCTTTAGGCAACCATTACCCCGTGCGGGTCCCGGACTACGCCATGCCCCGGACCAAGAACACTTCCGGTTTTTACGCGGCCCCCCACATGGACCTGGTGGACCTGTTCATCGGCTCCGAGGGGGCGTTCGGCGTCATCACCGCCGTGGAAGTGGGCCTGCTGCCCTGGGAGCCCAAATGCTCCATCATCCAGTTCACGGCCTCGGACCGCCAAGCCCTGGAACTAGTGATCAGGCTTCGGGCCGATAAAAGGCTGAAACTCGATTTCCTGGAATTTTATTCCGCCCACGCCCTGGACCTGCTCCGGGACATGCAACGGGAAGACCCCCGCCAGGTGGGCCTGCCCCCCCTGCCGGAACAAGCCGGCGCCGCGGTCTTTTTCGAGCTGTCCTTCGATCCCCTGGAACCCGCGCCCGACTACCGGGCCCTGGAGGAAACCGTCGCCGGGGCCGGAGTTTCCCTGGCGGATTCCTGGGCCGGATACGAGGCCCGGGACCTGGCCCGGTTCAAGCATTTCCGCCACCTGCTGCCCGAAAAGGTGACCCAGGTGATCGCGGAACGGAAAAAAATCCACCCGTCCATCCACCGCCTCAGTTCCGACCTCGCGGTCCCGGACGAGCATCTCCTGGATATCTGGGACCTCTACCAGACCAGGCTCGACGCGGCGGGCCTCCAGTGGGTCGGCTTCGGACACGTCGGGAACAACCATTTTCATATCTCGTCCATGCCGCGCGACCCGGAAGAACTGAAACGGGGGCTGGAAATCTACGGCGAATTCGCGGAAAAGGCGGTTTCGTACGGCGGCGCGGTCAGCGCGGAGCACGGCATTGGCAAGATCAAGGCCAAGTTCCTGGCCAAGATGTTCTCGCCGGACCAGATCGCCCAGATGCGCGCGGTGAAAAAAGCCCTGGACCCCGACCTGCTGCTCAACCCCGGCAACATATTCGCCGCCTGAAGAGGGAAACATGGATATCGTCGTCGCCGTCAAACAGGTCCCTGAAATCACCGATGTCAAGGTCAACCCCGAAACCGGGACCCTGATCCGGGAAGGGGCGCCCTCGATCCTGAACCCGTTCTGCGAATACGCCCTGGACCACGCGGTCCGGTTGAAGGCCAAGTTCCCCGACATCCGGATCACCGCCGTGTCCATGGGGCCGCCCCAGGCCCGGGAAGTCCTGCTGCGGGCCCTGGAACTGGGGGCCGACCGGGCGGTGCTGGCCAGCGACCGCAAGTTCGCCGGGGCCGACACCTGGGCCACGGCCCTGACCCTGGCCGAGACGATCCGCCGGACCACGCCCGATTTCAAGCTGATCCTGGTCGGGAAGCAGGCCATCGACGGCGACACGGCCCAGGTCGGCCCGGAAATGGCCGAGATACTGTCCCTGCCCCAGATCAGCTACGGGGTCGGCGTCGAGCTGTTGCAAGGCGGCAAAAAAGTCCGGGTCAAGCGGGAACTGGAATCCGGGTGGCAGGCGGTCGAGGCCCGGCTGCCGGCCCTCGCGTCCTTCAGCAAGGGGGAGTTGACGCGCCGGGCGCCGTCCTTCGCCGCCATCCTGGCGGCCCGGGCCAAACCCCTGGAAGTGGTGACCGCCGCCGACCTGGGGCTGGCCGAGGCGGACCTGGGCCTGGCCGGGTCCTTCACCCAGGTGGTCGAGATTTTTCCGCCCCGCGTGAAACAGACGGGCCGGCTGCTGAAAAACCTGGAATCGGACGAGGCGGTCCGCGAAATAATCTCCTTGCTGCAAGAAAAAGGCGCCCTGGGCCGCGGATAACCAAAGGACGGATGAAATGATCCTGATAGACCCACAAAAATGCAACGCCTGCGGGTTGTGCGAAACAAGTTGTCCCTTTGGGGCCGTCAAGGTTGAAGGCGGGCGCGCCGAGATCGGGGACGCCTGCACCTTGTGCGGGTCCTGCGTCAACGTCTGTCCCCACAAGGCCATCACCATAACCAGGGTTTCCGCTCCGGCCGAGGAACTGGCCCGCAGCCGCGGGGTCCTGGTCTTCGCGGAAGTCGAGGAAAAAAACGGACGCCTCCAGCCCAAGCGGGTGGTCCACGAACTCCTGGCCAAGGGCCGGGAACTGGCCGACAAGCTCAACCAGGAACTGGTCGCCGTCGCCTTGGGGGACGAGCGCCTGACCGGGTTGGAGGAACTCTGCCGCCGGGGCGCGGACCGGACGCTCAAATGCGTTCACCCCCTGCTCCGGGACTTTTCCACGGATGGCTTCTGCACGGTTTTATGTTCGGTCATCGCCGGGCTTAAACCCGCCGTCCTGCTGTACGGGGCCACGCCCAACGGCCGGGAGCTGGCCCCCCGGGTGGCGGCCCGGCTGCGGCTGGGCCTCACCGCCGACTGCACCGGACTAGACATCGACCAGGAAGGCCGGCTGGTCCAGACCCGCCCGGCCTTCGGCGGCAACATCATGGCTTCCATCATCTCGCCCCGGTCGCGCCCGCAGACGGCCACGGTCCGGCCCAATGTCTTTCCGGCCGGCGCGTCCGACCCGGCCCGCCCGGCGCGGGTGGATGATTTCCCCGTGACCTTGAACAAGGCCGTGATCCGGACCAAGGTGGTGGAAGAGGTCAAGCTCGGCGAGGAAGACGGCCCCAACCTGGAGGAAGCCAAAATAATCGTGGCCGCCGGCCGGGGCTGCCGCCGTGAAAAAGATATGGAAAACATTCGGTTGCTGGCCGAAAAACTCGGCGGAGTCATGGCCGGGTCCCGGCCCCTGGTGGAGGACGGCCTGTTGCCGCACACCCGGCAGGTGGGCCAGTCCGGGATAACCGTGGGACCGGACGTCTATCTCGCCTTCGGGGTCAGCGGGGCCATTCAGCACCTGGTGGGGATGAATTCGTCCCGGACCATCATCGCCGTGAACAAGGACCCGGACGCGCCCATCTTCAAGATCGCCGACCTGGGGATCGTGGGCGACGCCGGAGAGATAATTCCCGGGCTGCTCAAAGCGCTGGGCGGCGGAAGGACGAATCAATAAATCCTTGGAGAATCTGTCTAACCCGTCCCCGGCCCGTCGTTCCGGAGGACATGCACAGGAGAATCAACAACAATGGGACTGAGTCTGTTAGAGGGGAACGAAGCCGTCGGCTGGGGCGCCTTGGACGCCGGCTGCCGGTTCTTCGCGGGGTACCCGATCACTCCGGCCACGAGCGTCTTCAACACGATGCTCCGCCTTTTGCCCCCGGCCGGGGGAATCGTCCTGCAGGGCGAGGATGAAATAGCCTCCATGGGGTACTGCATCGGCGCCGCCATGGCCGGCTTCAAGGCCATGACCGCCACCAGCGGCCCGGGAATCAGCCTGTACAGCGAACATATCAGCTTCGCCATCGGCTCGGAAATCCCGCTGGTGATCGTGGACGTCCAGCGACTGGGACCATCCACGGGCAGCGCCACCAAGGGCGCCGACGGCGACGTGCAGTTCCTGCGCTGGTCCAACACCGGCGGTTGCCCGGCCATCGTCCTGTCCCCCGCGGACGCCGCCGACTGCTACACCCTGACCATCAAGGCCTTCAACCTGGCCGAAACCCACCGCTGCCCGGTCTTTTTGGCTTCCAACAAGGAAATCGGACTCACCAAGGAAGCCGTGGACCTGGACGCCTGCGAAAAACCGGCGCCCGTGGACCGGGAATACTGCCCCGAGGGCCAAGCATACCTCCCCTTCCAGCCCATCGAGGGCCGGGACGTCCCCTATTTCCTGCCCATCGGCGGAGACCGCCTCAGCCGCCAGACTTCGTCCACCCACGGGGAAAACGGGTTCATCACCACGGTCCCCTCGGAAATCGCGGCCCAGATCGAACGCCTGGAACGGAAGCTGGCCGGGACGGTGGATTCCTATTCGTACCACGCCGCCGACCTCCAGGACGGGGCCGACACCTTGATCCTGACCTACGGGGTGACGGCCCGGGCCGCCAAAAAGGCCGCGGCCGAACTGCGGGCCGAAGGCCGCCCCGCGTCCCTGGCGGTGCTCAAGACGCTCTGGCCCACTCCGGAAAACCTGATCCGGAAGCTGGCCCAAGGCGTCAAGCGCGTGTTGGTTTGCGAAATGAACCAAGGCCAGTACAGCCTGGAAGTCCAGCGGCTGCTGCGCGACAAGACCGTGGAGCACGTTGGGAACATGAACGGCGTGTTGATTTCCCCGGATAAGATCAAGGAGGCGTTCCATGGCTGAGAAAAGTTTGCTGAACAAGGAACGTCCCCCGGTTTTCTGCCCGGGTTGCTCCCATGATCGGGCGCTCAAGACCCTGGACCAGGTTTTCGTGGGCCTGGGGTTGTCCGGGTCCGAAATCGCCATGGTCAGCGACATCGGCTGTTCCGGGCTTTTCGACACCTTTTTCAACACCCACGCCCTGCACGGGGTGCATGGCCGGGTGTTGACCTACGCCGCCGGCCTGAAACTCTGCCGGCCGGAACTGACCGTGGTCGCGACCATGGGCGACGGCGGCCTGGGCATCGGCGGCGCCCACCTTCTGGCCGCCTGCCGCCGCAACCTGGACCTGACCCTGCTGGTCCTCAACAACTTCAATTTCGGCATGACCGGCGGCCAATGTTCCGTGACTTCCCCCAACGACGCGATCCTGTCCTCGGGCTTCCTCAACCGCGTGGAAAAACCCCTGGACCTGTACAAGGTGGCTTCCGCGGCGGGCGCGCCCTTCGTGGCCCGCTGCTCCACGTACCAGAAGGACCTGCCGGAAGTCATCGAGCGGGCCATCCGTTATAAGGGATTTTCCATCGTGGAAATCCAGGGCGTCTGCCCGGGGCGCTACACCAAGCGCAACAAGCTGACCCCGGACATGATCAACGACAGCGTGGCCGCGGCCGGCGCGGCCAATGGGGAAGTAGCCGATAACGTCCGCGAGGAATACGGGGCCGCGTACCGGAACCAGTGCGCGGAACTGAAGCCCGTCGCCCGGCCCAAAAAGATCGAGGCCCTGTTCACCCCGCCGTCCCGGAAAAAGCAGGCCGCGGCCCTGCTGGGCGCAGCGGGCCAGGGCATCGTCACGGCCGGGGAAGTCCTGGGCCTGGCCTGCCTGACCGGCGGCCTGTATGTTTCCCAGAAAAACGACTATAACATCACCGTGCTGCGGGGACCGTCCATAACCGAGATCAACGTTTCCCCGGAACCCATCGACTACACCGGGTCGGTCCAGCCGGATATCATCGCGGCCCTGTCGCCGGAAGGAATCGAGCGCCGCAAGGCCATGCTCCTGGCGGCGGGACCGGACACCCTGATCATCCGCGCCGCCGGGCTCGAACTGCCGTCGGACCATGGCCGGGTGGTTACCGTGGATTTCAAGAAAATGGGCGTTAAAAGCCAGGACTGGGCCTTGGCCTCCCTGGCCCTGCTCGCCCGGAGGAACCTCGTTATTTCCCCGGAAATGCTCGAAGCCGGCTTGGCCGAAAGGTTCCGGGGCGCCGCGTATTCATCCGTCAAGGCGATGTTGGACAAGGTCGCCGCCGAGGAGTAAAAAAATGGACTTCATGCTTTCCGAGGATTTGCAGCTACTGCGCGAAACCGTCAAGGATTTCGCCGACAAGGAAATCGCCCCCAACGCCGACAAATGGGACGCCGAAAACTACCTGCCCGTCAAGGAAGTCCTCAAGCCCATGGGCGAGCTGGGCATGTTCGGAACGGTTATTCCGGAAGCCTACGGCGGCAACGAAATGGGCTGGATGGCCGCCATGATCATCACCGAGGAGATCGCCCGGGCTTCCAGCTCCCTGCGGGTCCAGGTCAACATGCTGGAACTGGGCTGCGCCTTCACCATCTACCGCTACGGGTCGGAGGAACTCCGGAAAAGATACATTTCCAAGCTCATTTCGGCCGAATACCTCGGCGGCTTCGGCATTACCGAGCCGGGCGCCGGGTCGGACGTCATGGCCATGAAGTCCACGGCCGAGGACAAGGGCGACCACTGGCTGCTTAACGGTTCCAAGACCTGGATTTCCAACGCGTCCGTGGCCGACGTCCTGATTTACTACGCCTACACCGACCGGGCCGCCAAGTCCCGGGGGCTCTCGGCTTTCGTCATCGAGCCTCAAAACTACCCCGGCGTGTCGGTCACGGCCCTGGAAAAGCTGGGCTCCCATTCCAGCCCCACCGGCGAAATTTACCTGGAAAACGTCAAGGTCCCCAAGGAAAACATTTTGGGCAAGCCCGGGGACGGGTCCAAGATCGTCTTTTCCTCCCTCAACCAGACCCGGTTGTCCGCGGCCGCCGGCGGCGTGGGCCTGTCCCAGGCCTGCCTGGACGTGGTCACCAAGTACTGCAACGAACGGGAACAGTTCGGCCAGCCCATCGGCCAGTTCCAGATGATCCAGGACATGGTGGCCCAGATGTGCATCGAAATCGAGGCGGCCCGGCTCCTGGTTTACAAGGCCGCCTGGCAGAAGGACCAGGGCGACCTCGGCAACACCCTGGAAGTGGCCCAGGCCAAGTGGAAGTCCGGGGAAGTCGCCAACATGTGCGCCAACTACGCCATGCGCATCCTGGGGGCGTACGGTTATTCCACCGAATACCCCGTGGCCCGCATCTACCGCGACGCGCCCACCTACTTCATGGTGGAAGGCTCGTCCAACGTGTGCAAAATGATCACCGCCCAGGACCAGCTTGGGTACCGCAAGGCTAACCGCTAGGAAAGGAACTTCGTCATGTGGCCGTATTGGAAAAACATGAAGCCCCTGGGCAAGCCGCTCAAGGACAGCTATCTCAAGAGAATGCAGGACAGCCGCGCCAAGATAACCGAGGTCGAGGCCCAACTGGCCGAGGAAGTCGAGCGGGTCAAGAACTCCGGCTTGTCCGAGGAAGCGGTCAACAAGCGCGGGCAGATGACCGTCTGGCAGAGGCTGGAATACCTGGTGGACCCCGGGACCTGGCAGCCGCTCCACACGCTCTACAACCCCAGGGACAACGAGGAAGGGACCACCGGCGTGGTGGACGGCCTGGCCAAGATCAGCGGCAAATGGGCCGTGGTGGTCGGGTTTGACAACAAGGTCATGGCCGGCGCCTGGATTCCCGGGCAAGCGGAAAACATTCTGCGCGTGACCGACATGGCCAAGAGGCTCCACGTGCCCCTGGTCTGGCTGGTCAATTGCTCCGGCGTCAAGCTGACCATGCAGGAAGATGTCTACCCGGACCGGCGCGGCAACGGCACGCCGTTCTACCGGCACGCCGAGCTGGAAAAGAACGGAATCCCGATCCTGGCCGGCATCTACGGCACCAACCCGGCCGGCGGCGGCTACCAGGGCATCAGCCCCACGTATCTGATCGCCCACAAGGACGCCAACATCGCCGTGGGCGGCGGCGGTATCGTGGGCGGCATGAGCCCCAAGGGTTTCTTCGACCTGGAAGGCGCCCTGGACCTGATCGAGGCCACCCGCCATTTCAAGCAGGCCCCTCCGGGCTCCGTGGGCATCCACCACGACCAGACCGGCTTCTTCAAGGAAGTTTACGACGAGGAAACCGGGGTCCTGGACGCCCTGAAAAAATGGATGGCCGGCATGCCCGCGTACGACCCGGACTTCTTCCGGGTGGACGAACCCAAGGACCCGGCCTTTCCCCTGGAAGACGCGAACTACATCGTCCACTTCAACCAGAAAATGGTCTACGATTTCGACAACCTCCTGGCCCGGCTCATCGACGGCAGCGAGCATCTGGAATTCAAGCCCGCTTACGGGCCGGAAGTCTACTGCGGCCTGGTCAAGATCGACGGCTTCCCCGTGGGCGTCCTGGCCAACCGCCAGGGCCTCCTGCCTCCCGGGTACCCGGAATACGCCCAGGGCGAATACCAGGGCATCGGCGGCAAGCTCTACCGCCAGGGCCTGATCAAGCTCAATGAGTTCGTGACCCTCTGCGGCCGGGACCGCCTGCCCATGATCTGGTTCCAGGACACCAGCGGCATCGACGTGGGCGACACGGCCGAAAAAGCCGAACTCCTGGGCCTGGGCCAGTCCCTGATCTATTCCATCGAGCAGACCAATTCCCCCCTGATGCTGGTGGTCCTGAGAAAAGGCACGGCCGCGGCCCACTACATCATGGGCGGACCCAACGCCAACAACCACAACGTCTTCACCCTGGGGACCCCGACCACGGAAATCCACGTGATGCACGGGGAAACCGCCGCCGCCGCCACCTATTCCCGCCGCCTGGTCAAGGAAAAGGATTCCGGCCGGCCCCTGGAACCGATCATCGAGAAGATGAACGAACTGGCCAAGCTTTATTACGATCGCAGCCGGCCGGTTTTC
>JAZDGM010000138.1:0-45283 GCA_043806915.1 Pseudomonadota bacterium | reverse complement strand
GCCATCTGCGTTCAAAAAAAACCCCACATATCTTCCGATCCGAAAGATATCCTCCGGCTTTCAGCCGGGGCGTCACCGCAACTCACATACTGACGCATTGCTATTATACTGATTTAAGCTCGTCGTGAAAGAGCCGCACCCTTTTCATTTGGCCATTTTCCTTACATTTTCAACCGGCCGCTAACACGCGGAAGAGGGCGTGCGCGGGGACCTGCCCCTACAAACCTTGAATAACCACCGTCGGCGGGGCAATGTAGGGGCGCCTCCCCGTGGGCGCCCTTTAGCGGGACATCCATATGCTACGCCAAGCGCCAACCCCGATCACGCCCAAGAAAGCCGGTTCCGTTCCGGAAGCGTCGCGTTTAAAGCTGGACAGGCCGAGTCCCGCCCGGAACTCGTCCTGTCATTAATAGGTTAGACCCGGCTACTTGATTTCGATGGTCCGGCTGGTCGGTTTTTCCTTGTGGGGCATTTCCAGGGTCAGGACCCCATCCTTGAAGGTCGCGACGATTTTTCCCTCCTCGATTTCGCCGGGCAGGCGGAAGCCGCGGGAAAAAACCCCGTACGCCGCTTCCTTCAGGTAGTAATTGGCGCCTTCCTCTTCCTGGCGGGATGCCTTCTTGCCGGTAATGGTCAACACTCCCTGGTCCAGGGAAAGCTTGATGTCTTCCTTGGTCAGGCCGGGCAGTTCGGCGGTCAGGAAGTATTTTCCTTCCTTATCGTAGAAATTGACCGCGGGGGCCCATTCCTCTCCCATGTCCCGTTGCCATTCCGGCCAGAGTCGGTCGAGGAATACGTCTCCCAATCCTTCCCGCCCCAAAGGGGCCATCCAAGACGGCCTGCGTCCTCTTTTCGTGGGTATGGACATGTCTATTACTTCCTTTCAGGGTCTTGTCTCGTGATCCAACTTAGACTATAACGGTAAGTCTCCTTTCCTTTTTTTCAAGGTCCCGGAGAGGCCGTGCCTTGAAAATTTCCTCCCGGGCCGAACTCCGCCAACATTTTGTGGTAAAAGGGAAAAACGGGCGGCGCGTCAATGTTCGAGGTCGGCCGGGTCATAAAAAATTCTTGACAAATTAATCAAATCAACATAATCTCGGCGACTGACTTCGAAGCTACACTGAGGTCGAAAACCCCAACCGCCAGTCCATGCCCCGGGAATTTTTTTCCAGACGCGTGGGAATGACGGGGGCGACTCCACCATGATCGGCAGGTGATATCTAGAGTGAGCAACCAAACCGGTATTGAGGTCACTGTTCGTGACAACGATGTCGAACAGGCCCTCAAGGCGCTGAAGCGCAAAATCGCCCGGGACGGCCTTTTAAAGCAGTTAAAATCAAAAAAGGCGTATGAGAAACCCAGCGAACGTCGCAAGCGTAAACTTCGGGAATCGAAGCGCCGTATCCGCAAAGCCTTGGCTCGTCGGGCCAGGCGGACCCCTAGGGGCTGATTTTATCCTCTCATCAAGCTGGATTCGGACCGCCTTGGCGTGGTTCGAATCCAGCTCTTTTTTGTTTTCCCGCCTTCCGGCCGAGCCCGGGGGATGGAACGGCGGGCGGGTGAATCCGGACCAACGTTCGAGAATCAGCGCGGGCGGGACCAGCGAAGCCGGCCGCGCCGCGAGCTTCCAGCAATGACTTTTTCTCCCCGCCTCAAGACGATTACGTGGGTCCTCGCGCTATCGCTGTTTTTTTCGGGACAGGCCTCCCTGGCCCGGGCCGGGGAACTGCTCGGCCGGACGGTTAAGGTCATGGATGGAGACTCCCTGATGGTCCGCGGGGAAGGAAAAAAATGGGAAGTTCGTCTTTTCGGGATCGACTGTCCGGAATGGGACCAACCATTCGGCCGGGAAGCCCGGGAAGCGACCGCGAGTCTGGCCCTGAATCGGGACGTCCTGGTTGAAGCGAGGGGTCGGGACCAATATGGGCGAGTCCTCGGAGTGGTCCGGCTTCCGAACGGCGGAGTATTGAACCGGGAGTTGGTCCGCCGGGGCCTGGCCTGGTGGTTCAGGCAGTTCGATTCCCGAGACCGGGCCCTCCAGGACCTGGAAAAACAGGCCCGGAAGAAAAAAGTCGGTCTCTGGGCCGACGGCAGCCCCGTCCCTCCCTGGGACTGGCGGCGCCGGCGCCGGTGAGGGGCATGTTCGTCCTGCACGTTCACGACCGCTGGTCGGCCCTGGGCGGTGCGGACTGGCACCTGGTGAGCCTGTTGGATTCCTGGCCTGGCCGGGTCCGCGTCGCCGGGGTCTTCGGCCGCGCGGACGGGTCCGTTCCCGGGGGAATCAAGGCCCCCGAGCTTTTTTTCATCAAAAAGCTGGATAAAAAGGCCCCCTTTTACGCGGAGGAACAGGTCGGTCGGGCGTTGACCGAGCTTATCGCTGCCCGGGGGCCGGACTTGGTGCATGTCCACAACATTTTGAATCCGCGGCTGCTGGAAGCCGCGGCCCGGACCGGCCAGGCCCTGATCACGGTCCAGGATCACCGCTTTTTTTGTCCCGGCCGGGGCAAGGTCCGGGCCGACGGCGCGCTGTGCGACCGGCCCCTGGGCCCGGCCTGTTCCGGCTGCTTCGAGGATGAAGGTTATTTTTTAAAAGTCCTGGAATTGGTCCGGGCCCGGCTGGCCGCGCTGGGTGAATTTCGGGCCGTCATAACCCTGAGCCGGTATATGAAGAATGAATTGGTCCAGGCCGGTCTGGATGAAGCCAAAATTCACGTCATTCCGCCGTTTGCGCACGGCTTGGACCAGGCGTCCGCGTCCCCCGCGTCCGGGAAGGACGTCCTGTTCGTCGGCCGGGTTGTCTGGGCCAAGGGTATTTTCGATCTACTGGAAGCCCTGGGCCTGGTCGACCGCGCGGCCAGGCTGATCATCGCCGGGGCGGGCGCGATTGACGAGCAAGTTAGGGCCAGGGTCAGGGAATTGGGGTTGGAAAACCGGGTGGATTTTCTAGGTTGGACCCCCCACGCGGACCTGGCCGGGGTCTATGGCCGGGCCCGGCTGACGGTCGCGCCTTCCCGCTGGCAGGAACCTTTCGGCATTGTCGGCTTGGAGGCCCAGTCATTGGGCCGCCCGACCGTCGCCTATGATGTGGGTGGAATTCGGGATTGGCTGGAAGACGGGGTCACCGGCCTGATCGCCCCTCCGGGCGACGTCCCGGCCCTGGCTTCCCGCCTCGACCTGGTGCTCGGGGACCCCGGCCTGGCCGAGGAATTGGGCCGGGCCGGCCGGGACCGGGCCGCGGCGCATTTCGACCGGGACGTTTTGATGGGCCGCTTGATCGGCCTCTACCGGGAAACAGCCGGTTGAAACGCGGCGACGCGGGTTCGGTTTTACCGCGGGTAAAATGCTTCCGCCACCTCTTCGAGCCCCATGTTTTGTAAGTGAACCAATTCCGGCCGGCCGTCGGCCAAGTCCCAGCGGCAGGCCCGGTAGATCGACTTGGCCATCTGGTCCAGGTCGATGGTCACGCCCTTGGCCGGCCCCTTGTCCTGGGGCGGGTCTCCTTGAATGCGGGGGTGGGGCCGAAAATCCTTGATGGGGTTGAGTCCTTCCCGGACGTTGAAGGAATGCCGGAGCAGATGGATGCGTTCTCCGATTTTTAGGTAGTCGTCGTTGGTCAGGTCCCAGCCCGCGGCCGCGTTGATCCATTCGGCCAGGGGCATGTTCCCCCCGACCTGGGTCCCGAACAGGCAGAGACCGCAACCGTCGATGATCATTTTAAAAAAACTTCCGACCATCAGGTCCTCGCCCTTGTCGTCGTATCGGTAACGGGCCTGGTGGGTGGAAATAAGCGGGGCCTTTTTGGCCCGCTTGAACCTTTTGTCGAGTTCCTGCAAGTCCAGGTATTGCAGGCTGGTGATGGTATGGCGGCCCGGGGTCGGTTCGCAGTGGTACGCGGCCGCGAACCCCGGATCGAACTTGGGGTCGTGCATGGCCGGCTCGACGCCTCCGCAGTGGACGGCGAATTTTTCCGCGCCCCGGCCGATCCTTTGGGCCGCGATTTTGACCCCGTCGGCCAGAAGGTCGCCCAGTCCCCGCCGCGCGATGATCATTTCGGTCAGGCGCAGCAGGGCTTGGGAATCGCCCCAGCGCAGTTCCAGCCCTCCGGTGTCGGCCGTGGTCAGTATCCCGTTTTCAAAGCATTCGATGGCGAAGGCCGCGACCGCGCCGCAGGAAATGGAGTCCACGCCCCCCCGGTTGACCAAGTCGTTGAGTTTCATGATGGTCGGGAGGTCGTCGGTCAGGGTCATGGTCCCGAAGGCGCAGAGCGTTTCGTATTCGGGCTTGTGCATCTCCTCGATGGGGAAGGGGCCGTCCTCGATTTTCATGATCCCGCCGCACCGGATGGGGCAGGAATAGCAGCCGTATTTCTTGACCTCGAACTTGGTTACGGACTCGGCCCCGATCTTCATGGAGCGGGACAGGGGAAAGTCCCGGTACCCCACGCCGCCCCAATTCTTGACCGGGCTGTCTCCGGCCTCGGCGCTCATGGCCGTGAGTCCGGCGGTGCCGTATTTGAGGAGAATCTGGCGGAAGAGCTCGGCCGGTTGCCTGGTGTAGGCCGGGCTGGTCCTGGTGATCCACCCCACCAGGGCGATGACCTTGTCCCCAAGGACCCGTTGCATGAACTTGCCCTTTTCCAGCCTCTTGCGGAACGCCTTGGTCAGCTCCGCCATCCGGTCGGGATCGGCCGCGCCGGGTCTGTTTTTGCCGGCCGCGACCACGGCTTTCAGTCGTTTCGAGCCCATGACCGCGCCCAGGCCGCTCCGGGCGGCGTATCGCCCGCCGTCGTTGGCGATGCCCGCCATGAGGGACAGTTTTTCCCCGGCCGGTCCGATGCAGGCGACCTGGGCGGTTTTGCCGTGCAGGTCCTTGATCTTTTTTTCCGTTTCAATGGCGTCCAGCCCCCACAAAGACGCGGCGTCCCTGATTTCGACCTTGTCGGAATCCAGGTAAAGATACACGGGACGCGGGGACTGCCCGTGAAAAAACACGGCGTCGACGCCGCATCTTTTCAGCCAGGGGGAAAAGGAACCGCCGCAGTTGGCGTCTCCCCAGCCGCCCGAGGTCGGAGATTTTCCCACCACGGTGAAGCGGCCGGAAAAAACCGAACCGGTATCGGTCAGCAGCCCGGTGGTGAACCCGAGGATGTTGTCGGGCCCCAGGGGATCGGCGCCGGGTTTCATCCGGTCCCAGAGGATTTTGGCTCCCAGTCCCACGCCGCTCAGGTATTTTTTGTAGAAATCGTCTTCCAGGGATTCGAATTGAGTTTGGCCCGCGGTCAAATCCACATGAAGAATCCGGCCGACATAACCTCGACCTAGGCGTTTCCCGGTTGCATTGGACACAAACACACCCCTTTTCTTACGACCGTGGAGGTCCCGGCGTCCCGGACCGCCTGGCCGGCGGGAGGAACAACTCCCGGTTTCACTCGATTATGCGGATAGCCACGGCGCTCATGTCCATGGGGCCGCCGGCCGGTGGAAAGGAATCGTAGCCCGGACGAGAATTAGGGGCCGCGCCGTCCCGACGACGGTCATACCCCAGCAAAATAATGGCGTTTCCGCCGTGCCGGGCGGCTTTTTCCTTCAGTTTTTCCACCAAGTCGTCATCGAAGTGGACCGGCCCCACCTTGACGCTCAACAAGCCGATTTCCTCGTAATAATAGCCTTTCGGCGCCTCCTTGAAGACCCAGACCGGACCGTCCCAGGCCGGGTACTCCTTACCGGTGAAAGTGAAGCTCACGGCGGCCCCGCAAGACGCGGCCGACAGCGCCAGGCAAAAAAGCAGTACTACCAACACGCCGGTTCCCGGCCGGCGCACGTTTCTCCCAGTCATTTTTTTCCCCCTTCCGGCATCAAGGACGCCTCAATTCCACTTTACCAGAACCGGGGCTAATTAACAATTTGTCAGGGACGCTGGTCCGGGAAGATTTTAGCGCCAAGGGTTTCCCCGGACCCGCCCTTTTCGCGAAAAGCCAGCAACAGGGAATCCTCGTCGCCCTGGTTGACCACCGCGTGAGGCAGTCCGGGAGGAATGCGAATCAGGTAGGCGCCGTCCGTGAGTTCGACCCGCCTGCCGGCCCCGTCTTCCTCCCAGGAAAAAATCGAGGCGCCGGCGCAGAGGAAAAGCCATTCCGCCTGGTCGGGATGATAATGATTACCCCGGACCGCGCCGGGGCGGCTGACCACCAGGTGCATGCTATCCCAGTCGATTACATCCGGCGTCAGTTCGGGTGGCGCGTTTTGCAGGGGGAACAAGACCCAGCCCCGCTCGTCCTTCTTTTTACCGCGCGAAATTTCAATTATTCTAGGTCCCGCCACGAGAGCCTCCTTGTCCGTTCGGTTGTCCCGGTATTATATAACCGTTCCGGGGGATTTTTTTCACCCCGGAGCATATATTGTCGAGCCTGTTTATTTTTAAGGGAAAAGGCCAAAAAAACATCCCGGAAATGCTATAACCGCTAACCGACCGGGCGCGACGACGACAAGGAGACCCGTTAAGTTGATATCCCCCGACAAAAAAGGCCGACCCATCCTGGTTGTCGTCCGAGGCGCCCTGGGCGACGCGGTCATAACCCTACCCCTGCTGACGGCGCTGGCGATTGAATTCGAGAGCGAACGCCTGTTCCTGGCCGGCAACCCCGTGAATCTTTCGGTCCTAGCCGGTCTGCCTTTCACGGCCGGGATTTTGGACCATGACCGGGCGGAATGGTCGGGGCTTTACCAGAACCCGCCCTTGGTCCCGGAGCGCCTCGGGGACTTTCTCCTGTCCCTCGAGGCGGCGGTGGTCCTGGCGCCCGGGCCGGAAGACGCGTTGGCGGATGGGTTGAAGGCCCTGGGCCTGAAGAAGGTTCTCCTCGCCCCCTCCCGCCCCGACCCGGACCGGGGAATCCATCTGTCCGAGCGCCAGTGGTCGTCCCTGGGCCTGCCGCGTCCGAAAAATGTCCCGCTTCTCGCGCCCTCGGCGGAGGGGTTGGCCGGGGCTCGCGAATTTTTGGAAAAAAACCGCTTGCTCGGCCGCCCCGTGGCTTCCTTTCACCCCGGAAGCGGGGCCGCGCGCAAGAACTGGCCCCTGGCCGGCTGGTTGAGGCTGGCCCGGCTGGCCCGGGACCGGATGGGGTTGACGCCCCTGTTCATCCTCGGCCCGGCCGACCAGGCCCTGGCGGCGGAACTGGCGGCAGAGGCGCCGGGCTTAGTAACGGCCCGCGACCTGTCCCTGGACGTCCTGGCCGGCCTCCTCGCCCCGGCGGCGATTCATTCCGGAAACGACAGCGGAGTCAGCCACTTGGCCGCGGCCCTGGGGGTCCCGGTCCTGGCCGTGTTCGGCCCCGCCGACCCGGCGCATTGGGCGCCCCGGGGCCCCCGGGTCAAAATCGTCGCCCCTCCGGGACCTTGTTCCCTGGAAGGCCCGCTGCTCCGGCCGAGTTACGAGGAAGTCCGGCAGGCCTGGCTGGAATTATTCGCCGCCGGTCATCCCGCCGCGCCCTGACCAAACGCGAAGTGAAAAATCAGGTTTTTCGAAGCCCAATATCAGGGTTTGCCCGATAGACAGCCCCTAAATCTTCTAGTAGATTAACTATCAATTGAATCGAAAAAAAACCTTCAAAGCAACTAACTGTTTGAAGGGACGGGTCGAAATGGGGTTGTAGGCTCTAAGGGGGCCAAGAAGGGGAAGCCCGGGTGGACGGGCTTCCCCTCTCTTATTTTCCGCCGAAACGGCCGTCGATGTACTTCAGGGCTTCCCCTATGCCCAGCTTGGCGCTGCTGGGACCGACCCGAATGAAATATTCTTCCTCGAAACCCTTCTGATTCAAAAACACCGGCTTGGGACTCATGGCGCATTGGACCACGAAAACCAGGCGGCCGTCGACGGTCTCGAAATAAGTTCGCAGCAAGGCCGAGACGTCCACTCCCAACGATGACTTGATCAGGTTCCAGAAATGGAGGGAAAAACGGTCCTCGTCCGGAAAGCCGTCCGTCTCGATCCCCTCGATGGACCCATCGTCCCGGACCCCGATCAGGAGGGTCCCGCCGGCTGAATTCAAAAAGGCGGCGATGGTCTTCAGGCTGGCGTGCTCGATGTTCGGGTCCTTTTTTTCCGCCTTGAGGTTCCACCGCAGGGTCGACTTGAATTCCAGGGCGAAGCCTTCCCCGTTTTTTATCAACTCCGGGACGCTCAGGTCCCGGGCGCCCTGGCCGTCAAAGTAAGTCATGTATTCCAGCACCATGTTGACCTGCTCGCGTATGGCGGCGAAGCTGGCTTCCGGCTTTTCCCAGTCCGGAAACGAGGTCCTGACGCAACGTTCGCCGGTCAGGACGTCATGCCACCCCGGCCCGGCCAGGCGGCCCTTCTGGTGCGGCAGGTGCATCACCAGCACGCCGTTGGCGTATTCCGCCGGAGTAATCCGTCGCAAGACCGCCAGCAAGGGCAGGATCACTCCCATTTTGTGGGCCTGTCCCAAAACCACGACGCCGGTCTTTTTTTCCAGGGGCAACCCTGACCAGACCTTGTGAAAGACCTTGAGTCGGCCGGCCGGGTCCATGAGCCCGGCGCCCTCGGAACATTCCGTGAACTCGAGAATGAACTTGTTGACGCCCTGGAGAAGGCTGTGGACCCCGCCAAAGAGGAAGGAAAAAGCCAGCCCCCTTTTTTCGAAAAAATCGAGAATATCGTTCAGCCCTTCCCCGGCCTCCTCCCCGGCCGTCGCCTTGGAGCCCATTATTATCGGGTCGCCGGCGTATATTTTTTCGAACGATTCGTCCAGGGACGTTTCCAGGTTTTCCAGCAGGTCTTTCTGCAGGGAAAAAAGTGAATAGGAATTGATCCCGCCCCAATCGAGCTCCCTGGTCAGGGACAGTTCCCGGAGGATGTGTTCCAGAAGCCTCAGGCTTTCGTGGGACGCTTCCAGCCCTTTCGGGGTCGTAAGAGGTTTTCCGGCATAATAGATCGTCCCGCCGGCATCTGTTTTCACCACGTCCAGAAGGTTGGGGTTGAGTTTTTCCCTCGGCTCGGCCTGCGACTCCATCTCTTTTGCGCCTCGTGATTGAATTAGGGTTACGGTCCAGGCGGTCAGACTAGGTTTAAAACAGGGAAAAAGTCAAGAAAAAGGACGTCGGGGCGACCGCCCCGGCCGGCGGGGGCAAATCCCGGTTGCCCGCCGTCCCGGGGGCTGATAGCATGGGGATGACATCCAAGGTAAATCGGACCGCCAGGCGGTCCCTAGCTTGACCCGATTCAAGGAGGAGAATATGGCCGGATGGGACCCGGAAATGGCCTTATACCAGGCCAAAAGGGAATTCGGAGAGCATGGCGGGGTCTGCCCGTCGATCGAGCGATCCTCGACCTTCACCGTGATGGAGCCGGGAACCATGCCCGACATCTTTTCGGGGCTGCGGGGCCCGGAAAAGGACGGGTGCTTTCTGTACAGCCGGCATTTCAACCCCACGGTGGACGTCCTGGCCCGGTACCTGGCCGCCCTGGAAGGGACGGAATTCGCCGCCTGCACGGCCAGCGGCATGGCCGCCATTTCCAGCGCCCTGCTGCAAATCTGCCGGGCCGGAGACCATATCGTGGCCGGCCACACTATTTACGGCGGCAGCTACGCCCTGCTCCACGACCTGTTCCCGGACATGGGAATCAAGACCACCTTTGTCAACCCGGCCAACACCGCCGCTTTCGAGGCGGCCGTCACCCCCGCCACCAAGGCCTTTTATCTGGAAACCGCGGCCAACCCCACCCTGCGGGTCGCGGACCTGCCCACCCTGGCCGCGATCGCCCACGCCCGGGGGATCAAGCTGGTGGTGGACAACACTTTCATGCCCATGGTCGTCTCCCCGGCCGCCTGGGGCGCCGACGTGGTCGTGTATTCCCTGACCAAATTCGTCAACGGCGGCTCGGACCTCATTTCCGGCGCCGTCTGCGCCGACCTGGACTTCATTTACAAGTTGATGGACCTCCACACCGGACGCATCATGCTCCTGGGACCGACCATGGACCCCCGGTGCGCCTTTGACATCATCCAGAGGCTTCCCCACCTGGGCCTGCGCATGAAGGAACACAGTCGCCGGGCCCTGGCCGCGGCCGAACTTCTTCGGGAAATCGGCGTCAAGGTCCTGTACCCGGGCTTGCCGGGCCATCCCGACCATCAACTCCTGGCATCCCTGGTCAACCCCGGCTACGGGTTCGGGGGAATTTTCAGCCTGGATTGCGGAGATAAGGTGAAGGCGGAAAAACTGCTCTCGGTCCTCCAAAACCAGGTGGGCTTCGGGCTCATCGCCGTGTCCCTGGGGTACTACGACACCCTGATGTCCTGTTCCGGTTCGTCCACGTCCTCGGAAATACCTCCCGAGGACCAGGCCACCACCGGGCTTTCCCCGGGCCTGGTCCGGGTGTCCATGGGATACACGGGTCGACTCCGGGACCAACTGGCGGCCTTGAAAAAAGGCGCGGAGCTGGCCGGACTGGTTTGAAAAGCGCGCCCTCGACCGCGAGGGCGCCGGGTCGCGTTCCGGGATTCGCCGCCACGTCCCCAACGGGGGGCGAGGGGGGGGGCCTTGGTTCACCCGGGCTAGCGGGGCGGGGGCGAGGCAAGGACTTGTTCTAACTGACAGGCAGAAGGTCTGGGCAAAAATTTATCCATCCTAGGATAATATGGTAATATTTTTAACCGACGATATTTTTTTCTGGAAATATTTTAAGTTTGTGAGTAATTTTTTTTCAAAATTTGATTAAGGAGCCGGATATGCCCTTCGAAAAAAAGCTTGAGGAATACCGAACCAGAAAAGAAAAAGCCCTGCGCATGGGCGGTCCCGATAAAATCGAAAAGCAGCATTCCCGGGGGCGTCTCACGGCCAGGGAAAGACTCGCCCGGCTGCTCGATCCCGGCTCTTTCATGGAAATGGGCCTCTTCAACCATTCGGACATGCCGGGGATGGAGGACAAAAGCCCGACCGACAGTAAAATCGCCGGGTATGGAACCATCGACGGCCGCAAGGTGGTGGTGTCGGCCAACGATTTCACGGTGCTGGCCGCGACTTCCAGCCGCATCGCCGGGCGGAAGGAAGGGGAAATGAAGGTCCACGCCGCCCGCAAGGGCTTCCCCCTGGTCTACCTGGGCGAGGCCGGCGGCGCCAGGATGCCGGATATCATGGGTTCCAAGGGCCTGGCGTCCTTCGGCGGCGGGGGAATGGATTCGTATTTGCAAATCATGAGCCGGGTCCGCCAGACCCCCATGGTCACGGCCATTCTGGGTGAATGTTACGGCATGCCCACCTGGATGGCCTGTTTGTCCGATTTCGTGGTCCAGGTCAAGGGGACGGCCATGGGCGTGTCCGGGCCCCGGGTGGTGAGCCTGGCCCTGTCCCAGGAAGTCACCGACGAGGAGCTGGGCGGTTGGGAAGTCCACGCCAAAATAACCGGCAACGTGGACCGCGTGGCCGAAAACGAGGACGAGTGTTTTCTGATAATCCGGGAATTCCTGTCCTACCTGCCCTCGCACCGGGACCAGCTCCCGCCCCGCGTCGATATACCGGCCGGATCGGGGGAGGACATGCCCCGCATCCTGGACATGCTGCCGGAAAGAAGGAACCGGGCCTATGACATGAACAAAATTTTGAGCTGCCTGGCGGACAAGGGCAGTCTCTTCCCCATCAAGCCCTTGTTCGGGAAATCGGTGATCACCACGCTGGCGCGCATCGGCGGGAAGTCCGTTGGCCTGGTGGCCAATCAGCCCATGTTCCAGGGCGGGGCCATGGACACCGACGGGATCGACAAGGTCATCAGCTTTCTCTGTCTGTGCGACACCTTCAACATCCCCTTGATATTTTTGCACGACATCCCCGGGTTCCTGGTGGGCAAGGAAGCGGAAAGAAAGCGGGTCGCGGCCCGGGTCATGAATTTCATGAACGCCCTGGGTCTGCTGAGCGTTCCCCGCATCGCGATCGTCCTGAGGAAGGCATACGGCATGGCTTTTTGGAACATGTGCGGCTCGGGTTGCGGCGCCGACTTCCTGGTCGCCTGGCCCACGGCGGAAATGAGTTTCGTGGACCCGGAAATAGCGGCCCGGGTGGTTTTCGGCGGCAAGGAGACCAGCCCGGAACAGATGGACCAGTTCATCCAGGGCATGGTGGAGGATTCCACCCCGTACGCCGCCGCCGGGCATCATTATATTCACGACATCATCGAACCGGCCGCGACCCGCGATTTTATCGTCAAGGCCCTGGATATCTGCCACGATTCCCGGACCGGCGGCCTTTCGGAGCACAAGCTGGCCAACTGGCCCACCAAGTTCTAGGTTTCCCGGCTATCGGGCCCCGGCCCGCCGCCGCTGGGGCCGGGGGATGAATTAACGGCGGGGCCGGCGGCGCGGTCCTCGTGGAAACGTCCGGCCCGGCCGGTCTTGGCCGCCTGGGCCAAGGCCCAGTCCATCTGGCGGCAGTTTGTAGGGTGCGCAACGCGCACCATTTTTTACTATTTTGCGGGCCCGACCACGGTAAATTGGAGACGTTGGCCACGCTTTGCGGCGGGGCTGCTCTCTTGGCTGGCCCCGTTAAGGCTGGTTCCCAAGCTCTAGCTTGGGAACCTCGGCCAGGGAAGCTCCAGCTTCCTCACTCTAGAGATGTAGCGCCCCGTTCCCGCCCATAATCGCCGGCCAGGAGATAGACCTTGCCCGGCGAGCCTTCAGGCATGGGTTCAACGAGACGGATGAAATTTCAAGCCGACTAATATCGATACCTTCACCGCCGCGCTAGGACTACGGAATTGAAACGCCGCGTTGATAAACCTTGGTAACTTTCCGGATAAAGTGGGGAAGATAGAGCTTCCCCTTCTCGGGTTCCCAAGCTAGAGCCCTGGGAACCAGCGATAGGTTGTAGGGTGCGCAACGCGCGTCATCTTTTACTATTTTACGGGCCTTGCCGCGGTAAATTGGAGACGTTGGCCGTCGCCTTGCGGCGGGGCTGCTCCGCCCCCCGCGCGCCTGGCGTTGGGCTTCGAGAGACTCCTTCCCGTCCCAGGGTCAGGGTCGCGCCGGAGCCGGCGCCCCCGGCGACCCCCGGCTCTTTTTCCGGAGAACCCGCCTGGCGGCGGTTTCACGCCCCAAAACGTCGTGTTTCGAGGGCGGAAGGGGCGGGCGTCCGTGCCCGCCCGAAGAAGTCCGGGGCGTTTGGAATTGCTTGGCCTAGTATGCCTCTACAGGTCAAAAAATAATGTGATCTCCGTAGGTTGGGTTGAGCCCTAGGCGAAACCCAACATCTTGGCCGGCCCCGTCGGCCCGGGTGGACCAAGGACTCCCCCCCTCGCCCTAACCCAGTGGAGGTGAGGGAGACAATAGTCCGGCCCAGCCCATGCCACTTGGGTTTTGGGCGAGGTGTTGTCTTGCGGAATAAAAGAAACAAGCCCGGGACGTTTTTTCCCGAAACCTTTCACGCCGGCCAGTCTCATTAATACATCAAATTGGTAAAGCGCTTTGCTGAGTAGAGTATTCACTGACCAAAAAGGAGAACAAAATGTCGAGGGTTTTGTCGTTTGTCAGAAACAATCTTTTGTATTTGATCCTGGCCGCCTTGGTTTTGGGACTGGTACATGGTTACTACCAACAAGTCGGATACCTCAAGCCGCTGGTTTTGCCGATTCTATTGCTGATGGTCTATCCCATGATGATCAACATCAAGATTGAGGAGGTATTCCGGGCCTTTAAGGACTTCCGGCCGGTTTTTCTCAGTCTGATGGTCAATTTCATTCTCATGCCGGTCCTGGCTTTCGTCGTGGCCCGGTTGTTTTTTGAAAACAACCCCATTTACGCGGTGGGGTTATACCTGATCGCCTTGCTGCCCACCAGCGGAATGACCGCGGCCTGGACCGGACTGGCCAAAGGAAATATCAATACGGCCCTGGTGATCATCGCCGTCAATCTTTTACTGTCGATTTTTCTTCTTCCGATCTATCTCAAGTTTCTGGTGGGGCAGACCGTGCCCTTTGATCCCATTCATATCCTGAAAGAACTGCTCTACATCGTGGTGGCGCCCATGGCGGCCGGCGACCTGACTCGCCGGATGATTATCCGCCGTTTCGGCCAGGAAGGGTTCAAGCGTTTGACCCCCCACCTTTCCTCGGTCAGCTCCCTGGGCGTGGTTATGATCATTTTTGTGGCCATGTCGCTCAAGGCCCACCAGATATTGAACGACGTGAATAGCGCGGCCCTGACCCTAGTCCCATTGATTCTGTTCTACACCGTCTCCATTGGGTTCGGTTTTTTTCTGGGCCGTGCCTTTTTGGTCCGGGGAAAAATGATCGCCTTGGTCTATGGCACGGCCATGCGGGATTTGTCGATTGCCGTGGCCATCGCCATGCTCAGTTTTCCTGGAGCGGTTCTGCCCATCGCGCTGGCTTATGCCATCCAGGTTCCTCTGGCGGCCATCATCATGAAAATATTGTTATATGTGGGCGAAAGCCGACAAAATGAAGCCATTTTCGCCGAGGCCGGGCAGGGGAGCGTGGATTAGCGCCGGTCGGGCTAAAACGATGGAGACCGAGCCGATGGCATAAGAAAGGGATTTGGCGTAACCGGCGTGACCGCGGGTCATGGCTCTGTCAAAAACCGAAGCTTTGCCACCGGCTCCAGGCCCGACGAATACTGATATCAGGCTCCCTCACGCCTCAGGTCCGCCAGAATGGCGCTGGCTTTCCTGAAGATCATGGGTTGCAGCATCCTTTTGTACCAGGCCGCATGCTCGTTTCGCCACGCAATAAGGGGCGCCAGATCGTCGCCGACAAAGGAAGGTCGGCCCTGAACTTCAAAATACTGTTGATGTCCGATCACGCCTTCGACGGAAAAGTCGAGGGAGACCTTGTTCCGGAAGGGAAACCGCGCGAAGTTGATTCCTTTTTCCAGGCAGAGTTCATGCAATTCCCGGTCGAACGATGGATCCAGGGCGACCCATTTTCCATTGAAATTGATTTCGGGAAAGGTGTGCGGAAAGGGGTCTTCCCAGCGCTGGTAGGCGAAATCGGGGAGAAAATCCACCAAAGCCTGCTTACTGACATAGATGAATCGAAAACGGGCCGTAAAACCGGCCTCGCGAACCAGGGCGACCAGAAGGTTGGCTTTTTGCATGCACACCCCTCGCCCCTCCCGCAGAATCCGTTCCACCGGGGCGTCTTGCGGGTAGATGAAATCAAAACGTATCCCGTCCCGGACGAAGTTGAACAGACGGCGGAGCTTCTCCTCGTCCGACCCCGCTCCCGCCAGCAACCCGCCGACCGCTTCCGGAACCGTGGAGAACGTTGGCTTCGTCTCCGACGGCGAGGTTTTAAGGGAGCATCCCGCCGCGAAAGCGCATAGGACCATGACCGAAAAAATGTTTTTCATCTCAAACCTCCTTTAATAATGTTCAGGGCATAGGGAAAAAAGGCGATCAGCAGAATGATCGAGGCCGTCAGGTTCACTATTTCGATCTCCGGGTTCAATAAAAGGCCCGACCCGATCATTATGAGAATCCCCTGCCATCGGGGGATGATTCCGGACCGGAACAGGGCCAGGCCCAGGAGCAGAAAACCAAGGGGCAGCAGCGGGAGGAGTAATAATAGGGCCAGCCAGCTTTTCTTTTGCAGAAGTGCATCCAGGGCTGGAGTCATGGCGGTGAGTTCCGGATCCGACAGAGTGTCAAAGGCGCTGATGGTCAGACAAAAAGCGCTTTTGTTGCCGATGAGCATCAGCGCGCCGAAAATGGCCAAACACCCGCCGATGAAGCCGAGCCAGGGCGCCCGGTCGCGCAGCCGACCCATGTAATGAAGAGCTATGATGATCAACAGGGGGGCGCTGAAAAATTCGAGGGCGTGGGCGAGATGGAGCCATTCCTGTCCCCGGAAATGTGCGATCCAACCCGAGGCGTCGGCCAGGGCCTTGTGGTGGAGCAGGTTGGGATGAAGCAGGTTGGCCACGATAAAAAACGTGGGGAACCCGAGAAAAGCCAAGGCCGCGCTCCATTTTTGGAGGGCCGCGAGCCGGGTGTTTTGGTGGGGCGGGTGATGAGCCATTTTTCCTCCCAATTTTGACTGATTACAAGTCAATATTAAGGTAAAAAAAACTAAAACCCTAGCCGGCCGCCGCTCATAAGCCGCCCGAAAAATTGAAGGGACCCTTCCGGCGCGCCGAAGCAGGTCTCCATCCAACGGATCAAATGCCAAATCCGGTCTTCGAGTTCGGCGGGATTCCAGTCGAAAATCCCGGGATCGAAGAGGATATTGGCCGCCGCCACGAAAATTTCGGTCAATTCCCGCGGGTGTTGGGCCGTGAAAACCCCTTCCCGGATTCCCTGCCGCATGACTTCAACCTGCAGGGGGACCAGCTTCAGGACAAGCTGGCCGATAATTTTTTCGTGGATATCCACTCCTTTGATACTATGGATGTTTCGGTTGGATTTTTGGTTCACTTCGAGTTGCAGGTCGGACATCCGTTCCAGTTTTTGTAAGGCCGTCAGGCGGCGTTCGCTCATGACCGGCAAAATTTTTCGAATAATTTCTTCAATATAACCATCGACAATGGCATCGATGATCTCTTCCTTGGTTTTGAAATAATAATAGAAAGTCCCCTGCGAAACGCCGACCGCCTTGACGATGTCGCTGACTTTTGTCTTCGCGAACCCGTTTCCAATGAAGAGCTTCTGGGAGGCTCTGATGATTTCCTCGCGCCGTTCTTCGGGCGGTTTGCTGATTCGGCTCATAGCCGCTCCTTCCAAATCCTGGGGTTATTATAAACGATTTTGACTGATTGTCAATCAAAATTTGGCTCGAGACGCTACAGACCAGCCCGGAGCGTCCCGTCCGGGACGGCGGGCTTCCAGCCCGCACAAGCCTGACAAATTAACGTCATCAGGCTAGTGTCATGTGATTTTTTGGTATGTCGGCGGCTTATTGCCCTGGCTCCAGAGGTTCCAGAAGCTGTGAACGTCTTAATAAATCCAGCCAATTGCAAAACCCCGCGTCTTGCCTCGACTCGTCGTCAGGCTCACTTATACATCTTGGCCGGCCCCGTCGGCCCGGGTGGACCAAAGCCCCCCCTCGCCCCACCCCCGGGTGAGAGAGACAATAGTCCGGCCCAGCCCATGCCCCTTCGGTTTTGGGCGAGGTGTTGTCTTTTAGAATAAAAGGAACAATAAAATTTCAGATGGCCGCCGACAGCGCTCGTTGAACCAACCTGGCTTCTTGAGTCCTGCTTCGAGCAAGATTCTCGAGAACAGGTCGCGCCGTGACCTCGACCTCCGGCAAGAAATTTTCTGGGCCTAGGCGGCTCTTTTCGCGACCCAAGGCCCAGAGAGCATCGTATATCATTTATTTTTTGAAACTAGGTTCTAGGTTTCCCGGCTATCGGGCCCCGGCCCGCCGCCGGTGGAGCCGGGGGATGAATTAACGGCGGGGCCGGCGGCGCGGTCCTCGTGGAAACGTCCGGCCCGGCCGGTCTTGGCCGCCTGGGCCAAGGCCCAGTCCATCTGGCGGCAGACCCCCCTGAGCAGGTTGCAATCCCCATGGGTCAGGCCGGACCGGTTAAAAATCCGCTTGAAACTCATCAACCAGTGCCCCGTGTTTTCGTCGGGCAGAAAGCCGATGCTCACGAGAATCTCGGACAATCGTTGGTAGGTTTCCTCGATTTCGCCCATGGGCGCGGACTTGAATTCCGACGGCGGCGTGGTCGGGGCTTGGGCCAGCAGGAGTTCGTACCCCAGGATCAAGACGGCCTGGGCCAGGTTCAGGGAACTGACCTTGGGATCGGCCGTGGGGATGCGGACCACGGCCTGGCAGAAACGCAGGTCCTCGGTGGTCAGGCCGCTTCGTTCCGGTCCGAAGACCAGGGCGACCTTGACGTCCGGCCCCAGTTCCACGACCTTGCGGGCCATGGTCTCGGGGTTGAAAAACGGTCCCCGGTGGGAGCCCCGGCGGGCCGTGGTCCCGATGACGTACTGAAACCCGGCCAGGGCCTCCGCCAGGGTGGGAAAGACCTCGAGGCGCTCGATTAACGGCTGGCCGGCCCGGGTGGCGGCGGCCATCATCACTTCCGGCTCCAGGCGAAAGGGATCGACCAGGAGCAGTCGGCCCAGGCCCATGTTGGCGGCGGCCCGGGCGGAGACGCCGATGTTTTCGGGGAGGCTGGTGTGGCACAGGACCACGGCGACGTTGGGAAATTTACAGGTGGTCGGGTTCATTTCGGGGGGAGTCAAGCTTCCTTTTTAAGATACAGGACCAGGCTCTTGCCCAGGACCGGATTCAACCAGCGGTCCAGGGTCCGGGTGACCTTGGGTTTCTTCATCATGTCCCAGACCAGGAAATCGTGATACCACTTGACCAGCCGGGAATTATTCCTGGTGGGGCCGACCAGGCATTTGAGCCACCAGTAGGGGGAATGCAGGGCGTGGGCCCGGTGGGCCGCCCATTTCCTGACGCCGCACTCCTCGAGCAGGCAGACCAGTTCCCCTTCGTTGTAAATTCGGATATGCCCGCCGTTGGAATTGTAGTAGTCGTCGGACAGCAGCCAGCAAATTTTTTCCGGCAGGCGGGCCGGCACGCTGACCACGAGGTTTTGGCCGGGCTTGAGCACCCGGACCAGTTCCCGGACCGCTTTTTGGTGGTCCGGCACGTGTTCCAGCACCTCCGAACAGATCACCAAGTCGAAGCAATTATCCTGGTAGGGCAGCCGGGTCACGTCGGCGGTGAGAAAAGCCCAGGGGCCGCCGCCGGTTTCCCCCAGCGCGACATGGTATTCCATTCTTTTTTGGGCTTCCCGCAGGTCCGAAAAGTTCAGGTCCGCGCCCACGGCCAGGGCGTTCTCGTTTCTGGCCGCCTCGGCGGTATGACGGCCGGACCCGCAGCCCATGTCCAGTATCCGGCTGCCGGGTCCCAGGTTCAGGCGACTGAAGTCAACGGTAATCACGAATCGCCTCCCGATAAGCGGCCGCTGTTTTCAAGGCGGCGTTTTTCCAGGTGAACTGGCTGTGCACCCGTTCATACCCGGCCCGGCCGACCTTCGCGGCGTACTCGGGGTTATCGAGAAGCGTGGCAACGGCCTGGGCCAAGGCGGCGGGGTCCCGGGTCGGGACCAGGAGCCCCGCGTCGCCCACCACCTCGGGCAGGGCGCCGCCGGTGGTGCTGACCACGGGCAAACCGCAAGCCATGGCTTCCCCGGCCGGCAAGCCGAAGCCCTCGTACACCGAGGGGACCACCGCGACCGAGGCCTTGGCGTAATGCCACCGAAATTCTTCCTGGCTCACCCGGCCGGTGAAATAGACTTTTTCCCCCAAGCCCAGGTCCTTGACCAGGTTGGCGACCATGCCCCCCCGCTTGGGCGCTCCGATAACCGTCAACCGGGCGTCCCGTTTTTGGTTGAGGGCCGCCAGGGCCAGGAGCAGATAATTCAGTCCCTTGAGGGGCATGTCCGCGCTGTTGGTCACTATCAGCCGGTTCGGGTCCCGTTCGATTCCCGGGAGGGGGCGAAAAGCCTCGATGTCGATGCCGTTGGGCGCGATCCGAAAGCGGTCTTCCGGAATCCCGAAATCACGACTGATGTCCCGTCGGGCGCATGCGGACACGGTCAGGATGGGGGTCAAGCCTCGCGCCACTTTTTTTTGCATGCCCAGGAAGGAATACCACCTGGCCCACTTCATCTTTTTCCAGGGCGCCTTGACCGACATGAGGTCTATTTTGCGGTCCTGGGTGATGGGGTGGTGAATGGTGGCGATGGTGGGGCGGAATTTTTTCAAGGCCAGAACGCCGTGGGACAGGCTCTGGTTGTCGTGGATCACGTCGTATTTCCTGAATTTGTCTCGAAGAAAACGGCGGGCCCGCAGGCCGAAGGTATAGGGTTCCGGGAACCCCATGGTGCAGACCCCCAGCCATTCGATCACGTTGACCGGGTCCATGAATTCCCGGATGGTGGGCAGCCGGCAAAAATTAGCCGGGTCGTACAGGTCGAGGCAGGGCAGGCGGTGCACGGCGACGTCCGGGTCGAGGCAGGGGTCCGGCGGGCCGGACACCACTTCCACGGTGTGGCCGAGGTCGGTCAGGGCCCGGCTCAGTTGCTTGACGTATACTCCCTGCCCGCCGCAAAAGGGATTGCTGCGGTAGCTGATCATGCAGATTTTCAGAGGGCGGCCGTTGTCTTCCATCTCGCTCCCGCCAAACCCTGGGGTCGGGCCCCGGATTTCTTATTAAGTAGAGTAAAACGGAAAACTATTAATTAAGCCCCGCGGTATTGTCAAGGAAATGTGGAAATAGAGTTAAGATTACCTACTTGGGGGGGAGGCGGTCGGCGCGGTCAAAACCTTGGAAAACCGGCCGGCGCCCGGTCGGCCGGGAAACGGTTTAACATCGCCTGTTAGTCGGCAAACCGGAGGGCGGTCGAGACCCGCCCTCCTTTTATGACCGGCGGAAAAAACGGGGCTGAAATCAGAAGGGGATGTCGTCGTCGGTTCCCGGAGGGCCGTAATCGCCCTGGTCTCCACCGAAATCGCCGCCGAAATCCCCACCGGCGTCGCCGGCGGCCGGGGCGTTATAGTCCTTGCGCGGCTGTGGGGCCGGGCGCGCTCCGCCGCTCGGCGCCTGGGTTCGCGGCGCGGCCTGGCGAGGGGCCCCGCCGCCGCCCTGGCGCGGCTGGGACTGTTGCGGCGGGCGATAATCTTCCCGGCTCGCGCCGCCGGAAGAGGCCGACCCCAGCATTTGCATCTGGTTGGCCACTATCTCGGTGGTGTATTTTTTGTTGCCGTCGCGGTCCTCCCATTCCCTGGTCTGGATGCGCCCTTCGATATAAATTTGCTTACCCTTGGCCAGGTACTCGCCGCAAATTTCCGCCAACCGTCCGAAAGCCACGATACGGTGCCACTCGGTGCGCTCCTCGCGGTCCTGGCCCACCCGCTCGGTGGTGGCCATGCTGAAGGTGGCCACGGCGAGGCCATTGGGCGTATAGCGGATTTCCGGGTCCTTTCCCAGATGTCCCACCAAAATTACTTTATTGACGCCGGCCATTCCAGCCCCCTTTCCAACTCGTTCGTTACCCGTTCTAGCTACCATAGACTCCGGTCCTAAAGCAAGTCATGCTTTTTTCGATTCCCGGCCCGGCCCAGGCCGGGGGCTTGTAAACAACCGGCAAATCTTGTAAGAAAAAACATCTGGAGGTACAAGCCATATGCGGGAAATATCCACCACCCAAATCATCCGGACCGTCAAGGAACTGTTTTTGAAAGCCGAATTCCATCTCGGCCGGGATGTTCTGGACGCTTTTCGGAAAGGGGCCGCCGAGGAAGAATCCCCGGTCGGCCGGGAAATCTTCAATCGACTTCTGGAAAACGCCGACCTGGCCGCGACCACGGGCATTCCCCTGTGCCAGGACACCGGGTTGGGAATCGTCTTCGCGGAGTTGGGCCAGGATGTTCACATCGTCGGGGGACCTCTCAGGCAGGCCATCGAGGAAGGGGTCCGCCAGGCCTACCGCGACGGGCATCTGCGTAAATCCGTCTGCCACCCCCTGACCCGCAAGAACACCGGGGACAACACGCCGGCCATCGTCCATTTCGACGTGGTCCCCGGGGATCGGTTGAAACTGATCGCCGTTCCCAAGGGCGGCGGCAGCGAGAACATGAGCCGGGTGTTCATGCTCAAGCCGGCCGACGGCTGGGAAGGAATCAAGGACCGCGTCCTGACCACCGTGGCCGAGGCCGGCCCCAACCCCTGTCCGCCCATAACCTTGGGCGTGGCCGTGGGCGGCAGCTTCGAGTTGGCCGCCAAGGAGGCCAAGATCGCCCTGCTCCGGCCCTTGGGTTCGGTCAATCCCGACCCCGAGGCCGCGGCCCTGGAAGAGGAGTTGCTTCAGGCGGTCAACGGCCTGGGCGTCGGCCCCCAGGGGACCGGCGGGCGGATCACGGCCCTGGGAGCGCATTTGAAAATGATGCCCTGCCATATCGCGTCCCTGCCGCTGGCCGTTAATATTCAGTGTCATTCCAGCCGTCATGGGGAGGCCTTGCTATGACCGCGACCCATCGAATTTCCGCTCCCCTCGCCCGGGCCGATCTCGAGCCCTTGAAAGCCGGCGACAACGTCCTTATTTCCGGGATCATCTACACCGGAAGGGACGCGGCGCACAAACGACTGATCGAAACCCTCAATCGCGGCGAACTCCTGCCTTTCGACCCCGACGGTCAGATCATTTACTACGTGGGACCGTCCCCGGCCCCGCCGGGCCGGATCATCGGCGCGGCCGGCCCGACCACATCCTACCGCATGGACCCCTACGCGCCCACGCTCATCGCCAAGGGGCTCCGGGGCATGATCGGCAAGGGCCGCCGGTCCGAGGAAGTCAAGAAGGCCATGATCGAACATGGGGCGGTCTACTTCGGGGCCATCGGCGGCGCCGGCGCCCTTCTGGCCCAGGCCATCAAGGAAGTGGAGATCATCGCCTACGAGGACCTTGGCCCCGAGGCCGTCCGCAAGCTGCGGGTGGAGGATTTCCCCGCCGTGGTCGTCAACGACCTGGCCGGACGGGACCTCTACCAGGAAGGCCAGCAGGCCTACGCCCTGAAAAAGTAATCGCCCGGCATAACCAATGACCGATAACCCGGGGGGGAGGCGTCTTCACTGTCCCCCCCGGTCCGGACGTTCTCGCGACGAGAAAAAAATGACCCAGATAAAAGAATCGGCGCCGGTTCGGCCGGAAAAAAAAGAGGAAGGGTTCTTCCGGGACCTCCAGGTGGAATTCCTGATCCACGAACTCAAGGACCCGGCGGCGGTCATCGAGTCCGGGGTCAGGAGCCTGCTGGAACGCCGGGATAAATACGGCGAGTTGAACCCGCTTCAGGAAAAGACCCTCAAGCGAATTCTGCGCAACGCCCGCAAAACCAGGGACATGCTCTACAGCCTCCTGGAAATCGGGTGCACGGAGGCGGGCCGCTGGGTCTGTCGTTCCTTCCGCCCGGCCGATCTGATTTACGACTGCCTTATGGAAACCCTCGAAAACCTGGAGGAAGAGACCCACGCGGAGGCCCTCGAGATCGATTCCCGCCGGGAAGCCCTGGCATTTCTGGCGACGCGCGGCTACGAAGTCGATTTTTCCACGGCGACCGAAGGGCTTTTCATCTGGCGGGACGAGGAGAAATTCCGTTTGATCATCGGCAATCTGCTCAAGAACGCCTTTCATTTCCGCCAAAACCTGGTCTCGATCAAGACGGCGACGGAAAAGGACGACCTGGTGGTGACGGTCGCCGATGACGGACCGGGAGTCCGACCGGAACATCGGGACTTGATTTTCGAGCGTTACTTCAGGGCCGCCGAGCAGGCCGACTCCGGCCGCAAGGGGCACGGCCTGGGCTTGGCCGGGGCCCGGATAATGGCCCGGGGACTTGGCGGCGACGTCGCCGTGGACAACCGCCCCGAAGGCGGCGCGGTGTTCACCTTCAGGGCGCCCCTGCTGACGAGGGCGGAGGACTAGGGCCGGCGGCCGCGGCGGCGTGTTACAGAATCGGGTCGTGCCCGGCGAGGGACCACCAAGCCGCGGCGGCTTCGAGGAAGGCCCAGTCTCCCGGGCCAAGCACGGCCTGGGCTTGTTTCGACATTTTGTCGGGAAAGGGCAGGCGGGAGACTTCCCCGGCCAGGCCAGCCTGGATGAGGACCCCGGCCAGGTTTTTCAGGTCTCCGGAAAAACGCGCGCTCACCAGGGCGCTCCAATCCTCGATGAGACCGGGAGCGGCCTCGGTGGTGGCGCGGGCGATGGCTTGGTCATCGGGGCCGTCGGGTTTGAGCGAGAGCCCGTCTACTCCGGCCCGGACAACTTCCACGGCGTCCATGATCAGGGATTTGCGGGTGTAGGCGACGGCCGCGGCGGCGGGGTAGTCCCGCCGGGCCTGGGCCAGGTTGTCCAGGCCGTAGCGGATGTCCTGCCCGGCCTGGCGGGAGGTTTCATAAAACAGGAATCGCCAGGACTGGACGAGATGGAAGAGTCTTTTGAGAAATTCATTGGTTTTGTCGCCCTGAAAGTCGTCAAGCCCCCGATAGACATCCTCGATGGTCCCGAAGGAAGAGGTTAGGACTTTTAGTTCGTCCAGGGAGGGAATGACCGGGTTGGCCGTTTTGTCAAAGCGCCCGTATAAATCCAGGAGAAAGAGGCAGGGCTGCCGGGCGCCGAGTTGGCTTTTGATTTCCCGGTAGGTGAACCCGAGGATGAAATCGATCCCGGGAGCGGCCGGGGCCAGGAACGCCCGAAAATTTTCCAGTTCGAAAGCCGAATCGTCAATGAAGCAAAAGACTGGTTTCATGGAGTCTCCCATGGTCGACCGCGTTATTTCAGGCGTTCCCCGGGGGAAGGCTCGCGGGCTCGGATTTTAAAAGGGGCAAAAAAATGGTGAAGGTGGTTCCCTGTCCGACCTGGCTTTCCACTTTTATCTCGCCTAAATGGGCCTCGACAATGCCCTTGGCGATGGGGAGGCCCAAGCCCGTGCCGGTGATGGTTTTGGTTCTATCGTTTTTAACGCGGTAGAATTTATCGAAGATTCTGGGCAGGTCGTCCTTGGGGATGCCGAATCCGGTGTCGGAAATCCTGATGCGGAGATGGTCTCCCGCGACGTCGGCCCCCACCTCGATCCGGCCTCCCTCGGGGCTGTATTTGATGGCGTTGTTGATGAGGTTGATGAAGACCTCGTCCATGTTCCGGGGGTCGGCCGACACCAGGGGCAGCGTTTCCGGGAAAGAGGAGTCGATGACCTGGCCCTTGGCCTCGACCTGGGGGCGGACGAATTCAATGACGTGCCTGATGACCGGCGCCAGGTCCAGGGGTTCCTGCTGGGAGACGATGCGTCCGGCCTCGATCCGGGAAAGGTCGAGAAGTTCGTTGATCAGCCGAATCAGGCCGTCGGCCCTGGTTTGGGCCCGGGACAGGAAATGGGTCTGCTTTTCGTTGACCGGGCCGGCCATGCCGCCCAAGAGGACTTCGAGTTGCTGTTGAATGGCGGCCAGGGGGGCTTTCAGTTCGTGGGAAACCATGGTCACGAACTCGGATTTCATCCGGTCCATTCTTTTTTGGGCGGTCACGTCCTGCAGCACGGTAACCGCGCCCAGGATGCTGTTGCCGGCGTCCCGCACCGGGGCGGTCCTGGCCCGGAGGACCACCTGGCCCTCGATTTCAATTTCGTCTTCCAGGGCGGTGATCTCGGTTTCTTGTCCGGTGAACAGGCGTTCGACCATTTCCACCAGCCGGCCCTGTCGGACCACTTCCCCGATGGGGCGGCCCATGACTTGGCCGAAGTCGAGGTTCAGCATTCGGGTGGCCATGGGGTTGAAGAGAACGACGTTTTTTTCGTTATCGGTGACGAGAATTCCGCAGGCCATGGAATTGATGATGGTCCGAACCCGGCTCTGCTCGTTGGCGATATCCCGGAGACTGCGTTCTTTTTCTTCCTTCAACCGCTCCATTTCCTGGGCCAGGCGGAGGTGGTCCAGGGCGCGGTTGACCGAGATGCGCAGGGCGTCGGCGGAGAAGGGTTTGAGGAGCAGGTCGTAGGCGCCGGCCTTCATGGCTTCCACGGCCATTTCGATGGTGGCGTACCCGGTTATGACCAGGACCAGCAGGTTGAGACGTTTCCGCTTGAGGATTTCCATGACTTCCATGCCGTCCATGCCCGGCATTTTGATATCCAGCAGAACGATGTGGAAGGGTTCTTCCAGTATCCTTTTTAGCCCTTCCGGTCCGTTGGCGGCCACGGCGACCTGGTGTCCGGCCTTGCGGAGTATCCGGGAACAGCCTTCCCGGATCATTTTTTCGTCGTCGACCACCAGGATTTGGGCGGACTCGAGCATTACCGGTCTCCCGCGCGCCGGACGGGTCGGCCGGCCCGGTTCAGGGCCTTGGCCGCGGCCTGGCGGAGTTCGTTGGGGGAAAAGGGCTTGGTGAGAAAATCGATGGCGCCGGCCTTGATGGCCTCGGCGGCGGTTTCCGCGGCGCCGTGACCGGTTATGACCACCACCGGCAGGTCGATATTTTCCTTTCGGATCAAATTCATGACCGCCAGGCCGTCCATGATGGGCATTTTGATGTCAAGAAAGGCCAGGTCGAAATGTTCCTGTTGGATCAAGCGCCAGGCTTCCTTCCCCTCGGGGGCGGTGCGGACATCGTGCCCGGCCCGCCTCAATATGCGGTCGCACGCTTCCCGGATGACTTCCTCGTCGTCGGCTACTAGAATTTTGTGGATCGGTTGGTCCGTCATTCCTGTTCAGGCCCTTCCAGGGGCAGGCGGACGGTGAAGACCGCGCCTTGGCCCAGTGTGCTTTTAACGTCAATCCCGCCGTTATGTTTCTTGATGATGCCGTAGCTGGTCGAAAGCCCCAGGCCGACGCCTTCCCCCACTTCCTTGGTGGTGAAGAAGGGTTCGAAGAGCCGCTGCATGTCTTCCGGTTTTATGCCGCGTCCGGTGTCGGCGAATTCGATCACCGTCTCCTCGGCTTCCTGGTCCACCCAGGTCCGGATGGCGAGGGTCCCCTGTCCATCCATGGCGTCCACGGCGTTGATGATGAGGTTGGTGAAGACCTGGTTGAGCTGGCTGGCGTCGCCCATTATCTGGGGTAGGCCGGGGTCCATTTCCCGAACGATTTTGATATTTTGAAACAGGGCCTGATTGGCGAAGAGCGCCAGGCCCTGTTCCACGGTCCGGTTCAGGTCGATGAAGGCGTAATGGGTCCCGGTCATGCGTCCGAATTCCAGCAGGCCCTTGACGATGTCCTTGCAGCGGAGGGTTTGTTCCCTGATTTGTATCAAGTCCGGCCGGTTGGGGTCGTCTTCCCGCAGTTCCTCGAGGATCATTTCGCAGAAAAGGAGTATCCCGCCCAGGGGGTTGTTTATTTCGTGAGCCACCGAGGTGGCGAGTTTGCCGAGGGAGGCCATTTTTTCGGAGTGGAGAATCTGGAGTTGGGCTTCTTCGAGCTCGGCTTTTTTCTGTTCCAACTCCGCCTCGATCCGTTTTTTTTCGGTGATATCCTTGCTGATGCCGACGGTGCCTATTTTTTCGCCGTTGGTGTTGCGCAGGTGACTCAGGGTCAGGTCGATGTCCACCACCCGGTCGCCGGCGCCCCAGAGCTTGGTTTCGTAATTGACCGCCTCGTCCTGGTCCTTGAGCAATTTGGCCAGGGCCCAGCGTTCGTTTTGGTCGACGTAGAGCTCCTCGATGCGGCGGTTGAGGACCTGGGCGCGGCCGTACCCCAGGATTTTTTCCGCGCCCCGGTTGAAGGACACGATCCGGTTGGCCAGGTCGGTGGTGATGATCATGTCCGGAGTGTTCTCGACGATGGCGTTGAGATAGTCCTTGGTGGCGCGGAGTTCGGCCTGGGCTTTTTTCTGGGCGGTGATGTCCTTGCTGATGCCGACGGTGCCCACGATCCGGCCGTCGTTATCGGTCAGGAGGCTCAGGGTGAGGCTGATATCCGCGAGGCTGCCGTTTTTGTGCTTGAGCTTGGTTTCGTAGTTGCTCACGGCGCCGTCGAACTGTTCCATCCGCCTCATCAAGGCCCGTCGCTCCTCCGCGTCGGGATAAAACATCTCCACGCTCCGGCCGATGACTTCTTCCCGCTGATAGCCCAGGATTCTTTCCCCGCCGCGGTTGAAGGAGACGATATTGGCGTCGAGATCGGTGGTGATGATCATGTCGAAGGCGTTTTCCATGACGTTTTTGAGGTAGTCCCGGGTTTCCTTGAGGGCCCTTTCCATGGCCACCCGTTCCCTCAGGTCGGTGAAAATGCCCACCGTGGCGACTTCCTCGCCCCATTCAAGGATGCTGGACAAGGACAGACTGACCGGCAGGCGCCGGCCTTGCCGGTCGATCATGGCGACTTCCACCGGGTTCAGGGACCCCGCCGGTCCATCGCGGGGATCGTCCCGGCGAAGCCGCGGCCACAAGGTTTCCCTCGCGTTGGGTTCGAGAAAGTCGAAAATTTGCTTGCGGCCGATGACTTCTTCCTCGGTCCAACCGAGCATCCGCCCGGCGCCCTGGTTGAACAGCAGGATTTCTCCCGACACATCCGCCGCGATGATCCCGTCCACGGAGTTGATGATGATTTTTCTGAGGAACTGATTGCTCTTGAGGAGTTCCTTCTCCATGATTCGAGACAGGGACAGGTCCCGCAGGCTCAGGAAAATTTCTTCCTCGGCCGGGTTGTAAATCAGCCCGGCCTCGACTTCCAGTTCCCGCCCCCAGGACGAGATCACGGTCAGGTCCTCGGAAAAGCGTTCCCCGGGTTCGGCCAGGGCCTCGGAGACGAGCTTCTCGTAGGCGGCCAGGCTCGAGGGGCTGATAATGTCGTCCGCGGCCAGCGCCAAAAGCGCCTCGCGCGTGAACCCCAACAGCTCGGCGGCGGAACGGCTGACGAAGACCGGCCGCCTGTCCCGATTGAAGATCAGCAACCCTCCGGCGGCCAGCTCGGCCGCCGTTTCAAACCTCTGACAGTGCATGTCGTCCGCGGCCTCTTTCTTGAATGTGTCCGGCATCGGCTTCGTTTTCGTGACCCACGCCCTGGAGCCCTGTGATCGAGTATTGTTACTTGATGATTTTATCCAAAAAAACCGGCCGGGTCAAACATAGCTTGCGTGGATTTCCCCACCCGGCGGGGGAGTTTCGTTTTTTTTCGGGAGAATGAATCGGCCGTCCCCGGGCCGCCCGGCCGCCCAGTCGACGTTTGGAACGATTTTTGCTAAATTACAGGCCATGAAGTCAACAATAAAAACGATAAAGTTGCTCGCGGCCCTGTTTTTTTTGTTTTTTTTCCTCTTCCCCGGGCCGGTCAAGGCCTTGACCGAGGATGAAGCCCGGAGACTGGCCGACGCGGGATTGTCCCGGAACACCCTGGCCGATTTAGCCGCCCTGGCCTTGGATAAAAGCCGGAAAAGGGCGCCGGCCCTGACTTTCGAAACGGTGGAGAGCCTGGTCAGGGCGGATTTTTCCGATGAACTGATCGGTAAATTGGTCAGGCTCGACCGGGTTTCGGGGCAGGAGGAAAACATCGCCATCCACCCCGCCCAGGTGGTGGAACTGCAAAAGCAGGGCGTCAAATTGCCGACTATCATGTTGCTGGTGGAATCGGAACTGCTCCGCCGGGGCCAGGGCGGCGCCGCCGCCGAGGGCGAGCTCCGGATGGGCCGGACCGTGGATATCGGAATGGATGGCCGGGGGACCATCACCTATCAGTCCGGCGGGCCGACGGCTAGCGAGTTGGGCCAAAAAACCGTCACCAGGCCGGATGGACGGCGGACCATTGTCTACTTTTCCGGGGAACAGCCGAAGGTCGGGAAAAAGCTTCTCACCAGGTCGGACGGACGGGAGTTTTATCTTTATTACGCGGGCGACCCCAACTCCCCGGCGCCGGATAATAGCCTCGAACAGGAAGAAGAGTTGGAAAAGGCCCTCAAAATCCTGGAAAGAATACATGTCAATCCGTACCGCCTGATGAACGGCGGCGGGGACGCGGGGACGGCGTCCGGAGAGGAGGCCGCCGGAACCGCCGAATGATCGCCCCGGCGGCGTGATTCAAGCGTTCCGACGCTCCCCGCGCCGAGCGCCCAGGGCTTCCAACTCGGCCACCTCTCCGGCCAGGTCGAGGGCGAATTTTTCCAGGGGCAGAAAAAACATTTCGTCCGCGAGGGTCGACAGGCCCGCGGACCAATCCCGAGCCAGCTCGGCCAGCCCCCGGCCGGCCCCGCGGTCGAGCTTGTAGACGTAATAGACTGTTTCCAAAAGATATAGACCGATGACGACTTCCACGAGATAAAGAACGTCCCGCGAATTCATGGTCCCCATGGCCGGGCCGGGAGACTCGCCGGCGATAAGGGCCGCGAGCGGGGTCGCCAACGGGTAGGCCGCGACCACTAGGGGCAGGAGGTGCTGCCTGAACCGCCACTTGAAGGACTTGGCCAGGCGACCGGATTTTTCCCGGGCCAGGTGGTCGAGAAGTTGGGTGGAGGCGACGGCGGTTTCGGCGGCGTCGGTTCTTTTTTCCAGGAGCCCCCGCAAAACCCCGGCGTCGGCGCCTGTCCCGAAAACCAGGGCGGTTTGGCTTTGCCAGGCGGCCAGGCGATGGAGCAGAAGCGTCGGCTCGGGATTGGGCCACTCCCGGCCGGCGGGGTTCGGCGCCGAGCGGCGGGAGAAGAGACCAAGCAGCCGGTCCCAGATGAAAAGGAAAAAATCGAGGGGCCAGGGCGCCCGGGACCGGGCTTCGGCGGCCAGGCCCTTGCGCCAGGAACGGCCCAGGGTCGCTTCGAAGCGCCGGGCTTCGGCCTGGATGGCTTCCCCGGCCTCGGCCCGTCCCCGGGCGGAGGCGTCCCGAAGCCTGGCCAGGCCGGCGCGGGCGGTTTCGAGGCCGGCCGCGCCAAGGATGTCGTCTTCCAATTTTTCGATCAACGCGGCCAGGTTGAGGTCCTTGACGGCCCGCCGTTGTTTTTCTTCCATCAACCCGGCGATCAGGCCCAGCAAGGCTTGGAACCCCGGACCGGAAGCGCCCAGGGCGGACAAGGGGAAAACCGCGGGAGCTTCCAGCTTGGCGAAGCGGGCCAGCTTGGCCTTGAAATCCGAGGTCACGCCCGCGACGGCCTGGGCCGCTTTCGAACCGTATCTTTTTTCGAGTTCGTCCGTTTTGTTGAAGATGAAAACCTGATTCACCCGGGCCTGGGGGGCCAGGGCCAGCCAGTCGAACAGGGCTTGGTCCGCGTATTTGACCGGGTCCACCACCCACAGGAGCAGGTCGAGCCGGGGAAAAAGCCCGGCCAGGATTTGCCGGTGGGAAGGTTCCAGGGAATCGAAGTCGGGAAAATCGGCCAGGCAGACACTGGCCAGGGCCGGGGCCTGGTGAGTATGGACTTCCTCGTCCGGGGAGAGGGAAAAGGGGTTGTCGCGGTGGCGGTACAAAACCAGGTGATCCGTGGTGGGCCGTAGGTCCGAGCCGACGGATATTTTTTCCCGGGCCAGGGCGTTGATCAGGGTGGATTTTCCCACCCCGGTGCCGCCCACCAGCCCCAGGCAGACCCTGTCGTCGGCGGACCGGAGCAGCGCCTTGATTTCCCGGACCCGGCCGGACAAGCTTTCGACCGTGTCGGGGCGGAGCAGAAGACTGACGGGACGGGCCAGGAATTTTTCCAGGGAATCCAGTCTGGGAGCTAGGTCCCCGATCCCGGAGGCGGTCATGACAGGGTTTCCATTTCTTTTTGCAGGGTCTTGAAGGCGGCGGCCAGGTCCGACGCGGCGGAGAGGCCGGCCCCGGCGCGGGCCAGAAAGTCGAGGTACGCCTGGGCCTGGTCCCGGATAAGGCCCCGGCAGCCCTCCTGATGTTTCCGGGTCGCTTCTTCCTCGAAGGCCTTGACCTTGTCCCGGGACAGGGCGCTGCCGGTGATTTTGGATAGTATCGGCGCCAGGGCCGTGTCGATCAAGCCGTCGAAAAAGGAAAAACCCCCGCCGGTATGGACCTGGATGCTGATGAACAGCCCCAGGGAGACGACCTGGGCCAGGTAGAAGGTCATCTTTTCCCCCAACTTGAGGTTGCCGGCCAGTTCCCGGCTGCGTTCCCCGACCCAGGCTTCGAGGTCGGCCCGGACTTCCCGGTATTTTTCCCTCGTCAGGTCCGGGGACATGGCCAAGCCCTCGAACTCCTTTTCGTTCCGCAAGCCGCGTCCGGCGGGCGCGGCGGCGAAAAGCTCCCCGGCCGCGAGGTTGAAGTCGGCCGTCAGCCTGACCATGGTTTCCCGATTGGCCTCGAAAAGCCGGTCCACCTCGCTCTCCAGGGCGGTCCGGCCGGAAGATCGATCCTCGCCCAGGATTCCTAGGGGGGCGAGGACCTTGTCCCTAAGCAGGGTGAAGGGCAGGGCCATTATTCTCCGGGGCTGGCGGAGCAGGTCCCAGCGCAGGAACAAGGCCTGGACCTGAAGGACCAGGGTGTTTTTCAGTTCCCCCGAAATAGCCAGGCCGAGGTTGTCGGCCAAGCCGGCCGTCACTTCGTCGGCGGCGCGCCGGAGCCCTTGTTGGATGAGTTCCAGGCCCATGTTAACCGTTTGCAGGTCCGCGAGCAGGGAAGCCAGCTCCGCGTCCAGCCCGGTCCAGGTCTTCCAGGCTTCCTCGGCCAGGAGGTCCTCCCGGCGGGCGAGCCAGTCGGCGAGGGTCAGTCGCAGTTCCACCAGGGCCGGGAGGTCGGGTGGAAACAGGTCTTCGTCTCCGAGCGCGGCTTGATCCGGGATGCTGATAATACGACGCCCTAAACCGGCGCGGTCGAGGCGTTTTTGAAAGTCTTCGGCGGGTAGGGGGTTTTTGACCCGATTGATCACCAGGATGGCCGGCTTGTCGACTTTTTTGACCCGGTCCAGGTAATCCCAGATCACCTGGTCGGCGTACTTGACGGCGTCGGCGGCGATAATCACCGCGTCGGAACGGTCGAACAGGTCGGCGGCGGCCTGGCGGTTGGGGGCGAGCACGCTGTCGAAATCCGGGGCGTCGGCTAGTATCAGGGGCCGGTCGTCGGTCGCCCTGGACTTGAGGAGAATGATTTCGGGCGGCCCCTCGGGTTGGAACGCGATGGGCTTTTCCTCTGAAGCTTCCCGGATGAGGTAGCCGGGGAAAAAGTCGGGTCGGGCGACCCGGGGAAGATGCCGTTCCGACGCGAGCAGGACCGGGGCCATGGTGGTGGGCCGCCTGAAGCCGGAAGGGCTGGCCGGGTAGCCGGCCAGGGAATTGAACAGCTTGGATTTTCCGGCGCCGGTGCCGCCGAGGAGCGGAATGAACAACGGCGCCTCGGGCCCCAGGTCGAGCCGGTCGGCCAGGCGATGGGCCAGTTCCGCGGCCCGGTCGACGCCCCGGGCCAGGGCGGGCGTTTCACCTTCGGCGGGCGGGACTAGGCGCCCGAGAAGTTCCAGGGTCCGCCGCAACGCGGTCGTGGGGCGGCGGTGGTTTTTTCGAAAATTTTTGGCCGAAAATTTTTCCATCATAATCCTGAAATGCTAACAGGCGAAAAACGGATAGTCAATCGCCGGCCTCCCTGGGGGAGAGCATTTTTTCGGCCAGGTCCAGGGCCTCGGTTTTGTTTTTCACTTTTCCCAGGGCCTGGGCCTCTTCCACGGCCTCGAGAAGACGACGCAGCAGGGGGGAAGGCCCCAGGTGGAACGCCGTCATTAGCTCGGAGCCGTTTAAAAGTCGCGGCTCTTTCTCCAAAACCAGGAGCTGCCGTCGGGTTTCATCCAGTAATTCCACGAAAAAGGCGGCGTGTTCAGCGGGTCCGCCCCTGGCCAGGCTCCCGGGCCCCAGTGAAGCCTGGGAATCGGCCAGGGCGTGGATCAGGAGACCGTTAATATCCGCGCCCATGAGCCGGCCCAGGCGAAACACGCCCCGGGGGGTCAGGGTCCCGGCCCGGCGGGCCTCGTGGAGGTGAAAGGGCCGTAAATGGTTTTCGATCATGGACCGGATAAAGCCTTGTTCCGCGGACGAGGCCCGGAGGCGGGACAGGATGCCGAGGGCCAGGTCCGCGCTCTTTTTTTCGTGCCCGAGGAAATGTATTTCGCCCTCGGGCGTCCTGGTCCAGGTCGCGGGCTTGCCCAGGTCGTGAAACAGGACGGCCGACTTCAGCCAGGCCCGGACCGGGCCCCGGTCCAGGTATTCCTTTAGTTCGGCCCCCCGGCCGGGAAGGAAGTCGTCCGGCGCGGCCATGATCGTTTCCAGGCGTTCCAGGGCGAGCATGGTGTGGTCGAGGACGTCCAGGTGATGGAAACGCCCCTGGTCGCGGCCGCGCAAGGGGGACAGCTCGGGCAGGAGCGCCTCCAGCAAGCCGACTTCCAGCATCGATTGGACCGCGGCAAAGCAGAAGGGTTGGGAAAAGAGTTTCATCAATTCATCATGAAGGCGTTCCCCGGCCGGCCGAACGATAAGGGCGGCGTGTTTCCGGACCAGGTCCAGGCCGGCGGGGTCGGGTTCGAGGCCGAGGGTCGCGGCGAACCGGAACAGTCGGAGCAGGCGCAGGGGGTCGTTCAGGATGTTTTTTTCGGACACGAAGCGCGCCACGCGGGCTTCGAGGTCGGCCGCGCCGCCGGTCGGGTCCAGGAGTCGGCAGTTTTCCGCCTGGAGTTCCAGGGCCATGGCGTTGATCGTGAGGTCGCGTCGCAGCAGGTCGGAAACGATATCGGGGCCTTCCAGGGGGCAGAGGTCCAAGACCAGCCCCTGGTGGGTCAGACGGAATATTCTCTTGGGGTCCCGACCCAGCGGAACGGCCCGCACCCGGAGGATTTCGGCGGCGTGGCGAGCGACCTGTTCCAGGTCCCCCGGGACGACCAGATCGAGGTCGTTGATATCCCGATCCAGCAGCAGGTCCCGGACCGAACCGCCGACCAGGAAGACCGGCCCGGGAGCGGCGGCGCGGAGGATCGCCCTGACGGGTTCGAGCCTTAATAGGGCCGGCGGATTTATTCCGGAAGGTCCCACGGCCAAACCTCGGCCAGGGCGACTAGGCTCGGCCATAAATCTTCTTCCGCATGAGGTTCCAGCGTGACCGCCCGGGGCCGGACGCCTGTTTTTACCAGGCGCGAAAAAATTCCGGCGAAATCGACCCCGCCCCGTCCCACGGCCAGGTGTTCGTCCCGGTCCCCGCAGTTGTCGTGGAGGTGCATGGCGGCCAGGTGGGGCCCCAAGACGTCCACCCAGTCGGCTAGGGGGACCCGACCCACGGCGTGGGCGTGCCCGAGGTCCAGGCAGAAGCCGACGCCCAGGGGGGCTAGTTCGGAAAAAAGGGCTTCCATGTCCCGGGGGTCTGTTTCGTGGGTGTTTTCCAGGACCAGCCGGATTCCCAGGTCCCGGGCTTTTTGGGCCGCCGGCCGCCAGGTTTCGAGGCTGATTTCCAGCCATCGTTCCCGGTACGACCATTGCCGCGCCGGGTCGTAGATGGGATGAAAGACGATATGTTCCGGTTCGAACAGGGCCGCCGCCTCCAACCCCTGGTCGTATCTACGGCGGGAGGTCGCCAGTATTTCCGGGTCGAGGGCGCCGGGGGAAAGGTCCATGAACGGTCCGTGGACCGAGGTTTTAAGCCCGGCGTTTTTGAATTCCCGGGCCATGGCCCGCAGCCGGTCCCGGGGGATTTCAGTCAGGGCCCGGGCGTCTAGGCCGACTTCCGGGCGAATGCCGGCCGCGAGAAATTTTTCCAGCAGCCCCTCGTGGAGCATGGCGGCGGGGGCGTTGACCCTGACCTGGGCCAGGATAGCCTCCTGGCGGGGCGTAAGTTGGGGTTTTTTCATGCCTGTTGGGCCTTTCGTCGAGATGGGCCTTCCCGGGGCCCGGCATTGACAGCCGGGTGGAAGGTTGTATATGCTTAAGCACAATTTTTTCCCGGAGTAAAGACGGCAAAGTGCGACAATCAATTTTAGCTCCCCTGTGCTCCGCCTTCATCCTTCCCGGCCTGGGTCAGGTCCTCAACCGGCAGCTTTTGAAGGGGTTCGCCCTGATGTCGGCTGTAACCGCGATTTTCCTGGCCCTTTTGTTCAAACTTCTGTTCGATCTTTCGGCGGTGTTGGGCGAGGTCATGGGGGCGGATTTCAGCCTGGGGGCCGAGCAATGGCCCTTGATTCTGAACGGGATGCGTTCCCGGAACATGACCCTGGTCTACCTGCTGGCGGGAGTGGGCGCCGCGCTCTGGGCCTACGGCGTTTTGGACGCCTATATTCACGGCCGGCGTTTCCAGGCCGAAAAATAACCCAAGGGAGGAAAGCCGGTTAATGCGGCAGATTCTTTTTGACGAGTTGACGCGCGAGGACTTGGCCAAGTTGGAAGGGCGGCTGAGGGAGTTCGCCACTCCATCCTTGGTGGAGGGTCTTTATTGGATCGAGGCGCCTCGGGACCTGCTGGACCCGGGGCAGTATGAAGCCGAGGCGGACCAGCCTTTCTGCTTCGCCGTGGAGCTTGGCGACGGTTGGGTGAAGTTCGAGCTCCTGATCCGGAGCCTGGCCAACATGAGGAGTTGCCAGGTCCGGTACGCCGGCGCGGCCCAGCAGAAATTCATTTTAGACCTGGCGACCCGGTTGGTGGAGGAATTGGGTTTGATGACCTAACCCCGCCGCCCGCCGAATCCGGTTCAACGCCTTCCCGGCGATTTGAAAATCGCGTCCAGGTTCATTCGTCGGACTGCTCCCCCCCCCACCGGCGGCCCGTGCTGGAAAGAATAATTTTTCCAGCCGCCGACATTACTTTTCCCGCGCTTGAATGGAAATGAATAAGATATTAACCTAATAGCACCTTGCCAATCCTGACCTAAACCCGAAAAAGGGCGGGCGACATTTAGCCGGTGAACAGATACAGGAAAGCGAAAGCGGCGGCCGCCTGCCCATTGCGGCCCTGACCGCGCCCGCCATGAAGGGCGACCGGGAAAACTTCATGCGAACGGGCATGGATTTTTATCCGTCCAAGTCTATAATAAAAAAAGAGCTGCTGGACGTAATAGAAAACCGGATCAAGATAAACGAGAAAGGCTCGGGTCGCCGTGAAGCCGCCTTGGAAGGACTACCCATGGAAATCATACCGCCCGCCGTTATGAAAATGGACGAAGTCCTGGAACGCGTCGGTGGAGATAAGGGTCTGCTGACTGAATTGGCCGGAATGTTCCTGGAAAAAGCGCCTTTCTATCTGGCCGGCGTCGACCGGGCCATAGAGGCGGGCGACCCGGAAGCGTTGTCCGAATCCGCCCACGCCTTGAAGGGGGCCGCTTCCAGTTTTTCCGCCCCTCAAGTCGTGGAAACCGCCCAGGCGCTGGAAAACATGGGCCGGCGAAAGGACCTGGCCAAGGCCCGGTCGACCAGGGATGACTTGGAAACAAAGCTGGAGGCCCTTTCCGAGGCCCTGGGGAAGCTGACGCTCTGACAGCGGGCGGCCCGAGACGGACAGGAGCGGCCCCGGACCGGAAAGCCGCGTTCGGCGCGCCTGGAAAACACAGGGGCAAAAAACCGGACGCGGCCTTCTCGGGTTTTCGAGATCGGAGCAACAAAACGAGGAAAAACATCAGGCGGGACGAATAGTCCCCTTTAGCGGAGGTTCAGATGGCTATTTTGTCTATTTCTCGTCAGTTTGGGGCGGGAGGTCGCACCCTGGGAGCCAACATTGCCCGGGCGCTGGGATACCGGTTTGTGGAAAGGGAAATAATTCAGCAGGTGGCCCAGGAAGCCAATGTGTCGGTGGAACGGGTGGAGGCGATGAAGCGGGAAGCCGGAGACTGGCTTTTGGGGATAGTGTCCCGGATGGCCGCGGGCCGCTTTATCGAACGTCGCTGGGCTGATTCCGCCTCGGAATTCGACGAGGACAAGTATCTGACTTTTTTACGTAAGATCGTCCTTGACCTAGCCAAGTCCGGCGATGTGGTCATCGTGGGCCAGGGCGTCCAATTCATCTTGGACCAGGACCCCGAGGTCATAAAGATTTTCCTGACGGCGGCCCTGCCCGACCGGGTCGAATTCATGGAAAAAAATTATGAGCTTACCAAAAAACAGGCCGAGCAAATGGTTTCCAGGGAAGACGCCCGCCGGACCACTTTCCTGGGCAAGCTGGACCCCCGGGACCCCAACGATCCCAACCTGTATCATCTTTGCCTCAATACCAGCCGGATCAGCCTGGAGAAGGCGGAGGAACTGGTGATCGATCTGGTGCAAGCCCACCGGAAGGTTTGAGGGAAACCGGGAAAGGGGGACGGACGGGGTGGTCCCGCGTCCGCCGACATTCATTCCCGCGATCAACCGGCGGCGGCTGACGATGATGGGGTCCGGACCGCGCCGTCCGGGCTTTTTTGTACATGGTTGCTGAAACGCTCTATTGCCGCTGCTTCGGCCAGGTCGAGGAATTGAGCCCCAAAATGCCGGCCCGGTTTACCCCGATCGATTACGACCGGGAAATCGCGTTGGCGGCCCTGGACAAGGGTTCCGGCAACGAGCGGATGCCGGGGGCGGCTTGGATCATGGGTGATCCGGACGGCAAACACGGGGAGTTTGCCGTGGTGGTCGGCGACCCCTGGCCTGGAAAAGGAATCGGTTCGAACCTGCTTGAAAAATGTCTGGAGATCACTGAAAAGCGAGGGTTTCAGCGGGTGCGCGGCTTTGTTTTGCGTGAAAATCAAGGCATGCCCACCCTTGGGAAAAAGCTGGGCCTTCGGATGAAAATACGCCCTGACGCCGAGGAGTTCGAACTGACCATCCCCTTGTCGAAGGGTCAAGAAGGTGCAGCCCATGCAAGGCAATAAACATGAACTCAGAGTGCTGATGCTGGATGCCGCCACCGGCTATTATCGCATGCAACGCTACCGTGTCGGCGATTTTTTCGGCCCCGTGGACCTGGGGATTCATCTGGCCTTCAAGCACAACGCCTTGACCATCGGCGCCGGGCTTTTGGCCGGCTCTGTTTTCCCCGGATCCAACCGGCTGATATTCGCGGGCATCTCTCCCTGCTGGCACGGTTTTTATGTCTCCTCCATGGGCGGCGCGGCCCTGGTTTTTGACAACCTTGGGATCAACATGCTCAGCCTGGTCGGCAAAGCCGCGCATCCTTCGCTTTTATTCCTGAACCGCAACCACGGCGAAGAGATTGAAGTGGAATTGATTCAAGTCATTCCCGATCAGCTCTGGGCATCCGGCCGCCAAGGGGTGTATGCCGTAATGGAAGCCGCCATCCGGATGTTCGGCCCGAGGTATGAAAAGGACCCCCGGGTGCTGGCCGTGGGACCGGCCGCGCGCTATTCGGATTTCGGCGCCGTCGGGTCCGCCCCGGTGAAAAATGGGGAACTGACGCATGTGGACACCTGGGCCGGCAGGGGAGGCTTCGGCAGCAAGTTGTTTCAGGAGCACGGCCTTTTGGGTATCATTTATGGCGGAACGCATATCGACGATGATTTTCGCGATCGCTCCGTGGCGGACGAATGGTTCCAGGATAAATTCAACCAGCGCATGGCTGCCAAAGACATGGACGCCACCACCAAATACCGATACGACCCGAAATTAAAGACCGGCGGTACATTCGGGGTCAATTACGCCGCCATGGACGGCGATATCCTGGCGTTCAATTACCGCACTATCCATTGGAGCCAGGAAGCGCGACGAGATATTCATGAACGGTTTATCCTGAATCATTACCTCAAGCAGTTCAACGCAGAGACCATCGAAACCAAACAGCAGCGGACGTGCGGAGAACCTTGCGCGGCGGTATGCAAAAAAATGCATGGGGAATATAAGAAAGACTACGAACCCTACCAGACCATGGGCCCCTTATGCGGTATCTTCGACCAACGGGCCGCCGAACAACTCAACCACCAGGCCGACCGCCTGGGGTTCGATGCCATTTCCGTCGGCGGGACCCTCGCCTGGCTCATGGACTGCCTGGATGATGGTCTGATCACGCCTGAGGCGTTGGGTGTAAATCAAAAGCCCAGGTGGGAGATGGCGACGTTCGATGTGGTGAGCGATTCCATGCACAATGCCGAACTGGGCATGGCGCTTATGAATCAGATGATTAGTCCCGACGGGAAAATAGCGCTGCAATTCGGCGTTCGTAAATTTGCACGCCGGTTATCACGGGAAAAGGGCCGGCAGGTGCTGGATCGATTCGTATACATAGCCTTTGCCCGCCAGGGCTGGATGGTTCCCAACCAGTACTGGACGCCCGGCGCTTTTGCGCCCATGGCCATCACGGGCAAATATTACATGCACTACGGCCGGGACTTCCTGCCGCCCCGTGAGCTGGGAAGGGAAAATGCCCGTCGCATGCTCAAGGAGCTGATACTGGACAATCTCGGGTTTTGCCGTTTTCACCGCGCCTGGGCGGAAACACTGCTTCCCGAGATCGTGGAAAACCTTTTCGGGGAAAAGGATGCGTTTCTGCGTTCGATCGCCCTGACCGCAAGCCGCATCACCAGCCGGAATGCATCGGTGTTCTGGGAATCTGAACGCAACATGGACCTGGTGTTCGAATTCCTGAAAAACAAAAAACGGATCGACGGGACCAGCCACCCTGAACTGGACCGCTGGGTCGAGTTTTTCACACGCGATAAGCATGCCGCCGCCTACGAATTCTGGTACGAAATGCACAAAGGCATCCATGAAATGCTTCGGGAATATCCTGTGTGACGAGACGTTTTCCGGTTGCCGCGGTTAGCTGATTCATCATTGGGCGGAGTTGATGAAACAAAAAGAACAAGCCTGCCGGTGGTGTGAAGAAAAATGGCGCGCCGTTGAAGAGCGGATTGTTTACGAAAAGCCTCGGTCCGGGGCGGACGGGCTGGACGAGCAGGAGGCGGGGCGGCGGCTTGCGTATTACGGCCCCAACACCCTGCCTGTCCAATCATATTCCGGGCATGCCTCCGCCCTAGATGCAGGGGACCCCCGGGACCGCGCCGTCGGCCTCGAAAAACAGGGTTTCCCCCGGCGCCAGGTCGACCAGCCGGTCTTCCAGGCCGGCTCGAATCATTTCCCGCCGGAGTTCTCGAGGCGGGAAATGGACGGGTTCGTCTCCCAGCCGATACGCACCCCAATGAACGGCCGTCATTAGCCGGGCGCCCAGCTCCCGGAATGATTTCACGGCCTCGGCCGGGTCAAGATGGTGGTTTTTCATGAACCAGCGCGGTTCGTACGCCCCCAGGTTAAAGACGGCCAAGTCGAAGTCAAACAAGCGGCCCAGTTCGGCGAAGCCGCTGAAATAGGCGGAGTCCCCGGAAAAAAACAGGGTCCGGCCGCTCGGCGTCTTGACGATGTAGGCGCCCCACAGGGACGTGTTCGGACCCGTCAGGGGGTTGCGCATGGTCCAATGGTTGGCCGGCGCCAAAATAATGTCGTATCCGGCGCCTTGGAAGGATTCGAACCAGTCCAGCTTGGTTCGCTTGAGGGGGATATCGGAAAAGACCTCGTCATGGCCAAGAGGGGTAATAACCCGGGTGGAGGCCGGCAAGGACTTCAGGGAATCCACGTCCAGGTGGTCGTAATGACCATGGGTGATCAGGGCCAGGTCGGGCTCGGGCATGGCGGCGAGGTCAAACGACAACGGACTGAAGTCATGGAACAACGGGAAGATATTTCCGAAAACCGGGTCGATCAAAACCGTCCGGCCCTGGTCCCTGACCAGTAGGGAGGCGTGTTTGACAAAGGTGACCGACAACCCCTGGTGACGATGCACCGGCCCCCAATCCTTTTGAACGGGTATGGTTTTTTCTTCCGAATAAAATTTTTTGAATTTGTTTTCCGAAAATAATTTCCACTTCAAGAACCGCGAAAGGTCTCGGTACTCCTGGTCGGAAAAAAGATTGACGAATCCGCCCGGTCGGTGGTGCAGCTTGTTTTGGGCTATCTCCATCAGGGTCATGTTCCCGGCGGCGGCCCGGGCGGCTGGGGACGGGGCCGTCCCGTTGGAGGAACAAGCCGGGCCCAGCCCGGCGGAAAGGACGGCCGCGCCGGCGCCGGCCAGGACTTGGCCCATTTTTTTTAAAAACACGCGCCGCCTCCTATCTTTTATTCCGTTTGTTTCGCCGCCGGTCGGTTCCACGTCGCCTCCCGCGCGCTCTTCCCGCGCTGATCACTTCAAGTCCGAAATCAAGGTGGGGGCCGGTTCCACTAGCTTCACGGGGATCATGATGGCAACAGACGTCCCCGTCCCGGGAAAGGATTCCACTTCCATGCCGCCCCCAAAGTACTTCATGCGCTCTTGGATGCTGAACAGTCCAAAACTCTCCGATTTCAAATCAAAAATAGAAGCGCCGTCCCAATCGAACCCCACGCCGTCGTCTTGAACTCGGATATGGATGGTGTTGTCAACCGATTCCAGGGTAATGATGATGCGGGCGGCTTGCGCGTGCTTGACCGCGTTATGTATGAGTTCCACGGTGGAGCGAAAAAGTATGACCGACATAAATTCCTCGATATTCCAATCGGTTCCGCTTACAACCACGCTGACGTCCAGTCCATGGGCGTTCCCGCACCGCTCGGCGTACCATTCGACCGCTGGAATAAACCCCAGTTCGTTTAACACCGGCGGGTAAAGCTCTGTGGTGATAAACCGTGTTTTTTCAATTATTTGATCTATATGTTTCTTGACGCGCCCGACGACGGCCCGGCCCTCGGCGTCATTAACCGACTGCCCTAGGCCACCCAGGTGTATTTTGGTCGCGGCAAGTTCCTGGCCGATATCCTCGTGCAGTATCCCCGCCAGGTTTCGGCGCGCGTTTTCCTCCGCCAGGGACAATTCCAGGCTGAGGTCCCGTAGCCGCTCCTGGTAATGTTCAAGGGCCAGCTCGTTTTTTTTCAATTCCGTGATATCGGTGAATACACCGCTCGAATAGGTTGGCGACCCCTTAGCGTCCCGTTTGATTTGGGCGTTCATCAAGACCCAGCGCCGCTCGGCCTGCTTGGTCAGAATCTCTATCTCCATGGCTTGATGGTCGTCCGCGTCATTTCCGGGGGTCATCAGGCGGTTGGTGTAGTTCTCGCGGCTCTCCGCGCTGATGATGGCCGCGGGGTCCAGGTTCAGCAGCTCCGGCCTGGAAAAACCGGTGATCAGCAGCATCATTTCGTTTATGGAAATGAATTTTCCAGTAACGAGATCGACTTCGAAAATCCCGGCCCGGGCATGCTCGATTATCTGCCGGGTCCTGGACTCGCTTTCCCGCAACATCGCCTCGATTTGGACGCGCTGGGATATCTCTTCCCCGAGGCGTTGATTGGCGAATAGCAGGCGTTCGACATAAGCGCGGAGCGCCTGGCGCATTTCGATAAAAGCCTTGGCCAAATCCCCGACTTCACCGTAACGAGGCTTAACCAGCCGCGAGAGCGCGTCTTCGGTCGAGGCGGAAACGCTAAAATCCATGACCGCCAGGGACTCGGTTTGACGCCGCAATATTTCCAGCGGGTCCAGGAAGCGCCGAATCCAAAATGAAAGCAGCACGGCCCCGAGCGCAAGCATGATGACCATCACCATGATATTGAACAAGGCCGTGTCGCGAGCGGCCCTCGTCAAGTCCGAGGTTGGGAAGGAGTAGCAGACGTACCAGTCCAGGGGCTTGAAATAGGCGACGAATCCCAGCTTGCGTTCCGTCTCGTCCCGTCCTGGCGGTTGCCACGAATATTCCGCGACTCCACCCGGCTTCCGGGCCGCCGCCATCAGGTCGTCAAATATCGGCTGGTCGGTGTCGAGGTTGTATATATCCTTCATCGCCTGGTTTTCCAGGAAGGGATGGATCAGCATGCGCCGGCCGCCATCGAACATAAAGAGGTAGCCATGGGGCGAGACCTTGATCTCGGCGAAGAGACGGCGGAGGCCGTTAACAAATGTCTCCCGTTTGATTTCCACGGCCGCTTCCAGGTCTTCCAGGGGCGCGGCGGCCCCGACGATCCAGCCCCAGGGCCGCATCAGGCGAAAATAGGCCAGGTTTTTAACCCGTTCCGCTTCGCTCGCGCCCACCCAGTTCATGACGGTGTTGGCGTCGCCAAGGGCGAGGGTTTGATTTCGAACCCAGGTCAGGGCGTCATTGCCCTTTAAGTTGGTGAACCCGGTCCAGGGGCGCCCGACCAGCGCGGGGTGTCGATGAGCTATCCCCTTCAATTCCATGTCGAAAACAAACCGGTCCTGCCCCGCGCCGGCTTGGTTCCGGCCCAGCCAGGCCAGGGCCTCCCCTTGGGCTTGTTTCTCCGTGAGAACACCCCGGCTTTGAATTTGGTAAAAACTATTCAAGGCCGCGTACGCGGCGTTGACATCGACCTGTAGCGCGGTCCTGCGATAATTGATCGATTCAACTTTGAAATTAACCAATTGGTCATACTGGTTGCCTAGGTCCAACACCGCGAGGTTCAGGACATTATGGGCGTCGACCCTCATGTGGGCGGCCATGTTTCTATTGGTGGTCGCCCAGGTGAGGATAATAATCAAGGCCGACGTCAGTGACAGGACCGAAAACAGCATCAACAGTATTTTATGTCGGACCGATCGGATCATTGGTTGGAGACAAACCTGGCGGCTCCCTCCCCGGGGGCGGGAAGCGCCGTTGTTGGAATTAACGATGGCGGGCCGCCGCTCGCGACCCCTAGTGTCATGTCACGCGTCTAATGTCGGATACAGCCGTTTCAGCTTGATGCGAGCGTCCTCGGTTCTGAATTGCCAGTTAACCTTCGCTTTAAGCTGATCACGGCGAGTCTGCCAGGCCAGCACTTGTTCACAAATTTCCTCCATGCTTCCGATTCGCCGTGCAAGACATTGGCCGATCATAACGTTTAACTCGATCTCCGCCACATTAAGCCAACTTCCATGCTTGGGCGTGTAGACAAATTCAAAGCGATCCCACAAAGCCTTGGCCTGATTGGGAGGAAACGTCTCATAGAGCGAAGCGGGCCCGTGCGTGTTTAGGTTATCCATGACCAGGATAATTTTCTTAGCTGATTCATACTGTTGCGCCACCTCTAAAATAAATTGCGCCCAGTCGCGCTTCGTTTTACGCAACGTGACCTTAGTTATGCGTTTTCCAGCCAGTGGTTCGTTCGCCATGAAAACATTACAGGTTCCACATCGCTCATACTCATAGTCGTAACGTTCCGAGCGACCAGGGCGAGCCGGAATCGGCGTTCTCGTTTCGCGTATCAACTGCCGGGGCGTCTCGTCCATGCATACCACCGGAAACGCCGCGTCATAAGGTTGGCGATAGACATCCAAAACCTTTTCCATGGCGGCGACGAACTCAGCTGTGGCTCTCGGGGCAATCACCCATCCGACTTTCTTCCAGGGTTTAATTTCGTTTTTTTTAGTACCCGCCTTACTGTTTCGTATGATACGTCGTCTATGTATTCAAGTTCGATCGCACGCTCCGCCAGCAAGCGAAGAGACCAACGTGCATGACCCTTAGGCGGCTCAATGCAACTGAGAGCCACAAGGTGGGCCTCAAAATCACCGTCGGCTTTCCGTTGGTAGACCCTTTGGCTGGGAAGACCACCCAAGGCCGCCTCCAGTCCTTCCTCTACAAATCTCTTCTTGACCCGGTCGATTTTCCGCATGCTGGTTCTTAATACCGCCGCGATATCCTCGCCGCGAAGGCGCCGATCATTAAACCCGCCTTCATCACAGTTCAGAAGTATCAACGCGTTTAGAACCTTCTGCGACTGATGTACTCCTTTTCTGGTAATGCCTTGCAGATGCTCCCTTTCCTCTTCGAGGAGAGTCACTTTATACCTTTTTGCCATTAATTCCTCCCCATTTATAGTATGGGGAGAGTTTAACAATTTTTATACGACATTTCAAGCGTGACATGACACTAG
>JAZDGM010000137.1:0-13443 GCA_043806915.1 Pseudomonadota bacterium | reverse complement strand
GGGCATTATTTTGTGGACGGGTCATTGGGGCGGCGGGGGGCTTTGAAAGCGCCCCGGCCCCCGACCTAATTTGCAAAACATAACACGGCCGGGGGCCTGGGATCGAGGGGACCTCCCCCCCAGGCGATCCCCAACTGGCGCCACGAAACCGCAAGCGCGGCCTCGTCGGCCAGAACACACTTATTCCGAACCGGTTTTACCCGGTTCCACCTTTCAACCATTAACCTTGGTTCTTCTTTAGAGCAAAAGAGGGGCCATGATTCATTTTTTTTGTAACACTCTGTTTTCAAACAAATAATTAAAGACTATCCCCCTTGGGAGGCTTCACAAAAGCGCAAACCGGGCGCTTTGGTGGCGCCCTCGAATCCCCGCCAAGCGTCAAGGTGTAACTTTTTGTTACAGCCGTTTTATGACCGGGCGCCAGTTCCGCCGGGCGGCGATGTTCCGGGGCCGGGCGCTGCCCGTCGAACCGGTTTTCCACGTCCGGCCGGGACGGCCGGGGGTGAAGCGCTCCCCGGCCGGGACGGTTTTCCGACCCGAAACATCAGGGTTCGTTCACATCCGCGACATTTTGTGGTAACCTTCATAACCCGAAGGGGAAACCCCGACAGTTCCACAACACCATCGAATCAAAAAAATCCTAGGGAGGAAAAGGTCCATGTCGTCCGTTTATTCACCACCGTCCGATTCCGACAAGGAAAACTTCACCGCCATTAACAAGGATTCCATCGAATTTCTCATGACCAGGTACAACAAGGTCAACCGCTGGGTCATCGCCGACATGATCCGTCGCGCCAGGTACCATTTTCCCGACAAAACCGCGCTGCTTTTCGGAAACAATAAAAGGACCTACACCGAGCTCGAGGACGAGTGCAACCAAACGGCCAACGCCCTGGCCGACCTTGGGGTTAAAAAGTACGACCGGGTGGCCATCCTGGCCCACAACACTCACCACCACGTCCTGACCTGGCTGGGCTGCGCCAAGATCGGAGCGGTGTACCTGGCCATAAACTACCTGTTGCGAGGACCTGACATCGCTTACTGCCTCAATCATTCCGAGAGCACGGTCTTTATCGTGGAAGACGCGCTTTTCGATTTGGTCAAGGACGTTTTGGACCAAATGCCGAGCGTCAAGACCTGGATATGGTCCCAAACGACCGACGCGCCAGGTCGACCGGGAAACTTCCTGGACTTCGACGAGTGGCGTTCAGGAGCGCCGACCAAAGAGCCGGACGTGGTGCTGCGCATCGAGGACCCGGCCCAAATGACTTACACCAGCGGGACGGAATCCCGGCCCAAGGGCGTCATCATCAGCAACCAAGCTCTCATCGCCCAATACATGGGTTGCATAATCGACGGCGGGTACGACAGCGCGGATGTGAATTTGAACGCCCTGCCCATCTACCACTGCGCGGCCCGCGACGTTTTTCTCAACCCGATATTCTGGATCGGCGGGACCAACATCCTCCTGGGACCGGACTTGACCGCGGTGTTGAAAAACATCGAGGAGCACAAGGTGACCATGTTCTTCGCCCCGCCCACGGTCTGGATAGGACTGCTGCGGCATCCGGATTTTGAAAAGCGCGATTTATCCAGCCTGAAAAAATGTTATTACGGGGCTTCGATCATGCCCGTGGAAATCCTCAAGGAACTCGTTCGCCGCGTGCCGGGCGCCAAGGTCTATAATTATTACGGACAGACCGAACTCGCGCCCTATCACACCATACTCAAGGCCGAGGACGCCCTGACCAAGCTCGGCGCCGCCGGACGGGCCGGTCTGAACATGGAAACCAGGCTGGAGGACGACCGGAACATGGTCATTGAGGGGCCGGGGATTCCGGGGGAAATATGCGGCCGCGGCCCCCACGCCATGACCATGTACTTCAAGGACCCGGAAAAAACCGAGGACGCCATGAAGGGCGGCTGGTTCCATTCCGGAGACCTGGGGGTCCTGGACCGGGATGGGTACGTCACCGTGGTGGACCGGAAAAAGGACATGATCAAGACCGGGGGAGAAAACGTGGCTTCCCGGGAAGTCGAGGAGGCCATTTACCTCGAGCCCCGGGTCGAGGAAACCGCCGTGATCGGCGTGGACCATCCCAAATGGGTGGAAGCCGTGGCCGCCGTGGTGGTGGTCAAGAAAGGCCAAACCCTGACCGAGGAGGAACTTCTGGAACACTGCCGTAAACACCTGGCGCCCTTCAAGGCCCCCAAGAAAATCATCTTCGTCGACGCCCTGCCCAAAACCCCGACCGGAAAAATCCTGAAACGGGAAATGAGGCAGACTTACAAGGGCGTTTTCGCCTAGCGCCGGCGGTCGCGCCGGCGCCTCGGTCAACCGGGCCGGGTCCCCCAAGCCCTCGCCGGGGGCCTCGGCCAGGCGTCAAGGCCCGGCGACGAATAAGCCGCGCGAGGCCCAACCCTTTCAGCCCCGCGGGGCCGTCGAAAATTAACCTTTTTAACCTTTCCTTCCCCCCCGGCCCATGTTAATGGTAACCCTTTCGCGCGGACCGTCATGTGGGGGAGGAACCCCGGCCTTGGACAAGAATAAAAACATCCTGCCCCTTCTGGGCTTGATCCTGACCATGTTTTTATGGGGCAGCTCCTTTATCGCCCTGAAGCTGGCCTTTCGTTATTACCATCCCCTGGCCGTTATTTTCGGACGCATGGCCCTGGCCAGCGTCTGCTTTTTGTTCCTGCTCCCCAAATTCAAGGGACTCTACCGGAAAGGAGACTGGAAGAAGCTCCTGTTATTGGCTTTTTTCGAACCGTGCCTGTACTTCGTCTTCGAGGCCTGGGCCCTGGTCAACACCACCGCTTCCCAAGCCGGGATGATAGTGGCCATACTTCCCTTGATGGTGGCGGTGGCGGCCCGGTTCTTCCTTCTGGAACCATTGACCGTCAGGACCATGTTCGGATTGATTTTAGCCATCGTGGGCGCGATCTGGCTGTCCACCGGTGGAACGGCCTCGGAATTTTCCCCCCGGCCCCTGTTCGGGAACTTTCTGGAATTCGTGGCCATGGCCTGCGCCACCGGATACGTGATCATGATCAAAAGGCTCAGCCCCCGGTACCCGCCGAGCTTCCTGACCGCGGTCCAGGCCTTTGTCGGCGCCGCCTTTTTTTTCCCGCTCATGATGCTGGTCGGAGATGGTTTTCCGACCACCCTCGAACCCCAGGGGGCCGCGGCGGTCTTCTACTTGGGAACCTTCGTGACCATTGGGGCCTATGGCCTGTTCAATTACGGCATCGCCAGGATTCCGGCCGGCCAGGCCTCGGCCTTCACCAACCTCATTCCGGTTTTCGCCGTCATCCTGGGGTGGCTGGTCCTGGGGGAAAACTTTTCCCCGGCCCAGTATGTCGCTTCCGTTCTGGTGCTTATGGGAGTAATCATCAGCCAGGAACGGACCATTAAGTTGAAGGGACGTCCACCGGCTTTTCTTATCCGGCTGTTTTCCCGGAAACAAAAGCCCTGACGCCGACCTAGCCCCGATCCGGAATCAGGTCCAGGACGCTTTCGAATCCCAGTCGCTTGATAACCTCGCCCCAACGCTCGCCTTTTTGATTATTACACCTAAAATGCCGAAGAAAGAGGGGCAGCAGGGCGATTACTTCCTTTTCCGAAAAAAGACCGGGAGCTTCCAGCCCAAGCTGGGGACGCCGGCCCAGCTTGCCTCCGACCAGCACCCTGAACCCGACCATTTCCTCTTCCAGGGCCCCGGTGGGACAAGCGTCGATGCACCGGCCGCAGAACAGGCAACGGGTTTCATCGAGCACGGGGCCGGACGAACCGGGGGCCAGGCCGAGGGCCTCTTCCCGGCAAGTTTCCACGCACGAGCCGCACTGGGTGCAGGGTCCCGGGCCGATCCTCGGCTTTCTAGCCCCAATCAAGCCCAAATCGGCGATCTGGGGGCGGGAGCAGCAATTGGGGCACTCGGAAACCACCACTTGAAATTCGTGGTGCATCTTCAATTCCCCCTGGACCTTTTCCCTTAAAAAATCCGCCAATCCCGCCTGGGCCAGGGATTTTTCCAGCTCCGGGATCAACCCGTCCGAGTCCGCGGCTCTATTTTCGCAACCGGACGACCCAAAGCAGGTCTCAACCCGCCACCCGCGGGCCTCCTTGGGCAGGCCCTTTAAAAAACCCTCCCTGGCCGAGGCGACATGACTCGTCCTGACCACGGAGGAGCCGTCACGCCGGGCTTCGGCCTCGATTTTCTCCCTGACTTTTTTTCCCGCGAAAAAAGGAACCCTCGCCACGGCTTTTTCGGCCGCTTCATCCCAGTTCATGCCAAACCTCCCCTAAATTTACCGCCCGGTGGAACAAGTAAGACTGTCCCGCCCTCGAAGTCGAGCGTTGCTCCCATCTTGAAGCAAAACGCGAGGCCGGGCCTTGACTTGAGTCAAGGACGCGAAAAAGGCGGGGCCGCCTAGCGGCGCCGGGCCGGCGAAGGCAACGCTTCCCGGATTTTTCGGGAAAGGGTCTGGAGGTCAAAGGGTTTTTGGATAAACCCCTCGCAACCCCGTCTAATAATATCCTCGGCCTCGTCGTTGAGGCTGTACCCGCTGGCCAGGAGGACCCGGACCTGGGGGTTAATGGCTTTCAAGAGGTCAAAGGTTCGACCGCCGCCTTGTCCGGGCATTATCATATCCAGCACGACCAAGTCCACGGAGCGGCCCTGCTCTTGATAAATGAGCACCGCGTCCTGTCCGCCGCCCGCGACAAGGACCTCGTATCCCAAGCGCCGAAGCATCTCGGCGCCGATTTCCAGGACCATTTCCTCGTCATCGACCAGGAGTACCGTTCCTCGGCCCTTGACGGCCGGGGCCGCGGCCGATTCCTCATGGCAAGCCTCTTGCCCGGAAACGGGCAGAAAAAAGAAAAAGGAACTACCATCCCCTTTCCGACTATCCACGGCAATGGCGCCGCCATGGTTTTTTACGATGCCGTAGGCCGAGGCCAATCCCAGGCCGACGCCGCGGCCCATTTCCTTGGTGGTGAAGAACGGATCGAAGACGCGTCGCTTGGTCTCCTCGTCCATGCCGACGCCGTTGTCCAGGACGACGACTTTCACGTAATCGCCGGGCGGGATTTCGAAGCCAAGGGCGGCTTCCCCGGCCAGGGTAATGTTTTCGGCCCTGACGTAAAGGTCCCCGCCCCCGGGCATGGCCTGCCAGGCGTTGACGAAAATATTCAACAACACCTGTTCGATCTGGCTTCTATCCACCTCAACCAACCTTAAATCGGCCTCGGGTTGAAAATGGAGTGTAATTTCCTTTTTGGTCCGACCGAACATATCCAGGGTCTTCCTGACCAGGTAATTCATATCGGTCGGCTTGATTTCATATTTTCCTCCCCGAGCGAACCCGAGGAGCCTCTTGGTCAAATCCGAGCCGCTCTGAACGCATTTCTCGATGTTGCGCAGTCGCTCGGTCGCCGGATGATCGGGCGGCAGGTCGAATTCGGCCAAATTGGCGTTCCCCATGACGCCCATCAAGAGGTTGTTGATGTCATGGGCCAATCCGCCGGCCAGCACTCCAATGGCTTCCATTTTCTGGGCCTGGAAAAGCTGTTCCTCCAGCCTGGCCTTTTCCGCCTCCGCCTGTTTTTGGCCGGTGACATCCTCGGACATGGGCAGGAAATAACTTGGTTGGCCGGCCGAGCCGTAAACCAGTCTCAGGGAGACGCGGGCCCATAAGTCCGCGCCGTTCTTTTTTACATATTTTTTTTCGTACTGCCGGCTTTCGTTTTTTTCGTTCTTCATTTCCTCCATCAAGGCCGCATCCCGTTCCACAAAGTCGGGATGAGTTATTTCGCTCAGGCTTCGGGAAATAAGTTCCTCCTCCACGTACCCGGTCATCCGGAGAAATTCCGGATTAACCCGTCCGATGACGCCGTCAATGTCAACTATGGCCGCGCCGATGGGGGCTTGGTCGAAGATATCCCGGAACCTCTTTTCGCTTTCCCGCAGGGCCAGCTCCGCCAGCTTCCGCTCGGTTATCTCCGTCCAGACGCCGATTATCCCGGCCGGCTTCCCGTCCCGATAAAAAATACGGTTGGAAGACCGGCCCCAGATAATTTTTCCGGACTTGGTCCGGGACCTGAATTCAAAGACGAAATGATCGTCAACGGCGCCCAGTTTTTCAAACCAGCCCTCGACCCCAGGCCGGTCCTCGGGAAGAATGAATTGGTGGTACGGCCGTCCGACAACCTCGTCCGGGCTAATTCCGGTCCGGCGCTCCAGCACCGGGCTGATATAAGTCAGGTTGCCGGACAAATCAATGCCATATGTTACATCGTTACTATTTTCCACCAAAAGTCTGTATTGGGCTTCGCTGGTCCGCAGCGCTTCCTCGGCCTTGCGGCGTTCGGTCAGCTCGGTGGAGAGTTCGGCGGTCCGGTCCCTAACTTTGCGCTTCAAGGCCCAGGACCACCACAGGGCGATCAAGAGCAACAATAGCAAGGGGGTCAAGACCAGGAACGACCACCATAAAACCTGACGGTAGGGGATGTTGTTTTCCAGGACCCCAAACCATTCGTCATATATTCTATTATATTCACCGGTGGATTTTAAAAGACTCAGCCCTTCGTTAAGGGCGGTCAGCAGTTCCGCGTCTCCTTCCTTGACGGCGAAACAATAATTCCGGGGCAAAATGGGCGGCCCGACGGCTTCCAGATTGCTCAGTTTGAATTTGTTGATCAAAAAAAGCCCTTGCAGCTTGGCCAGAACGGCGCAATCCTTCCTCCCCAAGGCCAATTCCCGCAAGGCGTCGGTCGGGTTTTCCACGGGAAACGTCTTCTCGGTCACGCGGTGGGACAGAACATAATCGTGCATTATGTCGCCGCGCTGAACCAGCACTTCTTTCCCTTTAATATCAAGGAGGTTCTTAATATCGGAATCTGTTCGGACGAAAATCGAATGCGTGACCACGACATGCGGCGTGGAAAAATCCACGAGTCTATCCCGTTCGGGTGAAAAATACATGCCGGCCAGGACATCGACGCGTCCCGCTTCCAGATCGGCCCGAACCGCATTCCATGGCCCAAGCTCGATTTCGAGGGACAAACCCATCACCGCGGCGACGGCGCGAATTAGAACAATGTTGAACCCGGTGGGATTCCCATCCTGAAGAAATTCGTAGGGGGGATAGTTATTGTCGCCTCGGACCTTTATCAACCGATCATCCAGGTCCCGGGCCCTGACGGTCCCGGGAATAATCTGACCGATCAGTAAGATAGCGACTAGGGCCCTAATGGTTTTCCGGGTGAGTGTCAACACCCGCGCCCCCCCAAATAACCGCCGAGGACCGCATGCTTTTTTCATTGGGGAATCTAGGCTCCCGCGCTCGCGCCATGACGCCTGGGTTTGGATAATTAGCGGCCGCCGCGGATATGCGCCGGGTCCGGGCGGGGTTCTTTAATTATTTCTAATGATTTTAAATGTATTTCGGTGGAAATTCAACCGCTGGAAACAAAAAGATCGTGGTTATTTACCTTGACCGCTTCTTTGGGTCCGGTTTAATATTGACCCGTAAGGGATTTTTTCTTCCAGCCGGCCTGGTCCCGAACAGGTGGGGCTGAAATTTTCGTTTTTTTCTTGCGCAGGCGGTAAAAAATTGTTTTACGTCATTTAATTAACGAGTAATATCATGTTTCCGACGACATGTTGAAAAGGCGACTGAAATATGGAAACCCGACCAAGGACCAGATTATCTTTTTCCTTACGGCGTCATCCGGGACCCTTTATTGGAACCGTCTTGTTTTTAACCATATTGCTTGGCGGCGGCCTTCGGGCCTGGGCCGCCCCGACGGTGGTTTACAATTCCCCAGCCGCGGACGAGACGAGCGCCTATCGGAATACGCTGGTCACGGTAATTTTCAGCGAGGACATGGACCCGGCGACCATCGCTTCGAGCTCCTTTCAAATCTCCGACGCGGGGACCGGGGAGGCGGCGGCCGGAGAAGTGACCTACAATCCGGACGCCAGGTCCGCCACCTTCAAACCGGCTGAATTCCATACTTTCAAGGCGAACGAGACCTACCAGGTCGTTATCGCGGGAACAGTCGCCAACCTGGCCTCCCCACCGGAAACCATGGGCGTCGACCATGCCTGGACCTTCACCACCAGCGGAAACGTGGACCCGGACCCGCCAGGCCTGGTGGAGGACGAAGGCAACCCCTCACCGAAGGAAGACGCGACCGAAGTGGCCAGGGACGCCGAAGTCAGGGTCTGGTTCGACGAGGACATGGACCCCTCGAGCATAAATGCCTCCTCCTTGTTTCTCAACGGCGTTTCCTTCACCCTGAAATACAACCCGTTTACCCGCACGGCTGTTCTCAAACCCAGTCAACTTCTCGATTATGGCGCGAAATATAACGCCTCGGCGACCAATGGACTGACGGACATGGCCGGAAACCCCTTGGGAACCGGGAAGACCTGGAATTTCACCACTACCAGCTACGCCCCCGCGGACACGACCCCTCCCACGGTGGTCAGCGTGTCCCCGGCCGAGGATTCCACGGGAGTAGCCGTCTCCACGGTTTTATCCGCCGTGTTCAGCGAACCCATGAATGAAGCCGGCGTTCTGGACGCTTTCCGTCTAGGCCAGGGCTTGACCGGAACGGTAACCTACCGCGCCGTCGATTTGACCGCCGTTTTCACTCCCGACGTCCCGCTGTCCGAAAGCACTAAATATACCGCGACCATAACCACCACGGCCGCGGACCTAGCTGGAAACCCCATGATCGGGGGAAAGGAATGGTCCTTTACCACTGTCGGCGTCGTGGATGAAGAACCGCCCCAAATACTGAGTCAAACGCCTCCGCCCGGCGCCTTGAACGTTTCGACCGCCATCCAACCATCGGTCAAATTCAGCGAACCCATGGATCAATCCACCATCAACGAAGACTCCTTCTTCATGAAAAAATCCGGTCAAGCAGAGAAAGTATCCGCAACCATTACCTATCAATCGGCCAACAACACAGCCGTCCTGGTTCCAGTCGGAATGGTCGCGCTCGAGGACAATACCACCTACGTCCTGACCATCTCCAACTCAATCGCCGACACGGCCGGTCTGCATCCGAAAGAAACCTTTTCCTGGTCCTTCGCCACTGGCCCGGGATCGGATTCCACGCCGCCGACAATCCGGGCCGTCAGCCCCGACGAAGGAGCCGTGGATGTCGCCCTGGACGCGCCCATAAGCGTTACCTTCGACGAGGACATGAACCCTTCCACCATCACCCACGAAACCTTCGGTCTGAGTATGGGGGTATCCGGAACGTACAGCTACAACGCCGAAACCAAGACCGCCGTTTTCCAGCCCGATCAGCCGCTTCAGGCCGATACGGACCACGAGGCCACGGTCACCACCGGAGTTAGGGACTTGGCCGGAAACAATCTGGCCGGCGGCCTATCCTGGACCTTCACCACCTATCGAACTCCGGACTCAACCCCGCCTCAAGCCGCGATCGTCAGTCCCGCCGACGGCGCCAAAAACGTGGCGCTCAATTCAACCATAACCGCCACTTTCACCGAGGCTCTTAACGCCGACAGCGTCAACGGTCAAAGCTTCTACCTGACCCACGGCGAAGGGATTCCTGTTCCCGCCTCAGTCTCGTATTCAGAAGCCGCCTGGACAGCTTCCCTGTCCCCTTCTCGGGCCCTCTTGGAAAATACCGAATACACCGTTGTCCTGACCACCCGGATCGCGGACCTAGCCGGCAATCATCTGGCCCAAAACCGGTCATGGTCCTTCACCACCAAACAAGATGACGCCCCACCCCAAATAACTTCGGTTAGTCCGGAAAACGACGCCCAAAACGTGGCCTTGGATACTAGGGTCAAGGCTGTATTTACCGAGGCCCTGGATCCCTCCACCGTTACTCCGGATTCATTCCTGTTAAAGAAGGGCCAGGTTTTAATTCAGGGCGCCGTATCCCATGACTCGGGGTCCAACACCGCGCTCTTCACACCCTCCGAACCCCTGGAAGGGAATTCGACCTATACGGCTTCGATTACCACCGCCGTCACCGACTTGGCCGGCAACAACATGTCCTCGGGTTATTCCTGGAGTTTTAAAACCCACGACCCTCCGGACCAGGAACCGCCCATTGTCACCTCGACCACTCCCGCCGCCGGCGCCGTTGGGGTGGCTGTCAACTCGGTCGTTTACGTGGTTTTCAGCGAGGAAATGAAGGCCTCGACCATTAACACCGCTTCCTTCGCCATTAACAACGGGGTCACCGGCGCGGTCTCGTATTCCGGGACCACGGCCGTTTTCACTCCCGACTCCCCGCTGGTCAACGGCGTAACCTACACCGCCGCTATTTCCACCGACGTCAAGGACCTCGCCGGGAACAACATGACCACCGAATATTCCTGGAACTTCACCACGATTTCCGACGCCGCGCCGCCACAAGTCACAAAGACGAGCCCCGCCGACGGAGCGGAAAACGTCGTCCTGGAAACTACGATTATCGCTTACTTCAACGAGCCGATGAATGCCCAAAGCATTTCCACGGCTTCATTCCTGGTTACGAAGAATGGAATCCCGGTCCCAGGCGACGTCGACTATGACATTGGGATGCGGGCCGCCGTCTTTACTCCGACGGCGATACTTGAGAGCTTGACCGAATATTCGGTTATCATAACCACGGCGGTGAAGGACGCGGCCGGCAATCCCCTGGCCTCGGGCTATTCCTGGAGTTTCACGACCTATGAACGACCGGATTCGGAAGCTCCATGGACAACCGTCGTCACGCCCTTCCAGGGCGCCGTCGAGGTTCCACTTAATGCCGTGATCCAAGCCGCGTTCAACGAAGCCCTCTCCGTCGCGTCCATCAACACCGCGACCTTCCTGCTCCGGGACTCAAACGGAGTCATCCCGGGAACCGTCGATTATGACGCCGAGACGTCGACAGCCGAATTCACCCCCGGCGCCAAGCTGAACCCGAAAACAACCTACACCGCCGCGTTAACCACCGGAATAACCGATTTGTCGGGGAACGCCCTGGAAAACGAATACACCTGGACTTTCACTACCACCGCTCAAGACGACCAAACCCCTCCAACGGTCCAGTCAACCACTCCCGAAAACGGGGACTCCACCGTCGGAGTTGAAACCGGTTTAGACGCCGTCTTCAGCGAGGACCTGAACCAAACCACCATAAACTCCTCGACCTTCCTTTTACAGGACTCGGCTGGGAACCCGGTCAGTGGAACCGTCGCCTATGATTCCGGAAGCAGGACCGCGGTCCTTGCGCCGGCGGTCGCCCTGGCCAACAGCACGGGTTACACCGCCCGTTTGACCACCGGCATTACCGACCTGGCCGGTAATCGCCTGGCCGCGGATTACTCCTGGTCCTTTACCACCGCGGCGGAAGGCGTGACCACTCCCGTGGTTTCCTCCAATTACCCGGTGGCTGGGGCCGAGGCCGTTCCTGTCAACAGCGGCGTCGGCGTAACCTTCGACCAGGACATGGACGAATCAACTATTACGGCCCAAACCTTCACCTTGGCGCCCGCCGGGTCCCAATCGCCCCTCGCCGGCCGGGTAGTCTATTCGAGCCTTGGCCGAACCGCGGTTTTCACGCCGAACGAACTACTGCCCGCCGCTTCAACCTTGGAGGCGACCTTGTCCAAGGCTATAAAAAGCAGCCAGGGCCTTTCCCTGGCCGCGGATTTTTCCTGGCGGTATGAAACCGGCGGTGATACCGACTCCGCCCCGCCGGAAGTCTCCTCCCTCTTCCCGGCTTCCAACGCGGCGGGCGTCGATCTTGACGTCGTCATTACCGTTCAGTTCAACGAGACCCTAGACCTGACCTCACTAACCCAGAATTCCTTGACCCTGAACCACGACGCCGCTGGAACCCTGGTCTTCAACCGCCAGACCAACGCCCTGACCTTGACCCCGGCCTCACCCCTGCCCCCCCTGGCGACCCACACGGCCGAGTTGAGCCCGGGACTAAGGGACATGGCCGGAAATGAATTGGAAGAAGGCGTTACCTGGTCCTTCACCACCGGGGCGGGTGGATCGTCCACGCCGGCCCAGGTTATCGGAACCATTCCCCTAAAGGGAGCGCAGGCGCCGGCCGAGACGCTGGTCATGGCCCAGTTCAGCAAGGCCCTGAACCCCGCTTCCCTGAGCGTCGACAATTTCTCCATAACTCCGGCCAAGGTGGGTCAGGTATCCCATGACGCCGCGACCAACACCGTCACCTTCATTCCCTTGGGACGGTTTGAGCACGGACTAGCCTACAATGTGAAAATTTCCGGGATTAAAGACATGAACGGATTGACGGTTCCGGATTACTCCTGGACCTTCCTGACCTCCCGGGCGCCCAAAAACGAAGAAAAGAAAACAGGCGCCCTGGGATGCTTCATCGACGTCCTGGACCGATGAAAATACTTGCGACCGCCCCTTCCGGGGCCGGAGAAATAAACCTGAAAGGCTTTTTATATGAACAAAAAATGGCTGTGTCTGACCTTGGCTCTGCTCCTTTTCCCGACTATCGCCGCGGGAGGCGAGTATGCGGACCTGGAAAACTCCATCTCCCTGAAAGGGGGCTGGCATTTTTTACAGGATAACAAGTATTCCGATTATTGGGTGCGGGACGCCAAAAACCTGAATGGTTTATGGGGAGCAATTTCCTACCAGCGCCGCTGGGGCAGGTTTATGGCCCTGGAAGCCGACCTGGGTGTTTTTTCGGGCAAAACCGACGATCACAATATAATTTACCTTTATGATTATTCCTTCGCCCAGGTGAACAGCATATTCCTTTCCCCGACGGTTAAAGGAATCATACCGCTCGGCGATCATTTTTCAATTTACGGCGGGCTTGGCCCGGACCTGTACTATTCGGAAGCCAAGTGGCGCTATAGCTACCCCACCACCGGCTTCCTGAAAACCAAGGATACGGCCCTCACTTGGGGTGCCCACGGCTTGCTCGGGTTTGAAGCGTTGGTGATGGGGGACCCGGCCTCCCAAGGGTGGTTGGATTTGCCGGTCAGTTTTTTCCTGGAATACAAATACGCCTGGGTCATCTGGAAAAAATTCAACAAAAAGGCCCTGAGGAGCCTGGGGTTGACCTCCTCGCCGGACGACCTGAATATCGGGGGACACTTCCCCACTGTCGGGTTGAGATGGCATTTTTAAGGCCTTGAAGGGCCCGGGGCCGGCCTAGGGCGCCGGCTCTGGCGCGGCCCCTGACCCTGGGACGGGAAGGAGTCTCTCGAAGCCCAACGCCAGGCGTGCGCGGGGCGGAGCAGCCCCGCCGCAAGGCGCTGGCCAACGTCTCCAATTTACCGCGGCAAGGCCCGCAAAATAGTAAAAGATGGTGCGCGTGGCGCACCCTACAAACTCCAGGCGTCTATATGCTTCAACTTCTTTACAAACAGATCAAGTTTTTACTTGACGGTTTGAGGCGAAGCTTCGCCGGCTTCC
>JAZDGM010000136.1:0-29489 GCA_043806915.1 Pseudomonadota bacterium | reverse complement strand
GGGGCTTTTTTGACCACCTAGGCCCCATCCTTCACCACCCCTATGGCGTGGGAACCCGCCGCGTCGATCCTAACCGTCGGCGGCCTTTTTCCTCATGCAAGACGTCGCCGGCGCCTTGAGGGCGGGGCTGCTCCGCCCCCCGCGCGCCAGGGTTTGGGCTTCGAGAGACTCTTTCCCGCCCCAGGGTCAGGGGCGCGCCGGAGCCGGCGCCCCTGACAACCCCCGGCTCTTTTTTAAGAGAACCCGCCTGGCGGCGGTTTCACGCCCCGAAACGTCCTGTTTCGAGGGCGGAAAGGGCGGGCGTCCATGCCCGCCCGAAGAGGTTCGGGGCGCTTGTGTCAGCGGCCGGTTGAAAATGTAAGGAAAATGGCCAAATGAAAATGAGTAAGGCTGGTTCCCAAGCTCTAGCTTGGGAACCTCGGCCAGGGAAGCTCCAGCTTCCTCACTTTAGAGATGTAGCGCTCCGCCCCCGCCCATAATCGCCGACCAGGGGATAGACCTTGCTCGACGAGCCTTCAGGCATGGGTTCAACGGGACGGATGAAATTTTAAACCGACTATTATCGATACCTTCGCCGCCGCGCTAGGACTACGAAATGGAAACGCCGCGGATATTGGATGTCTTTGCAAAAAGTCTCCGCGAAACCATTTGGCCATCGTTTAGCCCTCCCTGCCCGATGACAAGGATACAAGGGGCCACGCCGGCAAGAAATCAAAAAGAAAAAAATGAAGCAGTCAATTTTTTCGAACTGAAAAAGAAAGGAATAATACAATTTCAGATGGCCAGGTTTTAGGCATTATCAGATGGTCGCTGACAAGAATCATCAAAACCATCCGCGCGCGTTGAACCAACCTGGCTTCTTTTGTCCTGCTTCGAGCAAGATTCTCAAGAGCATGTCTCGCCGTGACCTCAACCTCCGGCATGGACGCCTTTCCGGGCAGGGACAGCTCCTTTCATGACCCAAGGCCCATGGCGTAGCGTATATCGTTTCTTTTTGCAACTAAGCACTATCGCTTTATTGGGGAAGGTCCATGATGGCGGGGGCGCCGGGCCGGGTTTTTACCTTTTTTTTCTGCCGCCCAAAAATTCGATGAATTTTTTTACCAACACCCGCCCTCTTTCGGACGGTTCTTCCTTGAAAATAGTCTTGAGGGCTAGGGCCGGCGGCATGGCCGCGCGATAGGGTTTTTCCGTGGACAGGGCGTCGAAGCAATCCACCACCCGGCAGATTCTGGCCATGGTGCTGATCTGGGGGCCTTTTAAGCCATGCGGGTATCCGGAGCCGTCCGCCTTTTCGTGGTGCTCGGAAATGATCCGCAGGGCCGTGACGGGATAGATCAGCGACTTTTTTAAAATATTGCTCCCGCGCTCCGGGTGGAGCCTTATTTCGGCCCATTCGCTTTTTGTCAACGGCCCGGGTTTTTCCAGAATGGCCTTGTCTATTTTGTTGAGGCCGATATCGTGATACAGGGCGCCCAACCCTAGTATATGCAGGTTTTTGGGGTCAAGTTTAAGGTGAAGACCAAAGGAGATGCATAACAGGCACACGTTGGCGCAGTGGTTGAAGACGGAGGTGTCCTGGGTGAAGAGCTTGTACATGTCGAAATAGACGTCCGGGTCCTTGACCATGGTCCGAAAGATATCGTCCACCAGGTTGACGGCCGACTGAATGGTTTTTTCGTCAACCGGCTCGGAGAGGCAGGGAATGACCGCTTCCATGGCCTTGCCGTACAAGACCAGCTTTTTTTTGTCCTTGATCATTTCATGACGGAACCGGGGAATGGATTCGATGCGGGAACGATAATTGAGGTACTTTCGATAATCGTCGTCCCTGATAAAGACGCTGCCCAGCTTCCGGCGGAAAAGCATGTTCCGGAGCCCGGTGTGGAAGACCTCGTCCGCCTTGAGCAATCTTCTAAGGTAGTGGTTTTTTTCTTTTTTGTTGAAAATTTGAATGAAGAGCTCAAACGGGACGACCTCGCCGGGAACAATTTCCTCGAATTTGACTTCCACATATCCGTCCGGAATGGTGGCCGTGGAAATAATTTCGTCGTGTAAAAGGACTCTATCCTTGGTCGTTTCCTTGACGGGGGCCTTGAACGACTTGTTGGCGATGAGCTGCTTGACCCGGCCGGGAAGTCTTTGATCGGCCAGGGCGTGCTTGTTGATGACTTTTATGAGTTCTTCCGGGTTGAAGGGCTTGGACATGAATTCCGCGGCGCCCAGCTTGGTGGCCTCGATGGCGCTGTCGATGGTGCCATACCCGGTCAGTATCACCACGGGAACTTCCGGCTTGGTCCGCCGGACGATCCTTAAAACTTCCAACCCATCCCGGCCGGGCATTTTGAGATCGGTGATCAACAGCTTGAAATCGGAGTAAAGAATGTAATCCTCGACTTTCAGGGGATCGTTGACCTCGATCGGTGTAAAGCCGAATTTGGTCAATATCCGGCTGATAACCGCGAGAGTGGCCAAGTCGTCGTCCACGACTATTATTTTGGGGCTTTCATCCATGAATTTTCCTGGTCGCTTGGGGAGGCCCGGCCGTTTCCTCTCTCGGATATGGACCCCGGCGCAAGCCGGGACCTGGTCCGGCAATTAGAGCTAAACGGCAATACCGCGCCCGGCCGAGAGTTACCCTGATCGTCGCTTCTTAATTAATAAGGATAACATCAGTGGGAGGTTTTTCCAAGTTGGAGCGGGCCGGCGCGGTCGATTTTAAAGCGGGCTCGAGGAAAAAAACGGGGCCGGAAAGGACCGCTGGGGTCCTTCCCGGCCGCGTGCTGGGCCAGGTTATCTTCTGACGTTGCTTTTTACGTATTCGATGATATTGGCCGTGTAGGTCCCGGGGCCGAAAATCTCGGCTATTCCGGCTTCCTTTAGGGCCGGGACGTCTTCCTCGGGGATGATGCCGCCGCCGATGACCAGCACATCGCCGACGCCTTTTTCCCGGAGCAGGTCCATGACCTTGGGGAAGAGGTAGTCGTGGGCGCCCGAGAGGACGCTCATGGCGATGACGTCGGCGTCTTCCTGTATGGCCGCGTTGACTATCTGGGCGGGCGTCTGGCGCAAGCCGGTGTAGATGACTTCAAACCCGGCGTCCCGAAAGGCCTGGCAGATTATCTTGATGCCCCGGTCGTGGCCGTCCAGGCCTGGCTTGGCCGCTAGTATTCTGATTTTCTTTTCGTTGTTCATATCGTCACCGGCGCCTCGTACTCGCCGAAAACCGAGCGGAGGCTGTCGCAGATTTCGCCTAGGGTTGCGTAGGCCTTGACCGCTTCGATGATGGGCGGCATTAGATTATTGGTTCCCTTGGCCGTCGCGGTCAATTCCGCCAGCGACTTGTCCACCGCGGCCTGGTTCCTCTCGGAGCGGAGCCGGGCCAGTTTTTCCACTTGACGCTCCCGGACTTCCGGGTTGACCTTGAGCAGGTCGGAAAGCTTGGTTTCCTCGGCTTGGAACTTGTTGACGCCGACCACCACCCGGTCGCCCGACTCCACGGCGCGCTGGAAGGCATAGGCCGATTCCTGGATTTCCCTCTGGATATAGCCTTTTTCCACTGCGGCCACGGCCCCGCCCAGTTCGTCGATCCGGGAAATATAGGCCCGGGCTTGTTCCTCGATGCGGTTGGTCAGGTTTTCGATGAAATAAGAGCCGGCCAGGGGGTCGATGGAGTCGCATATCCCGGTTTCGTACCCGACCAGTTGTTGGGTCCTCAGGGCGACGGTGACCGCTTCCTGGGTCGGCAGGGACAGGGCTTCGTCCATGGAATTGGTGTGCAGGGATTGGGTCCCGCCCAGGACCGCGGCCAGGGCCTGGAACGCGACCCGGACGATGTTGTTCTTGGGCTGCTGGGCGGTCAGGGTGCAGCCCGCCGTCTGGGTGTGAAATCTGAGCATCATGGACTTGGGGTTTTGGGCGTTGAAGCGTTCTTTCATGATCCGGGCCCACAGGCGGCGCGCGGCTCGGAATTTAGCTATTTCCTCGAGAAAGTCGGAATGGGAGTTAAAGAAAAACGACAGGCGGGGTCCGAAGTCGTCGACGCCGAGCCCGGCTTTCAAGGCCGCATCCACGTAGGCGATGCCGTTGGCCAGGGTGAAGGCGACTTCCTGGACCGCCGTGGAACCCGCTTCCCGGATATGATAGCCGGATATCGAGATGGTGTTCCACTTGGGCACTTCGCTGGTGCAGAAGGCGAAAATGTCGGTGATGATCCGCATGGAGGGTTGGGGCGGAAAAATATAGGTTCCCCGGGCGGAGTATTCCTTGAGTATGTCGTTTTGGATGGTGCCGCCGAGCTTGTTTTTGGGAACGCCCTGTTTTTCCGCCATGGCGATGTACATGGCCAGAAGCACCGAGGCCGGGGCGTTGATGGTCATGCTGGTGGTCACCTTGTCCAGGGGAATGCCGTTGAACAGGGTTTCCATGTCGGCCAGGGAATCAATGGCCACGCCGACCTTGCCCACTTCTCCCAGGGTGATTTCGTTGTCGGAGTCGTACCCTATCTGGGTGGGCAGGTCAAAGGCCACCGACAATCCGGTCTGCCCCTGTTGCAGCAGGTATTTGTAGCGCGTGTTGGATTCCTCGGCCGAGGCAAACCCGGCGTACTGCCGCATGGTCCACAACCGGCCGCGATGCATGGTGGGTTGGACTCCCCGGGTAAACGGATATAAACCCGGAAAACCAAGGTCCTGGGGATAGTCAAGGTTTTCGACGTCCGCGGGGGTGTAGAGACGTTCGACCGGAAGGCCGGAAATAGTGGTGAACTTTTCCTTTCTTTCCGGCCCCTTGGCCAGGGTCTTCCGGACCCCGGCCTCCCAAGCCTGATGGGCTTTCTTGATTTCGTCCATACTCATTTTTTCTTCTCCAGTTATAGCGGAATGTTGCCGTGCTTCCGGGGCGGACGCGTTTCCTGCTTGCGGCGCAGGGATTTCAAGGCCCGGATAAGCTTGAGGCGAGTCTGTTCGGGTTTGATGATCTCGTCAATGTACCCGAGTTCGGCGGCCCGGTAGGGCGTGGCCACCTTTTTACGGTATTCCTCCACCAACTGTTCCCGGACCTTGTCCCGATCCTCGGGAGCGGCGCTGTCCAATTCCTTCCTGAAAACGATGTTGGCGGCGCCGTCGGGCCCCATGACCGCGATTTCGGCCGTGGGGTAGGCGAAGTTGATGTCGCCGCCGTGGTGCTTGGAGCTCATGACGTCGTACGCCCCGCCGTACGCCTTGCGGGTGATGACCGTGATCTTGGGCACGGTGGCCTCGCAATAGGCGTAGATGATCTTGGCCCCATGCTTGATGATGCCGCCGTATTCCTGGTTGATGCCGGGCAGGAACCCGGGCACGTCCACGAAGGTCACCAGGGGAATGTTGAAGGCGTCGCAGAACCTGACGAAACGGGCGCATTTCATGGAAGCGTCGATGTCCAGACAGCCGGCCAGGAACCGGGGGTTGTTGGCCACCACGCCGACCGTTAAGCCGGCCAGGCGGCCGAACCCGGTGATCATGTTCTGGGCGTACCGGCGGTGAACTTCCAGGAAATAATTGTTATCCAACACCGTCCGGATGATCTGCTTCATCTTGTAGGGCCGCTTGGGATTGTCCGGAATGAGGTCCCGCAGTTCCAGGTCAAGCCGCGCCGGATCGTCCGTGCAGCGAACCCTGGGGGGCTTTTCCCGGGAGCTGGAAGGCAGGAAGGCGAAAAGCTCCCGCACCAGGCCCAGGGCTTCCCGGTCGTCCCCGGCCATGAAGTGGGCCACTCCCGAGGTGGTGTTGTGCCGCAGGGCGCCGCCCAGGGTTTCCTGGTCGACCTTTTCCCCGGTCACGGTCTCGATGACCTGGGGGCCGGTAATGAACATGTGGGAAGTCTTGTCCACCATGATGGTGAAATCGGTGATGGCCGGAGAATAAACCGCTCCGCCGGCGCAGGGGCCCATGATCACCGAAAATTGGGGGATGACGCCCGAGGCTTGGACATTGCGGCGGAATATTTCGCCGTACGCTCCCAGGCTCTCCACTCCTTCCTGAATCCTGGCGCCGCCGGAATCGTTCAAGCCTATGACCGGAGCGCCGTTGGCCACGGCCAGGTCCATGATCTTGCAGACCTTGCGGCCGAACTCTCCGCCCAGGGAGCCTCCAAACACCGTGAAGTCCTGGGAGAAGACATAGACCAGCCGGCCGCCGATCAGGCCGTACCCCGTGACCACGCCATCGCCGGCGTACATTTTTTTGTCCATGCCGAAACCGGTGCAACGGTGGACCGCAAAACGGTCGAACTCCTCGAAGGTCCCTTCATCCAAAAGGGCTTCGATGCGCTCCCGCGCGGTCAGTTTGCCTTTGTTGTGTTGAGCGTCAATTCGGTCCTGCCCCCCGCCTAAAAGGGCCTCGGCGTTTCGACGCTCTAATTCATCGAATTTGTCTTGATTGGCCATAAGGTTTTAACTCCCGTCCATGCTGGTGATAATCCGGCGTTCGGATCCGGACCGGAATGAAAAGCGCCCACTTCGCCAAAGTAGTATGGTGAGCAAAAGGCGTCAGCCCGGGGAGGGCGACGATTTTTCCTCGTCCTTTCCTGGTGATGGAAAGCCGCGTCCCCGATCCAGGACCAAGTTTTCCGATGCGATCCGGATTTTTTGATTTTATGCAAGCATAACGTACCTAATGAGACCTGTTGTTGGCAAGCCTTTTTTATCTCCCCGACGGCGTCCCGCCCGATTTCAAACCGGGCGATTCCAAGTAAGTAACACTTGCTTGCAGCGGGCCTTACAAACATTAACCATAATCAAGCCCAAATGCAACACCAAAAAATAAACGCGCGGACCACCGGAAATATTTTAGAGGCGCGAGGGGGCGGAGTGGGTGGAGAAAGAAATCCAGGCCGGAGTGAAAGCGGCTCGGCCAAAGGTCTTCGGGAAGGATGGAATTGATGCTCCCCACGGCCGGCCGCGGGGAATGCTCGAGCTGGTCTGTTCAAAAGGAATAAGAGACCTGGACCATGGCGCCGGGAACAGGGTTGATTCCATACCCCTTCACCCGGTGACCCCGACGGTTGTATATGGTGATTTTTCGTAGCATCCGCAGCTCCGGCCCCAGGGAGATCACCAGGTTTTCCACTGGTTTGTAGTCCAAGGCCAGGCCGGCCAGGCCTTCTTGAATCCGGGCGAACCCGCTTCGTTGGACCGTGCTGTCCCGGGCCAGCCGATAGGTCCGTCTGTCGTAGGAAAATTTCATGCGGAGGTTCAAGCTTGGATTTAGATCGTAGCGGATTTCCGATTCCGGAATTCCCAGGGAAAAGGAAAAACCCGACCCCGCCCGGTCGTTGAAATTGACCGCGGCCAGGGGAAACCATTCAAAGTTGACTTGGTCGAGCCCTCCGCTGACTCCTAAACTCACCTGCCATTGTTCGGAAAAGGAGTAAAGCAATCCGCCATGGGCGCTTCCGGAAATTGCTTCCCTGGCCTTTGGTTCAAAATCGGAGGACAGGTTAAATCCACCCCAGTATCCCCAGCACGAGTTGAACATGCCGTGGCGTGAGTCATGCAGCATTACGGAATGAAGTGTTTTCCAGGGTTTGTCACGACCGTTTCCGAAGGGGATTTTTTCAACCTCGCCCCAGGAATAGGTTCTTGTTTCATATTCAAAACCTAAAGACTTCAAGGACAAGGACGCATTAGCCCTGGTGAACCCAATCCTACCGCGGTCGCCGCTGGTCAGGGACATCCCTGGGGTTAAGCCGCCGCCCACCGAAACTCCGCCGAGCGGATCTAAATCCCGCGATTGGGCCGTCCCCACTAAAAGAAAAATAAAAATAAGCGCCAGTAAAGATGTCAGCTTTTTCATTAAATCAACTCCTGTTTCATGTTGCGACGCCAGGGTGGGACGCCTTCCGCTGTTTCCGCGGAGGCCCAGGCGCCCCGGAAATAGCGCCATGGCCGTGGATATGCGACCGGGAGTTGTATTGGCAAGGACGGCGCCAAACAGCCAAAGATAAAATAGTCAATAATTTAAATATTTTATATTGAGGGCGGTCCGGGCGGGAAACTTCGGGCGGAGGGCCGGCCCTCCGCCGGAGATCAAAAAAAGGGCGTAACCGCCATGATTTGCAGATGATCAGGCGGGAAGACCAATAATGAAACACTATTTAATAATGAAATACTTTTCCTGAAAGGGAGGTCATTCCACCTGGTAGGCTTTAAGCTTGCGCCAGAGAGTGGCCTGACTTACGCCCAACTTTTCGGCGGTCCTGGTTTTGTTGTTCTTTAAAGCATGGTACACGGCCAGGATATGTCTGCGCTCCACCTCGGCGAGAGGCTCGATGTCTCCGCCGACTTCATCCGGCCTGACGGCCCGGGGCGGGTCGGCGGGGGGCAGGCGGAGGTGTTGGGGCAGGATTATCCGCTCTTCCGCCAGATTGGCCGCCGCCTCGAGGGCCCCTCGAAGCTCCCTGACATTGCCGGGCCAGTCATGCCGCATCAGGACTGCTTCCGCTTCCGGCGATATCGTCGCTTTCGGCCGGCTTGAGTTTTTGAGAAGGTTTCGGGCCAGCAGGCGCAGGTCGTCCTTCCGTTCCCGCAAGGGAGGCAGGCGCAGAGAGGCGTAACGCAGGCGATAGTACAAGTCCTTGCGGAAGCGGCCCTCCCGGACCAGGGTCTCCAGGTCCTGGTTGGTGGCGGCGATCATGCGGACGTCGGCCTTCTTGGGTCGGGTCCGCCCCACGGGCGTGAACTCCTTTTCCTGGAGCACCCGCAACAGCTTCCCCTGGACTTCCATGGCCAAGTCGCCGATCTCGTCGAGGAAAAGGGCGCCTCCGCCGGCTTGGTCCAGATATCCGGCCTTGTCCTGGATAGCCCCGGTAAAGGCCCCTTTGGCGTGACCGAAAAATTCCGATTCGAACAAATTGGGGGAAAGGGCCAGCATATTGACCGCCACAAAAGGTTTGCGGGACCTGAAGCCGGCCCGGTGAATGGCGCGGGCGAGCAATTCCTTGCCCACGCCGGTTTCTCCGGTGATCAGGATGGGGATATCGGACCTGGCGTGAAGCTCCGCTTCCCTCAGAAGCCGCAGCATCTTTTCATTAACTGTTATGATTTCCTCGAATGCGGCCGGGGTTTCCAATCCGCGGGAGAGGTCTTCCTCCTGCCTCAGCAGCAGGAGTTCAACCAGGTTTTTCCTCTCCAGGGCCCGGCGTAGGGTATGCATAAGCTGGTCGGGTTGAAGAGGCTTTACCAGGTAGTCATACGCCCCGAGTCTGACGGCCTTGATGACCAGGGCGATATCCTGTTGGGCCGTGATCATGATGCATTCGGTCTGCGGCGACTTGGCCTTGATTTTTTCCAGGAGGTCCAAGCCGTTCAACACGGGCATGGTAATGTCCAACAAGGCGAGATCAAAGGTCTTTTTTTTGACCGTCTCGGCCGCCAGCACGGGATCGGCGAGGGCGGTTACGTCGTTGAACCCTTCCATTCGCAGTTTTCGCGCCGCGGAGTTGAGGAAATGCACTTCGTCGTCGACAATCAGGATGGGATTGTTCATCTGTCCTCCCTGTAATCGAGAGGGAACACCAGGGTGAAGCAGGCGCCTTGACCGGGCGCGGACCGGAAGGATATCCGGCCGCCATGGTCTTCCATGATTTTTCTTGAGATGGCCAAACCTTGACCGGTTCCTGTCTTTTCGTCCTTGGTGGTGAAAAACGGTTCGAAAATTTTGGCGGCGACGTCCTCGGGAATACCGGCGCCATTGTCCTCCACGGCGATGAAGACCTCTTGCTCCCCCGCCGGACGCCCGGCTGTTATCTTGATCCAGGAATCTTTTTTGTCGGCGGCTTGACCGGCGTTAATCAGCAGGTTGGTCAATACCTGTTCGATCCTACCCGGAAGAACCCAAAGCGGGGGCAGGTCCGGAGAAATATCCAATTCCAGACGTCCGACCATCCGTTCCACCTGGCCGCCGGTCAAGGACAGGACTCTTCCAATAAGGGCGTCGATCATGACCGGTTTTTTTTCGGCGCTTTCACTTCCACGGAGATAATCCCGAAACTCGGAAACTATACCGGTAATCCTGGCGGACCCATGTTCCATGTCGTTCAACAATTCGTTCACTTCCGCGAAAAATACCAGGCGGTCCCGCCCGTCGATCAAGGGGGGGCCGTGGTCGGAGCGCGCCGCTTCCAGGGCGTCTCGCAGTTCGTCCATATAATCCCTTAGGATTGGAATGTTGAAATAGATGAAATTGTTTGGATTGTTGATCTCGTGAGCGACCCCGGCCGCCAGTCGGCCCAGGGCGGCCAGTTTTTCAGCCTGGAACATCTGTTCCTGGGCGAACTTTAGTTCGGTAATGTCCCGGCCCTCGGCAATGATCAACACGACCCGGTCATCGGGAGCGGTTACCGGCTTCAAGGAAACATCCAGGTCGCGGCGTCGCCCTTCCGGGCCCACGCCTTCGACTTCCAGACGCACGAATTCCCCGGCGCCGGCTTTTTTCACGGCCGGATCAAGCTGGGATCGACTCTCGGGAGATTCTTTCCAAAAGTCGAGCGCCGGGAAAAAGCGACCGGCCAGGAGCGGTTTTTCCAACGTCTCCCCGGCCAGGGCGGTGGCGTTGATTTCCCTGATCCGGCCGGACGGGTCGAGGAGCCACATGTACTGAAAAGTCTGATCGAACAGGGCCTGAAAGCGAAGTTCGCTTTCCCGGAACGCCGTTTCCGCGGCTTCCTTTTCCCGGCCAAGGGCGCGCATCCGGTCCACTTGGGCCAGGGAGAACATCATGACCATTATGGCTGTCCCAATCTGAATCCCATTTTGAGTGACGGCGGTGGAAGGAATCAAGCCGCGGCCGGCCATTAGTTCCGCCAGGCCGCCCAAGGTGAAAAAGGGGGCGCCGAGGGTGAAGAACCGGGCGGGCCTGAACCCGCGGCGCAGGCAGGCGATGCCCGCCCCGATGAAAATTGCCGGTGAAACGAAGCCCAAAAATGGAAAGAGCCAAGAGTAGACCAAGGACTCGGCGAAAAGGGAAAGGGGCCAGAGGGACAAAGCGAACCACAGGAAGGCCAGAAGCCCCTGGTCGACCAGCGGGGCCATGCGGGCGGACATCAGGAACGACCTGGAAAATTGCGTTATCAGGCCCATCAGGGCGATGACAACCACCCGGTACAGCGGCTCCCATTCCCAGGGCCGACGACCCGACAAATGCCAGGAAATTCTCTGGTCGTTGCTCATTAGGGTGAAGAGGACCAGGGCCGTCAAGGTCAGGAAATACCAGAGATGGGTCCGGTCCCCGAGGAACAGGAAAAAAAAGAGGCTCAACAAGGCCATGGCCAAAATTACGCCGTAGGAAACGCCGAAACCTAGTTGGATCAAGGAACTAGGGGTCGGGTGGGCGAGGGGTTCGAATTTAAACCTTTCGGCCCCCGCGTCGATCCCAGGTTCCAAAATGACCGGGCTGGCCGGGAAGGCGGGCGTCCCCCATGGGCCGGAAACGGCCGTGACCAATAAACAGGCCGACAAAAACAGAACAAGAGTTTTTAAATCAGGTCCGCGCAATCCTTCCCTCCCTCTCGAGAGGCCAAGTCGCTCCACCCGTCGAGGGTTTCCATCCGGTTTCGTATACCCGGCGGCGTCGTTGAAGGCCGGCCGGTGTTTTTCCCATCAATGAAACCATATGCGGGGGCAGGCCGTTTCTCGAAATCGGATCGGGAAAAAAAAAGGCCGGGGTTTGAATCCCGGCCTTGTTGTCATCTTAATGGTGGAGCTGAGGGGGGTCGAACCCCTGGCCTCATGAATGCCATTCATGCGCTCTCCCAACTGAGCTACAGCCCCGTCGTCACAGGGGCCTTTTTATATATCTTTACCTGGCTTGTCAATCAAAAAAATCACGGATGTAAGAAAAATGTCGCCGGGCCTTCCCGGGCTGTCGAATAAATACGGCATGGTGAGAGTTTCCGGGGGCCGGCGGGGGTTGATTTTGTTCTCGTTCCAATGTTCGCGGCGAGCCTGGCCCGCGTTTCCGCCCGCCTGATTAAAGTTTGTAGGGTGTGCAACGCGCACCATATTTTACTGTTTTGCGGGCCGGGCCGCGGTAAATTGGAGACGTTGGCCGGCGGCTTGCGGCGGGGCTGCTCCGCCCCCCGCGCGCCTGGCGTTGGGCTTCGAGAGACTCCTTCCCGTCCCAGGGTCAGGGGCGCGCCGGAGCCGGCGCCCCTGACAACCCCTGGGCGTTTGGAATTACTTGGCCGAGCGCGCCTCCGCTGGCCTAAAAACAATGTGATCTCCGTAGGTTGGGTTGAGCCGTAGGCGAAACCCAACATCTTGGTTGGCCCCGTCGGCCCGGGTGAACCAAGGACTCCCCCCCCCGCCCCAGCCTTCGTCGGAGGGGCGAGGGAGATAATTGTCCGGCCCGGCCCTCGCCTCCGTTTGGAACAAGGTGTTGTCTTTCAGAATAAAAGGAACAATACATTTTCAGATGGCCAGGTTTTAGGCATTATCAGATGGCCGCTGACAGGCGCGGGGACCTGCCCCGATAAACCCCCGATAACCGGTGGTGGTCAACCGCGGTAGGGGCGCCTCCCCGTGGGCGCCCTCTTCGCCCTGGCAATGGCCAAGGAGGGCAGGCGCGGGGACCTGCCCCGACAAACCCCCGATAACCGGGGTTGGTCAACCGCTGTAGGGGCGACTCCCCGTGGGCGCCCTCTTCGCCCTGGCCACGAGACGCTCCAGCCCCCGGCGGCGCGGGGCTGGGCCGCGCCTGGCCGGCGGAGGAAGGGCGGTCCAAAAAAAAAGCCGCCATTGGGCGGCTTTTAAGGAGCGCGGCTGAAAGTTATTTCCGGGCTTCCCAGAAGTGGATTTCAACGCGGCGGTTTTGGGCCATTCCTTCCTTGGTTTTGTTGTCGGCGGCGGGCTGGGTTTCGCCGAAGGATTTGTAGGCCAGGCGGGAGGGACTGACGCCGTATTTGATCAGGATGGCGCGGACGGCCTCGGCGCGCCGCCGACCCAGGTCCAGGTTATATTGCTCGCTGCCTCGGCTGTCGGCGTGTCCGGCGATTTCCACGGTCAAGCGCGGGTTGGCCAGCAGCACCTCCGCGGCTTGCTTGAGCTGCGGCAAGGCGGATTTTTTGACAGTGGACTTGTCGGTGTCGAAAAAGTCGCGGAACATCGCCACCCAGCAGCCGTTTTCGTCCACCTTGACCCCTGGAGGCGAGTTGGGGCAGGCGTCCATGTCATCGGGAACGCCGTCTCCGTCGGCGTCTCCGACGCCGCGCGAAGCCTCGAGTTCGTAGGCGGCGCGGTGGGAAGCCTCCTGGGAGAGTGCTCTAATGACATCGGTTTGCTTGGAATTGAGAGCCCAATCAAGCGGCGTCCGCCCGGCGTAGTCCGTCACCTCGGCGTTGGCGCCGTTTTGGAGCAGCAGGATCACCATGGGGTAATTACCGGCCCAGGCGGCCCAGTGCAGGGCCGTGGTCCCGGACGAGTCCCGGGAATTGAGTTCCGCGCCGTTTTTGATCAGGACCCGGGCGAAATCATAATACTCGACCTTGCCGGTGGAGGTCAGGAACGCGGTCCACATCAGGGGGGTCCAGTTATTGACGTCCATGTTCGTCCGGAGAAGATCGTCGACCTGGGGGCCGAAGGTTTTCAGGGGAGCTAGCCCGGCGTCCCGGATGGTAACGTTCAGGTCGGCCCCTTTGTTGCTCACTTCCGCCAGAAGGCCCACATCGGCTCGGCTGAGGGCGTCATAAAGGGCTTGCGCTAGAGACTGGGTTCGTGGGTTGCCGGGCGCGGCCCAGGAAGGTCCGGCCAGAAGGCAGGCGGCCGCCAGGATGAAGGCGGCCAGAAAAAAAGGCTTTCGAGTCATCTCCCACTCCTTGGAAAGAGAGGATTATTCGCCCCGCGGCCCCGATCTTCTTTCCCGTGAAATGAAGACGCCGGGGCGACCATGTCAGCGGTATTCGACAATCAGCGCCGGGGCCCAGTTCCGGTTCAAGGTGGACAAGGCTATTTTGGTTCGAGGTTCCGGGCCGCACGGCAGGCCGAGGTGCAAGCTGACCGAGTTTCTTTTTTCAACCACGCCCCGGCAGGCGAATTTAGTGACGTCATACAGGGCCCAGGCTCCCACCAGAAGCGGGTGATCCGCGATCACCGTCATGTCGGACCCAACCCCGAAACGGCCCTCCAAGACCGAGAAAGTCAACATATCCTTGTTTTCCAAGGCGAAAACGGCCAACTGGGCGGAAACCAACTCCACGTCCTCCGGGATTCTGGCCAGGTCGAAATTGAAGGAGACGGTGTTGCACCCCCCGCAAAATTCGGCCGAGCCGCGGTTATCGACCCCGGCGGGGCAGTTGACGCAACCCAGGCGAACAAAGGTCTCATCCCGCAGTTGCCGGGACATGTTCTTGCTTTCAAACCAGCCCATGGCGTCAAAGGGAAACAACACCGCCACGCAGGAATCGGGCTGGGTCCTCTGGTAAATTTCGACGGCCTCGTAATCCTCGGAAGGAATATCCATGTTGGTGCAGCGGGGCATGGGGTCGGGCCGGCTCCCCCGATCCGCGCAGGAAAGACCCACGGTAACGACGAGCAGCAGCCCTAGACACAGGCCGATCTTTTTCATCCTATTTCCTCCACGCAAGCGGTTGGTCCTGGCCGCGGCGTCCGCTTGAGCCGCCGCCCCGGCGTTGGGTCACTGGACGGAAGGGCCGCGCCGACCGGTTTCCTGGGCCTTGGAACTGCCCGGCTGGCGTTCCGGCCCGGGAAACAAGCTTTTAAAAAGAAATATTCGGTCCCCGATATTCACCGGTTGCTCCGAATAGGTGACTTTTCCCACATAGGAAACAGGTTCGCTGTCGAGGTTGAGCCCGTCCAGCCGCGACAACAGGTCGATCTCTTTTTGGGTCAACGGGGCCAGGGTTTCGACCCGGGAAAAGATGGTCACTTTTCCCTTGTATTCGTGTATCCGGCCCAGCAACTTGCCTTCATCGGGCCGGTCGGCGTCGGGTTCGATTATGTCGCGCCCCAGGCCGTAGATCGGATACTCGCGAAAATAGGGGTCCTGGTCCTCATGGGAGGCGGAATCCAGGATTTTTCCCACGTCCTGGGTGAACCGCACCAGAACGTCGTCGTAGAAGGACAGGAGGAGCTTGCCGTGGATTTCGCCTCCCCCCTCGGGCGGCTGGTAGCCCCGTTCCATGGAGCCGATTATTTCCCCGACTTCGCGGACTTCATCGTAGGTGATGATGGTGCGGCCTGTTTCCGGGTCGACCCGGACGACCTTGATGCGGTTGACCCCGGAGCCCCCAATGCCGTCGGGGTCGGCTACATAATTGAAATATTTTGGAAATTTGACATCGAGCGGCGAGCCTCGGTCGTACAGGCTGCTAGGCGCCAGGGGCGGCGCGGGAAGGTCGGAGTAGGTGGTTTGGGCGAAAAGACCGGGCGACGCCGGGGATAAGACGAGTCCCAAAGCCAACCCCGCGAACGCCATGCCGCGGGTTAGGAAAAGGCCGGGCTTCATATCTTGACTCCTCCCTGTGGCCTCAAATCCTGTATTCTTAAAAAGATCGATAAAAATATATCTTATAATGCCAAGTAATGTCAATAAATTTTGAAACAAATCCATTTATGTCCGCTACGAAGGGCCGTTCTTTTCGGTTCAGGAATCGCCCTTCAACTCCGCCTTGGCCTTGCCGCCTCCGGACCGTATTTCCCGAAAACTGAAATTTTGGACGTACAAATATATTATTCCCGCCAGGGTGATGGGAATGAATTGAGCGGCGTGAATGGCGATGGCGTAGCTTTCGGCCGAGGGGCGGTCGGCCCCCAGGGCCGCGAGGGCCGTGATGCAGGCCCATTCGAAAGCTCCCACGAACCCGGGGCTGGACGGGATCATGACTCCCAGGGCGATGGCGCCCAGAAGAAAGAGCGCGCCCCAGGGGCCGGACAAAAGCCCCAGGTTGCTTCCCCCGGGTAGGGAGAAGGCGAACAGACTCACCCAGTAAAAGGCGGCCATGGTCAGCCAGACCAGGATGGAATAAAAGGCGCAGATGGCGAACAGCCTGAAATCGTTCATAAAAGCCAGTCCGATCGCGAAGGAGCGGATGGTTTTTCCGGCCAGGGCCCGTAGTTTGGGCAGGGGTTTGAAGAGGGCCTCGGTCAGTCCGATGATCATCCCGGTCTTGAGCTTGACCAGAATGAGGAAGACCAGGGCCGCCAGATAAATGGCCAGGGCCAGATAGCAAAAGGCCCTTATCCAGGATTCGACTTGGGGTTCAAACGCCAAGGGGTTGAACAGCAGGCTGGTTATCAGGAGTAACAGAAGGGTGAAGCCGTCGAAAATTCTTTCGATAATGATGGTGGCGAACACGCCCTCGGCCGGCATTCCTTCCCGTCGCCCCAAAACATAGGCCCGGATGAATTCCCCCAGGCGGAACGGCAGGACGTTGAGGGACATGAAGCCGATCATGATGGCCCCGAAAAGGGAGTTCAGGCCGGGGCGGCCGGCTGGTAGAAGAAAATAGCGCCAGCGGACCGCGCGCAGCCAGAAGGACAGGAAATATAAACCCAGGGAGGCCAGGACCACCAGGTAGTCGGCCTGGCCGGCCGCGGCCGCGATTTGGCGCCAGTCGCTTTTACGGAAGGCGAGGTAGAGGAAGGCCGCGCTGATGAGCAGGCCGATCCAGGCTTGTTTTTTTTTCACTTCATTTTCTCCGCCAGGGCTTGGGCGATGGTCCGGTCGGGAGGCAGGAGATTCAATTGCAACAGGTCCCGCGGGCCGGCCCAGACTGTTTGCACCGGAAAGGATTCCGGGAAGCCTTCCCGGGTCGGCTTACAGGTGAAGGCGTGCAGGGTCAGGGAAAAATCCCCTTGGTCGTGGTCGAGGCTCATAAACGGAGCAAGTCCTTGAATATCCAGGTGAAGCTCTTCCATTACCTCCCGTTTAAGGCATTGTTCCAGGGTCTCGCCCGGTTCCAGCTTGCCGCCCGGAAATTCCCACCAACCGGCGTGCCGGGCGCCCTCGGGCCTCCTGGCCGCCAAGACCAGGCCGTCCTTCACTATCACCGCCGCCGTTACTTCCAGATGCTTTTTTTCGATCGACATCGTTTACTCAACCCAGCCAAGTGTTTTTTCGAGACCGGATCATGGCTTTTTCACGGAAAAAATTCAAGCGATTTCACCGCCGGGAAGTCAGGCGGAGGCAGGGGAAGACCCCTGCCGCCCGACCACCGCGGAAAACGGGTTTTCAGCCGGCCGCGAGGGTGATGAGGGCTATTTCGGGCGGGACCCCGATGCGGAAGGGGAGGCCGACCGAGCCCAGGCCGGCGGACACATGGATGAGGCCCCCGGGGCGGGAATAGAGGCCGTGAGTGAATTCGTAGGAAATATCCGCCAGGTTGGGGCCTCCGGGCAAGGCGAATTGACCGCCGTGGGTGTGCCCGCACAGGGTCAAGGGGACCCCGGCCGCCGCGGCCTGATCGAAGACGGTGGGGCGGTGGTAGAGCAGTATCGGCACGTCCCCCCCGGGAACCCGGCTCATCGCCTGGTCCAGGGGCAGGGGGCCGGCCGATCCGGCCCACTGGCGGCCGGGATCGTCGAGCCCCACCAGGGACAGGGGAAGCCCTTCCTCCCGGAAGGAATGGGCCCGGTTGCGCAGCATGACCAAGCCGCCCTTTTCCAGGGCCGCCGTGACCTGGCCGGCCCCGGTGTAAACGTCGTGGTTGCCGATGACCCCGTACACTCCCAGGGGCGTGTCCGCCAGAAGGTTCAGGTGACGCATCAGGGCCTCGGCGAAGGCCGGGTTGTGGTCCACCAGGTCGCCGGTCATGACCACCAGGTCCGGTCGCAGGGACCGGGTCAGGTCCAGGGCCTGGGCCACGTCGTCGGCCGAAGTCCAAAGCCCCACGTGCAGGTCCGATAAATGGGCGATCCTCAAGCCGCGCAGTTCCCGGGGTAAATTCGGTAAAACCGCCTCGTGTCTCACCACCCGCGGGCTGCGTCCGGCCCGGGCCAGGCCGTATCCGGCGAAAGTCAGGGCCATGGCCCAGGACGCGGCCCGGCCCGAAACCACGAGAAAGTCGCGCCGGTCCGAGTTCACTTCCGGTTGGGGCGGACCCGCTTCTTTCTTGCCCTTGATCAATCGCCAGGCGGCCCTGGGGACCCGCCACAGAAAAAATACCGCCGCCGCGGAGGCCGCGGCGACCGCCAGCCACAGCAAGACGCCGGTCTGCCAGGTGGCGAAGGGCCTGATCAAGAGGGCCGTCGCCCAGGAAGTCGGCAGTTCCGGGTTATCGAGGGAGCGCCAAAAAAAAAGCCAGGGCAAATTCCCGGCCAGGAAAAACAAACCGGCCGCCAATCTGAGCCTCGGACGTCCGCGAAATTTTCTCCAGGCGACGGACAGGCCTATAAGCTGGGCGGCCAGCAAAACGGACAGGGCCATTAGGAAAAACATATTTTTTTATTCGACCACTAAAAGTTTTTTCGGAACATGATTTCCGGATATCCTCATACTATACACCCCGGCGACAATTCCGACAACAGGCCCGGCCGAGGGGAGCGGTGGAAGGTCTAATTTCCGGGGGCGGATTCCCGGCTGGTTTAGCCTATTGCGCCCTGGAAATTTCTTTGGTAATATCCGGGTAGCTACAACTTAGCCATAACATAACCCATGGCTTGAGATTCTACTTTTATGGATGGATGATCCGGCTTTTCGCGGCCTCGCGCGACCGCCTCCCCGCTGGCGGCTGTCGCCGGGTCCGGAAACGAGCGGCGGGCCGGCCTGAAACGGTCGACGTCCCCTGTCCGGGCGGGGCGACCGCCCAGTAAATCAAAAAAGAGGGCCTATGTCGAAAGTCAACATTTTGCTGAAGGTTAACGGCGACCTGTATGAAATCGCCGTGGACCCCTGGCGGACCCTGGTGGAGGTCCTACGGGACGATCTGGACCTGGTGGGGACGAAGATCGGGTGTCAGACCGGGGATTGCGGCGCCTGTACGGTGCTCCTGGACGGCAAGTCGGTTTCGTCGTGTCTGACGCTGGCCGTCGAGGCGAGCGGTCGGGAGATCACGACCATCGAGGGGCTGGCGCCCGGCGGCGACGAGCTGCATCCCTTGCAGGACGCCTTTGTCAAGCATGGGGCCATTCAATGCGGCTATTGCACTCCCGGCATGATCATGTCGGCCAGGCATCTCCTGAACCGGAACCCCGATCCCACGGAGGAGGAAATCCGCAAGGGCCTGTCCGGGAACCTCTGCCGTTGCACCGGTTACAATCGGATTGTGGAGGCCATTGGAGCGGCGGCCGCCGTGATGAAGTCCTCCGGAAAGGAGGGGTGACATGACCCTTCCGAGGTTCACCTATCTTTCCCCCAGGAGCTTGCGGGAGGCTTCGGCCCTGCTGGCCGCCCATGGGGACAAGGCCCGCCTGATGGCCGGCGGGACCGACCTTCTGATCCGGATGAGCCACCGGGCCATGACTCCGGAGTTCGTCATCGGTCTTGGTCGCCTGCCCGGCCTGGATTACCTGCGGTTCGATCCGGACAAGGGGCTGTCCATCGGCGCCTTGGCCAAGCTGTCCGGCGTGGCCGAGAGTTCCGAGGTCAATCGTTATTACCCGGCCCTGGCCCAATCGGCCGCGGTCACGGCCACGGTCCAGATCAGGAACATGGGGACCGTGGTGGGCAACATCTGCAACGCGGCCCCGTCGGCGGACAACGCCTGCCCCTTGCTGGTTCATGACGCCGAGGTCCTGGCGGCCCAGCCCGGGGGCGAGCGGATAATTCCCCTGGACGAATTTTTTCGGGGACCGGGGCTGACGGCCCTGGAACCGGGGGAGATCGTCAAGGAGATCAGACTGCCCGCTCCGGGCCGGAGGACCGCGTCCAATTATCAAAAAATATCAGCCCGCAGCAAGGTGGACATCGCGGCGACGGCGGTCGCGGCCTTGATCGGCCTGGATGAGGAGGGCCTCTGTTCCAAGGCGAGGATCGCCCTGGGAGCGGTGGGGCCGACCCCGTTGCGAGCCCGGCGGGCGGAAAAAATCCTGGAGGGGCGGGCGCCTTCCCCGGAGCTGATCGCCCAGGCCGGCGCGGCGGCGGCGGAGGAATCGAGTCCGATTTCCGATGTCCGGGCCTCGGCCGGATACCGGAAAGCCATGGTTGAAGTCCTGACCAAGAGGGCCTTGACGGCCGCCGCGGAGGCGGCCGGAAAACTTGCCGCGGGGTGCGAAATATGACGGACTGTAAATATCCCGACTTCAAGACCGTGGGCCAAAGCCTGCCCCGGCTGGACGCCGCCCTGAAAGCGACCGGCCGGGCCCGGTACGCCGGGGATATCAAACTTCCGGGCATGTTGCACGGCAAGCTTTTGCGCAGCCCCACGCCGCACGCCCGCATCCTCAATATCGACGTCTCCCGGGCCCTGAAGGCCCCCGGGGTCAAGGCCGTCATCACCGGCGCCGATACTCCCGGAATAAAATACGGCAACTGGCGCCTGGTCCCGCAAAGCCAGGATGAATACCCCCTGGCCATGGACAAGGTCCGTTTCGTGGGGGACGAGGTCGCGGCCGTGGCCGCCATCGATCCGGACGCGGCCCAGGAAGCCCTCGGCCTGATTTCCGTGGATTACGAGGAACTGCCCGGGGTTTTCGACGTGGACGCCGCCCTGGCGGCCGGCGCCCCCCTGATCCATGACGAATCCGGCCTGCCCAGCAACATCAGCCTCGACCGGAAGATCGACGTGGGCGACGTGGACAAGGCCATGGCCGAGGCCGACTACACGCGGGAGGATTTTTTCACCGTTCATCCGGTGTCCCACGCCTATCTGGAACCCTGCGCGGTGGTCGCGGAGGCCGATATCGAGGGCCGGGTGACCCTCTGGACCTCCACCCAGACCCCGTACATCGTGCAGTGCCTTCTGGCCTCGACCCTGGGCATTCCCGAAAACCACGTGCGGATTATCAAACCCTACGTGGGCGGCGGGTTCGGCGGCAAGATGGAGCTGCGGCCCTGGGAATTCTGCGCGGCGTTCCTGGCCCGGAAAACCGGCCGGCCCGTCAAGTTCGTGCTGACCCGGGCCGAGGAGCTGGCCGCCGGCCGGCGCCGTCACGGCATGAAAATTCGTTCGAAAATAGGCTTCAAAAAGGACGGGACTATCACGGCCAAGGACTTCGAGGTTTATCTCGACGGCGGGGCGTACAATTCGATGGGCCCCACCGCGACCTTTTTATGCGGTAATTTCGGGGCCATGCTGTACCGGTACCCCAATTACCGCTATCGGGGCTACCATGTGTACACCAATAAGCCCCCGGCCGGGGCCATGCGCGGCTTCGGCGCGCCCCAGGCCCTGTTCGCGGCCGAGACCCAGATGAACATCGCCGCCGAGGAGCTGGGCCTGGACCCCATCGACTTGCGACTGAAGAACGCCATGGTGACCGGGGACGTCATTGAGGGCGTGGCGACCATTTCGTCCTGCGGATTTATCGAGTCCCTGGAAAAGGTCGCCGCCATGTCCAATTGGCGGGAAAAAAGAAAGAGCCTCCCCCCGGGCAAGGGCATCGGCGTGGGCTGTTACAGCTTCATTTCCGGAGGCGTCTTTAACTGGTTCAACACCCAGTACAACTTTTCCGCCGCCGAGGTCAGGGTCTTCGACGATGGGACCGCTCACCTGCTGACCATGGCCTCGGACATCGGCCAGGGGTCGGATACGGTCCTGCGCCAGATACTGGCCGAGGAGCTGGGGCTTTCCGTGGACCGCATCCGGATCACGTCCGCGGACACCGCCATGACCCCCAAGGGGGACCTCGGGACCTGGGGCAGCCGGGTCACCCTGATGGCCGGCCGAGCCGTGCTCGACGCGGCCCGGAAGATCAAGGAACGGCTGGCCGGCATGGTTTCCCTGCGGTTCAACCTCAATGTCATCCACGAAATCGCTTTCGCCGACAACCGGGTTTTTTCCAAGGCCCGGCCGGACCGGGGCATTAGTTTCGGGGAGGCGGTGCACATGGCCATGCGCGCCGGCCGGGGGGAGGAGATTGTGGCCCGGGGTTATTACACTCCCCGGGACCGCGGCTTGGTCTCGCCGGCCTTTTCCTTCGGCGCCCAGGCGGCGGAGGTCGAGATCGACCGGGAAACCGGCCTGATCAAGGTCGAGAAGATGTACACCGCCCACGACTGCGGCACGGTCATCAACCCTCTTTCCGTGGAAGGTCAGTTGGAGGGTTCCATTCAAATGGGGCTGGGCTACGCCTTGTGCGAGCAGTTCGCCATGCGGGATGGCCGGACCTTGAACACGACCTTCCTGGACTACAAGATGCCCGCCGCCGAGGACATGCCGCCGGGAGAGTCTTTCTGCGTGGACACCTTCGAACCCGAAGGCCCCTTCGGCGCCAAGGAAGCCGGGGAAGGATTGGTTTCCCCCACGGCCCCGGCCATAGCCGACGCCGTCTATCACGCCGTGGGCTACCGGTGCAAGGACCTGCCCATCACCCCGGAAAAAGTCCTGAAAGCCCTGGGCCGGATGAAATGACCGCGGGCTTCGTTTCTTAATTCATCCCGCTCCGCTCCATACAGGTCCCGGAACCTCGCGCCGGGGCCTGTATCGTTTCCCGGGCCAACACCCGGAAGGGATTCGTCGACCCGGAAAAGTTTCCGGACAAGCGGGGCTTGACCGGCGGGCGGGCGGATACTATTTTAAGGTTGCGGAGCCGATGGCAAAACACGGATATTCGGCCCAAGGCCGGGAAGGCCCGAAGTTTTGCAATGGGCTAGGCGATTTTTAATTTGTTCCGAGGGAGGAAAACATGGGCTTTACCATCGGCATGGCCGGCAAGGGCGGCACGGGCAAGACCACCTTGGCCGGACTGACCGTGAGATATCTGGCTTTAAATAATATGGGGCCGGTGCTGGCCGTTGACGCGGATTCCAACGCCAATCTCAACGACGTTCTCGGGCTTGAGGTCGAATCCACCTTGAGCGAGGCCCGGGAAGAGATGAAAAAAGGCGGCCAGGTCGGAATGACCAAGGACGTCTTGATTGAAATGCGCGCCAACGAGGCCCTGGTCGAATCCGACGACTTCGACCTGATCGTCATGGGCCGGCCGGAAGGGTCCGGGTGCTACTGCGCCGCCAACAGCCTGCTGACCAATGTCCTGGAAAAACTCCTGGATAACTATCCCTACCTGGTCATCGACAACGAAGCCGGCATGGAGCACATTTCCCGGATCATCGCCAAGAAGCTCGACGTTTTTTACGTGGTGTCCGACGCTTCCCGGCGCGGCCTGACCGCGGCCGGCCGCATTTGGAAGCTGGTGGACGAAATGAAGATACAAGTGGGGGAAAAATACCTTATCCTCAACCAGGTCAAGGGGGAAGTCGGTCCGGAAATCCTGGCCGAAATAGAACGGGATGGGCTCCGGCTGGCGGGAGTCATTCCCGAGGACGATCAAATCTACGATTGGGACCAGGCCGGACGCCCGACTTCCGAACTGGGCCGGGATAACCCGGCCGTGGCCGCGGCCTTCGCCATATTCGCCAAGACCCTGCCCCAGGGGAATTCCGTCAATTGAACGGCCGCCAGGCGCCGCCCCGGCCCAAGCTGGTGATCCTGGGCCTGGACGGCGTCAGTCGGACCCTCCTGGACAGGTTGAGCGACGACGGGGCGACGCCCCATCTGGCCCGGCTGTTGAACTCTTCCCGGTCGGGCGCCATGAACAGCGCCCTGCCGGAAATTTCACCCACGGCCTGGACGACTTTTTTCACCGCCCGGTCGCCGGGAGAGCACGGCATTTACGGGTTCTCGGAATTCCGCCGTCCCGGGTACGAAGTGTTCTTCAATTCCTCGGCCGAGGTCAAAAGCCCGTGCTTGTGGGATTGGCTGGGGCTCGCGGGACGAAGGTCCGTCGTCCTCAACGTCCCCTTGACCTACCCGGCCCGGCCCCTGGTCGGGACCATGATTTCCGGCTTCGTGGCCCTGGACTACAACCGGGCCTGTTATCCGGTCCGGGAGGCCGAGTTTTTGCGACGGAGCGGGTATCGGCTCGAGGCTGACTTCGACCGGGTCCACCAGGACCGGGACGGCTTTTTGCTCGATCTGGACCAAGCCCTGGCCGGACGGGAACTGCTTCTGGACAGGTTCTGGAACGACGACTGGGACCTGTTCGTCCTGATCGTCACGGATACGGACCGCCTGTTGCATTTTTTTTACCGTGAATACCTGGAAAACGGACCCATTTCGGGGTATTTCCTCGATTTTTTTTCCCGGGTGGACCGCCTGGCCGGCCGGGTGATCGACCTGGCCGAGAAACTGGCGGAAGAAAGCGAGGCCGGGGTTTTCCTGGCCATGCTGTCGGATCATGGGTTCGCTCCGGTGGTGGAGGAATTCCATCTGAACCGCTGGCTGGCCGAGCGGGGTTTTTTTACCGGGGTCGGCCCCAACGGCCGGGCCTTCGCCCTGGACCCCACCAGGATATATTTCAATCACCGCCGGAAATTCCAGGCCGGAAAATTGACCGAGGGTGAGCGCCGGGGCCTGGCGAGGGAAATCACGGCCGGGCTGTTGGCCGAGCCCGCTGTCGGCGGCGTGGACCCGGGAACGGAACTCTATTCCGGTCGCCAGGCCGGCCTGGCCCCGGACCTCGTGGTTCGGCCGCGACCAGGATATGAATTCAAGGCCAAGTTCAACTCCGGACCCATTTATTCGCCCTCCTTGCTCAAGGGGACCCACACCTATGAAGACGCTTTTTACCTGGTCCGGGAATTTGGCGCCGGCCTGGGCGAGGGGCCTGTTGAGGTGAACGAAATCCTGGATTTCGGTCGGCTGGTTTTTCACCTGGCCGGAGTGGGGGAGCGGGCCGGTTCGGGACGGTCCATTATTATGTGACGAGGCCGGGGAAACCGGCGGCGGGACTTGAAGCGGCTGGCGTTGAACATGCAAGCGAGCGCCTTGGCCGCGGGGAGCTTCAACGCGGCCCGGTTTCGGTGTAAACTTGAGGGTTGAGGCCTCTCGACGCCTTGAAGCCGACGCGGGCGGCTTCATAATTCTTGACAATCGGGGGCCATCGGATTCTAATGACCACGGGATCACCAACCTGCCCGGGGCGGGCTTTTCTAGCCTCGACGGCGGGTTCGGGTCCACGTCGTAACGCGGACTCTTGGGGGAAGAGTCGTTTGCCAGGTTTCATTCCGGGTTTTCCCTATTGACAGGCTCGGGAATTTTTCGCTATTCAGGTAGGCTAACAAAGCCGGCGAGGTTGAAAGGCCCAGGTTATGAAAAAAACCAATGTTCTTTTGTTGACCGCGATTCTTGTCCTGCCCATCTGGGGCTGCGTGGTCTCGGACGCTGAATATAAAAATATCGTTTCGAAAAACGAGGCCTTGGAAAAGGAATTGAACGAGGCGAGAGACGAAAACCGCTTGTTGAACGATTCCATTTTGGAAATATACCGGGAACGGGAGCGCTTGTTGGCCCGGATCGCGGAGTTGGAAGGCAAAGTCAAGCGGTCCGCCGAGGGGAATAAAACGGACGGCAAGGGTAATTTATTGATTTATGAGGTCAAGGTCGGGGACACCTTGTCCAAGATCGCCATTGCGACCGGCACGTCCCTCGAGGTCCTGCGGAAATTGAATTCGATGCGGGATGACGTCGTCTGGGTGGGGCAAAAGCTGCGCCTGAAAAAGGTCGAGGGAAACTGACCTTCGATTACATAATGATTTCGGCCCCCCCCCAGGGGCCGTTTTTGTTGCGGACCGGGAACTTCGGCCGCCGAGGGAAAGGAGCGACTCCATGGATTTGAAAGCGAAACTGGACTTGACCGGCCTGGAGACATACCGCCGTTCCTGCCTGGAAATAGCCGCCGAGCGCCTGGCCGGGTTTTCCACGCTCGACCAGGTCGCCGCGGCCGAGGACGAAATTAATGCGTACCCCCATCTCGCCGGCTTGTCCCCCCCCCGGGACGTCCGCCTGTTGGACGTGGACGCGGTTGACGCCGCCGCCTTGTCCCGCGCCCGGGAAGCGGTCCTGGGCGGCCTGGTTTTCTGGGAGCATACGGCCGCCGGAGAAGCGACCCGGTTGAAGATGGGCGCCAAGTATCTGCTTGAACCCCATCGGCATCTGGCTTCCCTGGAACGCTTGGCCGCGCTGATGTCCGAGGAAGCGGGAAGCGAAATTACCGCCGCCGCGCTTCGGAAAGGACTGGACGCCCCCCCGGACCGGCTTTTTCCCCTCAACCTCGGCCTGCGCCATTTGCTGCAACTGGCCTTCGACGTCGCCCGGCTCGCCCGGGAGAGCGGACTGGACCCGGCCCTGGTTTTGTCGCGGCAAAATCTTTTGTTGGTCTTGAACGAGGCGACCGCGGAGGAGATACTGACCCAGTTGACCCGGGCCCGTTTCGCCGGGTTCAACCCGGATAATTTCCTGTTCATGATTCAGCCGGGCTTCCCGGGGATCGATTTGAAGGACGGCCGCTTCCTTTTCGATCCCGACAGCCCGAAAAGGCTGCACAACCACGGTCAGTTGGTCATGCAGGAAACCATGGACGGACAGGTTTTCCGGTTGGACCGCGACGGCGTCCGCCGCCATCTGGACTGGAGCGATTTTCTCCGGATACTGGAAAACAGCCGGGATAAGGTTTCCTTCAACATCGAGGACCTCGATTACCTGACCGGGTCCATTGACTGGCCCAGCCTGGCCCTGGCCCTGGCCCTGGGGGCCGAGGGTTTCGACATGGTCATGGAAATCGTGGCCAACGACCCGGACCACCCGCAAAAAGGCGGACTGGCGGCTTACGACGAATCGCTGGGACGCAACGTCATGATCGAAAGTTTTCAGTTGAAGGGGTTGCCTAATTCCGAGATAAAATATCTCAATAAAAACTTCAATCACTACACCCAGCCGGCCAAGGCCTGGACGGCGCTGAAGAGGAACGGGCTGCCCATGCCCATCGCCGTCAAGTTCGGGCGGCTTTTCTTTCAGCCGGTGCAAGGCGATATCAATTTCCTGGTCCCGACGGCCCTGGTCCAAAGAAAGCGGCTCAAGCCCATTCGGGCCCTGAAGTCCATGTCCAACATCCCGGCCGCCCTCAACGCCATGTGGGCCCAGGATCGGCAGGCCGGGTTCCTGGAATTCGCCAAGGGAATCCTGGACGACGAGCCCGGCGGGAATTAGGCTGGACGGAAAAGGGGGGCCGGCGGCCCCCCCTTGGGTTAGAAAACGTCTTCCGGCCGGACCCAGTCGGGGATATGGCGGTAGTATTCGGGCGGGTTGGCGGCCCCAATGCCGACCAGGGTCGCCTTGGCCATTTCCACGCCGCCCTTCCGGTTGAACAGCGTCGAGGCTTGGCCCTTTTCTTCCAGGGATTTCAGGCCCGTTGCCAGGTCGGCGTCGCTTACGTCCAGGAATTGCTTGATGTCCTTGACGGTCATGTGAAGCCCGGGGTTGACCCGGTAGTTTTCGGCCAGGACTTTCAGAATATCCATTTCGCCGGTCACGGGTTTTCGTTCCGGCGGAACGCCGACGGGCAAGGGCATTCCGGTTTCTTCCTCGATCATGCGGAGGGGGGCTTCCAGGGCCTGGGCGAATATGCCGTTGCCCATGCGGTAGATCAGGAGGCGCAACACCTCGCTGGTCCCGGCGGCGATCTGGTACAGCTTCATTTCGCGCATGATTCTTTCCACCGGGTATATTTTCATCACCCCGTTGCCGCCCATGCACTGGATGGCTTCCTGGGCTATTTCGAAGCCGGCCTCGGAAATATAGAGCTTGCACAGGGCCGCCTCGATGGGGACTTCCAAGCCCAGGTCCGAGCAATAGGCCGAATAGTAGATCAACAGCCGGGCCATTTGGTATTTGGAATACATATCGGCCAGCTTCATCTGGTTGGAGGGAATGGCGCCGGTGGTCTGCCCGAATTGAACGCGTCTTTCCAGGTGCTGGCGGGCGTAGCGAATGGCTTCCCGAAGGGCGCCCAAGGGCCCGGCGGCCCCTAGGGAGCGTTCGATGTTCAAGCCGCGCATCATGACCTGCCAGCCGTTTCCCTCCCCCCCGATGACGTTTTCGATGGGCACGCGGGCGTTGTCGAACCGGAGATAGCAGTTGTACATGCCCTCGGCGCCCAGCCAGTCGTTGACCCGTTCCACCGAAAAGCCCGGGGTCCCCTTTTCCACGATCATGCCGCTAAGGTGGCGATAGGATTTCCGGGCCGCCGGGTCGTCGCTGGTTTTAAAATACGACATATAGAGATCGGCGGCGGCGGCGGAAGTCTGGAACCTCTTGACTCCGTTGACGATATAACAATCCCCGTCGCGAACGGCCGTGGTCTCGATGGCCGCCACGTCCGAACCGGCGTAGGGCTCGGTCATGGTGATGCAGCCGATCAGGTCGCCCCGGGCCATGGCCGGCAGCCAGCGTTGTTTCTGTTCCTCGGTCCCGTCATGGACAATCTGCTGCATTCCGCCGACGATGGACGTGGAAAAGACAAAGGACAAGGCGCCGGCCCGGCCGACTTCCTCGGCCAGGATGCAGCCGCCGGTCACGCCCAGTTCCTCGAACCGGCCGCCGTATTTTTTCGGAATCGTGGCCCCGTACCACCCGGTCTTGGCCAACTCCCGGGCCGCCTCCCAGGGATATTCCCTCTTCAGGACCGCCTTTTCCGCCAGCGGGACCAGGACCCGTTCGGTGTATTCGGCGGCCTCGACCCGCAATTTTCTGTGTGAATCATTCCACCATGGGTAGTCTTGCACGGGACAACCTCCTATTTGAGTTACAGTTTGACATCCACCGCGACCGAGTCGCCTTCACGGACCGTTGAAGAGGGCGCCCACGGGGGAGGCGCCCCCGCGGATGACTCCACCCGGTCCGCCGCCGCCGATATGGTCCGGGTTACAGGTCTTCCATGGTCATTTTGAACAGGGACGAGCCGAATCCGCCGCGCCGACACCCCGTGTCCGGGCACCGGACATGGTCCAGGTGCAGGCCGGCCGGGTCCAGGCCGGAAGCGGCCCGGTCGTACACCATGTAGCAGAAGGGAAAAAAAGACCCCAGGGCCCACAGGCAGGGGACCTTGCAGGTCTCGTCCTTGATCATTCCGCCGAAAGCGTTGAAAACGTAGCGGTCCCCGACCTTGTTGTAGGTGCAGTTTTCGGCCGAGACGCAGGTGAAGACCATCTTTTTCCGGAACAAGACCGGCAGGGCCTCCATTATTTCCCGCTGCCTGGGGTTGCCCTCGATAACGGCCAGGTCCTCGTCGGAGTAACCGGCATCCTTTTTAAGGATGCGCCGCAATTTTTCGTCCAGCTTTTTTTCAGCCATAAAAATCCCCTTGGCCCGGGATTACTCCCGGTCCCGAATCGGCGGCGATTATTTTTTCAATTTGGTCAGTCCGAGGGTTTCCATGAAATTATCGATCCGGTTGATGATCCGCCCCTCGTCCAGTTCCCGCTCGTCGGCCACGCTGCCTTCGAAGAGCATCACCGGAATTCCGGCGTCCATCAGCATCTTCCTGGTTTCCAGGATGCCCA
>JAZDGM010000135.1:0-9369 GCA_043806915.1 Pseudomonadota bacterium | reverse complement strand
GCGCTACGACTACGGAATATAAACTCCGCGTTGATTCCCCGTGGTTGCTTTCCGGATAAAGTGGGGAAGCTAGAGCTTCCCCTTCTCGGGTTCCCAAGCTAGAGCTTGGGAACCAGCCATAGTCACTTTCATTTGGCCATTTTCCTTGCATTTTCAACCGGCCGATAACACCTCGCCCCAACCCGAAGGGGCGTGGGTCGGACCGGACTATTATCTCCCTCGCCCCCACCAGGGTTGGGGCGAGGGGGGGCCTTGGTTCACCCGGACCGGCGGGGCCAGCCAAGATGTTGGGTTACGCTTCGAACCTACATAAATCACATTATTTTTTGACAAACTGGGGCGAGCCGGGCCAAGTAATTCGAAACGCCCCTGACCTCTTCGGGCGGGCCTGGACGCCCGCCCTTTCCGCCCTCGAAACAGGACGTTTCGGGGCGTGAAACCGCCGCCAGGCGGGTTCTCCGGAAAAAGAGCCGGGGGTCGCCGGGGGCGCCGGCTCCGGCGCGCCCCTGACCCTGGGACGGTAAGGAGTCTCTCGAAGCCCAACGCCAGGCGCGCGGGGGGCGGAGCAACCCCGCCGCAAGGCGACGGCCAACGTCTCCAATTTACCGCGGCCAGGCCCGCAAAATAGTAAAAGATGGTGCGCGTTGCGCACCCTACATACTATCGCTGGTTCCCAAACTCTAACTTGGGAACCAGCCTTACTCATTTTCAACCGGCCGCTAACATGCAAGCGAGCTCATTCGGCGCGGGGAGACCTCGCCGAACAAGCCGCGTCCCGGGTCGCCAGGGTCCGGGCGGGCGGCCCGAACTGATGGGCGTGGAAAAAACCGGCGGCCCGACGGACGCCGGCCCGGGGATCAACTCACCGCCAGTCGAAACCCCAGATCGTGGTCCCGGTGGGTGGGCAGATGCCAATCCCGAAACCCGCATCGGCAGAAATAGGGGTCGGACATGAAGCTACCCCCCCGGACTACCCTGGGGTTGGGGCCGGAAGGTTCTTCCCGGCCGTCGTCGGCCCGGTAGGGATAGAGCCGTTCCTGGCTGGAAGTCCATTCCCAGACCAGGCCATGCATGTCGAACAATCCGAATTTGTTAGGCTTTTTTTGGGCGACGGCCCGAGGATGAAAGCGGGCGTTGTGGGTGAACCAAGCGTAGTTGTCCAACCGCGACGCCCGGCCCTCGAAACAAAAATCCCCGGGCGACCCGGCCCGACAGCCATATTCCCATTCCGCCTCGGTCGGGAGCCTATGGGCGTCGGTCCCCATCAGTTCGTTTATTTTTTCGATAAACTTGAGGGCGTCGTACCAGTTTACCGATTCCATGGGCAGGTCCCACCCTTCCTTGTACGTGGCCTTGTTATTGCCCATGAGCCTGGTCCACTGGGCCTGGGTGACCGGAGCGCGGCCCAGGTAAAAAGGCTTGATCCTCGCCACATGACGGGGAGAAAAATCGTAAGCGGAAAAGCCCGGCTGCCCGGATAATTCACTTACCTTTTTTTCCACGGCTTCCAGGTCGGAGGGGTCGTCGGTCAGGTCATCGGTCCCCATGACGAACTCTCCGCCCGGGAGCAGGATAAATTCCATGCCGATTTTGTTAACCAGCTTTTTTTTAAGGGGTTTTTCCGCCCCGACGTTGTCCTGGCTCATAAAAAATCCTCCCAAGGGACTGAAGTTCGGCCGGGCCGCGGACGGTTTTCCGGCTGAACTCGACTAATGGAGATATTACAGGAATTCTTCCCGAGCCTGGGAAAAAAAACAGCCGGTCATTGTTTCGGACGTCGCCGGGTCCCCTCGTCGCCTACAAGTTTTTCCTGATCGCCTCGGCCGCCGCCGCGATGTCGGACAAGTCTCCCGGGACAAGCTCCCAGGCCATGGCCTTGAGGTCATCGGGCCTGTACCTGGGAATCAGGTGCAGGTGGTAGTGATCGATAATCTGGTTGGCGGCCCGCCCATTGGATTGAATCAGGTTGATCCCCTTGGCGTCCAGGCCCTTGACCGCCACGCCGGCCAGATTCTTGGCCAGGACGATCAAGTCCCGCAGCAACTCGTCGGGCATGGCCGCCAGGTTCTCGTGATGGTCCTTGGGTATCAGCAGCGCGTGCCCCCGGGTCAACGGGTTGATGTCCATGAAACAATAAAAGCGGTCGTCTTCGTGGACCTTGGTCGAGGGAATCAGGCCGGCGACGATCCGGCAAAAGATGCAATCCATCATGACAAGCCTCCATTTTTAAAAGGAACGGGTTTATGAAGAGCCGGAACGATTTTCAGGCGGTCCCGGTCGAACGCCTTTCCCAGGAAACCAGCGGTCAGTCGCCGGGCCTGTTCCGGGGGGGGCAATTCCGGCCAGGCGCGAACCCCGCGCGCTTCCGGGTTCACCTTTTTGAAGGTCATCTCCTGCTCGAGGGACCCCCAGTCCCGGGGGGTGAAGTTGTCTCCCAGGAACTTCTTTTTCAATTCCATGGAAACGTCCATGCTTTTGAGAAAACCGATCAGGCCGAGCAGGTCGTAATTCCGTTGAAAGGTAGTGATATCGCCGTTGACCTCCGCGGCCAGGTCCAGAATGCTCCCGGCCATCCGCCCGGCGGCCAGGGCCTGGTCGAAAAGCCGGGAATAGGTTTTCATGACCAGGTTGACGTACCGGCGTTTTTGGGTGAAACCTCGCGGGGACAGGCCCAGGGGGCAGGCGGGCGGGCCGTATTGGTCGCCTAGGCCTCCCAACCTGGCCAAGGGCGGCGGCTCGAAACCCAGGAGTCGAAAAAATTCGCGGTAATTATCCGGCGAGACCAGCAAACAGGCCAATTCCAGGCGGATTCGCCGGGTTTCGTCCTCCAACCGGTCGTAGGCCTTCAACCGTTGGTTATACTCGCCAATCTCCTCCTCCAGGATAAGCCTTTCCCGCATATAATTCCCGACCACCTCTTCCTTGACCTGGTAAGTCAGGGCGTTAACAAAACCGTCGTCGAAATCGCTCATAAGCGGGGCCTTTCCGGTGTTAGTCCACCCGCGCGGCCAGGCAGAGGCCGTCCCGTTCCGGCGTATGCAAGGGTAGAAAGGACAGCAAAAAAACCGGGCGCCATTTTTCATGACCGTGCAGCAGGGCGTTAAAGTCCGCGGCCTCCTTGAACCCCACGTTGTCGACCAGGAGCAGTCCTCCCGGCCGGACCAGCCGGGTCAGATGGGGCAGGGCCGGAGCATAGTGGTCCTTGTCGATGTCCAGGAAGGCCAAGTCGAAGGATTCGTCCATCCGGGCCAGCAGGGCCAGGGCGTCTCCCTCCCGGACCTCGACCCGTTCGGCGAGCCCGGCGGCGGCGATGTTGTCGCGGGCCCGGGCGGCGAAGGCGGGCTCGGACTCGAGGCTGATCACCCGGCCGCCCCGCGGGGCCGCGCCCCGGGCCAGGTGAATGGCCGTATAGCCGGTGCAAGTCCCTAATTCCAAAATATTCCGGGCCCCGGCGGCGGCCAGGACGAACAGGAGCCGCCCCACCACGGGGCCGGCCAGGGGCAGGCCCTCGGCCGCGCCCTCTTTTTCCAGCCGCAGAAGAAGTTCATCCCGGTCCGGGGTCAAGGATTCGAAATACCTGGAAAGGTCGGTCCTGATCAGTCCCATGTTCCTCCTTATTAATGGGGGCGGTAGGTCCCCCCGCTCGAGGCGCGGACTCGCGGCCGGGCAAGCTACTTTTTCGGCCGGAAGTCGGCGTACGCCGGATAACCCTCCACTCCCACGGCGTTTTTAGCCGCCAGGGCGGCCGCCTGGGCCGTCGCCTCGGCGGCCAGGGCGCCGAGTACGTTGAGATCCACGGTTGGCCCCGTTCTAGTGGCCAGCGCGAAGACCGTGTCCCCGTCATACAGCAAGTGGGCCGGCCTGATGGCCCGGGCCAGGCCGACCGAGGCCATGCGGGCCAACCTGGCCGCCTGGACCCGAGTCAGGTCGGCGTCCACCGCGACCACGGCCAGCACGGTGTTGGAAACCGGCGGCGGCGCCATCAGCGCGGCCATGTCCCGAATCATCCGGGACGCCGGCGTGATGGCCTTTCGGTCGGGCGTCAGCATGCCGGCCAGGGTTTCCCCGGTTTCCGCGTCCACCACCGCGCCCATGGGGTTGGCCACGACCAGGGCGCCGATGCGGACCTCGCCCAGGGTCAGGGAAAAAGAGCCAAGACCGGATTTCATGGCCCGGTCGAACCCGGCCAGTTTTCCGGCCGTGCAGCCGGTCCCGGCGCCGACGCACCCTTGGACCACGGGGCGGTCCGAGGCGTTCTCGGCCGCCCGATAACCCATCTCCTCGTCCGGCTTGCCCAAGGTTTGGTTGAAATTAAGGTCGTAGATCACGGCGGCGGGCACCAGGGGCACCCGGGCGTAGAGCGTGGGCAGCCCGTACCCCTTTTCGGTCAGGAACCTCATCGTCCCCGTTGCCGCGGCCAGGCCGAAGGCGCTGCCCCCGGTCAGCAGGACCCCGTGGATTTCCTCCACCTGGGCCAGGGGGTGGAGCAGCTCGGTTTCCCGGCTTCCCGGCGCGAACCCGGGCACGTGCACTCCGGCCGTGGCGCCTTCCGGGCAGAGTATCGCCGTGCATCCCGTGTGGTTTTCCACATCGGTGGCATGTCCCACCAGGATGCCCTTCACGTCGGTCAAGGTCATATTTCAGCTCCTTTTCAGCCAATTGCCAAACCTCGGTCCTTGATTCAAATCGTTGCCAGGCCCAATTATAACTCATTGAAATGCTTCAGTATGTCAGCGAGTTAAAATTTTTGCCTTCTTTACCTTGGACCAAATATCCGTGTTTTGCAATTGGCTCCGTCCATTTTTTTTAACCGGCGGCGAGGTCATGCCCCGCTTCCGGCCGCCCCGGTCCGGCCTAGGCGATAAGTTCCACCAAGCGTCCTTGGCGGATGTCGACCAAGCCCTTGTCGGTCAGGCGGAGAAAGGGCAGGCCGGTGAAGCAAAAGGTTTGGAGGGTCAAGAAGGGCCGGGTCAGGCTGGACCCCAACAGGCGAATGGCCTTTTCCACGGCCTTGATTTCCCGGTCCAGGTCGGGATACGGCTTGGGGGATATTACGCCTCCCACGGGCAGGGGTATTTCGGCCAGGATTTTTTCCCCGCGTACCACCACCACCCCGCCCTGGATTTCCAGCAGCCTGTTCACGGCGAAGGCCATTTCCCGATCCGTGACCCCGGCAGCCAGGACATTGTTGTCGTCCCAGGTCAGGCTGGAAGCCAAGGCGCCCCGCCGGAGCCCCAGGCCCCGGGCCAGGCCGAGGGCGCCCGCTGGTCCGGCTTCGTGTTTATTGAAAACAGCGATCTTGATCAGGTCGATTTCGGGATCGGAAGATATCCGGCCCCGACGGGAGACCGTTTCCACGATCTCCTCCTTGGTGATGGTCTCCCCGGCCGCCGCGACGGCGCGGACCTTGACCGGCCCGGAAGGGGCCTTGACGGCGAACGCGGCGGCGGTCACCGGGTTCATTTTAAAGGAGTGGCGGAGGTCCGGCGGATAGGCCCAGTCGGGGATGTCCACGGTCAGGACCCCTCCCTGGGCCACGACCCGGCCGCCGCTCAGGACCAGCTCGGGATTCATGCCGCGAAGGTCGTCGACCAGGACGAGGTCGGCCAAGGCGCCGGGCGAGAGGCGTCCCAGGTCCCGCAGGCCGAAGTAACGGGCCGGGTTGAGGGTGACCAGGCGCGCCGCCTGGAGCGGGTCGAACCCGACGGCCATCGCCCGCCGCGCCAGTTCGTTCATCACGCCCTTTTCCAAAAGCATGTCCGGGGAAGCCAGGTCGGTGCAGAGCATCAGGTTGGAAAAGTCCACATCGGCGCGAGCGGCCAAGGGACCCATGGCCGGGAGTTCGTTGCGGACGTAGCCATCGCGAATCTGGACCGCCAGGCCCAGGGCGAGGCGCTCCAGGGCTTCCTCGGGACTGGTGGATTCATGGCAGGACGATATTCCTCCGGCGCGGTACGCGGTCAGGTTGAAGCCTCGGGCGCCGGCCGCGTGCCCCTCCAGGGTCTTGCCCAGGCTCCGGGCCAGGGCGAAGCGGCGGGTGACGTCCAGGCCGAGGTCCAGGGCCGGACGCCAGTATGTTTCCCCAACCCCGACCACGTCCGGGCGGCGCAACAGCCGGGAAAAGTCGCGCCACGACAGGCCCGCGCTTGTTTCGAGGGCCGGGAAGGGGGGGACCAGGGGCGGGGCCAGAAAAAAAACCCGCAAGGGCAGGCCGGAGGCCTCGGCCATGAAACCTTCCACTCCGGCGATGCCGGCGGCGCCGGCGATCATGGCCGTTTCCGTGACGACCGCGGTGTTTCCCGAAAGCAGGGCCAGGCGGGCGAAGGCGCGCACGGAAAAAATGCTGTCCAGATGAGTGTGGGGGTCGATCAGGCCCGGCAGGCAGACCCGTCCCCGCCCGTCGATGATGGTGGTCCGGGGTCCGATCAACCTGTCCAGGTCCGGACCGGCGGCGGCGACGCGGTCCTTGACCAGGGCCAGTGAGACGTTTTCCTCGAGGCGCGGCAGGTGAACATTAACCAGGTTGACGTTGGCGATAACCAGGTCGGCCGGCCGCCGGCCGGCGGCGACGGCCATGAGGTTTCTTATTTCAACGGCGGTCAAGAAGGGCGTGGGGCTGCCGGACATGAGACCTCCCTTTTTTCCGGAAGAAGGCGTTGTCGGTCCTGTAAAAGCGCCATCACGATTGAATTCTGTACCAGTAAGCATGGCTGTCGGTAAACCCGAGTCGGCGATAAAGCGCCCGGGCCGGTTCATTATTCGCAATCACCTGCAGATAGGCCCGTCCGGCCCCCCTGGCGCCGGCCCAGTCCAACATCCCCCGGACCAGCTTCGTCCCGTGGCCGCGCCTCCGCCGTTCGGGGTGGGTCAAGATGTCGAAGACGCCGAAAAAACCGTTTTGCAGAACGCCTAGGCCCACGGCCAGGGGGCCGCCGCGGTCCTCCAACACCGCGAACATGGCGCGCGGCGCGATGCTCGCCGCCAGCTCGAGGTGGGTTTGCCGCTCCGATCTCGCGGTCCCGGAGAGAAAACACAACGCGTTCATCCATTCGTCCAGGGACGCGTCCCGAACCACGGCGGCGGAGGGCGAGACCCGGGCCAGGGACAGGACCATCACCACCGTCAAATCGGCCGGGCGGTACCCTCTTTTTTCCAGCGCCACGTCGAGTTCCGGCGGCGCCGCAAAGTCGAGGAGGCGGAAAATGGCCGGAAGTCCCTGCCGGGCGTAGGCTTCCTCGCAGCGCGGAATTTTATCCTTGGGGTCCAGATAGGAGTGGTAAAGCGGCGTTATGGAATTCGATCTCTTGGTGAACCCCCGGGCGAACCGCAAAACCCAGCCGTCAAGCAGGTTCTGGTGGAAGGCGGGCCAGGCGTTCATGGAAAGTTCCTCGATCAAGCGCTTTTCCACTCCGGCCGGCCTCCTATTTTTCGGGACGTCCCACCGGGCCGGCAAGGTCCAGGGTCAGGCCGTCGACGGAGATCACGGGGCCGGCGGAGTCGAGATGGCGGTCTTCGTTCCCTTCCAGCAGCAGGCCGACCTCCGCGGGCGTGAATAGAAAGAGAAATTCCTTGCGCGCGGCGGGGGAATAGGGATTGGTGCGATACTGGAAATGAGCGCCGACCTTGAGCCGGTAGGAGCCTTCAGCCGGCTTCCGCACCTGGGCCAGGGCCTTGAACACATCCCGCACCGGTCCCTTGAGCAGTTCCACGGCCGCCGTGTTCAGCCCATACTCGGATGGGTCGAAAATGGGCTTGAATTCCAGGCCGACATTCAGCCCGCCGCCGGGGGGGAGAAAAAGGGACCCCTCGGCCAGCTCATATTTTTCGTTGGGATAAATCGCCTCGATAATGGATTGGGCCAGGGAGGTCAGTTCCTGTCCCGGGGCTAAAAACGTCCCGTGAATCGGCATTTTGGCTTCGATCACGATGGGAGCGTCGTCCGGAAAGCTGTTGAGTCCTCGAAAAGCGGGGTTGAAATACTGAACCTCTTCCTGGTTGTCCTCGACCCGGCCCGCGCGGGAAACCCGGCCCTCGGCCCAGAGTCGATACCGGAAATCCAGGCGGTATAAATGGAAACGGTCCCGGACGTGCAAGCCGGCCATGGAATCCTCCACCACGGGCTCCATCAGGAATCGAATCCTGCCGTCCGACCCGGAAATCAGCTCCGCTCCCGACGCCAGCCGCCCCCAGACAGGTATGATTTCGGCCCGCGCCCCGGACAGGGGTTGGCCGTAAAAATCCTGGGTGTTAATGATAATGGTCCTGAAATATTGAGGAAAAAATGATTCGGACCGGGCCGGGGCCGGGAATAGTCCGGCCGTCATGCCGACCAGAATGGAGGCGAACAAGAGGCCGGCCAGGGCTTTTCGCCGGGGATGCTTTTTCATTAGAAACGCCGAACCGGAACGTCCCCGGGCGTGAAACCCGGAGGAAAGCTTATCGGAATTACATACAGCCGCTCTCCCGGCGGGAGAGGGGCGCGAGGACCCCTGTTTCAATGCCCTCGGCCGGTCGACCATCCTTAAACCCCTGGTCCCGCTTGGTTCCACCGGTCCCGGGGTTCGAAAAAAACAGCGGTTAGTCACTGGAAACTCCCCTCTCCCCAAGGGAGAGGGGTTGGGGGTGAGGGCAATGGATTTCACGCCAAATCGCTTCCAAAACGTCCTCATTGCATTGAAGGACTTCATTGTTCCAGAACCGAATGACTCGGAGCCCACTTTGTTCCAGAAAGGCTGACCGAATTGCATCGTGTCGCCTTGTTTCCGCATGTTGCCCGCCGTCCACTTCAATAACCAACTTGGCCTCATGACAATAGAAATCCACGATGTAAGGAGGGAAAGGGTGCTGCCGGCGAAATTTTTTTCCGGCTAGGCGACGATCGCGTAATAAGCGCCACAGTCTTCCCTCGGCATCTGTTTGTTCCTTCCGAAGCGAGCGGGCGAAAAGCAAAATTGATTCCGGCAGGGGGGGCGCGCCGCTATATCCCTCACCCCCAGCCCCTCTCCCCGAGGGAGAGGGGAGTGAAGACCCACGGTTCATTTGCCTCGGCCAGCCGACCAACCTTAAACCCCTGATCCCGCTTGATTCCGGCGAGGGGCGCGCCAATGTATCCCTCACCCCCAGCCCCTCTCCCCGAGGGAGAGGGGAGTGAAGACCCGTGGTTCATTTGCCTCGGCTGGCCGACCACCTTTAACCCCTGGTCCCGCTTAATTCCGGCAGGGGGGGGCGCGCCCTTGTATCCCTCACCCCCAGACCCTCTCCCCGAGGGAGAGGGGAGTGAAGACCCACGGTTCATTTGCCTCGGCCAGCCGACCAACCTTAAACCCCTGATCCCGCTTGATTCCGGCGAGGGGCGCGCCAATGTATCCC
>JAZDGM010000134.1:0-5086 GCA_043806915.1 Pseudomonadota bacterium | reverse complement strand
GCCTGGACAAAGGTTTCCACGGCGAGCTTCAGGTCGAACCGGGCGTCCAGCAAGTCGTCGCTCCGCAGAGGTTTGCTGGTGAATTGACGCTCCTCGTCAATGGTCGCCAACGCCCGGAAAAGGCGGGGGACCGCCTCGGTTCGGGCGTCCTCGGGAAGCGACCGCCAGACCTCCTCGGCCCGCTTGCCCAGGGCGCCCGCGACCCCGCCGAGCGTGTTATAAAACGAGAAGGTCAGGCGGCGGCCATCCCCGCGATTTTCATACAGCTCGCGCAGGGTGTATTGAAGCAGCGGGAGCGCCTCGGGGTGTTTTATCGCGTCGTTGAGGATGCGCTGGTCGAGGCGCTCCCCGGTTTCCGCGTCCTCCTCGAAATCGAGGCCCGAAAGCCAGGCCGGTTCCGTGATGACCCGGTGGATATGGGCTTCGCGCAAGGGAAGCACATCATACTGGCCGTCTCCTTCCTTAAGCGACACCCACTCCGGGTGGCGCTGGAGCCGGCCGTAAAAGTCCCCGCGCATGGCGGCCAGCACCCAGATGGAACCGCCGGCCGAGAGCGCTTCGATCGTTCGGGCGAAGCGGCCAATGGCCTCGGGGCTGATCGAGGTGTGGGTGAACAACTCCTCGAGCTGATCCACCAGCAACACGAGACGCACCTCGCCCTGCCCGGCGGCCGCGGCTTTTTTAAATGCCGGGCGGAGCGCCAAATTGACCGCGGCGGAGGGGTCTGTTTCGAGCGCCTTGGCCAACCCGGGAATCATTTCGGCGTCCATCATGAGTTCGGGCAGGGCGGTGGGGCCGGCCAGGGTCCGCGCCAGTCCCAGAAAAAGATTGTCCGCGTGTTCACCCGGGGTCATGACGCCATAGCGGCATTGAGCCAGGTTGGGATCGTAATGCCGGATGGCCGGGATCACTCCGGCCCGGGCCAACGACGACTTGCCGCTGCCGCTGGCCCCCAAGAGCAGCACAAAGGCCCGCCGGCGCCCGGCCTGCCGCTCGAGAGCCACCTGCACGTCCGCGACTTCCTGCTCCCGGCCAAAAAAGATGTCCTCATGCTCGACCTCGAAAAACTCCAAACCGCGATAGGGCGCCCCGCGCTCGGCGACGTCCCACCCCTCGGCCGGCAGGCGCCCATCCTTGACATACTCGTCCAGCTTGGCTTGCAAGTGCTCGCGCAAGCGATACGCAAAGGTGGTCGGGGTTTCAAAGGAGGTGTACGCGCGCTTGTTCGTCCCGTCCGCCTGATCGTAGAAATTCTCCTGGATGAACCGCCTGGCCCGTTTGCTTTGCTGAAGCGCCTCTTCGATTTTGTCCGTCGGCTGATCCAAAATCCTTTTCTTAAAACCGCCATCGTCTTTCCGGAAGTAGGCCAGGATCGAGGGGCGATCCGGAACCCCGCGCTGCTTGGCTTCCTCGCGCGCGGCGAGCATCAGGTCGAATTCCCGCTCGGTCCCGGACAGGTACTGGGACCCGTCCGGCCGCGAAACCCTTTTGCCCAAAGGCGATCCCAAACGCGACCACAAAATGAACACGGCGATGTCGATCCCGTCGTTCTTGTCCAGAATGGTTTCAATCCCCTGCTGGAACGGCGCGTCCACATTCAGCGGCATCTCTTCCCACAACACCGGAACCAATTCCAGCTTGCCGATGTAGCGCCGCTGCAAACGACGGATGACCTCCCGCGCCTTGTCGCGTTCCTCGTTCACGTCGCCGGGAGACGAAATAAAGATGCGCACTTTTTTCATGGGGAGTCCTTCCTAATGATCAAGTCCACATACCAAGTTGATGACAAGTTTTATTCGATCGTTTTCGCCGTCGTCCGCCCGCCAGTCCGTCGGAGCGTTTTTTCGAAAGAAAACCAGTTCCGCCGATAAGCGGGCGATGCCCCCGGCAAAACCTGGAAGGACCGCCCGCCCGGTCGCGGTCCCTGCTCGTTACCGTGTTGCCGTTAAAATTCCCACTCATCCCAACCCTCTCCCCCCAGGAAGGGGTGGAGAGGGTTGGGGTGGCGGTTGGAAAAATGAAAAAAAATCGAACAGGGCTACGCCCTGGACCCGTTCCAGCCCCACGCCGCCCCGCCTCGCTTCGCGGCGGGCGGCCGGGACTGGAAAATAAACAAGGAGGCTTCGCTTCCATGTTTTATCAATGGCCGCCGAAGGCGGCCGCCAAAAGGTAAAAAGGTAAAAAAGCAAAAGGTCATTTAGTCCTGGCCAGGCGGAAGCCCAGGACGTCGAAGCGGTTGCCCGGGTCGTCCCCGCTGCGAACCGCCGACCGGCAGAAACCGGGGCTGTCGACCCAACTGCCGCCGCGAAGCACCCGGCTGGAGCCGAACGACGGACCGGCCGGACCCACGCCAAAATCAGATGGATAATCATCATACCAGTCCTGACACCACTCCCAGAAATTGCCATGCATGTCATACAGACCCCAGGCGTTCGGCTCTTTACCGCCCACCGCATGAGTTTTTTCCCCGGAATTATTACCATACCAAGCGTAATCCGTCAGACGCGATACGTCGTCCCCAAAACAATACGCGGCCCCGCTCCCCGCCCGGGCCCCATATTCCCACTCCGCCTCCGTCGGCAAGCGATATTTATCCGTCCCTTCCTGGGCATTCAGACGAGCCACAAATGCTTGAGCATCTTCCCAGGAAACTTGCCCCACCGGACAATCATCTCCGCAGTCCTTAAATTCCGATGGATTATCCACCATCACCGCGCGCCATTGGCCCTGCGCCACCTCCGTCGTCTGCAAGTAGAAATCACGGGAAATAGTCACACTATGCAAACGTTCATTAGAACTTCGGTCCTGCTCCGACTCAGGGCTGCCCATCATGAACGTTCCAAAGGGTAGCAATACGAATTTCTGGCCTATCGTGTTGGTGAACGTCTGGCCGCTGAATCCGCTCAGGGAACTGCCCGACGCAAACTGCTCCAGGGCGGCCGAATGGGCGCGCCCCCACTTCGTTTCCCGTAAGTGGTCGAAGAAAATCCGGGCGCGGAAATTCTGACCGCTCTCCTCCAACAGTTCCTTCGCACAATCAAGCAGCGGAGAAACGTCCGGCGCTTCGTCCATGGGTTGGTCAAGGAGAGCCAAGGCGCCGGAAAAAGCTCCGTTCAGGACGTAATGGCGAAAAAGCTTGCCATTCCGCTCTTCCGGCGTCCGGCCGCCCTGAAGCGCGCCCACATGCGTCCAGGGGCCGACATTGACAAATCCACAGGCTTTCGATTCTGAAACATTGCTCGAGGAAGGGACGGGATAACACTCGCCCGTCTCCTCCTTGAACCCATACCAGCCCGAGGTTACATAGGTCGCCAGATCGAGCTCGAATGAGGCGGGGTCCCACGCGACGGCCCCCACGTCCCACAGTTTGACGGTCGTGTCGCCGCTTCCGCTGGCCAGGGTCCGGCCGTCCGGGCTGAAGCTCACGCTGTTCACCTCGCCCGCATGCCCCCTGAACATGGCTTTCTCCCGGCTGGAGTCCACGTCCCAGAGTTTGATGACCCCATCATCGCCGCCGCTGGCCAGGATCCCGCTGTCCGGGCTGAAGACCACCATTCTTACCTCACCCGCATGCCCCCTGAACATGATCTTCTCTCGGCTGGCGGCCGCGTCCCAGAGTTTGATGGTTCCATCCGCGCCGCCGCTGGCCAGAAAACGGCCGTCCGGGCTGAAGTTCAGGCTCTTGACCATATTCGAATGCCTGCCCAGCTCGAACACCTCGACTTCGAAGGCCGCGTTCCATATTTTGATGGTTCCATCGCCGCCGCCGCTGGCCAGAAAGACGCCGTTCGGGCTGAAGCACAAGCTCGCCACGGCCCCTGTAGGCCCGCTGAAAGTGGCCTTCTCTTCATTAGCGGCCACGTCCCAGAGTTTAATGGTTTTATCCTCGCTTCCACTGGCCAGGGTCAGGCCGTCCGGGCTGAAGACCACGCTGTTTACAGCATCCGCATGCCCGCTGAAAACGGCCTTCACCTCGCCGCTGGCCAGGTCCCATATACGGATGGCTCCGTTATCGTCGCCGCCGGCCAGAAACCTACCGTCCGGGCTGAAGGCCACGCTGTTTACCGCGCCGGAATGCCCGCTGAAAACGTCCTTCACCTCGCCGCCGGCCAAGTCCCATATTCGGATGGTTCCGTCAGCGTCGCCGCCGGCCAGAAATCTACCGTCGGGACTGAAGCCGACGCTGTTGACGGCGCTCGCCGGGCCATTGGCGGCCGGGCTCGACCAGATGGGCAGACCGGGTTTGACCGGGCCGCGATCGATGAGTCCGCGCAATTGGGCTTCCAGGTCCGGATATTTTATGGGGTCGAACAACCGGGGATATTTCTCGGCGAACGCCGACTGTTGGTCAGGGGGGAGCCGCTCGAAGCCGCACCCCTCGAAACCCAGGGCCCGGGCGGCATATAACGCGCTATCCGGGAACTGGCCTCGCTCCGTCGCTTCCTTGGCCCGGGTATGCCAGGTTGTTTTGGCTTCGTTCAGCCAAGCCGCTTCCTTCTGACTCTGGGCGAGTTTGGTTTGTTTTAAGGCCGCGGTTCCGCCGATGACCGCCAAAACGGCCAGAACGAGGAACACCACGCTGGCCGCCTGGAATTGGCGGAGACGTTTGCGGCGGCGCGTTTCGTGGAGCATGGCGGACCGGGCGATAAAGTCTATCTGTTCGGGCGTTAGTTCGTCGCGACGGCTTTTTTCGAGGGCCTGGGCGTCCGCCAGCGGCTTGCCCTCGGGCAGGAGAACGTCGTCCGGCTTCTTTTTGGGATCGTCGCGCTCGTTTTCTTCGTTCCACCGGCGAAGCGCGCTTTCCAGGCGGGCGCGGGATTGGAGAAACTCGCGGGCCTCCTCAAGCCAGGCGTTGAGCCGGGGCCAGGACTGAATCAGGGCCTCGTGGGCCAGACGGATGATCACTGCCAGGCTGTTTTTCGGCGTGGTCGCCACCAGCAGGCGCGCCTGGACAAAGGTTTCCACGGCGAGCTTCAGGTCGAACCGGGCGTCCAGCAAGTCGTCGCTCCGCAGAGGTTTGCTGGTGAATTGACGCTCCTCGTCAATGGTCGCCAACGCCCGGAAAAGGCGGGGGACCGCCTCGGTT
>JAZDGM010000133.1:0-34280 GCA_043806915.1 Pseudomonadota bacterium | reverse complement strand
AGGGCCTTGGCCGGGCCGACCGGGTCCGGGCAGTCCACCAGAATCACATCGTATTCGGCTTGTCGCCCGGAGGCGAACAGGGCGCCGTCGGCCAGGTGGATATTCACCCGGGGGTCGTCGAACCCCTGGGCCAGGGACGGCAGATATTGACGACAAGCCTGGATGACCGCTTCGTCCAGTTCGCGGATGTCGATCTTCCGAACCGACCGGTGCTTGGCGATTTCGCGCAGGGACCCGCCGTCGCCGCCGCCGATCACCAGGACGTTTTCCGGACAGGGGTGCGACAGCATCGGCACGTGGACCAACATTTCGTGATATGACTTTTCGTCGAACTCCGCGGCCTGGATAATGCCGTCCAGAATGAGCATCCGCCCCAGGCCGCCGGCCTCCACCACCTGGATGTCCTGGAACTTCGACCGCTGTTGGAACAGGACCCGATCGATGGCGATCGCCAGGCCCAAGGCCCCATTCAACTGAGGCTGGTCCAGAAACAAAGCCCCGGCCTCCGGGGTTGTCGAGGTATTTTTCATGGGTTCGCTCCCCAGGCCGGGCGACCGGCCGTTTTTTTCTACTTTCCATCGCCATTGGTAAACCGGGAAAGGAGGGTTAACTTACACTTTTGGCCAGGCCAGTCAATATAATTCTGTCGTGGGATCATACCGGACATCCATTATTAAACCGCTCTTTTTTCTTTCATGACCCGCGCCTGGTGGTAGAATCAAGGCGGCCCCGCCGCCGACTCGATCCCAAGATATCCCGGGTTTTCGCCATAATGGCCCAAGGAGAAAAAAAATGAAGCTTCCCCGGTTCGAATTGGAAAGGTATTTCGCCCGGCATGAATTCAGCGCCCGGAAACTGCTCTGTTGCTCCGATTGTGAAACCATCACCATCAAGAGCCTTTTAAATTTGGAAAAAGGGCGCCTGAACGCTTTTCTGAATCTTTCCCTGGGGTACACCGAAGCCGAGGGCGCCCCCGGGCTCCGGAAGGAAATAGCCCGGCTTTACCGCGGCCTGGGACCGGAAAACATCCTGGTTCACGCCGGCGCCGAGGAAGCCATCTTCACCTATCTTAACGTCGTTCTGGCGCCCGGGGACCATGCCGCGGTCGTCCACCCTTGCTATCAGTCCCTGTCCGAAACGGCGCGGGGAATCGGGGCCGAGGTCTCGGCCTGGCCGGCCCGCCCGGAAAACCAATGGCGCCTCGACCTCGCGGACCTGAAGAAGGTGTTGCGGCCCAACACCAAGGCCGTGGTCGTCAATTCGCCTCACAACCCGACCGGGGCCGTTCTCGACGCCAAGACCGCAGCCGGGCTGGCGGCCCTCGCGGACGCCCATGGCTTTCTAATATTTTCGGACGAGGTTTACCGGTTTTTGGAATATGAACCACCGATCCCGGCGCCGTCCTTGGCCGACCTGACGCCCCGGGCGACGGCCTTGGGGGTCATGTCCAAGAGTTTCGGGTTGGCGGGGCTCAGGATCGGCTGGGCGGCGACTCAAAACCGGGACATCCTGGAAAAAATGGCGGGTTTCAAGGACTATCTGACCATATGCAATCCCGGGCCCAGTGAATTTTTGGCCGAAACGGCCCTGGTGAATAAAGAGGTCCTGCTGGAACGGAACAGGCGGATCATCGGGGAAAACCTGGCGCTTCTGGATGTCTTTTTTGCGAAGTGGACGGACCTGGTCGCCTGGAACAGGCCCCAGGCCGGGCCCATCGGGTTCCCGATCTGGAAAGGCCCGGGAACGGCCGACGATTTTTGCCGGGCCTTCCTGGAAGAATCAGGGACCCTGCTCCTACCCGGGAATATGTACGGCCGGGAATTCGACCGTCATTTTCGCCTGGGTTTCGGTCGGAAAAACATGCCCGCGGCCCTGGCCTGCCTGGACGACTTTTTGGAAAAGGTCTAGGTCCAACAGGCCGGGCTTCCCGGCGGGAAACCGGCCAGGCCGCGGTTCGGGGGGCCCGGCGAGTCCCCCTGGCTTCAGGCCTCTTCCGGGGCGGGCAGGTCCGGCGCTTTCATCTTCCGGGCCAGGTAAACGAAGGGCGTGTCGGCCAGGGCGATGACGAATTTTATGAGGTACGTGGTCAGCAATATTTGCAGGAATTCCAGCCAGGAGAATACGCCCCAAAAGGCCACGGAGCAGAAGATCAAGGAATCAAGCAGTTGGCTGACCAAGGTGGAAGCGTTGTTCCGGAGCCACAAGTGGCGCCCCCGGGTCCTGATTTTCCAAAAATCGAACGCCCAGACGTCATGCATCTGGCTGACGATGTAGGCCAGGAGAGACGCGGCGGCCACCCGCGGGTACAGGCTGAAAATCTGGGCCAGGGCCGGATTGATGAAATCGGAGGAATGGGGTTTGAAAAGCAGGGCGACCTGCATATACACGGTCGCCAGGACCAGCATGCAGAACCCCAGCCAGACGCCGGTCCGGGCTTCCTTCTTGCCGTATATCTCCCCCAGCACGTCGGTCGAGAAAAAGACCGAGGCGTATAGAATGTTGCCCAGGGTGGTGGTCAATCCGAACAAGGTCACTATTTTGAGCACTTGCAGGTTGCAGACGATGATGTTCATCACGATGAGGGCGTATAGTCCCACGCGGCCGAACAGACGATAAATGACCAGGGCCGCCGTGAAATCCAAAAGTAGAAATCCGATCCAAATAATCTCGTTGTTAAGATAATTCATGGCCTCCGCCTCGCTGGGTCCGCCGGCGACGTGAATTTGGGTCCAGGCCTCCTTGACGTCACGGGGAATTGTTGACCCAGGCCGACGAACCTGGTAAATGTAGGCCAGAATGAATTTTCGGTCAATAGCAGGGTTTTGAATTTGAATCCGGTCACCGTTTTCCTAATAAGATTCGTCGCCTCCCTCGGCGCGGCCTATTTTGTGGCCCGCTTCTATTTCGACGGCGCCGGCTGGAGCGTGGTATTCACCCTGGCGGCCTTCATGCTTCTGGTCGCCTATGTTTTCGAAGCCCTAAGGCGAAAAGGCGGCGCGGACAAAGGCCAAGGTTGAGCCCGCGGCGGGAATTCCTTTTTTTTGAGGGTCGATGAAGGTCCTTTTACTGGTCAATCCCAGCGCCGGCGGAGGACGGGCGCGGCAGGTGGGTCGCCGGGCCGCTCGGATACTGGCCGGTCGGGGTGTTTCCGCCGACTTGGTGGAAAGTCAATCCGCCCAACATCTCACCGATCTCGCTTCCCAAGCCGCCCTGGAAAAAAATTACGATCGCGCCCTGGTGGTGGGCGGCGACGGGACCTGGCATTTCGCCCTGAACGGCCTGGCCGGAACCAGCCTGCCCGGGGCCGTGATCCCCTGCGGCCGGGGCAATGATTTTCGCCGTAACATCCGTCTGCCTTCCAGGCTGGACCAGGCCCTGGACGTGGCCCTGGACGGCAAAATAAAAAGCCTCGACCTGATCTGGACCGGGACCCGGCACTATATCGGCGTGGGCGGGCTCGGGTTCGACTCCGAGGTCACGGAATGCGCCAACACCAGGTTTCCCTTCCTCGGCGGGACAGGGGCCTACAGCGCGGCGGTATTGGTCAAGCTCTTTTCCTTCAAGCCCAAAAGAATGAAAATAGTCCACGACAACGGCTCGTTCGACGACGAAGTCATGTTCGCGGTCTTCGGCAATTCCAAAAGCTACGGCGGGGGCATGAAAATCACCCCGGCCGCCGAAATGGACGACGGCCTGATCGACGTGGTCATCGTCCGGAAAGTCGGCATCCCCACCCTGCTCCGGACCATGCCCCTGGTTTTTTCCGGCGGACACGTCCGGCATCCGGCCATTTTATCCCTGCGCACCACCCGGGCCGAAATTTCCAGCCCGGACAAGATGGACCTGTACGGAGACGGCGAATTCATCGCCCCGGCGCCGGTCACCCTGGAAATCCGACCCGCCAGCCTGAGAGTAATAGTTCCTCCGACCGTTTAGCGGGGGAAAAAACGCCCGACCTGGCCGCGGCCGCCGCCGGCGGTGCAATGTAGGGGCGCCTCCCCGTGGGCGCCCTCTTTTCCCGGAGGCGCAACCAAGGCTGGTTCCCTAGCAGCGCTTGGAAGCCAGCCTAGACGCCGGAGCTTCCCCGATAGCGGTTTACCAGCCTTTATTGGAAACCGGCCTACCGCGAATTTGGACGCCGGGGCCTCGGCGACCGCGGCGCCGATGCGCCCCTACACCCCTTCGACAGCCGCCGCCGGCGGTGCAATGTAGGGGCGCCTCCCCGTGGGCGCCCTCTTTTTCCGGAGGCGCAACCAAGGCTGGTTCCCTGTCAGCGCTTGGTTACCAACTTTCCGGCCTTTCCGGGCAACCGGCCTGTTTTTTTACCGGCGACGGGCCGCGACCATGTTTTTTTCTTCCCCGCGACTCCCGAAACCGTTCCCCGTGTGATAGCCTTCGGGAAGACCATAAAATCATAGGAGGCTTTTCATGCCCATCCCCGGGAACCTGTTGACCACGGCCATGGCCGTCATGCCCCACCGGGACGTGGACCGGGCCCTCGCCATGGCCCTCGGCCTGGACGTCCCTTTCTGGCCTCAACTTCCCCACGTCAGCTATTACGAGGACATGTACGTCCAGGCCTCCGAAAACTTCCCCGGCGTCGTCCTGGACCTGGACAAGCGCACCCTCGGTTTTTCCATGGACAAATTCATGGTCGAGCTGGAAGAAACGGTGGCGCGTTTCGAAGAACCGGAATATTTCGACATCTCGCCCTTGTATTCAGTCGTGTACCAGCGCTTTCTCGAACTGGACCTGTCCGACCGGCCGGCCATCCGCGGGCAGCTCGAGGGCCCCATCAGCTTCGGCATGAACGTCCTGGACCAGGACCGGCGGCCCATCCTGTTCGACGACACGGTCCGGCCCTTCATGTTCGACTTCATGGCCCGCCGGGTGAACGTCCAACTGACCCGGTTGAAAAAACTCAATCCCAACGCCTTCATGTTCGTGGACGAACCAGGCCTCCAATTTCTTTTTTCCGCCATGTCCGGGTTCAGCGACACGGCCGCCCACGAACAGATGGAAAATTTTTTCAGCCAGATCGAGCGGCCCCGCGGGGTCCATCTCTGCGGGAACCCGGACTGGGATTTCCTCCTGTCCCTGGACCTGGACGTGCTCTCCCTGGACGTCTATTCCAACGGGGAAATTTTTTCGTCCTACGCCAAATCGATCCGGAAATTCCTCGATCGCGGCGGGGTCCTGGTCTGGGGCCTGGTCCCGACCAATTTCGAGCCCTTCGAGGCCGAGAATATCGAGACCCTGGCCGCCCGCCTGAAAAACATGTGGACCGTTCTCGGCGGCAAGGGCGTGGACCGGGATTTCCTGTTGTCCCGCAGCCTCCTGTCTCCGGCCACCTGCTGCCTGATCAATCCCGACGGAGAAAAAACCGTGGAAAAAGCCTTCGGCCTGATCCAAAAACTATCCGGCCGGCTGCGGGACGAATTCCGGTTGCCCTGAAGCGGCGACCGGGGCTATTATACCGAATTGAAGGAAAAAACCCCGCAAGGGAGGAAAAAAACATGCGACCTGTCTGCATAATCGTTCGGGACGGCTGGGGCTACAATGAAGACCCCCGCGGCAACGCCGTCCTCGCCGCCCATACTCCCACCATGGATAAACTCAAGGCCGAACACCCCTGGACCCTCCTGGACGCCTCCGGAGAACCCGTCGGCCTGCCCGAGGGCTATCAGGGGTCCAGCGAAGTCGGCCACCTCAACATGGGCGCCGGCCGGATCGTCATCCAGGAATTGAAAAGAATCGACGACGGGTTGAGCGACGGCTCCCTCTTCCAACTGCCCAAATGGAAGGGCCTGATGGAAAAATGGGGGGCCGGAAGGGGCCGCCTTCACCTGCTGGGCCTGCTGCAGGACGAAGGGGTCCACGCCCATCAGGAACATCTGTTCAAAATCATGCGGCGGGCCCGCGGGGAAAACCCGGCGGGCGAAATCGTCATCCATCCCTTCCTGGACGGTCGGGACACGCCCCCCCGCAGTTGCCTGGAATACCTGGCCCAGTTAAAACTGGTCATGGACGAAGTCGGCGGCTGCCGCATCGGAACGGTCATGGGCCGCTACTACGCCATGGACCGGTCCCGCGACTGGCGCCTGACCGACCTGGCCTTTCACTGCCTGGTCCTGGCCGAGGGCCGGCCCACTCCGGACTCCGAAACCGCGGTGCGGACGTCGTACGCCCAGGACAAGACCCCGGACGACATGGAAATGTCCGACGAATACATTCCCCCCTATGTCGTGGCCGGGTACGACGGCATCCGTGACGGGGACTGCGTGTTCCACACCAACTTCCGGCAGGACCGGGCCTACCAGTTGACCCTGGCCTTCGTGGACCCGGCCTATCCCGGCAACCCGAAAAAGCGCCCCCAGGTCCAGTATCTTGGTTTCACCCGTTATTACAACGAGTTGACGGAATACCTCATCGGCCCCATGGGTTCCGGCGGCGGCATGGACATGCTGCTGGGGGAAGTGATCTCCCGGGCCGGCCTCCAGCAGCTCCGGATATCCGAAACCCAGAAATACCGGCACGTCACCAGCTTCTTCAACGGCAAGTCCACCACCCCCTACCCGGGACAGGACAACGTGGAAATCAAGGGGCGCTTCGACCCGTCGTCCTTCGCCTCCCACCCGGAAATGGAAGCCTACATCCTGACCGACAGGATATTGAAAATCCTGGAAAACAATCCCTACCGGTTCATTCTGGTCAATTACCCCAACTGCGACATGGTCGGGCATACCGGCGTGTTCGAAGCCGCCAAAAAAGCCGTGGAAATTGTGGACCTCTGCCTGGGCCGGATCGTCCCCCGCCTGCTGGAACTGGATTTTCAGGTCCTTATCACCGCGGACCACGGCAACGCGGAACAGATGGTCGACTACCGGACCGGCATGGTCAAAACCAGCCACACCACCTTCCCGGTGGAATGCGTCCTGGCCGCCCGGGACTCGGCCGGAAAAAAGCTGATCGACCGGGGCAAGCTCTCCGATATTTCCGTCACGGCGCTGGAATTGATGGGCCTGGCCATTCCGCCGGAAATGTCGGCCCGGTCCCTGTTGGCCTGAAACTCACGGCGGTCCGGCCGGGCCGGGCCGCCGGCTTCCCGGTCAGGGCTTGACCCCGGCGGCGGCGCGTTCCAGGGCCGCGGCGGACCGATAAAACCCGAACATGTTCAGGTTGCCGCTCAAGGCGCCTAGGTAATCCAGGGAAACGGCCTTGATCACCCGGGCGGTTTTATCTCCGGGATTGGCGGCCAGGACCACGTCGCACACTTCGCAGGCCAGTTGGTGTTCCCCCCCGTTTTGCAGGGCCATGGCCCGGGCCAGCAGCTTGTCCGCCCCTCCGGCCAAGCCGACCAACTCCCCGGCCAGGTGACGCGGCGGCAAGGGGTTGAGGCCGGTCCCCCGGCCGTCGTACCAACCGGTCAGGCCGCGGTAAAGCCCGCGCACCGCCCAGTCCACCCGGCCGTAATATTCCTGGAGGAACGGCAGCCCGGCCAAATCGGCGGGCAGCTTGACCCGCTCCACGGCCTCGGCCGCGGAGAGCCCCTGGTTGACGGCCTTGATCGTTTCCTCCCGGACGAACCTGATGGCCCGGCTGTAGTTCGCGAGGACGCCCAGGATGTTTTCCTCGCCGACAATGGCCCGGCCGTGACCGGGGACCAAGTATTGGGGCTTCAGGGCGATCATCCGGTCCAGGGACTCATGCCATTCCTTGACCGGCCGCGCTTCCAGCATGGGGGTGGACAGGTTCGGAAAGCTGTAATAATAGAGGTCCCCCGGGAACAAGGCCTTTTCCCCCGGCAGCACGATCATCAGGTGGTCGGTTGTCTCGCCCTGGGTGTGGAAAAGCTCGAACCTGACGCCTCCCAGGTCGAAGGCGTATTCCTCGTCGAACACAATGGTCGGCCGGATCAATTCCCGCTTTTCCTCGGGCTTGAACGGGCCGGCGAAAGGCAGCTTGAAGGCGTATTCCGGCGCCAGCCGCCCGGCCTGGTTCTCCCGGCAGCGGTCCACGAACGGCTGCAGGGTCCCGTACCAGTCGTCCATCAGGCGCGCCGCCTCCCGGGTGGCGATCACCTCGACCCCGGGCTGAAAAAAGACCGGGGTCCCGAACACATGGTCGGGATGGGCGTGGGTGTAAATAATATACTTGACGGGCAGGTCGGTGATTTCCCGGAACCTGGCCAGGATGTCCCCGGCCGCCGCCCGGCTTTCGGTGGCGTCCACCACCACCAGGCCCTCGTCGGTGACGACCAGGCCGACGTTGCCGAGGGCGAACCCGCGCGCCAGGTAAATCCGGTCCGTGATCTTGTCCACGGCCGGAGTGAATTCCTTCTTGAATTCCGCGAGCCGCTTGAGGCTATCCACGGAAAAGGCCGGAGGGGGCGGAGGCGTGTACGACAAGGTCGCTTCCCCGGGCGCGCGGGGCTCCCGAACCACGGGCTTGGTCTCGCGCAGGGAAATGTACCTGGTCAGCAGTCCCGCGGCCAGGGCGACGATGATCACCAGTTGCACAACTATGACGATTTTTGCTTTCATGGCGTCTCCAGCCCGGCCGGGGCCGGCATGGGTAAGCGGCGTTCTCCCGGGACGGCCTCCTCGGCCGGGGCCGTCAATCTTCCACTCGTATGTTGCGACGGCTTCGCCGCAAATGTAATTTCATGATGAAACGCACCGCTCCCGGGCTCAGCCGTTCCAGCAGCCAGAGGAACTTGGCCGCTCCCGTCGGCACGATGATCGCCTGGTTGCGTTCGACTCCCCGGAGTATTATTGCGGCGCAACGCGCGGGGGTTAGGCCCTTGAGGCCCTCGAGGTCCGCCAATATTTTTTTCCGGTCCATTTTGATCATTTTGCTGTCCCGAAAAATATTGGTCCGGATGTACCCGGGGCAGACCACGCTGACCTTGACTCCCAGGTCGGCGCCTTCGACGCGGAGGGCCTGGGACAAGCCGACCACCGCGTATTTGGAAGCCACGTACCCGCCGGTCACGGCAAAGGGGACCAGCCCCTCGATGGAGGCGGTGTTGACGATATGCCCGAACCCCTGCCGGACCATGACCGGGTACGCGGCGTCGATCCCGTGAATCACGCCGAACAGATTGACCTCGATGACCCGGCGCCAATCTTCCAGGGAACAGTCCCGGGCCTCGCCCCCCACGGCGATGCCGGCGTTGTTGAACAGATAGTCCAGGCGGCCTTGCCGGTCGACCACCCCGTCGATCAGGGACTTGACCGCGCCGGGGTCCGCGACGTCGAGCCGGGCCCCGGTCGCCCGGCCGCCTTGACGGGCAATCGCCTCCGCCGCCGCCCCGACCCTGTCGGGGTCCACGTCGGCCAGGACCACCAGGGCGCCCCGCCGGGCCAGTTCCTCCCCCAGGGCCCGGCCGATCCCCGACCCGCCGCCGGTGACCACCGCCGTCCTTTCCGAATAAAAACCCATGCCCTAGCCTTCTACCTTTCACCGGAACCGCATTTTGTAGGTGTTCATGACCCATTGCGGACCGGCCAGGCCCACCGGAACGTTATACCTGGACCCCACGATGTCGCTGACCGCCAGGCGGCCCCGGACCGGCCGGCCGCTAGCGATCCGCCCGATGGGATCGAACTCCGACTCCGCGATCGAGACCGCGACCTCGGCCTCGTATGATTCGTGAATGACCTCCCGGGGCCGGAACAACCAGATCGGCTGGATCAGGTAGAACTGCCCCGGCCCGCCGGCATTGAAGGTCTTGACGTCGAAAATCGGCGGCGGGTCGGTTTGCCGGGCCCCCCGGACGGCGTTCAGGGACAGGACCGCGGCCCCGCGCCGGGACGCCGAGGCTTGCACTCCACCCGCGGATTCCTCGTATTCAATCACCGCGAGTTTTTTAGGGTAGCCTAAATATTCGCGGCCCAGAATAAGGGCCGTGTCGTCGTCCACGACCATCCAGCAGCAGTGGAGGCCTTTTCCCAGCGGGGTCCGGACGTGGATCAACACCGCGGCTTCCCGGTAGGGGACGGTAAAGGCGGTCTTGGGATAATCCGCGATAAAAAGCGTGGCCAGGGCAGAATCGTCCAGCTTCATGCCCCAGGGTAGAATCCGCCGGGCTTCCCGGGGGTCCACCGGCACGTCGGCCAGCACGAAGCGCGCCCCGTCCCACAGTTTGAGTCCGTTCTTCACGGCCCGGCGCATGCACCGGGTCGTCTCCCACGGTGTGGTGATCTCTATACCATCAAACATATTTTTTCCCTCCGGTTAGAAAAAACAACCCTCGGCCAGGGCCTTTTCAATGACCCGCGACAAGCGCTCCCGGGGGCCGCCGAACACCGCCTGCAACTGCTTGGCGTCCCGCATCCGCTTTTCCTGGCCGTATTCCTTCATGTACCCGTATCCGCCGAGGACCTGGACCCCGTCCGCGGTCGCCCGGGACACGGCCTTGGTCAACAGTTCCTGCAATGACAGGGCCTCGGTCAGGAACGCCTTTTCACCCTCGGCGGCCATCAACCGCTCGACCCCCAGGCCCCCGACGTCGATCCAGGCCTTCATTTCCGCCAGCATCCGCCGGATCATGTCGTGTTCCACTATCTTCTTCCTGGCCTGGAACCGTTCCCGGGAATATTCCACCGCCGTCGCGAAACAGCCTTCCAGGACCCCCAGGACCAGGGCGCAGAGGGCGACGCGGCCCTGGTTCGCCAATTCGGCGTGGATCGCGGCCGAATCCGGCGCCAGGGCTTGACTGTTGGGGACCTGGACCCGCTTCAGTTCGAGGTCCGCCGCCGGGCAGCCCCGAAGCCCCAGGCTGACTGCGGGAGGCCCGACCGCGACGCCCTCGGACCTGACATCCACCAGAAAAAAACGGATGTTCCCGTCCCCGACCGCCGGGACCAAGGCCGCCCGGGCCGCGGGCAGGCAGGCCAGATAGTCCAACCCGCCGTCAAGTTCAAAGCCGCGGTCGACGGCCCGGGCCCGGACCCCGTCGGGTGGGTCGTCCGGGTCGTGGTACATCGGCAGGGCGATGAGTCCCGCGGCGCCGGGCGGAGGAAGAAACGCGGCTTCCAGGGTCGCGGGCCCGGCCTCGCACAATAACCGGCGCGCCAGGGACTGCGTGAAAATCACCATGGCCGGGGAAGCGTCATGAAAGGCGACGGCCCGGACGATCGCGGCCGTAACGGACCAGCCCAGGCCCGGCCCGCCCTGGGACTCGGGCCAGGTCGGGGCCAGGAACCCCAGGGCGGCCAGGGACTCCACGGCCCGCCAATTGAACTCGGCGAAAGGAAACCGGTCCCGCTCCAGGGCTTCCGGCGCCAATTCACCGCGGGCGAAACGCGCGGCGGTTTCGCGGATAGCCTTCAGTTCCCCAGAAGAGGCGATCATGGGAAGCCTCCTAGAACGTTTCCAGGCCGGGGATGTCCCGGGCGATAAAATTTTTGAACATGTTTAGGCGGTTGAGTTGGTTGGTCCCCTCGAAAATCTGGATCAGCTTGGCGTCCCGGAACAGCTTTTCCGCGCCCGCCTCGTGCCTCAAGCCGACCCGTCCCATCAATTCCAGGGCCCGGTGGCAGTTTTCCAGGCCGGCGTCCGACCCGGCGACCTTGGCCAGGCTGGAATAAAACCGGAGCCTTTGCCGCTCGGCCAGGGGGCGTCGGCTTTCCTTCCACATCAACAGGCGCCGGAGCCCTCGGCTGTATCGTATTTTTCGGCTCCAGCGGTGACGGTAAACCCGGGCCGCCCAGTGGTTGTTCAATAGCCGGGGCGTTTCCCCCGGGATGAATTTAGTCAACAGCACCTGGGTCGCCTCCAGGTACACGGCCCGGGCCTTGTACACTTCCATCAACATGTCGGTCAGGACTTCCTGGGCCCACTGCCGGCTGATAATGGTCCGGCCTTTCCAGCCGGCGTTTTTGGCGAAGGACAACGCGATTTCAAAGGCGCCCCGGGCCACGCCCGTTCCCACGGCCCCCACCACTATCCGGGTCAGGCCCAGCACCATTTCCACCAGCCAGTCGCGACGGTCCGACGGGATGGCGCGGGCGTCCAGGACGATGTTTTCCTCCGGCACGAAGCAGTCGTCGAAAATCAACTCCCCGGCCGGGCCGGCCTTGTGCCCCATCTTGTTTTCCAGGCGGCCCAGGGAAAACCCCTTTGAATCCCCGGGGACCAAAAAAATGGACATGGTCCCGGCGGGGTCCCGGAGGTCGAACGGCGCCGCGACCAGGTGGCAGCTCGCCAGGTGGGCGCCGGTGATAAAGCATTTCCGGCCGTTGAGGATGGCGCCGTGGCTCGCGTTTTTGGCCGAGGTCATCAGCCGGGCGTGGGGCAGCAGTTCGTTCTCCTCCACGTCCGTGCCGGCCCCGGGCTCGGTGATGGCCATGTCGATCAGAAATGGCCGTCCGGACGCCTCCCCGGCCAGGGATTTTTCCACCACCCAGTCCAAGGCCCTGAAGTTATAAGTGAATAAAAGCGCCGCCAGGCCCAGGCCATGCCCGCCCAGCACCCCGGTCTGAAAAGCCGGCTCCACCGCCGCGCTCTCTTCCGCGCAGGGGTTGAGGGACCACAAGACCCCGCTCGACTCGCCCCCCAGGAACCGGGGCGCCATTCTTGACAAAAGCCTGTGCCGGACCGCCAGGTCGAGCATTTCCGAGGCCAACCGGGACGGGTTTTCCTGAATCGCCAGGTCGGTCCGCAAGACCAGGGGACGCAGGTGAGTCCTGGCGAAATCGCGCATGAATCCGACGTCTTGCCGCGCCGCCCGCAGCGCCCGCTTCTTGACCAGGCCCAGGGCCGCCAGGCCGGCGAACTGGTCGTCGAAACTGAAGAGCCGGGGGTCGTCCCACGCGTCCGGCCTGGGCCGGGACCAAGTTGAGGCGCCCGGGATGATTTCCGCTTCCCGGCCGCTGGATGCTTCCGACAAATCCCTTCTCCCCTAGGCCGAACGCCTGTTTGCCAGGTCGGCCGGAATGGTTGGGAATACTGCTTAAAATCAGAGACCGCCTTGTTCCTGCTCCATGAAGGCGTCCAGCCCCTTCACGAAAATGGAGCTCGTGGTTTTCAGTAAATTGGGGAGGTCGAATTCCTCCAGTTGCTTCAACGGAATGCTGTTGCTCAATTGGGCCAGGCCATGAATGAACACCCACAAAACGAACAGGATTTTCCGGAGTTCTTCCTGGGAAAACCGTTTGAACCGATCGTCCCGGGCCAGGGCGGCGGTCAGGAAATCGAAGTTCATCTGCCCGTGCTTGGCCAGCAGGTGGCTGTATTTACGGTCGATAATACCCTTGAACAGGTGCTGCTCCTCCCGGGAAAACGACACGTACCCCACCCCGAAATCCAGCAGCACGTCCCCGGTCGTTATCTTGTTCTGGTACTCCAGCAGCAGGGCCAGGGCCTTCTTGACGATCTCCTCCTCCAGGTTTTCCATGGACTTGAAATGGAAGTAAACCGGCATGGTCGACGAATTCAGCTCCTCGGCCACGGCCCGGGCCGAAAGCGCCTCCCAGCCGTTCCACCTGACAATGTTGAAGGCGACCTCGATGATGTCCTCGGCGTTGAATTTGGGCTTGGGGGGCATGACCGTTCCTTTTATGCTTGTGTTATATAACATCGTAATATAACGCCGGTATAAATGTCAAGCCGGAAAAACCCTCGCCCAAAATTTATTTTTAATTTTATTTTAAGGGAAAAATTTTAGGGGGTTGGTTAGGCTGGTTGTCAAGCTCTAGCTTGGGAACCTCGGCCAGGGAAGCTCCAGTTTCCTCACTCTAGGGATGTAGCGCCACCGCCACCGACCATAATCGCCGGCCAGGGGATAGACCTTGCCCGGCGAGCCTTCAGGCCTGGGTTCAACGAGACGGATGAAATTTCAAATCGACTAATATAGATACCTTCACCGCCGCGCTAGGACTTCGAAATGGAAACGCCGCGTTGATTCCCCGTGGTTGCTTTCCGGATAAAGTGGGGAAGCTAGAGCTTCCCCTTCTCGGGTTCCCAAGCTAGAGCTTGGGAACCAGCGGATATTGTGGATGTCTTTGGAAAAAGTTACCTGCGGCGGGCGGCGCAAGGTAGGGGCGCCTCCCCGTGGGCGCCCTCTTTTCTCGGAATACGCAACTGCTTATGTCGCTAAATTATTATTCCGGACGGCGACGAAAACCTTTTTTTCCAACAGCTCGCTTACTGTTTTCCGGATGGCGTCAAGGTCGAACCTGGGCTTGATTCGCTTGATACTGGAGCAAATATCATTAATTGAAATAATTTGTTCCGCCTTCCCGGCGTTTCTGTCGATATATACCGCGGTCCCGATCAACTCTAGTTCGGCGGCGCTTTTCCCCTCGAACTCCCCGACCAGCCAGTCAAGCTTATCCTTGTCGGGCGCTATGACTTCAGACGCTTTTTCCATGAAGCCTTGAGCCGCGGCCCCCGGACTAATTTTGTATCCATACCCGGAAGCGTAATAAACCACTTCTGTTTTTAAAACCCCTAGTGATTCCGCGTAGTCAATATCATTCAGGACCTCTTGGGAAAAAGGGCCGTAATAATAGAGTCGAAAATCGTACCCCAAGTGGACCTTTTTAACGGTCTGAAGAAGATATTGGTATTTCATGGCGGCCGTCCGCCCCACCGTTTTTGATTTGGAATTTTCCATGATATAAAGCAAGGAACCTATCCGCAAATAAACATCTTTCATATCTGTCATTTACTTCCCCTTCACTTTTTCCAGCCTCTCGTTCGCCTCGCCTTTTTTTTCCTTTTCAACGTATAATCTAAGTTGTTTTATTGGCTTGATCTTGGCGACGATACTTGAATATTCATTCAAGGGCCTAATCTTCCGGTCCGTGGTTTCGCTGACAACCGGTATGTCCGACTTGGCGATTTTGTACCAGGATTTACTCGCCCGGCCTTCAAAGGCCAGGAGTTCCCCCAGCGTCTCCTTCCACTCGGCGTACCGCTCGTTATCGGCCTCATCCGGCGTCTCGGGCGTTTCCCGAATAAGGCGAAAATGATCACGTTCAAGCAAGCGCCGACCATGCTCGCCTCCTTTCCCTTCCGAGAGGAGTCCGAGCACCCTGCCGTCATCCCACTTTAAATAGTCTATAATTCCGTCTGGCGTCGGGGGTGGGAATTTTCCCCCCGGCAAGAGGCTCGCGAGGGCTTCTTGAATATGGTGGTCATAGGCGACGCGGGTTTTATGGAAATACACCTGGGTAAACATGAAATAGCGGGCCAGAAAAAGCCCCTCCGCCGCGTGCCATCCTCCTTCGCTTACGCCAAGATTCCCATACTCGGCCGAGGACGGAACGGCGACGAACGTGTTAACCAGGCGACGCCAGTCATAACGCCCATAGTCCACCCCGGCATGGAGAGAATCCCGGAGAAGGTAGTCCATGCGGTCCGCGTCGAGTTGCCCGGAAATCAAATCCTTCCAGAATAGCACCGTGCCCGCTTGGGGACCGCCCTCCAAAAGGTTCACGACATCGTCGGCGATTTTTCCGTAATTATTGAGGAGTTCACGGTTGTTATTAATGACGTCGGCAAAGTGTTGCCTGACAATCTCAGCGGAATAATTCTCATGCGTATAACGAAGCGATTTCTTGGGGATAATTGGGAAAAGCTCCTCCCCGGCGTGGGAAAAGGGGGCGTGGCCGATATCATGGAGCAAGGCAGCCAATCTGACGATGATCTTATGCCTTTCGAGCCCGGTCGAATTCAAGGCCATTTCATCTTGCAGGACGGTTTTAGAGCGTTCGACAATCCCTTCAAACAATAATGTCGCCATATGCAGAACGCCAAGGGAATGCTCAAAGCGCGAATGCATGGCGCCTGGATACACCAAATCGCACCAGGCTAATTGCCGTATGCGCCTCAACCGTTGAAAATATTTATGATTTATAATCTCCCTTTCCCAATCGTAAAGATGAATGAAGCCAAAGACAGGACAACGTATCTCGTATGTTCGGCGTATTTCCAACAAGGTCCCCCCCCGATCACTAGGCCTTTCCATGAAAGGCGATCAACCACAATATATTGTGCTTGGACCAAGAATACCACGGAATATGTTCACCTTCAATGCATTTATCGATTGGCCGCGGTTTTTGCGTGGGCCTGGACCGCAGATAAGGCGGCTTACAACCAGGTTTTTTTCGGCCAACACCTGGGAAAGGCTCAAGGACGTCGGTCTCAAAATTATCCCATCCTTCCTCAAGGCTCTCCGGGCTTTCCCCCCGGCCTCCCATAAAAAAGCGTCGGCAAACAGGAAAATGCCGTTGACAGTCGCCGGCGCGGCCTTATAGTGCTCCTGCCGACCTTGGTTCCGCCGGGGCGGTCCCGCGGCCGAAAGCGGTCCGCGATTTCCATTATCGTATCGTTTCACCCGCCCGTCGCGGCGGGGGTCCATTTCAAGGGAACCAACAAGGATACATCGATAAATGTTGACCAGGGAAATATCAGCCGCCGCGCTGGGGCTATGCTCGGCGCTCAGTTGGGGCGCCAGCGATTTCAGCGGCGGCATGGCCACGAAAAAGCTGAACGTCGTTATTGTCATAATTTGGACCCAGGTAGTCGGCGCGGCGGCGCTGTCCGCGGTCGCGTTGCTATTGGGGGAAACCATGCCGAGCCGGACCGACTTGATCCTGTCGTGTTTGGCCGGAATAGCGGAAGCCTTTGGGCTCTGCTTTCTATTCAAGGGACTGGCCGAGGGCCGCATGGGCCTGGTGGCGCCCGTGTCCGGAGTGCTGGCGGCCCTGGCGCCCATTGCCGCCGCGGCCCTGACCCAGGGCCCGCCTCCGGGCCTCACCCTGCTCGGCTTCGCCGCCGCCCTGGTCGCGGTCTGGTTGCTGGCTTCCGAAAAGGGCGCTCCGGGCCTAAGCCTGGCCGCGCTGCGGATGCCGGTCCTGGCCGGCCTCGGCTTCGGCTTGTATCTGGCCCTGATCGGCTTGGGGGACAACGAACAGATGCTCTGGGAACTGGTCGCGGCGCGCCTGGCGGCCCTCGTTTTTCTGTTGTCAGTACTACCGTTCAGTCCCGGCGGGAGAGCGCGCCCCGGGAAGTTGTGGCCCTTCGTCCTCATGGCCGGGCTCTTCGACGCGGGCGGCAACGCCTTTTTCGGTTTGGGGGTCCAGGTCGGCCGGATGGATGTGGCCGGAGTCCTGGGGGCCCTTTACCCCGGGGCCACGGTCCTTCTGGCCGTCATCTTCCTGAAGGAACGCCTTCTGAAGCGCCACTGGGCCGGCCTGACCGCCGCCCTGGCGGCCCTGGCCCTAATTTCCCACTAGGAAAACACGACGCGCCACGCGCCTAAACGAACTCCGCGGGCCGGCCCGGACCAGGGTCCCTCACCCTCCGGCCACGGGCGGAAACAGCGTCACGAAATCGCCGGCCGTAAGGGGCAGGTCCGGACCCTCGGGAAAATGGCGGAGATGTCGGCCGTTGATCAGCATCACCGGGCCCGGGGCCGCCGGCCGGTCCCCGCCTGGAAAAAATGACTCCGGGGACATCTCCCGGCCGAACCGGGCCGACAACTCCCGCATGATTTTGCGGGGAGTCGGCTTGTCCATTTCCAGGGTCAGTTCCCCGGGCCCGCCCAGCAGCATCTTGAAGGTGAAAAAACCCTTAACCCGGATTACAGTCATGGCGCGGCCCGACTCCGAGCCCGCTCCCGGTTCAACAACCCGAGGCCGGTCATTATCTCCCGCACCGCGATCCGGCTCGGGGAATCATCGGGCAGGTTCAGGGTGGGGCGGCCAAGACGGTCGAAGAGGGTCACGTTTTCGTCCGGAGGGACCCGCCCCCAAAGATCGAGGCCCTGGTCCCGGGCCGCCTTTTCCAGGTCTTCCAGGTCCGGGCCCACCCGGTTGAAGACCAGGCCGGCCCGGTACGAACCCATGACTCCATGCCTGGCGGCGATATTCCGAAGATGGACCGCGGTGCGAACGCCCTTCAGGGTGGGGTCGGAGATCATGACCAGGGTGTCGAGGCAGCTTATGGCCCGGCGATTGATCTGTTCCAGGCCGGCCTCGCAGTCTATCAGGGCCGCGTCGTAACTTTTGACCAGGGATTCAACTCCGTATTTAAGCAGTTCGTTGATTCCGCAGAAACAACCGGCCGCCTCCGGCTGCCCCAGCACCAGGAGGCTTATTCCATCGACGTCCATCACCAGTTCATCCCGGATGACTTCGGCCATGGGGAGGTCCCTTAAACGTCGTTTCTCGCCCGGGTCCTCGATCAGCCTCATCCGCAGCTCCCCCAGGGTGCGGACCGGTTCGGCGCCCAGGGCGTAGGTCAGGCTGACCGGGGGGTCCGCGTCCACGGCCAGGACCCTGAATCCTTGGTCCCGCAACAGCCCGGCCATGAGGGAGGTGATGGTGGTCTTGCCGACCCCGCCCTTGCCGGCCAGGGCGATGATCCGTCCGGACGAGGCCTTGCCGTTCATGTTATCCACGCCGCGACTGCTCTCTTTCCCAGCGTTCCCGGGCGAACAGGGCCGCGCCCAGGGCGCCGATGATCTGGGGGTCCACCTGATCCAAGGGGGTGAAGGTCACCTTCAGAACGTCCTGAAGGCTTTGGACCACGGCCTGGTTCTTGGCCACGCCGCCGGTCATGGCCGCCAGGGTCCGAATGCCGATGCGCTTGGACATCTTGGCTATTCTTTCGGCCATGGCCCGGGCGATGCCGGCGGCGACGTCGGCCTTGGAATGTCCGTCGGTCAGAAGGCAGAGGACGTCGAACTGGGCCAGGACCGTGCAGGTCTTGACGATGCTTGCCGGCGCCTTGGCCTCGAAGGCGATGGGGCCCAGCTCCTCCAGGGCCAGCCCCATGACCTTGGCCATGCCTTCCAGGAAACGTCCGGTGCCGGCGGCGCATTTGTCGTTCATGACAAAGTCCTTCATGTACCCGAACTTGTCCACCTGGATGACCTTGAGGTCCTGGCCGCCGATATCGATGATGGTCCTTATTTCCGGATTGACCCAGTGGGCGCCGCGGCCGTGGCAGGAAATCTCGGAGACGCTCCACCGGGCGAAGGGAATCCTGTCCCGGCCGTACCCAGTGCTGACGCAGCAGGCCACGTCTTCCATCTCCAGCCCGGCCTTGGTCAAGGCCCAGTGCATGGCCTCGGTCGCGGTCTGGACCGGCCGGGGCCGGACCCTCATTATTTCGTGGGCGATAATTTGGTCGTTTTGGAACAGAACCGCTTCCCCGGTCAGGGAGCCCACGTCGCAGCCGGCGAAGATGGGATAAGAATGGTCGGTCATCTCACTCGCCCCCTTTCAGCGGTTCGCGCCGGGCCGCGATCAGGGCCGCGCCCAGGGCGCCCACTATTTGTGGATCGACCTCGGGCCGGACCGCTTCGACCCCCAGCTTTTCCGACAGCGCGGCCAGGACGCCGTCCAGCTTGGCCACTCCGCCCGAGACCAATATTTCGGGGACGACGCCCAGCCGCCTGACCGTGGTGGCGGCGCCGGCGCCGATGGCGTAAACCACTCCGGCCAGGATATCGGCCGGCTCCACCCCCTGGTTGACGTGGGAAACTATCTCGCTTTCCCCGAAGACGGCGCACTGGGCGCCGATATGGACCCGTCCGGTCGCGGAAGCGACGACCCGGTTCAGTTCCTCCAGCCGCAATTCCAGGGCCTGGGCCGCCAGTTCCACGAAGAAGCCCGTGCCCGAGGCGCACCGGTCGTTGTTCCGGTATTCGAGGACCTTGCCCTGGTCGTTGAGGTTGATGACCGCGGCCGTAAGGCCTCCCAGGTCCACCACGGTCCGCGCCCCGGGCCGCAGGAAAAACGCTCCGGCCGCCAGGCAGTTGATGATGGTTTCCGGGTGGTGGTCGTAATTGATGTATTTGCGTCCCCAGCCGGTCCCGCCCCGCCGGGGCAGGTCCCGGAGGGTCAGGCCGGTCCGGTCCAGTATCCTTTGCAGGGAAACGTTCGCGGCCCCGGCCAGGAGTCCGTCCGTGGTGGTGACGTCATGGTCGATCAGCCGGCCGTCTTCCAAGAGGACCGTCTTGGCGGCCAGGGCGCCCATATCGCAGCCTAATGCCAACACTTGCTCGACTCCTCTACAGCGTATGGAAGAATTCGGTCATGATCCGGCGCAGCTCCGAGGGCGGAGTGAAGCGCTTGTCGAACATGTCCATTTCGAAACGCAGGGTCGGGACCCCGGTCTCTTCCTTGACCTTGTCGCTCATCAGTTTGTTCAGGGCCCAAAAATGCTTGCAGGCCATGTGGCCGCCCATGATCAGGGCGTCGGCCTTGAACGCCTTGACCAGATTGGTGAAGTCGTTGATCCAGATATCGGAGAATCCCATGACCTGGCGACCCATGGGCATCTGCATGGTGCGCCAGGCCAGGCCCTCGAGCATGGTTTCCATGCTGGACACGTCCACGAGCCCCACGTCGGGCGGCATGTAGGTCAGGGTGTCGGCCATGTAGGTCACGCCGTGGGTCTCCTCCAGCCAGTCGAAAAAGGACAGATCGTACACTTCCCAGGTGTACCCGTAGACCACCCGACGCTCCTTTCGGTCCGGGGGGATGACGCCCTCGCCGCGGTCGGCCCGGGCTTTCACGTCCTCGTATAGCTGCCGGAAGTATTTGGCCCCCATGGGCGTTCCGACCTGGGTCATGAAGATGGTGTCGGCCGGACGGTGCCAACCCGTGTCCGGGCAGGGGATCGTCTTTTTCAGTTCCTGGATTTTCAGGAAATAGTCCACGGCTTCGTTGCCGATGAGGCAGTATTCCCGGAGCTTGTCCTCGTCGAGGACGCGGCCGGTGATCTTTTCCACCTGCTTGATCATGGATTTGATTTCCTTGATCATGTACTTGAGGCCCCGCTCGTTCCTATAGTACGGCGTTTCCAGCGTGACGAGGGGTGCGTTGAACTTGTGGGACGTCCACTCGTAGAGCCGGTTGCTGGCGTCGCAGGGCGCGGCGGTCTTGATCAGGAAGTCGGGGCGGGGCAGCACGCCCATCAGCAGGTATCCGGCCGTGCCCTTCTGGGTGGAACAGAGGTGGTCCGGGTATCCCTCGGCCTCGATCCGGTCGATGCCCTCCTCGGCGCCGTCGACGTACAGGGCCGCGTTCAGGCCGCAGGCCACCTCGTAGCAGATCGGGGCCACGTCCATGGCCAGCATGATCTCCACGCTGATGGGAAAATAATGGTAGCAGGCCATTTTGCCCTGGTCCAGCATGCCGTTGAGCCAGTCGGTGTAGTCCACGATGTTGTTGATGAACGCGGCGGCCGAACCCCGGTTTTTCTCCTTCAGGATGGTGTTGATCAGGTCGGTCTGGACCTTGTCGAAATTGGCCTGATAGTCCTCGGGCAGGATTTCCCGTACGCTCTCCTTGCCGCCCCAGTCGTCCAGGTGGGTGAGCCCCTCCTGGTTCAGGATGAACTTGGCCAACTCTCCGGTCAGCTTCCAGTCGTCGAAAACGGTCCTGTCTTTTCTTCCGGTCATTTTTTTATCTCCTGGCGATCCGTTCCATGAAAGCCTCGACCCTGGTCCGCAGCCGGCCGACGTCGGAAAGATTATGCTCCCGCTCGAGGACCAGGGTGGGGATTCCGGCCGCCTCGAGTTCCTCGGACAGCATGACGCTTTCCACGGCGTGGTTGTCGCAGAACACGATCTTGTTAAGGATGACTCCGTCCACGTCGGCGTCCCGGGCGGTTTCCTCGGTGAAGGACTTCCGGGCGGCGAAGGCGCCCATGGCGCGGGGGCAGGGGTTGTGATAGTAATACCTGGTCGCCAGGGCCTGGAGGGGGTCCCCCTGTTCCGGCGTTTCATTCAGGAAATGGCGGGACCCGTAACAAAGCGTGTCCGCGACCACCAGGCCGCCGAGGCCCTCGATCAGTTCCAGCAAGGCCGGGTCGTCCACGGCCGAGCCTCCGAGCAGGAGCCTCGCCTGGTAGTCGGTCCGGCCGGGTCGGGCCTTTATTTCCTCCAGGGCTTCCCGCAACAGGTCGTTGTATTTTTCCCGGGGGGCGAGTCCCGCGGACAGCATGATTTTCAGGGCCTCGGCGCCGGTGAGCAACGGGGCCTCGGCCTTCCGGAATTCATAAAGCTCGGCGATCATTCTTCGGCTTTCGTTATACAGGGCGATGGACCTGGACAGGTCGGCGGCGGTGCAGCGCCGGCCGAAGTCGCTGGTCAGCTTCTCCTTGAAGTTGAATATTTCCTCCAGGTACCACTCGAAGCCGTTTTCGTTGAGGGCGTGGGGAACCGCGATCATGTACTGATAGTCGACGCCCACGTGCTTTTCCCAGATTTCGTAGAGCCGTCTTATCTGCTCGCAGCCGTTGAGAAAGCAGAACCCGTCCAGAAAACGGTACTGTCCGCTCAGCCCGGCCTGGAGCAGGCACCGGGCGTAGGTGCAGTTGAAACGATGCATGTACACGTCGGCCAGGCCGGTCTCGGTTTCACCCCGCGCCTCCAGGCGATAGGGCAGCAGTCCGGCGGCGTGGATTATTTCCTCGGGCACGTACCCGCAGGTGAAGCCCACCACTTGTCCGCCATTATCTTTCCATTCCCGGACATAAGGGTTTTCCCCGCGCCGGGGCAAGGACGTCAATTCGGCGAGAGCGTTCATAAAAACTTCCTCCTTCAGGAGACGGTCCGGTCTTCGCGGCCGTCGGAATTCGACGCTTGAGCCATCCTGGCCAGTTCCTCGTCCCGCAGTTGCTTCTTGAACAACTTCTGGGTCACGGTCAGGGGCAGGGAATCCCTGAACTCGATGGTTTTGGGCACGGCGTACGGAGCCAGTTTTTCCCGGCAGTGATTCAGAATGTCCTCGGCCGAGGCCCGCGCGGATTTCCGTAAAACCACATAAGCCTTGACCCGTTCGCTGCCCGGCCTTTCGGGGTCGGGGAGGCCTATGGCCGCGGCGGCGGACACGGCCGGGTGTTCGAAAAGAACTTCATCCACGGACGTGGAATAGACCTTGTGCCCGGACACGTTGATCATGTCCTTGTTACGGTCCACCAGAAAGAAATACCCGTCCTCGTCCATGCGGCAGAGGTCGCCCGTGGGCAGCCAGCCGTCCACCAGCCCCGAGCCCGGGGTGGGCCAGTAGCCCTTCATGACCTGGGGACCCTTGATGAAAAGCTCCCCCACTTCCCCCACGGGCACGTCGGAACCGATCACCGGGTCCAGGAGCCGGGCCTGGGTGTCGACGATGGGCACGCCGATGGAGCCCTTCTTTTCAAAGGGCATGAACCCGGTGATCTTGGAGAAGCTGGACAGGTTGAAGTGGGTCACGGGGCTGGTTTCGGTCAGCCCGTACGCCTCGGTGATGGGCATGCCGGTCAGCTTCTTGAACCGGGCGCCCACCTCGGGGGGCAGCGGCGCCGCGCCGGAGGTGAAAGTCGTGTTGGTCCGGCCCAACCCGGCCTCCAGCATCTTCATGTACTGAGTGGGAACCAGGGGGGCCATGAAAGGCCGATTCTTTTTCAGGTACCCGACTAGGGACTCCGCGTCCCGCGGATCGGGAACCAGGATCATCTGCAACCCCCAGTGAACCGCGGCCCGCAGGGCCCAGTGCCCGTACGAATGGAAGGCCGGGATGCCGATCAGGACCGAGGACTTGCCCACGATGCCCTTTTCCAGGGGCGCCATGGCCCAGGGCAGGGCTTGGAGCGTGTTGACGGTCAGGTTGTGGTGGGTCAGCATGACCCCCTTGGGCCGGCCCGTGGCGCCGCCGGTGAAGACCAGTTGGGCCAGATCGGTCTTGGGGTCGATATCCGGAACGAAGCCGTCCGGCGCCGACCGGTCGATGACGTCCCGCAAGCGCCAGGCGCCGGGCAGCTCGTCCTGGAGGCCTTCCTGATCCGAAAAATCTTCCGGGGAGGTGACGATTATGTTCCTGACGGCCGTCCGGCTCCGGATCGATTGAACGACTTCCAGAAAGGAATCCAGGCAGATGACCGTTTCGGCGCCTGATTCGTCAAGTTCGTTGGCCAGTTCATGGGCCCGGTGCAGGGGGCTGCAGGGAACATGCACGGCCCCGGCCTTGGCGATGGCGTAGTCGGCGATGACGAACTGGGGGGATGTGTTGAGAATGGTGGCCGCCCTGTCCCCGGGCGCCAGGCCCATGGCCCGCAGTCCGGCGGCCAGGCGGTCGATCTTTTCCGCCAGGTCCCGGTAGGTCAGGGTCCGGCCCTGGTACAAACAGGCCGGCCGGGACCCGAAACGGGCGGCCGCGTTGTCCATAAAGGAAAACAAGGGAACCGCCGGGTGGGACCCCAGCGACGAGGCCAGGTTGAAGGGGCCCAGTTTATAACTTTTAAACCATCTTTTCTCGGCGTAATCTTTCATTGAATCATTCCCATGGACCGGGCCAGGTCCTGGAGGCCCAGTTCTTTCAATTTTTCAGGCGAAGGCCGTCCTTCCGGGTCCCAGCCCCGAAAGCGGTAGTAAGCGTCGAGCAGCGGGGCCAGGTCCACCACCAGGCCGGCGGCCGGTCCGTCGGGCAGGGGGTCCCGGAGCAGGCGCTCGGGCAGGTTATCGTCCTTTCGGGTCAGGCCCTCCCGGATGTTATAGAGCCGGGCCAGGTTGAAAATTCTTTCCCCGGCCCGCCGGAATTCTTCCACCGAAAAATCCCAGCCCACGGCCGCGGCCACGACCGGAACCAGGTCTTCGGCCATCAGGGCCATGCCCATGAACTTGCAGGCGCCGAGGGAATCGAAGACCGTCAGGGCGTCTTCCAGGTCCTTGACCACCTTGGCCTCGGCCGGGTTTTCCACCATGGGGTCGGCGATGGCGCTCTCGTCCACGATCAGAAAGGGGATGTCCAGAAAAGTCGGCCCCTGGACGTACGCGGTGATGTGGTCCCCGCCCCGGTTGGAAGTGACGAAGCCCAGCCCGGTTATCTTGGTGGCCCGGCAGTCGTAGGACGGCAGTTCCAGCCCCTTGACCTGCATGGCGAAACGGTCGCTGCCTTGGCCCAGGCGGGCCGCGGCCCGGCGGGAGCCCTCGGCCAGAAGGTCGCCGACCCCTTGGCGGCGGGCGATGCAGTGAATCAGCTCGATCACCGCGTCCGGGTCGCCGAAGCGGACTTCCAGGCCATCGCAATCTTCCCTGGTCAGAATCCCTTTTTCATGGCATTCCATGGCGAAGGCGATAACCGCTCCGGTGGAAACAGTGTCGAGCCCGTATTCGTTGCAGAGGATATGGGCGTAGGTAATGGCTTCCAGGTCCCTGACGTCGCACATGGGGCCGAAGGCGCCCACGCTTTCGTATTCCGGGCCCTCGCCCCGACAGGCGTACTTGCCCGTCTTGACTTCCGACAACCGCCCGCAGGCGATGGGGCAGGCGAAGCAGGCCTGGCGACCCACCAGTATATTTTCGTTAATGGCCGGTCCGTTGATGTCATCGGTGTACCCACACGATCCGGATTGCCAGTTCCGGGTGGGCAGCCCGCCCTTGACGTTGACCATATCGAGGACCATATTCGTGCCGTACACCTCGAGGGTCATCTTGAGCAGGCTTTCATTCACGAAGTTCCGGGCCGTCTTGGCCGCCGCGGCGAAATTCGTCCGGTCGGCCAGGTTGATCTTGCGGGACCCTCCGGCGACCACGGCCTTGAGTTTCTTCGATCCCATGACCGCGCCCAGGCCGCAGCGCCCCAGGGCCCGGTGCACGTCGTTCATGATGGCCGCGAACCTGACCAGGTTCTCGCCGGCCGGACCGATCAGGGCCGCGTTGGTCTTGGCCCCGTGTTTCTCCTTGAGCCGGGCCGCGGCTTCCGGGACTTTCAGGCCCCACAAGTCCGCGGCGCTTTCCAGACGCGCCCCCTCGTCGTCGACCACCAGGGTGACCGGAGCGTCGGCCGCGCCTTCGATGATCACACCGTCGTATCCGGTTTTCTTGAAATCCAGTCCGAACCGGCCTCCGGAATTGGACGACCCCCAAAACCCGGTCTGCGGCGACTTGGCCGCGGCGCTGAATCGTCCGGAACTGGGCGAAGGCGTGCCGGTGAGGGGGCCGGTGAGAAAAATGAGCTTGTTATCCGGACCCAGGGGATCAATGCCCGGAGAGGTTTCCCGGAACAGATACCAGGTGGCCAGCCCCGATCCGCCCAAAAACAGGCGGGCTTCCCTCTCGGGCAACGGCTCCTCGGAAATTTTCCCGGAACCAAGGTTTACTCGCAAAATCCGTCCCATGAACCCGTTCATCGGTCTGGGCCTCCCTTGTCGGAAATGATGATTGCCCTGGACATGCGGAGCAGTTTGAAGAGGTTGCCGCCGGCCTTGATCCGGCCGGTCAGCAGGGCCTTGATCGGGCCGATCCGGCCGCTGGTCAGGTCGGACAGGCCTTCGAAGTCGGACGCCAAATAGGCCGACGGCCGGCTCGCGGCCCCGTCCTGAATCCGGAACCGGCCCCGGTCGAAAAAAACCGTGGCCGCCACGTCGGCCCCGGTTTCCCGGACCACCAGGCTGCCGGAAATGTTCCGGATGCGTCGGAAGACGTCCGGGTTTTCCAGGTTGCCGTCCATCAGCGACTTGATGGTCCAACCCAGGCCGTTGAGGTCCTCGCCCACGACTTCGACTTCCCGAACCGGGCCGCCTGAATTTTGGCTAGAGTTCATGGAGGTGCCCCTTCCCCAGCATTTTGACTCCCGTCCCCAAAGCCGAAAGGAAGGTGGACCGCAGGGCGTCGCTCATCAGGGCCTTTTTCACCGGGGAAAGACGCAGAAAGCCGCCGACGAGATAGCGCATCACGTCCTGGGTCCGGCTCTGGGGGTTGTCGAAGAGCTGGTTTTCCAGGGTCCCCCGTTCCAAGCACTGCAAAATGACCCGTTCGAACGTGGTTTCCGGATGGATGACCCGTTGCGGCCTGGGTTTGAGCCTGAGGGCGCCCGTGTCGCACTTGAGGGCGCAGACGCCGCAGCCCACGCAGAATGCTTCGTCTATGACCGGGCTCTTTTTTCGGCGAGGTCCCGGGTCCGCCGGCCCGGCGTCGCGCATTTCCACGGCCCTGATGTGACAAGCCCGGGCGCATTTCCCGCAGCCGTTGCATTTGGCCTGGTCCACCTGGGCGATGAACGATGAAGTGACCAGGGTGGCGGTCAGGCCGTGGTGGTTGATCCCGTCCATGATGCCGCAGCAGCAGCCGCAGCAGTGGCAGATGAACATTATCCTTTTCCGGACGTTGTCCGCGGAGAAGACCAGGCCGAGGTCCCGGGACCGGGCGAAGATATCCAGTATCTCCGCCTTGTCCACCCGCCGGGCCAGGCGGTTGCGGACCAGGTAGTCGGCGGCCTGGCCGAAGGTGGTGCAGGTCCCCAAGGGGACTTCGCAGGCCCGCTCGCCGGTGTGTTCCTTTTTGTGGCGGCAGGAACAGAGCCCCACCGCGTAGTCCCCGGCCTCGTCGATCAAGGCGCCGGTTTTTTCATAATCGAGTATTTCGATAAACTCGTCGACGGTCTCCTCGTGAGGCAGGGCCCGGGCGATGGAGGTCCGGCTGCCTTCCGCGAAATTGGACCGGTAGATGGACCCTTCGGTCATGTAATCGTGAAAGAGGCGGCCCCAGGTTTCGGGATCGATATTATCCCCGGTCCGCATCATGGTGAATTCGAAGATGCCCACCACCATGGGGGACGGCATGTACCGGTACTGGCCGCCCAGTTCGATGTCCATGACCAGGCCCTTGGCGCAGAGGTCCTTGAGGGTCTTTTCGAGCTTGCCCTTTTCCATCTTGGCCACGCCGGCCACCCGGTCCAGGCTGGAAAAGGTGTACGGCATCCTGACCACCACCTGGGCTTCCTCCTCGGAATAGAGGCTCTTCAGGATTTCGTAAAAGGATTCGCTGAATGGCGCCCGGACGTGCAGTCCATCCACCTTGCGGGCCAGGTCATGATAGACGTCCTTCCCCACCAGATGTCCCATCTTCCTCGGCTCCTTTTCAATAAATCGACGTTTTTTCCCTCCGGAAGCGCGTCCGAGGGGAAACGGCTAAAGTTTCATTCCCCCAGGTATTCGTTGGGAAAGGAACTGATCGAATTGGCCACGGCCCGGATGAACTTGGCGTTGCGCATGATCTTGGACATGTCGCCCTTGAGCTTGAAAACCCCCTTGACCACGCCCTCGATGAAGTCCTTCTGGCCCTTGACCACTTCCTTGAACCGGCCGTACGTTCCGATGGCCAGGAACCCGGGCGTGACCTCGGACGGGTCGTCGATCATTTTGGCCAGGGTGCATTTTCCCTCGGCGGTTTCCAGATAGAGATACACGGTCTTTTCCAGACCGTCGCCGGGCTGGACCTCGAAAAGCCAGTGGCCGTTAAAGCCGACGCCCCAGTTCTTGCCGGTCTCGAGCACGGCCGGGTCGTTGTTCAGGGCGTTTCGCCATTCCTCGCACCATTCCTGGGATGGATACAGAGCCATTTTTTTCCTCCTTGTCGAAAGTCGATCACAGGGTTTGCAGTTCGTACCAATACCTGGCGTTTTCCAGGGTCTTGAGCCCCTTGCCGCCCATCCAGAGGCCGATGACCTTCTGGTCCCGCCAATGCTTTTCGATGTCGAATTCCCGGGAATACCCGTACGACCCCATGTAGTCCATGGCCCGGCTGCAGGCCCGTTCCACGGCGTTGTTGGCGTGGAGGGCCAGTCCCCGGCTTTTGAGCAGGAACCGTTCGTCCCAGGGGTCCCAGCCGTAGATGTCGGGGTTGTCCATTTCCCGGGCGTAGCACCACATCCAGGCGGAAGTCGATTCGATGAGCATGGCGATTTCCGAAAGCATGTCCGCCACCAGGCTGTGCTCCTTGAGGGCCTTGCCGGCGATGATCCTTTCGGAAGTCCATTTCTTGATTATTTCGTACGCGGCTTTCATGACGCCCACGCACATGCCGGCCGAGGCCATGTTGCCGATGGAAATGGCCCGTTTCCAGTATTTGAGGTCGTCGCCCGGACCGTGGCACCGGTATCTTTGGGGGACCCGGACGTTGTCGAACCAGACGTCGGTGTTCATGTCCGCGTTCATGCCGCATTTCCGGTAGGGTCCGCCCACGGCGACGCCCTTGGCGTCGGCCGGGACCAGAATCAGGGCGAAATCCTCCGGCGCGGCGGAGCCCTTGCTGGTGGTGCAGACCACGGCGAACAGGTCGGCGACCTTGCCGGAATTGGTGGGCCAGATTTTGTGGCCGTTGATCACGTACTCGTCCCCGTCCAGCCGGGCGGTGGTGCTGATGGTGCGGCCCTTGACGCGTCCGATGTTTTCGATGTCCGCGCCGCCGGAAGGTTCGGTCATGGCGTGGCAACCCACGTACAGCTCCGAGCCGCAGAATTTGGGGCCGAATTCCCGGCAGAGTTCCATATTGCGGTGCGGCGACAGGATGATGGGCATCACCCCCCAGATGGAACAGAGGGCCGCGGTGGCGAAACCGGAATCGATGCGGGCCAGTTCCTCGGCCAGGACGCAGGCCAGCGAGACCGGGTCGGGCATATCCGTGCCGCCCGCCTCGGCCGGGAAGAAGGCCGCGTTGATCCCCAGGTCCACCAGGACCTCCTTGAGCAGGGGTTCGATCAGATGGTGGTCCCGCCAGTCTTCGTCCACTTTCTGGCGGATGGGAACGTAGCGTTCCTCCCCCCAGCGGCGCAGGACCTTGCCCATGTCGGTCACAAAGTCCGAGACCCATTCGCGGGGGCGGATAAAATCGTCGATGCCGGGCATGCACGGCCTCCTTTCCCCAAGGTTGAGCGGTTGAGGTTGACGTTCCGTTCCGGGCCGCTGTCGCGGTCTGACCGCGCCCGGGGTCCGGAACGGACTTTTTCGAAATTTGATATGGCGCGATTAAACCTCAATCCGAGGGCGGAGTAAATGAGGTGAACTATGTAACTTGGACTGTCCGGGACTGTATTTTCCCTAGTCCGGGGATGAGGGTCGAATCAACAGGGCGCCCAGGGGAGGGCGCCCCCGCGGTCCTTGGCGTTTGAAGGGACGGGGTTGGGGCCGCGGCCGGCCGGTTTTCCGGAGCCGGATTTGCCAGGCGCGCGCGGTTGTGATATAGATGCCGACCCATACAGTTAAAAAAAATAAAACCTGTTCCACGGTCGGGGATGAGATATGTCCAGGGCTTCCAGGATCGTCATAGCGGAAGATCACACTATTTTGAGGGATGGGCTCAAGGCCCTTTTGGGCGCGGACCCGCGGTACGAAATCTGCGGGGAGGCGGCCGACGGCCGGGAAGCGGTGGATCGGGTCCGGGACCTGTCCCCCGACGTGATCCTCCTGGACCTGTCCATGCCGCGCCTGCATGGCCTGGACGCCATTCGGGAAATAAAAAAGGTCCAGCCCGGCGTCAAGGTTCTGGTCCTGACCGTGCACAAGAACGAGGAATACATCCTGGCCGCTTTCGCGGCCGGGGCCGACGGGTACGTGCTGAAGGAAGCTTCCAGTCAGGAATTGGAGATGGCCCTTGGCAGCGTGATTTCGGGAAAACGCTTCCTTAGTCCGGACATTTCCGGATTGATAATCGACGGTTTTCTGGAAGGCCGGAAAAATCTCGGGACCGACACCGCCTGGGACGCCCTGACCCCGCGGGAGAGGGAAATATTGAAACTGGTGGCCGAGGGGCACACCAACCGGCGCATCGCGGAACTGACCTTCATCAGCGTCAAGACCGTGGAAAGGCACCGGGCCAACCTGATGCGTAAATTGGACCTCCACGGCGCCGCGGCCCTGACCGCCCTGGCCATGGAAAAAGGCTTGATCGGCGGGTGACGGGCGGGGCCTGGCTCAGGACCCCAGGCGCCAGGCGGCTTGGACCTGGACTCCCCGTCCGGGCGAGGCGGCCAGGGAAAATTCCCCCCCGGAAAATTCAGCGCGTTCCCTCATGCTGGTCAGCCCCACGCCCCGGCGGTCCGGGTCGGCGTCCCTGATCTGTTCCAGGTCGAAACCGACTCCGTCGTCCCGGATCGTCAGTTCCAGCCGGCTGTCTTTTTTTTCCAGGCGAATCAGGACCTCCCTGGCTTGGCTGTGCTTGGCGGCGTTGTGGAGGGCTTCCTGGATGATGCGGTAGATCACTATTTTCAGGGAATCCGGGACTTCTTCCTCGGAAATCCCGATATCCGTCCCGAGGTCGATGTCGGGGTAGAACCGCCGGAACTCCCGGCTGAACCATTTGAGGGTGGAAATGACGCCCAGGTCGTCGATCATGGACGGCCGCAGGTCCATGGACATGCGGCGGACTTCGTCAATGGCCCGCTGAAAGGTGGGAACCAGGGCACCCAGTATTTCCAGATGGTCCCGCCGGCCTTCCCGGGAAAACCTCTTGATGGCCCCTTCCAGACCCACCTTGGCCGCGGTCAGGGCCTGCCCCACGCCGTCGTGCAGTTCCCGGGCCACTCGGCGCCGCTCTTCCTCCTGGGCCGTGATCAGTCGGCCGGACAAGGCTTTTAGTTCCTTTTCCGACCGGATCAGGGCGTTTTCGAAATTTTTTCGGGCGGAAATGTCGATGCCGACCCCCACCAGGCTCGGTTGGCCGTCCAGGACCGCGCCGACCGCGCTGAAGTAATAGGGGGTGACTCGGCCGTCCTTGGCCACTACGTCGGCTTCCATCAAATTCCGGCCGTGGGTGAACACGTCCGCCACGATCCCGCTGACCCGCTCCCGGTCGTCTTCCAAAAAAAAGTCGAGCAGGGCCTTGCCGTCGAGCTCCGCCTCGTCGTACCCGGTCAGAACGGCCAAATTTTCGTTCCAGCGCTTCAGAAACCCGTCGGGTCCGTAAACATAGAAAACCCCAGGCAGGCTCCGGACTAGGGACTCGGACAGGTTCCTTTCCCGGATAAGTTTTTGTTCGGCCCGCCGGCGTTCCGCCACCTGGAGGGACAGGGCCTGATTGGCCCGGGTCAGTTCGGCGGTCCGCTCCTGGACCAGTTCCTCCAGGTGGTCCCGGTGTCGCCGCAGTTCCTGTTCCACTATTTTACGTTCGGTCACGTCCCGGGCGATGCCCCGGAACCCGGTCCGATGTCCGGCCCGGTCCCGGATCAGGGACACGGAAACTTCCAGGTGACGCGCCTCGCCGTCCTTGTCGAGCACTTCCCAGGCGATGGACCGCCTGGGTTGGCCGGAGGAGTAGACCTGGTTGAAGGTCCGACTGATCAGCAGGGCCTGTTCCGGGGCCGCGTACTCGCCGTAGTTGAGCCCAAATAGTTCGCGCCGTTCGTACCCCAGAATGCGGGCGAAGGAATCGTTGAAAAAGGCCAGGTTCCCCCTGATGTCGACTTCATAGTACCCGTCCTCGATATGGTCGATGATGGTCCGGTATTTTTCCTCCGATTGCCGCAGGGCCTCCTCGGCCTCCTCCTGCTCGGTCACGTCCACCACGGTCCCGATATTGGCCAACTTTCCCAGGTACCGGGCGTGAGTCCCGCGCAGGTCCAGCCGGACCGCGGCCCCGTCCTTTTTCAAGGCCCGGAAGCGGCGCCTGGCCGGGAAGGAGTCCTCGGCCCCCGGGCCGGCCGGAAAAGCCTGCCGGTCCAATGGATGCACTATTTTTTTAAAATCCTGGCCGACCAGGTCTTCTTCCCGCTCGTATCCCAACATTTCCGTGAACCGGGGGTTGACGTACTGGAGCCGGCCGTCCCGGACCACGTAGATGCCGGCCAGGGAACAATCGGCCAGGGTCCGGTATTTGTCCAGCATGGACCGATAATCTTCCAGGGTGGAACGCAACGTCCGGACTTCCCGTTCCAGGAGTTCCAGGCGCTCCCTTGCTTCCAAGTGTTGTTTGGACTTCCCCAAGCCGTATCCTCCAGCGACCGCGGTTTTTCATCCCGATGACTTCTTGGATGTTTTTTTCGCTTCCTTGTGGTATGGGCTTAGTATAACTGAAAAGTGGGGATAGTCGCTATTTTTCGGCGGGACTGTCCGGGGCGGAGCCTTGAGGGTCTTTAACAACAGCGGGGCGAAAGAATGGACTTGGCGCAAGCGACCTTCACCGAGGATGATGGAAATCTTTTTCGGGTGGATGACCCGCAATTACGGGCCGAGGCTCTTCGATATTCAATCCTCCCGCGAATGACCATTCCGATGAACGAGGCGATCGCCCTCGTAAAAGACATATTCAATATAGATGTCTTGAATGATTCAATAATCTCCATGTATCCAAACTTCAGAAAAAACAGACCGACCAAATTGACCCATTATTATGAATCCGCTTTCGTGGGGCTGGGCGGCCGGAGAACGAAAAATAATTGGAAGGGTTTTTCCCGGAAGGATGGACGCGAGGTCCAGATTCTTCCCTTCAGGTTCGGATTTCAGCTTACCGAGGATGGGCTCGATCTATTGCTGGAAAACAACTGGGTTAAAGGTTTGACGCCGGAAAGTTATAGAAAAATCCTTAAGTTTCACATCGATTATGAACCGCTGACCTGCGCTCTCTGTTTGTGGACGAGAATTGGTCCCATGTTGTTTCATGGCGACGGTTGCAGTCCTATCGCTTCCCTCGGCGACCATTATCGGTTCATGGCCGAAAATGACATTTTCGACAATACTTTTCTATCATTGACGTCAATACCCTTTCCCATCAGCCGAGAACAGTTGGAAACGGCCATCTCGTCATACATTCTGTTTTTCCCGATTTACGATTCATATATCCAGATGGCCCTGGGAAATCCCACCCGGTTCGAGGAACTTGTGGAAAAAGCCAACGCCTGGGTTGTCAGTTGGATAGATGACGAGAATACTTCCAAACAGCCAGTGAATGCTTCAGCCGAGGGCTTCGGCGCTGATTATGATTTGAAGGCCGAGAAGCGGATCAAGGTCATGCCGGCCTTGCGGTGGCAGGTCTTCAAGCGGGACAACTGGAAATGCGCCTCTTGCGGCAGGGGGGCTCACGACGACATTATTTTACAAATCGACCACATCGTCCCGCGCTCCAAAGGCGGAGGAACCACGCTTGACAACCTCCAGACGCTCTGTCATGTCTGCAATATCGGCAAGAGTAACAAGGATGACACGGATTTAAGGAATTCGTCCGCCGGTTAATTTTTTTGCCTGTTATTGAGAGGCCTGAAGCGGCTCGCATAACGGCCGCGCAAGTCTGAATCGGCATTGAAATCGACTTGCGCCGAGGGTCGGGCCACGCGTGCGCTGGGGAACCCGAAAAGAAAAGTAAGTAGGGTGCGCAACGCGCACCATCTTTTACTATTTAGCGGGCCCGACCAAGGTAAATTGGAGACGTTGGCCGGCGCCTAGCGGGCGGGGTTGCTCCGCCCCCCGCGCGCCTGGCGTTGGGCTTCGAGAGACTCCTTCCCGTCCCAGGGTCAGGGGCGCGCCGGAGCCGGCGCCCCTGACAACCCCCGGCTCTTTTTCCG
>JAZDGM010000132.1:0-23876 GCA_043806915.1 Pseudomonadota bacterium | reverse complement strand
GGCGCGCCCCTGACCCTGGGACGGGAAGGAGTCCCTCGAAGCCCAACTACTGGCGCGCGTGGGGCGGAGCAGCCCCGCCCGCGCGGCGCCGGTGACGTCTTCCCGGTTTCCCGTTGAACCCGGGTTTTTGTGGGCGCCCCTCGCTCCAGTGTCAGCGGCCGGTTGAAAATGTAAGGAAAATGTTCAAATGAAAATGAGTTCGGCTGGTTCCCAAGCTCTAGCTTGGGAACCTCGGCCAGGGAAGCTCCAGCTTCCTCACTCTAGAGATGTAGCGCCCCGCCCCCGCCCATAATCGCCGGCCAGGGGATAGGCCTTGCCCGGCGAGCCTTCAGGCATGGGTTCAACGAGACGGATGAAATTTCAAACCGACTAATATCGATACCTTCACCGCCGCGTTAGGACTACGAAATGGAAACGCCGCATTGATTCCCCGTGGTTGCTTACCGGATAAAGTGGGGAAGCTAGAGCTTCCCCTTCCCGGGTTCCCAAGCTAGAGCTTGGGAACCAGCGGAAATAAAAGGACTACAACCTATTATATCGTTTGAGGAAAAAGGCCATCGCCGGTTAGGATCGACGCGGCGGGTTCCCACGCCATGGGGGTGGTGAAGGATGGGGCCTAGGCGCGGAGGGTGAAAGCCCCCCTCGCCCCCCCATGAAAGGGTGGAGAGGGGAAATTGTCGGCGGCCATCTGAACTTTTCGCCGGTTCCCAAGCTAGGGCTTGGGAACCTACCTGTAGTGGCGTCGCGCGGTGTTAGGCGAGGGCGACTTCAGCGGCGTCGGATCATAACCACCTGATTTGGCGGTCTTCTACTTGGGTTCCACCTTGGGTCCGGCGTCCGGCAGGTAGCCTTCCCTGTCCTTGATGGACCGGTCGATCTCCGCCCTGTGGTTCCGGACGAACTCCAGGGTCTCCCTGACGCAGGCCTGGATGGCGGCCTGGTCCCCGGTCTTGATGATCCCGCCCGGAAGAAGCTTCTTCTGCTCGAAAAGAAAAGCCACGATGGCGTCCTCGGCGTCGAGCTGGACGTTGAATTCATTTCTCAGGAAATCCAGCCATTTCCCAAATTCCATCGGGTGTTCCAACAGTTCCGTCGGGGCGTCCAGTTCCAGGCACAGCGGGCGGATCAACCCGGGGTTGATGTTGGAACCGGCCAGGTAATCCAGGACATGCGCCACCTGGTGAATCAGGGTGGAATCGCTCACGGCCGGGCTGACCGCCACGAAGATATGGTCCGGGTCCGCTTCCACGGTCTTGACCGGGTTGATCATCTGGCCGGCGCTGATTCGGTCCAGGTCCGGATTCACTTCCCGCTGATCAAAGCCCAGGCGCAGATAGGACTCCAAATCAATGAACCTTATCTTTTTCTTGGCGCCGGTCAGTTTTTCCAGGTCCAACCGGGAAAGGAAATCCCGGCAACGGCCCGGAGCGACGTCAGGCAAGGACGCTATTTTCCTGGCCACGCTTTCCGGCAGGCGTTCCATTTTCTCAATGCCCAGTTCATCTTCCCGGCCCATGTGGCATTTTTTGAATTTTTTCCCGCTCCCGCAGGGGCAGGCGTCGTTTCTTCCTATGTTCGGCATTTTTCAGCGTTCCTTCCTAGGGAAATAAAAGTCTATAATTACTTCATGAGGGGCTGGAAATCAATCCCTCAAAAAAACCCCTTAAAATATGAAGTTCATGTCGCCCGGCCCGGGCTTCCAGGCCGTCGGCCTTGATAACCCCGGTGGGAAGTCTTACTTTCCGAGAGAGAGGTAGTACCAGCGACCCGGCCGGCGGGGCGTCACGGCGCGCCCGGTGCAAGCCGGTCCAACTCGGTTCAAGTATTTCCCTTGCGGCTTTCCTGGCCGGGACGCGTCGGCGTGATTAACCCTTGACCGTAAAGAAAAGGGGTGGACCATGGGGCAAGCCTGTCGCTTGGACGAAAAAATTAAGGATTTTATTACCGGCCGCGAAGTTCCGGACTGCGATGACGAGCAGATACGGCAGTTTATGGAGCGCCTGCTGGTCAATGAAAAAGGATTTAAAAAAGAAGAAATCGAGGTGGACCGGACGTTCGCCATCTCCCGGGTCGCGGAGGGTGGCGTCGGGCGGGCCGAGCTGGTGGTTTTTGTGGACGGTCGCCCCTTCATGGCCCTTAAAAGCCAGCGCGGCTCCCTGGTTTCCCGGGAACAGGAATCCCTGGCGGCGGCGCGGCTTTGCTGCCCGGTCCAGGTCCCGTACACCGTGGTCTCCAACGGCCGGGACGCCGAAATTCTGGACACCCTGACCGGCAAGGTCGTCGCCGAGGGCCTGGACGCCATTCCGGACAGCCAGGAAGCCCGGCGCGGGCTTCCCGAGATTGAGTTTCAAGCCTTGCCGGACCATAAACGGGAGCGGCAGGAAAGGGTCTACCTGGCTTTCGCCGCCCTGCAATGCCCCACCGATTGCGCGGACTGAAGCCCGCGGCGGGCCCTTTTCGGCCCGCCCGCGGCGGCCCCGCGGAAGGGACCTCGGCCCGGGGTCCAAGGACCGTTCTCGCCCTAATTCCAGCCAAGCATTGACCGCCGGGAGATCGCTCCGGTATAGTACGAGCATGAAAAGGAAACACCTCACTCCAGGGGCTGGGGCATGAAGCCGGAACCTGGGATTACGCCCGGGTTTTTAGCCGCTCTTTTCCGGGCGGCCGGCTTGATCCTTCTTTTTTCAATCGCGCCGGGCGTCGGGGAGGCGTTGGCCGGGGACGCCGGGCGGGCCTATTCCGTGGGCGTGGTTCCTCAATTCGAGGTCCGCCGGATTCAGGAAATCTGGCAGCCCATCGTGGCGGAGGTTTCCCGCCGGTCGGGAGTGAAGCTGGAACTGAAAACATCATCCGGAATAGTCGAATTTGAGCGGGACCTCGAATCCGGCCGGTTTGATTTCGCCTATATCAATCCGTACCATGTGGTTTTTCTGACCGGTGAAAACCGCTATCTGCCCTTGGCGCGCGACGTCGAGCACCCGCTGAAGGGGATCGTCGTGGTCCGAAAGGACAGTCCCATCCGGACCATGAGCGACCTGAACGGTAAAACCATCGCCTTTCCTTCTCCCAACGCCCTCGGCGCGGCGCTGATTCCCCGGGCCGAATTCGAGGAAATTTTTAAAATCAGCTATAAAGCCGTGTACGTTCGCAGCCATTCCTCCGTGTACCTGAACGTTTTTCTCAAGCTGGCCGACGCCGGGGGAGGGGTCCAGAACACCCTGGCCGGACAAAAAAAGGAAGTGATCGACGGGTTGAGGATTTTACACGAGACCCTCGACATCCCCCCCCACCCCGTCGCGGCCCACGTTCGTACTCCGGCGGCGGTTCGGGAACGGGTTAAAGCGGCTTTTCTGTCCCTCGGCCGCGACCCCGGCGGCAAGGACCTGCTGGCCCAGGTCCCGATAGGCGAAGTGGGACCGGCCGCGCTCGAGGATTATGGGCCCCTCCAAGCCCTGGGCCTGGAAAAGTATTACGTCAGGGAATGAAAAAGTGACCTTGCGCCTGAAATTGCTGGCCCCCTTTCTGATCCTGCTGGCCGGGCTCATCGCGGTTGTTCAGTTTTTTTGGCTGCCCCAGTATTTGGGACATCTTCAAAAACAGTCCAAGGCGTACGAGATCGAATACCTGCGGCTTTTGGGCGCCGCGATTGTCCCGGACCTGCTCGCCGGAGATTTGGCCAAGGTCTATTCGACCTTGGACCAAGTCCTGGCCACGCGTCGGGAATGGGGGGCGCTGGAACTGAAAAACGAGGACGGGGTGGTCGTTTATCCCCTAACGCCGCTCGATCTCGAAAATATTCCCGCCCCAAGCCGGGTCGTTTCGCCCATTTTTTACAACAACGAAAAAATAGGCGAAATCATCGTCGCCGTGGATTTCGCTAGCGTCAGCTCCCCCCAAATAGAATACATTCACAACTTGGTTTTTATTTTTCTCGCGCTGTTCTTCGTCATCCTGGTCTTCTGTATTATTTTTCTTTTCGTCCTGGTCAACCGTCCCCTCAGCAAGATCGCGGGCGCCATGAACTTGATATCCGGCGGAAACTACGACGTTCCCCTGCCCACGCCGACCCACGATGAAATCGGTGAATTCGTTCGGGCCTTCGAAACCATGAAAGCCAGGCTCCAGCAACGCGAACGAGATTTAATGGCCAGCGGTCGCAAGCTGGAAACGATAATAAATAACGCGGGGGAAGGCATACTGACTTTCGACCCGCAAGGAGCGATCACCGGCTTTAACAACGCGGCGGAGATAATTTTCGGGTATTCCAACCAAGAGATCATGGGCCGGAATGTTTCGAGCCTGATCCCCGAAAAATATCGTTCCGGCCTCGACCACCGGCTCGAAAAAACCCTGTTGAACCGCGCCGCCGACTCCCGGGACCATGGACGGGAAATTGTCGGCCTGGATAAAGACGGCCGGGAAATCCCCCTCTGGGTTTCCGCCGTCGAGGTGGAGCTTGAAGGCGCGCCCATGTTCGTCGTCGCCGTCATGGACCTGCGGGAACTCAAGCAAGTGGAGGAAGAACTCCGCCAACACCGGGACAACCTCGAGGAACTGGTGGTCGAGCAGACCCGGGACCTGCTTCAGGCCAAGGAGCAAGCGGAGGCGGCCAACAAGGCCAAGAGCGAGTTTCTGGCCAACATGAGCCATGAAATTCGAACCCCCTTGAACGGGGTCCTGGGCATGCTGCAATTGCTCCAGGAATCAAACCAGGACGGGAGTCTCGGGGAATACATCGAAATAGCGATTAATTCCGGCAAGGGACTGCTGGCCGTCATTAACGACATTCTAGATTTTTCCAAGATCGAGGCCCAGCGGATCGAGTTCAACGAGAGTTATTTCAGCCTGCGGGCCCTGCTCGCCTCGATCATGGACATGTTTCTTTTCCAGGCCGAGGAAAAAGGCCTGGAACTCCGGACCAGGGTCAGCGAAAATTTGCCCGACCTCTTCCTCGGAGACGCCGGACGCATTCGGCAGGTGTTGGTGAACCTCGTGGGCAATTCCTTGAAATTTACGTCCCGGGGGGAAGTCGGCCTGGATGTTTCCCGGGACCAGGAACAACCGCCCGACCCCGGCGTCATGTCGCTCCGGTTCGCCGTGCGCGACACCGGGTCGGGTATTCCGGCCGACAAGATCGACCGCATCTTTGAAATGTTCACCCAGATCGACGGTTCCTACACCCGGAGGTTCGGCGGGACCGGGCTGGGTTTGAGCATCGTCAAGCGGCTGGTGGAATTGATGGACGGAGAAATCAAGGTTGAAAGCCGGGAAGGCCTTGGTTCCACCTTCACTTTCAACCTCAAGCTCAAATATTCCTGTTCCATGCCCCTGGCGCGGGAGGCGCCGCCGACCCCGGACCCGCCCTCCCGCCCGTTGAAAATCCTCGTGGCCGAGGATAATCCGGTCAACCAACTGTTCGCCGAAAAAACCTTGAAAAAAATGGGGCATGAAGTCACGGTCGCCTCCAACGGCCGCCTGGCGCTGGAAGAGCTCCAGGGAAAGAGATTCGACCTTGTTTTCATGGACATCCAGATGCCGGTCCTGGACGGGGTCATGACGGCCCGGGCTATCCGCGACGGGGCCGCCGGCCTTGACAACCGGGAAATTACCATCATTGCCATGACCGCCCATACCATGAAGGGGGACAAGGAAGCGTTTTTGGAAGCGGGCCTGGACGACTATATTCCCAAGCCCATTGAAAAAAATGAATTGTCGGCCGCTATTGCCCGGGCCGTGGAGCGAAAGCCCTAGCGGGCCCGATCCGGACGCCGCGACCGGGGCGGCGTCGGCCCTTTCCACGGCGGCCTGCTGAAAAACGCGCGCGAGCGGGGGGCTTTCCTCATGAAAAACAAAAAGGTCGGCGGTTCTTTGTTTTTAGTCCCGGCGCTGGCGGCGGCGTTGATCCTGGCCGGTCCGGGCGGCTTGTCGGCCCACGCGGCCGAAAATTTCCCCCAGGTCCTGATAATCAACTCCTACCACCAGGGAGAGGAATGGTCCGACAAGGAAATCGAGGGCCTGTCCGCGGCCTTGAAACGGATTTATCCCGATCTGGCGCCGTCGATCGAGCATCTCGACGCCAAGCGCTTTCCCGGCCCTTCCCACGCCGGGCTGGCCAAGGAATACCTGAAGGAAAAATACCGGGGACGAACAATGGATCTAGTCCTGGCCCTCGATAACCCGGCCCTGGACCTGCTCGCGGATTTTCAGGCCGAACTTTTCCCCGATACTCCGGTCGTTTTCGCCGGAGTCAACAACTTCAAGCCGGAAATGTTAAAGGGACGGGCCGGCGTGACCGGGATCGAGGAATTCCAGGACATCGAGGGCTCCCTGGATTTGGCCCTCCGACTCCACCCCGGGACCAGGCGCGTGTTGGCGGTGACGGATTACACGTCCAGCGGCTTGGCCCTGCGGGAACAGATGGAACGGGTCGCGCCTGGTTTCAAGGGCCGAATCGAGATACTGTACTCGCCCGATGTTTCTTTTCCCGAATTGGCGGAACAGCTTAAGCGCTTGCCTCCGGATGCGCTCGTCCTGCTGCTGACCTATGTCACGGACCGCCCGGGGCGGGCCTTCGCCCGGGACGAGAGCACCAGGCTTATCTCCGAGGCCTGTCCGGTCCCGGTCTATTCCATGCACGAGACCCGGCTGGGCCATGGCATCATCGGCGGGCTGCTGGTGGAGGGGCGGGAGCATGGCCGTCAAGCCGGCGAAATCGCCCTGCGGGTCCTGGCCGGAGAACCGCCATCCGCCATTCCCGTCCGGAAAAGCCATTCCTCGTCGGTTTTCGACTACAAGGTCCTGGAAACATATAAAATCGACCTGAAAGCCCTGCCTCCCGGAAGCGCGGTTATCAACCGGCCGCCTTCCTTCTGGCAAGCCCATCGCCAGGCCCTGATTCCTCTCGCCTGGGTTTTCCTGGCGATGTTCTCCCTGGTCGGCTTGTTGGCCGTGATGATCGCGCGGTTGAAAAAAACCGAGGCCGACCTGACCCAAAGCCGGGGGAAGTATCGGGCCGTGGTGGAAAACGCCACCGAGGGAATCCTGGTTGTCCAGGATGAAAACATCGCGTTCTTCAACCCCGCGGCGGCCGCCCTGGCCGGTTATACGCCCGAGGAATACCGCGCCCTGACCCTGGACCGGCTGATTCATTCCGGGGATATCCGCGCGGCCGGGGAAAAACTGCGCGCGACCCTCGAGGGTCCGGCCGCCGATCCGATCAATCATTTCAGGATCATGTCCAAATCAGGCGGGGTCCGCTGGGTGGAAGCCAATTCCGTCCGGATCGAGTGGGAAGACAAACCGGCCCTTTTGGTTTTTCTCACCGATATCACCGCGCGCCGGCAGGCCCAGGGCGACCTTGACAACAGCGAAAAATTATTGAGAACCATTGCCGAGAATTTTCCCCGGTCCTATGTGTTTATCATCGAGCGGGATTTTTCCATCGGGTTCGCTTCCGGGATGGAATTGAGGAAAACAAAGGCCGTTCCCGAGTTATTCATTGGAAAAACAATAGACCAATTGCTCGGGCCCCAGGCGGACATGGTCAGGGACCGCTTTCAACAGACCTTCGGCGGCCTGGAACAGGATTTCGAGCTGCACCTGAACGGGCGCTGCTGGCTCTGCCGGACGACGCCCCTGACCGGGGACGACGGCCGCGTTTCGCGAATTCTCACGGTGGTGGAAAACATCAGCGCACAAAAAACAGCGGAAATCGCCCTGCGGGACAGCGAGGCCAACCTTTTGTCCCTGATCGAAAATTCCGACGGTGAAATCTGGGCCGTGGACAAGGAATACCGTTTGGTGGTCGGCAACAACAGGTTTATCGAAAACTATTCGAAATCCAGGGGAGCATCCCTGGGCAAGGGCGACCCGGCCTGGCTTGCTTCCCTTGAAGCGGAAGCCATGGCGGAATGGAAGGGCTATTACGACCGGGCCCTGGGGGGGGCTAAGTTCAGCGTTGAAAAAAAGACGGCCGTCCCGGCGGTCGAGGGCTGGGTTGAATACCGTTTCAATCCCATTGTCGACGAAAACAAGGAAATTACCGGCTTGACCGTTTTCGGCCGGGAAACCACCACGCGCCGGGCGGCGGAAGAACGGCTCAAGGCCGCCCTCAAGGAAAAGGAAGTCTTGCTTCAGGAAGTCCATCACCGGGTCAAGAACAACATGCAGGTTATTATCAGCCTACTCCGGCTTCAGGCCGGCAAATCGGACGATCCCAAAATCCGGGACATCCTCCGGGTGTGCCAGGGCCGGGTTTACGCCATGGCGGCCGTCCATGAGGCCCTGTATCGTTCCGAATCCCTGGCCTTCGTCGACATCAAGCAGTATTTTTCCAACCTCATGAAAACCCTGGTGGGCGCCTACGACGCCAAATCGGTTAGCGTCGATTTTTCCTTCAAGCTGGACCAGCCCCAAATAAGTCTGAAACAAGCCGCTTCCCTGGGGCTCGTTTTCCACGAGTTGGTCTCCAACACCCTGAAACACGCCTTCCCCGGCGGTCGGGCCGGGGTGTTGTCCCTTTGCGTCGGTTCCCGGGGGCCGGACCTGGAAATGATTCTGTCCGACAACGGCGTCGGGTTTCCGGAATCCCTCGACTGGCGCCGGGCCGACTCCCTAGGCCTGCAAATTGTGGTAAATTTGGTGGAAAACCAACTCGGCGGCCGGATCGAGCATGACGGCCGGGAAGGAACAACCTTCACCATTGGGTTCAGGCTTCTCGAACCGGGCGGTGAAGGCGGGGGCTAGGCGCCGCCGCCGCCGGCTTCCCTGGCCAAGACCCCGGGCGGGCTAGGCAACCGCCCGCTTTTACCTGATAAGCCCCAGGATGCCGATGGCGATGAGGTAAATCGCCACGATATAGCTCAGGAGTCGCGGCTGCGCGAGGATAAGAATACCGGCGAGCAGGGCGATCAGGGCGTGAAGGTTAAAATGGATAGTCATGGCGTTTTCTCCTTTTCGGTTCCGATTGTCGCCCGCCGGCCGGAAATCGTCAAGTATGCGGTCCCTAATACTTATAAAAAACAGGCTTCGAACCGGAAGTCGGCCATCTTTCCGTTGACCCGCGGGGCCAAGGGATGTAAACTTTCCTCGCCATGGTCAAAAGATTAGAAATAAAACTCAAAAGCGGCCTTAGGGACCCCGAGGGCGAAGCTCTCAAAACCCGGGCGCGGGAACACTTCGGGCTTCAAGTCGACACGGTTGAAACCATCAAGGTGCTGACATTGGATGTCGGCTTGGCCGAAGACCAGTTCGAAATCGTCCGGCGGGAAATTTTCACCAACCCGGTCACCCAGGAATCATCCTATTTTCCCCTGACTCAAAAGTTCGAGTACGCCATTTGGGTGGGGCTCCGGCCCGGAGTCAGGGACAACCTGGGCGCCACGGCCCGGGAAGCGATCGAGGATTTCCTCGGCCTCCGGTTTAAACCTGGAGAAGCGGTCTACAGCTCGTCCCTTTTCCTGCTTTCCGGCGCCGGGTTCGACCGGGCCGGGGCCGAGTTGCTGGCCCGGGAACTGCTGGCCAACGACATCATCCAGGAATGGCGGGTCCTGACCGCCGCCGACTGGGACCCGAGCCAGGGCTTGGGCGTTCACATCCCCAAGGTGATGCTGGAACGGTCGCCCACGGTCGCCGAAATCGCCATCGACAGCGACGAGGAATTGATCGAAATCAGCCGCCAACGATCCCTGGCCCTCAACCCCAGGGACGTCCCCGCCATCCGGGAATATTTCCTGCGGCCGGACGTTTTGGAAGCGCGCCGGCGGGTGGGGCTGTCCCAACCCACGGATGTCGAACTCGAATACATTTCCCAGGGCCGGAGCGACCACTGCAACCACAACACCTTCAACGGGCTTTTTCATTACCTGGACCTGGGGTCCGGCGACGCCCGGGACGTGGACAACCTGTTCAAGACCTGCATCGTGGCCCCGACCAGGGAATTGGCCCAGCGCAAGGACTGGGTGGCCTCGGTCCTGTGGGACAACGCCGGGGTGGGCCGTTTCGACGACCGGCATTTCTACACCATTACCGGAGAAACCCACAACAGCCCTTCCAACATGGAAGCCTACGGCGGCGCCCTGACCGGCATCGTCGGGGTTTATCGCGACCCCATGGGGACCGGCCTGGGTTCCAAGATAATCATGGGCTCGTACGGATACTGCGTCGGCCCCCGGGACTATGACGGCCCGCTCAAGCCGCGCCTGCACCCCCGCCGGCTCCTGGACGGCGTTATCCAGGGGGTCAAGGACGGCGGCAACAAGAGCGGCATTCCCACGACGTTCGGGCAGGTCTACTTCCACCCCTGCTACCTGGGCAAATGCCTGGTTTTCGTCACCGCGGTCGGGCTCATGCCCACTCACGTCCAGGGCCGCCCCACGGAAATCAAGACCACGAGCCCCGGGGAGCTGATCGTCATGTGCGGCGGCCGGGTGGGCAAGGACGGCATCCACGGGGTCACGGCTTCCAGCCAGGTTTACGACCAGCACACTCCGGCGGGGCACGTCCAGATCGGCGACCCCTACACCCAGAAAAAAATGCACGACTTCCTGCTGGAAGCCCGGGATGAGGGGCTGATCGAGTATATCACCGACAACGGCGGCGGCGGGCTTTCGTCCTCCATCGGCGAATCCGCCCGTTTTTCCGGCGGAGCCGAGGTCGACCTGGACCGGGTCCCCCTCAAGTACGAGGGCCTGGACCAGTGGGAAATTTGGGTTTCCGAATCCCAGGAACGCATGACCGTGTCCGTGAAACCTGGCAATATCGACCGCTTTTTGGAACTTTCCCGAATTCACGCGGTGGAAAGCACGGTCATCGGCCGGTTCACGGATTCGGGACGGCTGCACCTCAAGTATGACGGCCAAACCTGCGCCTATGTGGACCTGGACCTCCTGACCTCGAAGTTCCCGCAGTGGGAATTCGACGCCCACTGGCTGCCCCCGGAGCTGCGCGGCCTGACCGAACCCGTTCTGGGGGTCCCCCGTGATTTCGACGCCCTGCTGCTCGACCTCCTGGCCCGGCCCAATATCGCTTCCAAGGAATGGATCGTCCGGCAGTACGACCATGAAGTCCAGGCGGGCAGCGTGATCAAGCCGCTGGCGGGCGCCGGGCGGGATGTTCCCTCCGACGCCGCGGTGACGGCGCTGGCGCTGGGCTCCACCCGGGGTCTGGCCCTGGCCCAGGCCGTCAACCCGTGCTATTCGGCCATCGACGCCTACCACATGACCACGGCGGTCATTGACGAGACGGTGCGGCGGCTCTTGTGCGTGGGCGGGGACCTCGACCATGTCGGGGGAGTGGACAATTTTTGTTGGCCCAGCATTCAGTACGACCCCCGGGACAACCCGGACGGGAAGTTCAAGGCCGCCCAACTGGTCCGGTCCAACTGGGCCCTCCGGGACGCCTGCCTGGCCTACTCCATCCCGCTGTTGTCCGGCAAGGATTCCATGTATGTCGACGGCAACCTGGAAGGCCCGTACGGCGTCAGGCGGAAGGTTTCCGGCCTGCCCACGCTTCAGTTTTCGGCCGTGAGCCTGGTCCCGGACATCACCGCCTGCCAGACCCTGGAATTCAAGGATTCCGGAGACCTGATCTACCTGTTGGGGCTCACCCGGGACGAACTGGGCGGGTCCGAATACTACGACCTGCTGGGATACGTGGGGTTGAACGTCCCCCAAACCGACCTGGCGGAAAACTTGAAACTTTACCAAGCGTTCGTCGAGGCTTACCGGGAAGGACTTATCGCCTCGGCCAAGGGCGTTTACCGGGGCGGCCTGGGAATCCACCTAGCCCTCTGCTGCCTTGGGTCCGCGGGGTTCGGCGCCTTCATTAACCTCGACCGGGTCCCGGCGGCGGGAAGCCTCGGCCCGGAACGACTGCTGTTTTCGGAATCCACCGGTCGGTTTCTGGTCACGGTCCGTCCCCCGGACCAGGCCGCCTTCGAAAAAACCTTCGCGGGTCTTCCGGCCGCTTTCCTGGGACGGGTCAGGCACGACCCGACCCTGCTCATCAGAAACGGCGAGACGGACTTGGTCCGTCTGAACGTCGAACAACTCCGGGACGCGTTCAAGCGCCCCTTCGGCCATTTGATATGACTTCAAAAGCAGTAAAAATCCTGGTCCTGGCCGGTTTCGGGATCAATTGCGATCACGAGAGCCAGTACGCCTTCAATCTCGCCGGGGCCGAGGCCGACCGGGTTCACATCAACCAGCTTATTCGGATGAAGCAGCAGGGGCGGCCGCCCCTGGCCGCGTACCACGTCATCGTGGTGGATGGCGGGTTCGCCTGGGCCGACGACCATGGCGCCGGAGTGCTCCTGGCCCTGAAGATGCGCTCCCACCTGGGCGACGACATCCAGGCCTTCCTGGACCAAGGGAAGCTGATCATCGGCGTCTGCAACGGGTTCCAGGCCCTGGTCAACATGGGCTTGCTGCCAGCCCTGGACGGCGACCGCCAGGCCCGAACCGTGGCCTTGATCCCCAACGATTGCGGAAATTTTCGCGACCAGTGGGTCAATTTGGCGGTCAACCCGGCTTCTCCCTGCGTCTTTACCAAGGGAATCGACACCCTCGACCTGCCGGTCCGGCACGGGGAAGGCAAATTTTTCGCCCCGCCGGAGACGATCGCTCGCCTGGAAGAGTCCGGCCAGGTCGTTCTCAGGTACACGGACCAGCGGTATCGACCCGCCCAGGGGCGTTTCCCCTTCAACCCCAACGGCTCCCTTAACGACATCGCCGGGATTTGCGACCCAGCGGGCCTGGTATTCGGCCTGATGCCTCACCCCGAGGCTTTCCACCATCTGACCAACCACCCGGATTGGACCCGGACCGTGGAAAAATACCGCCGTTTAAAGACCGAGCCCGAGGACTGGTCCGGCGACGGGCTGAAAATTTTTAAAAACGCCGTGGAATACGTCCGGGAAAACCTGCTGTAGCCTTCACTAGGGCTTTTGGTCGCCGCCCCGGCCCGCCGGGGCTTTTTTAATCCGCCGGGAGTTGGCGGGTTCCCGGATTTTTGTATACCATGACGTGTATTCTCGATCTTGGCCCCAGCCCGGCGGAAAGACGACAGGTTGACATGGAAACGCCGTTCAAGGATATCACCCCGTCCACGCCCTACGAAGTCGTGGTCCGAAGCGGTCCCCGGCTCTCCGTGAATGAAGCGGAAACCGCGGCCAAGCTTTTTTCCGCCTCCTATCTACAGGGGGAATACCATGTGGATGGGGAAGAACGCCGCCTCGCCGATCATTCCCCGGAAGCGTTCCTGGAAATCTTGCGCGAACCGGGCCGGGAAGTCGCGGTTATCCGGGAAAACAAGGACTTGGTCGGAGTCATCCTCACCTCGGCGCCGCCGTCCGACCCCTACGCGCCCGTGCGCAAGATATCCCACATGGCCTTCTGGTCCAAGCGGGCCGGGCGCTTCCCCCGTCGTCGGGCGCTCAAGGCGGCGCTCCGGGCCTTCCAGGACGAGGGGTTGAGCGTTATCGCGGCCGCCGAGATCACGCCCTCCGGACATCAACAGCTTTTTTTCGACGCCGGAATGCGCCGGGTGACCGATCAGTCGGAAATCTGCTGGCTGCTTTCCAAGGTCCTGGAACAGCAGATCACCCGTCTCGGGACCCTGGACGAGCAATCCCACCTCTCGTATATCGCGGACGTTCGCGGACGGCGGATGGAGATCAAGCGGGTCCTGTACTGCGCCGACGCCCGGGGCGGGTCCGGCTTTCAACGCCGCCAGGACATGGTCCGCCGTCAGATGGCCCTTCAGCATCGCGAGCACGACCTGGAATCGTTTCGGGGCCTGGCCCGTTCCTGGAAAAAAAAGGGGCTGTTCATACTATCCGGTTTTTCCGGGACCATTGTGGAAGAGTCCGGGGACGAGGTCCTGGACGGCTGGGGAGCTTCGGCCCTGGGCTTGGGCGCCGGTGTTTCCCTGGATGACCTCTTCGATCCCGGGGAGCGCCGCATCTACCTTCCGGCCGGCCGGATCGAGGATTTAAGCCAGGCCCGTCAGGTCTTGCGGCCCGGGCTGCCGGATTTTTTGCTGTGGGCCTTGCGCATGGCCGCTCCGACCATGCTGCTGTCCACGGCCCCCAGGTTTCGGGTCGCCCCCATATTGTCCCGTCCTTTCAGCGAACTGGGGCGAACCACCTTGTCCGACATGATCGAGGCCTTGTTCCTGACCGACCTGGTTCCGGACCAGGCCCACTTTCGGGTCGCCGCGTACGGTCGGACCAGGTACGCCTGGAAAATCCAAGCGTCCCGCCTGCTGGACGATTCCCCCCAGGCGTTAGTGGACAAGGGATTGCTGCTTCAAAAAGCCCTGGAACTTCTCTGCCCCGACCCGGCCGCGCCCCTGGTTTTTTTCGGCGGGCTCGCGGCCGACGAACCGGTCGCGGCGGGATTGCTGGAACTTTCCCGGCAGGGCGCCCCGGTGGTAATCTTTTCCTTTGGAAAAACATTCACCATAACCATGGACCGCTTGCTGGCCCAGGCCGTCGCGGGCCGGGCGCCGATCCTGGGCTTCACGGCCGGCGATTTTTTCGACGCCATTTTGATTTTGGAAGCGCTGGGTCTTTCACCCGCCCCATTGTTGTAGAACACCCAGACTTAACATCAGGACATCCATTACTAACAACAAAAGGACATCCATTACTAAATACTATTAGACGGCCTCTGCCTTGATCAGGACATCCATTATCAAATGGTGTAACCTTGACTTCCAAGGTTATATTAGATATTTCTTATACAGGACATCCAATACTAAATATTATCAGATGACCGCTGACAATCGGGAAAGCCGGAATTATTAAAGACAACCATTATTAATTATTTCGATCAATGATTTGGCCGTTCAATGTTCAATACGCGGTGGAGGGTGTTTACAGCGTATTGGAGCGCGGCCCAAAAATGGTATTTTGGCGGGAGCCACGCCCCCCAAAACTCAATTGACCTTTATGGAGATAGCGGGTTCGGGGCAGGCCGTTATAGGCGCGACCGAAACATCGCCGCTGGCCGGCTTTTACGCGGAGACCAGACCTCAAAGCGTTTTGGACTTCACAAGGCGGCGGCCGCCTTAGGACGCTCCGGCCAACCGGGATTTTACTCCTGGAAAAATTTTCGGCTGGCTCGCACTCCCTTGAACCAACGAAGCCCGACTCTGCCGGCGACGACGGTCATCAGTCTGGTCCTTCCGGCCGCCCGGAAGAACGAATGGCCGTATGATTCAACAGCGGTCAGCCACTGTTCGTTTTGAATTTGAAGCCGGTCCATAATCGGGAGGAAATGATCTGGGATGGCCCCGGTTTTTCCTTCCCGCAAGGCCCGTCCGGTCCAATCCAAAAGACGGAGATAATCGTCAAGTTTCATGGGGAGAAGTCTTCCGCCAGTGAGGGGGGCCTTGTCCGCGGAGGAGGATTCGAATTGGGCTAACCACCCGGCGGAATGGGCTTTTTTATCCTCAAGGCTTAAGAGGGGGCTTGAGGTGGACGCATGGGGTCCGACCGTAATGGCAGGCGAGGCGGTCAGTCTTTCCACTGCCTGGCGGGACGAAATTCGAAGGTTGGCGCTTGTAAACAGACTTTCTTCCGGGGACTGCGCCACGCCCGCTCGAATCGGGTTAAGATCAACATACGCCAGGCAAGCCAATAAGGCCGAATCGTCCAGGATTGCTTGGCATTTAAAGCGGCCTTCCCAAAAACGACCCTTGCAGTCATCCTCGCGATTCGCTCGCCGGGCGATGTGTTCGTTCAGGCAACGCATAAACCAACTGACGCTGCCCAGCCTGACTCTTAGAAGCTCTATCGTTCCGGCGTCGCCGGCCAGGGCCGCGATGGCGCCGTCTCCAAGCGAAGCCCGGTCGGCTTTGTTCCTCGGGAAGATTTGCAGCCACCTTGCGGCGATTTCCAGGGGAGACCAGGCGTCCGCCACGTGCGGGAGCGTACGCACCACCACGTGGAGATGATTGGACATTACCGCAAAGGCGCAAACTTCCAGGGCAAACGTTTCAGTCAATTTTTTCAGGCGCTCCAGCACCCATTCCTTCCGGTGCTCAAATGACTTGCCGGTATATGGATCGGCGCCGCATAGAAAGGCGCGCCGGACGCACCTGGAAATGCAGTGGTAGATTCCTTCAACCCCTTCCGGAACGAGTTCACTTCTAGCGACGGTCATTCCACGCCTCCATATTTTTTTTGATTTCCACAAAACCATAAAAAAAAGAAAAAGTCAAATATTGAAGTGGATGTCCACTTAAATTAAAATGTAATAGGCAGGCCAACTTTTACAGCGCGTAAAGTTGTCTGACATCTCCAGGCGCTAGATAGGCCCGCCCAGCGCTTCCAACACCTGACCCTAATCAAGAAATGCTGCCTTAACTTGTTGATATTGAATAATATATTTAAAATATACTTAATGCTGTTTTTATAGGGCGACTGGCACATCCGTTGCTTATATAGGGAACTCGAGAATGGGGAGCTTTAAGAGTATCGGGTTTTATCCGGAATTCAATAGGCCTAAATAACGGGCCTTGAAACTTAGCGCCCGAACAAGGGCCGGGAGGATGAAAATGAGAAAAAACGCTGTGTTGTCAATGTCATTGTTGCTAACATTACTTGTTATGCTTGGAGTTTGTTATGCTCAAGCGCCGGCGGCCGGGGAGTTGACCGCGCCGCTCGTCAGTCGCCACCTGAAAATGGATATCGTCCGGGTCTGCGCGGCGGAATCGATTTCGGCGCCGAAATTGAGCCTTGAACAGGTGGATTACGCGACCGTGTTGGGGTTGCTTTCTTCCGAAAACGTCAAGGTCCGCCGGATCGCGGTTTACACCCTTGGGGATATAAGAGACCAAAGAGCCGTGAGTCACGTGTCGGCGGCTCTGAACGACAGGGATGCCTCGACCAGGATGATCGCCGCCCGGGCCTTGGGGAAGATCGGCGGCTTCGAAGCCGTTCCGGCCCTGATCGCCCTTCTGGAGGAGCCTTGCGGTCCCCGCTGCCTCAAGGCGAACGCGGCGGCCGCCCTGGGGAAAATCGGGGACGCCCGGGCGATGCGGGCCTTGGAAAAGGTCAACAACACGGAACAAGGCTGGGTCCAGGCCAATGCTGAAACCGCCTTGCTGAGGATCGCGGCTAACACCTCGTCCACTACCAAGACCAACTAATAATGGCTTGAACCTCGAGGCGCGTCCCGGGGAAATATGGCCAACAACGACGGGGGCCGGGTATTCCGGCCCTCGTCATTTGGACACTTTTAGTAACTTTTAGTAATGGATGTCCTTTTATAGAAAATGTGGAAAAAAAACCAGCCCGATCCAGGGAACGAAATCGGGCTGGGCGGCCTGTCTATTCCTCGCGTTCCCGGCCGGGGTGTTTGACCAACAGCACCGGCACGGGCGAGCGGTATAACACGTTGTTGGTGACCGAACCCATGAAATAATCGCTGAATTCCGATTTTCCGCTTTCGGAGATTATGATCATGTCCACTTCATTGGTCTTGGCCGTGTAGGATATCAAGGGAGCGGCCCGGCCTTGCAGGATGATTTTTTCGAATTTTATGCCGGCGGCTTTAAACGCCGCGGCGGATTCGGCCAAGGCTTTCTCGGCCCATTTTCTTTTGGTGGCCAGGATCGAGTCCTTGTAACCCGGATCAAGGCCGTGGCCATCCAGGTCCTTGGTGTCGATGACGTTGAGCAGGATCACGGTCATGGGCATTTTCTGGTGAAGTCGGACGGCGTATTCCTCGGCCGTCTTGGAATTACGAGCGCCGTCAACGGGGATCAAAACCTTGGCCGTCATGGGTTCACCTCTTTTAAAATGTGTATCCTAAAATAACATTTTGGTCCGGATACGGCAAGAGGCCCGCCCTAGCTCGGGGTCCGGCCGCCGTTTTCGATGAGGGCGGCGACGGGTTCCAGACCGTAGGGGGTCCCTTCCTCGATGGCCTTGAGGACCGTTCCGCCGCCGGTGAAGAAATAGTACTGCGCGCTGTCCATGGCGGCCAGGTAGAGGCCCGGGCTGAGGTTTTTGAATTCCTGAAGGGTGTCGCCTCCCCCGTAGAGCTTCTGGGCGGTCCGGTTGCGGTCGATGGTCCGGTCCAGCTTGGCCGAGCCTTCCACGAAGTGAGGCGTGAACCCCATGACCGCGTTGACGAAAATAGTCCTGGCCCCGCTCAGGGTTTCGGCGACTCCCGGCGCGTCGAAAGATTCGGGCGCCACGTCCAGGAAATACCCGTATTCCTGTCCTGGTTGGAAATCGGCTATCCGGCGGGGGCGGTAGCGTCCTTCTTCCCGCCGGTCCTTGAGGTCCGATTCAATGACCACCGGCAGCTCGATCACTTTTCCGGCCGTTTCGTCTTGCTTGACCAGGTCCTTGGCCGCTTCGACGTCGCTTTCGGCCACGCCGGCCACCCGGATGCCGTACTTGGCGCAGAGGTAGGTGTTATAAATGACCCCGCCCAGGATCATTTTATCCACTTTCTTGTAAATTTCGTTGATGGGACCTATTTTGGTGTCGTATTTCGCTCCGGCCACCACGGCCACAAAGGGGCGTTCCGGTTCCAACACCTGCTTGAGGTTGTGCAGTTCCTTTTGCATGAGGAAGCCCGCGTACCCGGGCAGGCGTCTGGCGATGTCAACGGTGGAGGCGTGGGGCTGCCAGGACCCGAAGGCGTCGTTGACATAGACGTCTGCCAGTCCGGCGAGCTGCGTGGCGAAGCGGACCCGGAGTTCCCCGTTGCCTTCCTCGCCCTCGAACCATCTGGTGTTGGGGAGATAAATCCCGCCGATCCGGTGGGCCATCAGGTCCCGGATATGCCAGTTGATGGAGGTGTCGATCTCCCGGATTCCCCGTTCCGGGTCCACGGGAAAATTCGGCACGGCGAACTTGGTGTGCAGCTTCCTTTCCAGGTAATCCACGATGGGTTCCACGGAGCTGTCGTCCTCGACCACGATCCGACCGGTTTTCTTGTCCCTGGGGCGGCCGACGTGGGTCATGATAATGGGCCTTCCGCCGCGCTCGACGATGTTGTAGAGGGTCCCCAAGGTGGCGTCGATCCGGTAGGGGTCCTTAATTTCCTTTTTTTTCACAACGTTATGATCCACGCGGAGCAGGACTATTTTTCCGGACAGGTCCGCTTCCTGGATCAAGGGCAGTCTGGGGTCCACCGTGGTCTGGGGCATGTCAATATCCTCCTTATCCCCGAGGGGAGAGCTAGACAACCATGCTGGAATTATAATTCCCGGCCGGCGCCGGAACAAGGGCGCTATTCCCCAACGCCGGAAAAGACCTACAACAATTTCCGGCTGGGGCAATCCGCCCTGGAACAAGCGGCGCAGAGTCCCGGCGCCGGTTGGAGCCCCTGGGTCGGGTAGATAAAAGCCAGTCCGCCGGAACCATCGATGACCCCATCCGGACCGACTTCCACCCCCAGGCGGCGTTCCGGGTCGACTAGTTCCAGTATGTTGCGATTGACAGCCAGGGGAAGGCCGGGACAGCCCGGAATTATTCTTTCACCCGGACTTCGGCCCGCGGGTTTCAGGTATTGACGAATTCTATATTCGACAAACCCCAGCACTTCGGCCCACAGGACCCGGACCACGGCTGAAAAGGATTCCCGGTCCACCCCGGAAGGGGCCGCATCCCAGGTCCCCGGTCCCAGGACCGCCAGGCCGGCGGTTATTTTTTCCGTGAAGGCGGCTGATTGTTCCGCGGTCAGAATCTCCTCGGGCCGGGTTTCCAGAAACAAGGCCGCCGGTCGTAAATCCGACCGGATGACCGCCAGCACGCCCTCGACCACAGCCGCGGGAACGCCCGCGCGCTCGGCCAGCCGGACCGGGTCGAGATCGACCGGAATGCGGGGAAGTTCAATCATATGACATGTCCCGCCCACGGGCGGCCCGAAATGCTCGACGGCTCCCGAACCGCCGGGCGCCGACCCGTTTTAAAATTCCGCCCCGCACCAGGGGCAAAACTTGAAATCCTTGTTGCTCAAGGCTTCCTTGCAGGCCGAGCACTGCAAATGAAGCTCTTCCGAACAGTAGGGGCAGTAAACGAAGTCCTTGGCCCCGGCCGCGCATTCGACCGGCATCTGATTCCAGTGTTCCGAACATTCATTGTCCAGGCAGATTTTCTCCACCCGGGCCTTGTTTTTGACTGCTTCGCTCATCTTCCTTTTTCCTCGCGCCCAGATTTTTAGACGAATATACCAGAGACCCCGGCTAGAAACAACCCGCTTGGCCGGCGGCTTTCGGCAACATCTATAGTAAAAATCAATTTGACATATAGTAATTATTTATTTAGGCTGGGCGAAATCCGAATCAACCACAAGGAGTAATCATGTCCTCGCCTTACAATGAAATGTGGAAAGCCCTGGGTCTGGACCTCGCGGCCCATGACCAGTTGCTGGCCGTGCTCGGCCAGGGGTATGAACAAATCTACCTGGCGCAAGAAAACCGGCCCGCGGGCATGGAGTATTTCAATTTCGTCATGTCCGAGGTCCATGGGCTGCGAATCAAGGAACTGGTGGACGGCCGGAAGAACGGAGTCAAGGTGGTCGGCTCCTACTGCGTCTTTGTTCCCGAGGAAATAGTCCGGGCCGCCGGCGCCACCTTGGTGGGCCTCTGTTCCGGGGCTGATTTCGCGTCGGAGGAAGTGGAGGCGATCCTTCCCCGCAACACCTGCGCCCTGATAAAATCGTCCTTCGGCTTCAAACTCGGCCGGGTCTGCCCGTACCTGGAGTCCGCGGACATGATCGTGGGCGAGAACACCTGCGACGGCAAGAAAAAATCCTATGAAAGCCTGGGGGGCCTGGTCTCGAATCTGTACGTGATGGACCTGCCCCAGATGAAGACCGCCGCGGGCCGGGACCTGCAGAAGGCCGAGTATGTCCGCTTTATCAAGGCCATGGAGGAATTGACCGGCAACCAAATAACGGTGGAAAGCCTCCGGAAGGGCATCGGGATCGTCAACGACAAACGAGCGGCCCTGCACCGGTTGTACAAGCTAAGGGCGGCGGACCCGGCCCCGCTGTCCGGTCTCGACGCCCTCTTGATCAACCAGGTCTCCTTTTACGACGACCCCGTCAGGTTCACGGACTCCGTCCATAAAATCTGCGACGAACTGGAAGAGCGGGTGAAGAACGGGACGGGCGTCGCCCCCGCCGGAACGCCCCGGGTCCTGATTTCCGGCTGTCCCATGGCCGTGCCCAACTGGAAACTCCCCTGGCTGGTGGAAAGCGCCGGCGCGGTGATCGTGGGGGAGGAATCCTGCGTGGGGGAACGGGGGACCCGCAACCTGACGCCCGTTTCCGGCGCCTCCGTGGAGGAGCTTCTGGAAGGCGTCGTGGACCGGTATTTCCAGGTGGATTGCGCCATCTTCACTCCCAACCCCGACCGGACCCGGCATATCGAGGAGATGGCCAGGGCTTATCGGGCTTCCGGCGTCATCCATTACAGCCTCAATTTCTGCCAGCCCTACCTGATCGAAGCGGGACCCGCGGCCAAGGCCCTCCAAGCCCGGGGAATTCCGACGCTCACCCTGGAAACGGATTACTCGGCCGCCGACGCCGAACAGTTGAAAACCAGGATTCAGGCTTTCCTGGAAATGCTGAAATAGCAGCCGCCGGCCCGGGCCGGTTCGCGTCGCCCGGACCGGCCGCGCGCCTGGGCGGCTCGGCCATTTTCGCCGGCGACGCGCAATACCTCCTGGACCCCAAGGCCCGGTTGGTCCGAGCCGATGGACGGACCGGGTCCTGGAGTGAACCCGAGACCGGCGATAACATCCGGATCAGGTTTTATAACCTCCGGGGAAGCGAAAACGAGCCGCCGGTGATCGTGACGGTCCGGCTTATCCCGGTCAATCCCGATGGAAGCGCAACCCGCGCCGAAATCAGGTTTTTTCCACGTCCAGGTTGTTGATGAAATCCCTGAACCAGGGCGGGTTGAAAAGAATGATGTAGACCAGAAACACCGCCGAGAGGGGGATGAAAAAGACAGCCAGGTCCACGGCTAGAATTCCGAGGGCAAGCAACACCCGGTAGGTCATGTTCATGGCTGGCGCCTCCTCCTGCTTTGTTTTCTTTCGTAAAAGGACTGTAGTTTAATGGTGATCTCCCTGGTTTTTTGGCAGATGACCGAGCCGGAGATCAACAGGACCAGCGTGACGGCGAAATACGGCCGGAAAATTTCTCCCTCGCCCAAGAGAATGGACACGATGATCACGGAAATGAGGGGGAGAAAAAAAGCGATGGAACTGACGGTCGAGATATCCACGTTTTGTTCCCGGGCGATGAGGTTGGCCGAGGTCCAGAGGAAATACCCGCCGCCGTCCACGGCGCTGCCCAGCAAAAAGATGAATAGGAAATCCCGGGGGGAAATCCGCCGCAGCATGTCCAGTTCGGTCCAGGCGAAGGGTAGCATGGCCGCCAGGCTGACCACGGCCGACGTCAGAAGAAACACGCCGTGAAATTCCCGGGGAACCGAACCGGAATAGGCGCTGAAAAACCCGTAGGACGCCCCGGCCAGGAGACCCCAGGCGAGGCCCCGGGCGTGGGTTATTTCAAAAGACCAGATTTGGCCCTTGGTCGCCAGGACGAACACCGCTCCGAACCCGAGCAGAATTCCCACGGCTTCCACCGCCCGTTGCAGCGGCGCCTTGACCGTTCGCCTAAAAACCATTTCCGTGAAGATCACGGTAAAGACCGGCCACGTGTAGTTCAAAACCGTTGTTCCCGAGGCCGAGGAAAATTCCCGGAAACTCTGAATTAGTCCGATCCAATATATGAAATACCCGAAGAGGCCGAAAAAGAGGTACTGCGGCTTCATGGCCCGGAGACGGGAAAAAAGCTCCAGCCTCATCCGGTACGCCAGAATGGATAGGAAAGTCAGGGTGGTGAAGGCGAAGGACAGGGTTACATATAGGAATTGCGATTTGGAGACCATCTTGGCCAGGGGGGCGAAGGCGCTCCAGAGAATGACGGTGGCGATGGCGTAAAATTTCGGATTGTTTAGCATTACCCGCTCTCTTGTCAAGGCGTTGGTTTTGAATAATCCATCGCCCCCTTCACGTCAAGGACAAAGACGCGACTTATGGTTTCATTCATAAGGACATCCATTATTTGATGGAATAACCATTTATATGGCAAACCTTAAGCAAGGACATCCATTTTTTAATACAAATAGAAAGGGCCGTGGTGATATTTGGGCTTGGTTCAAAAGTGGATGTTTTGTTAAAAGATCGGGATTGTCGCGGGGTCGAAATCCGCGCCGGTCCGCCGGAGTTTCGAGGGCGCCCACGGGGAGGCGCCCCTACATTGCGTTGTCGGCGGTGGTTGTTTAAGGGGCGGTGCTTGTCGAAGGCTTGTAGGGGCAGGTCCCCGTGCCTGCCCTCTTCCGCGTTTGATTTTGGGTTATTTATATATTTGGATGGTTTCATTAGTCAGGACATCCATTTTTACTGGCGGTATTCAAAGGACATCCATTATTTGATGGAATAACCATTTATATGGCAAACCTTAAGGAGGACATCCATTTTTTAATACAAATAGAAAGGGCCGTGGTGATATTTGGGCTTGGTTCAAAAGTGGATGTCTTGTTAAAAGATCGGGATTGTCGCGGGGTCGAAATCCGCGCCGGTCCGCCGGAGTTTCGAGGGCGCCCACGGGGAGGCGCCCCTACATAGCGCCGTCGGCGGTGGTTGTTTAAGGGGCGGTGATTGTCGAAGGCTTGTAGGGGCGGGGTCCCCGCGCCTGCCCTCTTTTGCGATCGGGAGTGGCGCGGGATGGATACTTTTTACAAAGACATCCAATATCCGCTGGTTCCCAAGCTCTATCTTGGGAACCCGGGAAGGGGAAGCTCTAGCTTCCCCACTTTATCCGGAAAGCAACCAA
>JAZDGM010000131.1:0-10196 GCA_043806915.1 Pseudomonadota bacterium | reverse complement strand
GAAATTTCATCCGTCTCGTTGAACCCAGGCCTGACGGCGCGCCGGGCAAGGCCTCTCCCCTGGCCGGCGATTCTGGGCGGGGGCGGGGCGCTACATCTCGAGAGTGAGGAAGCTGGAGCTTCCCTGGCCTAGGTTCCCAAGCTAGAGCTTGGGAACCAGCCTTACTCAATCCGACCGTTTATGTATGACATCCACCTTCAATTACAAACATAGACATCCATTTTGCAAAAGCATGGCGTCCTTTTCTTTTTTATAAATGGATGTCCTATATATAATTACAGACCGAAGGCTTTTTTTACGAACCGTTAAAAAAGCTGCCACCACGCGGGGGTTGGGCGCCCCACTGTGGTGAACCTACTTTTTTCGGATGATTTTTCAGGATGTTACGCCCCTCCAAGCCTGCTCCAGTTGGTGCGCATTTTGCATATTTTATTGTAGACGCCTGTTCCGGCGTGAAGTGGCCTGTTACCAGACAACAATCACCCAACTTGTCAACGTCCAAGAAAGGAGGCATGCGATGAAAGCGGGAGTTATCTTTTCCGGCAGCGGCCCCATTCTTATCCTGACCACCGGCGAGGACTTGGTCGGAGAAAAAGTCTCGGCCTGGCTGGGAAACAAGGGGCTCAAGAAATACATCGCGTATGAAGTCGATGTGGAACTCTGCCGCAAGCGCTACGGCCAACATTTCGATGTGACCCTCAAGGACGTGAAGGAACAGGAAGACCTGAGATGCCTTGACTACAACGGGCAACGGGTCTTCGAACTGTTTTCCTTCGAGGAGATGGGCCGGCCGATGTATCACGGCTGATTTAACCTGCTGGAAAACGGGTTGGCGACGCCGTCGCGACCCGTTTTCCCCGGCTGATGGATGTCCCGCCCTAGCGGGGCTTTTCAGCCCCGTCCCTAGACCTACCCCAAAATCGGATCAATGAGCCGACACGCCTTGACAACAGCGGGTTTTTATTATTTCCTTATTAGAAACCGAGAGCGAAAGTAGTCCCGCGATTTCGCCGCTTCGCGCCATTGTTTAATAATCCCCAACCGGGGTCCCAGCCCCAGGACGAAGGGATATGAAAGAGGAATATCTATATCTATTGATAGGGGTTATCGCCCTGGTCGTGTTTGCCTTTCAAACTGTCCTCACCTTTTTGGGAGGAGACGGGGCGGATCACCTGGGTTCGATGGACCATTCGGATATCGGGGGTTCGGACTTCAGCCAGGTCGATTCACACCACGGCCAGCTCGGACATCACGACGACGATTCCGGATTCGGCTTTCTTCGCTTTTTCACTCTGCGCAATCTTTCCGCCTTTACCCTGGGGTATGGCTTCGCCGGCTACGCCTCCTTGAGGACCGGTTTTCCCAGCCTGGCGGCCGCCGTGGTCGGGTTGGCCGCGGGGTCGGGATTTGTCTGGGCCATGTACAAATTGATGCGCGTTCTCAACACTTTGGAAAGCGACGGGACCATGGACCCGCGCGACGCCATCGGTCTGGCGGCCGAGGTGTATCTGGAAATCGAGGAAAACTCCCCGGGGAAGATCACGGTTCGATTCGGGGGCGTCCAGCGTGAGTTCCCGGCCGTTTATCCACGCCCCGGCCGGCTGGAACGAGGGACCATTGTTCGAATAATCGATTATGACGGCAATTTTTTCACCGTTGATCGGGATTAAAACGCGGCGGCCAAGCCCGCGCCGCTAACCAAAGGGAGGAAAACACGTGATCGGAAATTTTGTGGTCTGGGGAATGGTTCTACTGCTCTTCGCCTTGGTGCTGTCGGTCACTTTTCTGGCCGCCGCAAAAAGATACAAGCGTTGCCCCTCGGACCAAATCCTGGTCATCTTCGGCCGGGTGGGGCGGGCCAAGGGTTCGGATTCGGCCGCTTTCGCCCGCTGCATCCATGGCGGCGCGGCTTTTATCTGGCCCCTGATCCAGGACTACAAATACCTGGAACTTTCTCCCATCGCCATAGACATTCCCTTGAACGGGGCCCTGTCGCGCGAAAATATCCGCGTCAACGCGCCCTCGACCTTTACCGTCGGCATATCCACTGATCCGGGAGTCATGGAAAATGCGGCCATCAGGCTCCTGGGGCTGCAATCCACGGACGTCCGCAATGTGGCCATGGACATCATTTTCGGCCAGTTTCGCGCCACCATCGCCACCATGGCCATCGAGGAAATCAACCGGGACCGGGAAAAATTCCAAAAGGCCGTCATGGATAACGTGGAAGGGGAATTGGCCAAGGTCGGGCTCCGGGTCATCAACGTCAATATCAAGGACATTACCGACGAATCAGGCTACATCGAGGCCCTGGGTCGGAACGCCGCGGCCGAGGCCATCAACAAGGCTAAAATTGACGTGGCCGAACAGGTGCGGCGAGGCGAAACAGGCGAAGCCGAGGCCAACAAGGAAAAGGAAGTGGCCGTGGCCCAGGCCAAGCAACTGGAAAGAATCGGCGTCGCCAACGCCAACGCCGAAGCCGTCAAGGGAGAAAACCTAGCCGCCAACATCGAGGCCGAATCATCGGCCGTGCTGAGGGAAGCCAAGGCCGAATACGAACGCATGGCCATAACCGCCGAAAAAATCAAGCAAGCCGAGGCTTTGCGGGAAGCCTACCGGGCCGAGCGGGAAGCCGAGAGCGAGCGGCTCGAACGCGATAAAGCTTCCAAGCTGGCCAATACCGTCCCCCAGGCCGAGGCCGACAAAAGGAAGGCCGTCATTGACGCCGAGGCCCTGGCCGAAAGGCAGTCCAGGCAAGGCGAGGGTGAAGGCGATTTGGTCCGGAACCGAATGGCTGGAGAAGCCGCCGGTCTCAAGGCGAAAATGCTGGCCGAGGCGGAAGGAATCAAGGCCAGGCTGCTGGCCCAGGCCGAGGGCGCGGAAGCCATGCTGCTCAAGCAAGCCGAGGGTTTCGCGAGAATCGTTCAAGCGGCCGGAGGGGACCCCAACAACGCCTTCAAACTACTGATCGTCGAAAAGCTCCCGGAATTGGTCAGACTCCAGACCGAGGCCATCAGGAACCTGAAGGTCGACAAAATCACTGTCTGGGACGGAGGCTCCAACGCCGGCGCCGGCCAAGCCGTCCAGGGGCTGTTCAAAAGCCTTCCCCCCCTGCACGAACTCTGCGCCATGGCCGGATTGGACTTGCCCGAATACCTGGGTCGGCCCAGGCGCGAACCGGAAAGGGAACTGGAAATCGAAGCGACCGCCGCCGCGAAACCCGCGACCCCGGTCGAAAGGTAAACATGGAACCCTCGGGTTGTTTCCCCAGTCCAACGACCCGAGGAATTGACAACCACTAGCGACGAGCATATCATGGGAACCGAAATACCGAGGTCCGACATGTTCAACCGGCTTGTTTCCATACTGCTTGTTTTAACTTTTTCAGTCGTTTATTATTCCAGCGGGACTCCACGGGGCGACGCCTCCCTGCTCCGCGATGGAGAATTCGGCCGAAACGGCTACACCGCCGGTAAATCGGTTTTCCCGCTAGGGGTACAGGACCCCATGGTCCCCGCTCCCCCGGAAAAAAAGAGCCGGCTTTGCCCCGCGCCGACGGAAATCTTTTTCTACCCCAGTCCGAAACGGTCCCTGCCGGCGCCCTGGGGCGGACCTACCCTTATTTTTCCCGGCGGCGCATCCTCCCCTAAAAATTTCGAAGTCAATTTTACCGACTTGAATAGGAAACCCCAGATCATGCTCTGCTTGAGCACGGTCTCGCTTCGCATTTGATCCTTTCGCCCCTTCCCTAAAAGACGCCCGCAACCCATCCGCGCCGCCTAAAGGGGTAACCCTTATTAAGGCGGCGCCAGGGATTCGCGGAAAATCCACCATGCCGATAACCGCCCGCGAGGGCCGGAGAATAACTGTATGAATAAAAAGGGCTGGAGCGTTCTTGGTCTTTCGATAATGGGTTTAGGCGGGATATTGTCCTTGTATGAGGGGTTTGTTTATCTCAAATCCGACGCCGACCTTGATTTTTCCATTAAATCGATTTCATGGCTGGTCGTCGGCCTGTTACTGCTTCTTTCGGGCTGGATCGTCCATGAAATAGGCAAAACTCCCAGAGACTAATATCGACCGCGGCTCTCAAGGCCGGCCTCGGGTCGGCCTTGAGTTCCTCAAATATATATAACATCCACTTTAAAAAATTTTAAAAGATACCAGTTTGTAGGGTGTGCAACGGGCACCATCTTTTACTGTTTGCGGGCCTTGCCGCGGTAAACTGGAGACGTTGTCCGGCGCCTGGCGGCGGGGCTGCTCCGCCCCCCGCGCGCCTGGCGGCGGTTTCACGCCCCGAAACGTCCTGTTTCGAGGGCGGAATGGGCGGGCGTCCATGCCCGCCCGAAGAAGTTTCCACCCCGGCCAGACCGCGGCGATCAATCTGAACACCGCTGCCTCTTACGACCCCGGAAACCCTCAAAACAGAAGACAAAATAGTCAAACGGGGGGGACTCCTCGTCAAGGGGGTCCCCCATGGCCGTCAGCCAGGCCTCGGCCCGCTTAATGGCGATGTCGAGGCGGAAAATCGGTTGATGCGAAAGCCGCGGGATGAAAGATTATACATATTCGCGGCGCAGTTCCTCAAGTATCTCAGGGGTCAGCCGCTCTTTTTTACGCAGTTCGGCAAACCGTTCCAGGAGGTCGTCCACGGTGGAGAGCCTTTTCTGGCTGAAGGGGATATCATCGATAATCTCCCCCTTGTTCATCATGATCGTGCGATCCCCCAGTTCCAGGGCTTGCTGCATGCTGTGGGTCACCATCAGGGTGGTCAGTTTGTCCCGCGCCACGAACCTTTTTGTAAGTTCCACCACCTGTTTGGCGGACCGAGGGTCAAGGGCCGCCGTATGTTCATCGAGGAGCAGAACCTTGGGGCTTCCCATCACCGCCATGAGCAGGGTCAGAGCCTGCCGCTGTCCCCCTGAAAGGCTGCCGATCAGGTTGTCAAGGCGGTCCTCGAGCTGCATTTCGAGCCGCCGGATGTTTTCCCGGTATTGCTCGATACGGTCCCTTTTCAGTCCGACCCGGGGGTAACAGGGAGAAGTCCTCAGGGAAGCCATGTGCAGATTCTCGGCAATGCTCATATCCGGCGAAGTGCCCTTGAAGGGGTCCTGGAACACCCTGGCCACATACCGGGCCCTTTGAAAATCGCGCAGGCCGGTCACATCGTCTCCGGCTATCCGGATGACTCCCGAATCCGGTATAAAGGTCCCGGCCACGGCGTTCAACAGGGTGGACTTGCCGGACCCGTTGGTCCCGATGACCGTCACGAACTCCCCTTCCTTGATCTCAAGATTGACGCCTCGTAGGGCATGGACCTCATTCAACGTGCCGGCATTGAATTTTTTGTGAACGTTCTCCAATCTGATCATAATGTCACTTCACCACCTTTTCAGCCCGATCAAGAATCGCCTCCGGCACGGTAATGCCGTAATGCCGGGCCATTTTCAAATTAATGGCCAGTTTCTCCGGAACATAATCCTTGATGGGGATATCCTGGGGGTTTTTCCCGTTGATGACCATAATGGCCTGTCTTGCGGTTTCCCTCCCCACTTCATAATAATCCGCGCCAATGGCGATAAAGACCCCCTGGTCCACATCCGAAGGCGTGTTGTTGAAATAGGGTATTTTACGCTGCCTCAGTATCTCGGCGAGGGACGGAACGGCCAGGTTCACCGTATTGTCCCCGGAGGTTAAAAAGAGGTCGACCCCTTTGTTGAGCAGGGCCTTTACAGCGTCCAGGACCTCGTTGGTACTGGACACGGTCGCCTCCAGGAGTTCAAAACCGTATTTTTTCGCCGCATCCCGGGCCTTGTAAGTACACGCCTCTGAACAGGCCTCCCCCGGATTCCAGACAAGGCCGATCTTTTTCGCCCCGGGAAAGACTTCCCTCATGGTCCGGACCGTCGCTTCCACGGGTTGGAGAGTCGCAACGCCGGTAATGTTCGGAATATGATCCTTGTTGCCGGCGGCGATCCCCATCCGATAGGGGTCGGTAACGGCGCCGAAGATGTGGGGAATTTTTTTATTCCCGTTGGCCGCGACCTGAAGCGCCGGCGTTGAAATCGTAATAATATAGTCATACCCCATTCGAACGATATCCTGAACCACGGCCTGGGCCGTGGGAAACTCGTTCTGGGCGTTTTTCATGTCAATGGTTATCCCGTATTTGTCAAGAACCCCACTTGCCTTGAGTTCATCCCTTACGCCGTCGGCCGTTTCCATCAACAACGCGCTCGCATTGAATATGAACAGGGCCAGTTTCTTTCCCTTCCCCGGCGCCGGGCCCGCCCCCGGCGCAACGGCCTTATTATCCTTCCGCTCCGTCTCGTTCTCGACCAGAACCCCGTCCTTTCCGACCATAACTGTCGTTTTGGCCAGGATATCTTCCGGAATTTCAAGGCCGAGTTCTTCCGCGATCCTTAGATTGACGCCGAAAGTGATTTTTTTGTACTGCTCAAAAGGAATTTTTTCGGGGCTCTCCCCCTTCAGAATTCGGTCCACCAGATGGGCGGCCTGGCGCCCGCTGATGGAGCAATCATAGCCGTAGGCCAGCAGCGCCCCATCCTGGAGGCGCTCCACGTCACTGATCGCGATGGGGATTTTCTTCGACCGGGCCGCCTTGACGACCGATTCGAAGGCGGAATAGACGGTATTGTCCGGACTGAGCACAAAGGCGTCGATCCCCTTGTTTACCAGCGTCAGCGCCGCCTGATACACCTCGGAGGAGTTCGTAATGGTGGCGCCCGTAAAGGCGACCCCTTCATCACGGTCAACCGCCTTCCGCAGATTTTCAACATTGACCACCGAATTGGCCTGAGCCGGGTCCCAGATGGAGGCGATCTTGATCTTTCCCGGAATGATTCTTCGGAGCATCTTCAGGGACTCGCTCATGGGCGTCAACCCGTATACGCCGGTCACATTGGGGAGATGATCCGCATCCGTCCGTCCGGCCCCGATAATAAAGGGGTTTGCGACCGTGGCGAACACAACGGGGCGGTCCTTGATCTTATTTATGGCCGCTTGGGTGCAGGCCGTGGATATGGTAACGATGACATCCATGTCCCCGGCGATGAATTTATCCAGGATGGCGTCCACCATGGACAGTTCACCGTTGGCATTTTCCAGAAAAAACCGGCACGACTCGCCTTCCCGGTATCCGAGCTGCTTCATTTCATCCAGAAAAGTGTCCCGGGTTATGTTCAGCATGTTGTGTTCGGTTACCTGGACCACACCGATCCTAGGCATTTTTGGAGTTCCGGACGGCGCCCGCCCTAGCAGCCGGAGTCCTGAAAAAGCCGCGATGAGGACGACGGCGACCGCGGCGACCGCCACGAGTCTTTTTCCCGTCAGGAATTGCTTGGTCAGCGAGGCGGCCGTTCCGGAGCCCCCCTGTTTCCCGGAGATGAGTTTTGAGACGATCAGCGTCAAAAGGACAAAAGCCGCGGTGAGCAGCTTTAAATCCAAGGGATTCATTCCGATAAAAAGGGCAAAAGCGATCATCAGCCTGAATAGGATCGATCCGACGAAAACGCTGAGAACCTTGACGGCGATGGAGCGTTTTCTCAGGACAGCCTCCCCGATGATCACTGACGCCAGGCCGATGACCACGGTTCCGATCCCCATGCCGATATCCGCGAACCCCTGGTACTGAGCGACAAGACCGCCCGAGACGCCGACCAGGCCATTGGCCAGCGCGATGCCGAAAATCTTCATCCTGTTCACGTTGACGCCGTTGGCGCCGGCCATGATGGGGTTGTTTCCGGTGATTCGCATGGCCAGCCCGAAATCCGTCCGGAAAAACCTGGACAGGACGCCCCAGAAAACCGTCATGATGACCGCCAGGCAGGAACAGAGCCAGATTTCGTTGGGAAGTCCAGGATTTAAATCCTCGAGGATCGTAACCAGCGTGGTTTGGTTGAGCAGGGGTATGTTGGAACGGCCCATGATATGCAAGTTGATGGAATACAGTCCGGTCATGACCAGGATGCCGGCCAGGAGCCCGTTAATATTCAGACGGGTATGGATCAACCCCGTGGTATACCCCGCCGCCCCCCCGATGACAAAGGCCGCCCCAAGGCTCGGAACCGGATGGAAACCGGCCGAGATCAATACCGCCGCCGCTCCCGCCCCCGCCGTGAAACTTCCGTCGACCGTGATATCGGGAAAATCAAAGACGCGGAAGGTGATAAAAACCCCCATCGCCATGAAGGCGTAAAAGAATCCCAGATTGACAGCTCCGAACCAGAGTTCCATGATTCAGCCTTTCAGTTCGATAATGCCCGCCATGCCGCCGCCCAACCGGCTTTGAGCCAACATGTGCTGCACCTTTGATATTTCCACCTCGGTCAGGACCCGCTCCAGTTCCCGTTCAAACAGACCAACGTCCTTGCCGAGGGGCCCTTTGGCAAATACTCCCCCGTGAAAATGAAAGGCCTGGTCCTTGGCCAACAATTCGGATATCCTCGGTTCAAGAAGGGAGCGGTCCTTTACGGCGATTCCCGCACAGGCGATGATATGGTTGACTTCTCCTGGTTCGAGCGGGAAATTCATCCACTCCGAAAAATTTTCCTCGTCCATAATATGCTTCCCGTTTTCGGGCTTGTTTTCCGTGATGGGCGCCCTTTTCATGTTCATGCCCCAGAAGCCCTTGCTTTCCGCCAGCAGAACGACGCCGAGGACATTTTGAGTGGAAAGCGCGGACAACGACTTGATCAGGCCGGACAATTCGAAAAAACCGTCCCTGCTTTCAAAGGAAAGGATATGATGAAAGGTCCCGCTGAACCCAACTCCGTTTAAAAAGCGGTACGCGGGATCGACGCCGCCCTGTCCGCGGAGCATGAAATCGACCACGGGATGTCGGACGGCCGGATAAAAGAACAGATTCCGGTTTATGACCAGGGCTCCCCCGAAGAGGTTCTTGTACTCCTCATATTCATCTCCCAGGGTCGCCATGCCCAGGCCGAACTGAATTTCCCCGGCCTTCAGCGTCTCCACGTCCTTTTCCCCGTAATTGGATGACAGGAGATTCTTCTGAGAGCCGATCAGACGCAGGGCGCCTGGCGGACCCTCCTTCCGGATGCACTGGATCACGCCCCCCTTTATCTCCAAGGTCTCCGCCTCGGGGCCGGAATCCGCCCTGGTCAGGGTTCCCTCGATCTCCTCCCTGGAAGAAAAGGCCTTGAAAAGTTGCATAAAGCCGCTCATTTCGAAAACGTCCAGGACGTTTTCCCGGAGACCGAAGAGATAGATTTCCCCTCCAACACGATTGAGCTGCTTCTGGGCCTCGAGAAACACCCGCAGGCCCGCGCTGCTGATGTAGTTGACAGCTTCGAAGTTGACGGTGAACACCCTCTGGCCTTCATCGATCAAGACCTGGAGGCGCCGCCGGATATCTCCGCTGGTCATCCCGTCGATGCGGCCCGAAACGTTCAGCCACCTGATCCCATGCTCTTCGCTGATGGCGCATTCCATATTTTCGTTTCCTTATCTGACTGATGAACTTGAACAAGCAAAAAAGGCGTCGAAGCAGGCGCTTCGAGTCGTTTTGCGTTCCCGAGCCGGAAGCTTGGGAGCGAGCAGGCTAATTGATATGATATCAAATAGTTGACAAGGCGTGGGCCCCCAGGCTCCAGTTTGGGCGCCTATCTTCGGACTCCTATCTTCGGACGCCTATCCTTGGACGCAGGCTTCCAGTATTTCCGACTTTTTACGGGCCTGGCATGACTGGCGGCCCCGATCTTTTGGTCCGGTATAATTTTGATTTTTCGGAACAAGGCGACAAAAGCGGCATCTCGCGAGATCATTGAAAGGGTCGGACTGTCTGCCCGAAGCGACATGGTCGCCTTTTAATTTTGTTTGTAATTTTACACTGTTATGATTTATCAATCCCATGAGGTTCTTCATGCGGAATATCCTTTTAACTCAGTATAACCGTCTGAATTATAGCCTATTCTTTAAAATTATGTTTAACTTTTCACTGAATTCCCGGATTTCGCTCTATAAAAAGTGACTTTCATTTTTTCGTGTCAGCGGCCATCTGATAATGCCTAAAATCGGGCCATCTGAAAATGTATTGTTCCATTTATTCAGAAAGACAACACCTTGTTCCAAACGGAGGCGAGGGCCGGGCCGGACAATTATCTCCCTCGCCCCCCGACGGGGGAGAGGGTTGGGGTGAGGGGGAGTCCTTGGTT
>JAZDGM010000130.1:0-11615 GCA_043806915.1 Pseudomonadota bacterium | reverse complement strand
ACGTTTCGGGGCGTGAAACCGCCGCCAGGCGGGTTCTCCGGAAAAAGAGCCGGGGGTTGTCAGGGGCGCCGGCTCCGGCGCGCCCCTGACCCTGGGACGGGAAGGAGTCTCTCGAAGCCCAACGTTAGGCGCGCGGGGGGCGGAGCAACCCCGCCCGCAAGGCGCCGGCCAACGTCTCCAATTTACCGCGGCAAGGCCCGCAAAACAGTAAAAGATGGTGCGCGTTGCGCACCCTACTTACTCATTTTCATTTGGCCATTTTCCTTACATTTTCAACCGGCCGCTAACAATACGCCAAGCGTCAATCCCGGTCGCGGGGAAGAGGGCGTGCGCGGGAACCTGCCCCTGCCAGCCTAAAACAACCACCGACGACGGCGCAATGTAGGGGCGCCTCCCCGTGGGCGCCCTCTTTTCGGGTTCTGCCTAAAATAACCACCGCCGCCGACGCAATGTAGGGGCGCCTCCCCGTGGGCGCCCTCTTCTCGAATATTAACAAGGCATCCAACGATGCGCCAAGCGACAATTCCGGTCGCGCGGAAGAGAGCGTGCGCGGGGACCTGCCCCTACAAGCCTTAAAAAACCACCGCGGGCGGTGAAATGTAGGGGCGCCTCCCCGTGGGCGCCCTCTTCTCACGTATTAACTAGACATCCAACGATACGCCAAGCGACAATCCCGCTCGCGCGGAAGAGGGCAGGCACGGGGACCTGCCCCTACAAGCCTTAAACAACCACTGCGGGCGGTGAAATGTAGGGGCGCCTCCCCGTGGGCGCCCTCTTCTCGGGTTCTGCCCCTGCCAGCCTTAAACAACCGCCGCCGACTCCCGGCCGAAATCCTTGAAGTTGCAAGCGAGCGCATTCTCCGTAGCTTGCCGCGGGGAGCTTCAACAACGGCCGGTTGACCGTGGTCGTGGAGAGCGCGGTCCGGCTAGACGGCCCGACCGACTTGAAACAGGAATTCATCGGCCGGCTCATTCATGCCTAAATGATGACCATCTTTTTGCAGGCACGCAACTCGCAGTCCCACGCAACGACGCCCGGATTGACAAGGCAAGGCCGCCCCTGTATTATTAAACAATAAAATTAATAGGATACAATAGTTAAGTGGTTCTTTTTAATTAATTCTTTACCTTATAGCCCAGTTCGGCATGCCGAACCAGAACGCCGGAAAGGAGGAAACATGCCTCCGCCTGTGAAGAAAGGGGCCGTTTATAACGACCCGTACAAGCTGTCGGCGAGCCTGACCGGCGAGATTATTGACGGCGAATTGCACGCCTTTCCCAGGCCGCATTACCGGAACAGTAATATTGAATCCCTCTTAAACGGCGAGTTAGTTCCGACCTATCGCCATTACCTGTTATAAAGGACATCCAATAATACTCATTACTTCAATCACTCCAAGGTTTACCATTCGTTAATCTAATATATTTGGGTGTCTATTATATTTTACCAAATTGACAAGAGGTCGGCGCTTGTGATGAATTGACATGGCCGGGCTCGGCCCCCAACTCCCCCCCGCGGCATTGCGCCCAAAGTGGGGGGTATTGATGAAAGGAGCGAGAGATGCCCTTGCGCAAGCCGCAAACGACCGACTGGCCTCCACGGGTGCGTCTCTACGTGTATGACGACAAGATGGTCGTGCTAGACGAATCAAGCGACCGCAAGTACGACTTGAACGATAACCTCTTCCAGGTTTGGGGCGAGGAAGGCCGAACCGTTTACCTTGGCGTTGAAACCGCAAGCAAGAACTGGCCTGTCTGGGACGAAAATTCTCTCCAGTGGATTGAGGAGCGGATTGTGTGGGACTTGCCGTTTGACGGCAACGAAGTCAGCCTGTCGCGACACACCAAGACCACCGGTCGCCCCTGCACCGAGGAATTCATATGGAAACTGGAGATTAGCGAGCCCCGAGGCTAGCACCGGCGTCCCGCTACATTTAAAGGCCCCCCCCGGCCTCCCGGGCCGGCGAGGCTTTGTTTCCGCCCGCCCCAACCCGGCGGCCGGGGCCGGGATCATGGCCCCCGGTCCCGCCTGGTCTCGTCGCCCCATGGTAGGTATCGATTTTTTCGCCGTCCCGCGACCTCTAAACCGACGGAACGCCGCGGCGCGGGATTGCGTTCACCAGTGATTCAGGGTATTTTTCTACTAGCCTGTACCGACTCACCGTGACGAGCCCAAAGCCAAGAGAGGGTCAAAATGCCGAAAACCTCCAAGGCGACCTGGTCGGCCGCTTTTCTTACGGCGTTTTTAACGGCCGTGCTGGGACTTTCATATTTCAGCCCGGCCGCTTGGCCCGACCAGCGCGGAGGCGGCGCGTCGGGACCGCCCTTCACCGTGGTTTACAACCTCAACAACCCGCCCTTCAAATTCCAGGACAAAAACGGACAGGCCGCCGGGTTGTTGCTGGACCTGTGGCGGCTCTGGGAAAAAAAGACGGGGATCGACCTGGAGTTCCGGGCCGCGGCCTGGGACGAAACCCTGCGGCAGGTCAAGGACGGCGAGGCCCACATTCACGCCGGACTGTTCTATTCCGCCGACCGGGACGATTTCCTCGACTTCAGCGTCCCCATCTTCAAGCTGGGCTATTATCTCTTCACCCACAAAACCGTGCTTGGCGTCAAGAGTTTGAACGAATTGCGGGGCTTCAAGGTCGGGGTCCCCCAGGGTTTCACGGAAGAATACCTGAAAACCGAATATCCCCAACTGGCCCTCGCGGTCTACCCGGACTATCCGGCCCTGTTCCAGGCCGCCCATAATGACGATATCCGGGCTTTTGTGGCCCCATTTTTTAATCTCCAGGAATTCCTGGACCAACAAAACCTGCCGAACGAATACCAGTTCGACCCCGGGACCCCGGTTTATATCCGGGAATACCAAGCCGCGGTCAGGGAAGGCGACCGGGCGCTCCTGGAAAAGGTGAACGCCGGGTTTCAGAAAATCACGGCCGAGGAAAAAGCCGAACTGGAGCGCCGTTGGCTGGGCGGGTCCCTCACCGCCGAGCCGGGAGCCATCGCGGCTGTCGGCAACCTGGATTTGGCCCCCTTTTCCATGTTGGACGAAAACGCGGTCCCGTCCGGTTTCGCCGTGGACTTCTGGCGGATTTGGGCCGAGAAAACCGGCCGCAAAATATCCTTTCGGCTCACCGGGGACAAGGATGTCTTTGCGGCGCTCAATACCGGACAAGCGGATTTTCACATCGGGTTGACGCTGGAAGAAGCGGATAAAAACGGACTGGAGACCTCGTCGCCGTACATCAGCCTGCCGGCCAAACTCTATTTCCTCGACCGGAAAGGCCCGACGCCGGACGCGGCCGACTTTTCCCGGGCCGGAATCGGGACGGCCAACCGGTCCCACGAGTTGCTCCTGCAACGAGCCCTGCCCGAATCGCGCGTGACCAGGTACAATAATATCCGGGAACTGATTTACGCGGTCGAAAAAAAGGATATCCAGGCCTTCCTGGCCATGGCCCCCCTGGCCGACCTGACCCTGCTGAAAACCGGGCGCAAGGGCAATTTCCAATCCATCGACGTTCCGGGCTTCTCCCTGGCCATCCGAGCCGGAATCCCCAAAAACCGCCAGGACCTGTTGGCCGAAATCGAGACCGGGCCGGCGGTCGTGGGCGAGTCGGAAATAAATTCCCTGGCCGAAAAATGGTTCCCCGACGGACTTTCCACCGGCCAGGACTCGACCGCTCCGGTCGGGCCCGATTTGACCGCCGAGGAAAAAAAGTTCCTGGAAGAACACCCCAAAATCCGGGTGGGAGTCATGGACGCCTGGCCGCCCATGGATTTCCTGGAGGGGAAAGTTCCCAAGGGCATTGGGATCGACTTCATCGGCCTGCTCAACAAAAGGCTGGGGGGAAGGCTCGTTCCCATCGCGGCGCCCTGGCGGACCCTCCTGGAAGACATAAAAAGCCGGGGCCTGGACGCCCTCATGGACATCACGCCCCGTCCGGAAAGACGGGAATTTGTCAATTTCACCCGGCCGTACGCCGATGTTCCTCATGTCATCGTGGCCCGCAAGAGCGAAACCTATTACAACTCCCTGGAAGACCTGTCCGGCAAGACCGTCGCCCTCGAAAAAAACTTCTTCCTGGTCGGGTACTTGAAGACCAACCACCCCAACATCCAGGTCAAGGAATACGAGGCCACCGGCGACGCCCTGGACGCCGTGTCCAAAAAGGTGGCCGACGCCTACATCGGGAACCGGGCCGCGGCCGATTACCTGATCGAGCGGGAACAGACGCGCAACCTCGGCATTCAAGGAAAAATCAAGGAAACATCCTCGGTCAACAGCATCGGCGTCAGAAAGGACTGGCCCATCCTCGCCGACATCCTGGACAAGGCCCTGGCTTCCCTGAGCCGGGAGGAAATCAGGGCGGTTTATGTCAAATGGGGGGCCATGGGAACCAATGAGGACCTGTCCTTTTCCTGGTTGAGCCTCGGGCCGGAGGAAAAGGCTTGGCTGAACGAGCATCGGACGCTCAAGGCCGCCTCGGACCCCAACTACGCCCCGGTGGAATTTCTGGACGACGACGGCCGCGTCAAGGGCATCGCCATTGACTACCTGAATCTCGTGGCCCAAAAACTGGGGATTGAAATATCCTTCACCTCCGCCCCCACCTGGGACAAAACCCAGGAAATGTTCCATCAAGGCGGGTTCGACCTCTTTTCCGCCCTGGCCCTCACCCCCGAACGCCAAGGGACCGTCCTTTTCACCCAGCCCTACCTGACCCTGCCGACCGCCATTTTCACGCGCCACGAAATTCCCTACATCAATAACTTGGAAGAACTGGCGGGCCAAAAAGTCGCGGTGGTCAAGGGGTACGCCATGGCCGAGTGGGTCGGAAAATATTATCCCAACATTCCCCTCGTCGAGACCCCGGACATCACCACCGCCCTTAACCTCTTGCAATCGAAGGAGGTCTTCGCCTACATCGGCAGCATCCTGACCACCAGCCACTACATCAGGAAAAACGGGTACACCAACCTGAAAGTCACCGGGCAAACGGATTTCAAGTATCAACTCGCCCTGGCCGCGGCCAAGGATCAACCCCTACTCTCCGGCATTCTCCAAAAAGCCCTGGATTCCATGGACGAACGCGAAAAAAATTCCATCTTCCAAAAATGGATCAGCGTGACCTACGAACAGCGGGTGGATTATTCCCTGCTCTGGAAATTCATGGTGGGCGCCTTGGTTATTCTAATACTTTTTTTCTACTGGAACCGGCGGTTGTCCATTGAAATCAAGGAAAGGAAACAGGTCGAGCAGGCCCTGAACGTGTCCCGGGACCGGTTGGAACTGGCCCTCGAGGGCGGCAACCTCGGGTTCTGGGATATCGACCTTAAAACCGGCCGGACCACCACCAATGAGAGATGGTCGGAAATGCTGGGCTATGAGCCGGGCGAGATCAAGGCGGACCGCGATTTCTGGATACAGTCCGTTCATCCGGACGACCGGGACATGGTCCTGAAGACCGGCCGGGATTACCGCGACGGCCTGACGCCCCTCTACGATGCGGAATACCGAATACTGGACAAACAAGGGGAGATCAGGTGGCAACTGTCCAAGGGGGCCATCGTCGAACGGAACGGGCAAGGACGCGCCCTGAGGATCGTGGGCACGGTCATGGACATCACCGCGAGAAAGCAAGCCGAGGAATTGCTCCACCAGGCCCAGAACGCCGCCGAGGAAGCCAACCGGGCCAAAAGCGACTTCCTGGCCCACATGAGCCATGAAATCCGGACCCCCATGAACGCCATCATCGGCATGGTCCATCTGGCCCTGCAGACCGACCTGACTCCCAAACAACGCGATTATATTAAAAAAATAAGGTCCTCCGCCAATTCGCTCCTGGGAATTATCAACGACATCCTCGACTTTTCCAAAATCGAGGCGGGCAAGCTCCAGATCGAAAATATCAATTTCGACCTGAACGAAATCATGGAAGCCCTTTCCAGCCTGATGACCATGCTGGCCCAGGAAAAAAAGCTGGAACTCCTCTTCGACGCCGCCCGGGACGTCCCCTCCAGCCTGGTCGGCGACCCCCTGCGCCTGAGCCAGGTCCTGACCAATCTGGTCAGCAACGCCATCAAATTCACCGAAACCGGAGAGATCGTGGTCTCCACCGAGGTCGTCAGAAAAATCGATCACCGGGTTTTAATCCGGTTTTCCGTCAAGGACGACGGCATCGGCCTGACCGAGGAACAAGTCAATCGTCTGTTCCAGGCCTTTTCCCAGGCCGACGCTTCCACCACCAGGAAATACGGCGGGGCCGGCCTGGGCCTGGCCATCTGCCGCCGCCTGGTCAACCTGATGGGCGGAGACATCTGGGTCAAGAGCCGGCCGGGCGAAGGGAGCGTGTTTTTTTTCACCGTGGAATTCGGCCTGGCGGAGGAAAAACCGGCGACCGTCGCCTCCACCGATCTGAGGGGCATGAGGGTCCTGGTGGTCGACGACAACTCCACTTCCAGGGAAATACTGCAAGCGCAACTGGAAGCCTTGACCTTCGAGGTCGTCCTGGCCGCTTCCGGCGAGGAAGGCTTGACCGAGATCACCAACGCCGTCTCCAGCGCCGGCCGCCCCTTTTCCCTGGTGCTCATGGACTGGCGCATGCCGGGCCTGAGCGGGCTGGAAGCGTCGCGTATTATCAGGGAAAACCCCCGCGTCAATCCCCAGCCGAAAATAATCATGGTCAGCGTTTACGCCCGGGAAGAGTTGATCAAGGAGGCCGAATCCCTGGGGCTGGACGGCTTCCTGATCAAGCCCGTCACCCAGTCCATGCTCTTTGACGCCATCATGAAGGCTTTCGGCCGGGAAAAACCCGACCCGGCGGACGCCCGGGGCTTGTCCAGGAAAAAGGACGCCGGTTCCGCGCGGCTGGGCGGCGTCCGGGTCCTGCTGGTTGAAGACAACGAAATCAATCAGCAAGTGGCCCAGGAAATCCTGGAACAAGCGGGCGTGGTGGTTTCCATCGCCGAGAACGGCCGGGAAGCCATAGACTTTCTTCTGAAGCAGGAAATCGACTTGGTGCTGATGGATATCCAAATGCCGATCATGGAAGGGCTGGAGGCGACTCGCGAAATAAGGAAAATTCCCCGGTTCGCCAACCTGCCCATTATCGCCATGACAGCCCACGCCCTGTCGGGAGACCGGGAAAAAAGCCTGGCCGCCGGAATGAACGACCATATCAATAAACCCATCGACCCCGACGAGCTCCTAGCCGTCCTGGCTCACTGGCTCCCCAGGGACAGCCGGGCCGCGCCGCTCCCCGCGGTCCGGGACGAAAAACCGGCGCCGGCCCCGAACCAGGAGTCCGCGCCGGTCCTGCCCGGACTGGCCGTCGCGGTCGGGTTGAAAAGACTGGGCGGCAACAGCGATTTGTACAGGTCCTTGCTGATAAAATTCCGCGACAACCATTCCGGGGCGGTCCAGGAAATCAGAAAGTCCATCGCCGACGGACGCCTCGAACCGGCGGCCCGCCTGGCGCACACCCTGAAAGGCATCGCCGGAAACGTGGCCGCCGAAAAAATTTTCCGTTCGGCCCTGGACCTGGAAAACGTGCTGAAAGCAAACGAACAGGACAAGCTGGACAACATATTAAAAACAATGGATGATAATTTTGCCGAGACCATTCGCTCGATCGAGGTGTTACTTGAATCCGGGGAGGCCGCCGCGCCGGACCAGAACCCGAAAAAAACCGAGTCCGGCCTGAATCGGGCGTCCTTGACCGCCCTTTTTCTGGAGTTGGCCGAAATGCTCGCCGAGGACAACACCATGGCCGGCAAGGTCATGGAAAAACTTAGACCAGAATTGGCCGGACCCCTCGTGAAAAAACAACTAGACCTGCTGGAAACAAAAATCAAGGGATATGAGTTCGAGGAAGCCCTGGAAATCCTGGACAACCTGGCCCGGACCCTGGGACTGGCCTCGCGGGAGCAAAAATGACGGGAAAAAAATGCCAACGTTCGGTGCTGGTCATTGATGACGAGCCCTTTGAAATCGACGTTCTGAGCGGAATTCTAAGCCCGGAATACCTGGTCAGATTCGCCTTGACCGGGGAAAAAGGCCTGGAAATAGCCCAAGGCCCCAAACCTCCGGATATTATTCTACTAGACGTGGTCATGCCCGGCCTGGATGGATACGAGGTCTGCCGCCGACTGAAGGAACATCCGACTTCAAGGGATATTCCCGTCATCTTCGTCACGGTCAAGGACGAAGTCCAGGACGAGACCCTCGGCTTCAACCTGGGCGCGGTGGACTACATCACCAAACCCATTATCGACCCCATCGTCAGGGCCCGGGTCAAAACCCACGTCGCCCTGAAAATCGCCCGGCAGGAACTGGAGCTTCAAAACCAGGAACTCCGGGAAGCGTCCCGGCTGCGGGAGGAAGTGGAACAGATCGCCCGGCACGACCTCAAGAATCCCTTGCAAAGCATAATCGGGTTTTCGGACCTGCTGCTCGACTCCGAGGGAGTAAGCGACGCCCAGGTGGAACACCTGTCCATCATCAGGGACGCCGGCCTCAGAATGCTGGCCATGATCAACACTTCCCTGGATATTTTCAAAATGGAAAGAGGGCTGTACAAACTTAACCCGGCCCCCGTGGACCTGATCGCGATTATCAGGCGCATCGGCGCGGACCTGCACAGCCTCGCCGGCCGGAAACGCCTCGCGCTGGAAATATGCCTGAACGGTCGCCCCTCCCGCCCGGACGACAAATTCATCGTCCGGAGCGAGGAGCTGCTCTGTTACACCATGTTGGCCAACCTGGTGAAAAACGCCCTGGAAGCCTCGCCCGAAGGGGAAACAGTAACCCTGACCCTGAAAAAAGAAAGCTGGCACGAAATTACGATTCAGAACAAAGGGACCGTCCCGCCGCCATTCAGGAACATCTTTTTCCAAAAATTCTCGACGCACGGGAAAGAGGGCGGCGCCGGCCTGGGAACATACTCCGCCATGTTGATCGCCCGGACCCATGGCGGTGGAATCCTGCTCCAAGGCGCCGAGGACGAAATAGTGACCGTGATCATCAAGCTGCCCCTCGTTCCGGCCGCTTCCCCAGGCAAGGATGAACAATGATGGACGACAAGACCAAGCGGACCATCCTCATCGTGGACGACGTCCCGGAAAATATCGACATACTCGGCCGGATGCTGAGCGATGAATACAAGGTCAAGGCCTCCATTTCCGGAGAAAAAGCCTTGCGCATCGCCGAAGCGGCGGACCCCCCGGATTTGATCCTCCTGGACATCGTCATGCCCGGCCTGGATGGGCATGAAGTCTGCCGCCGCCTGAAACAAACCCCCGCCACCAAGGCTATTCCCGTGATTTTCGTCACCGCCAGGGACGACGAGCAGGATGAAGCCCTAGGCTTGGAACTTGGCGCCGTGGATTACATCTCCAAACCGGCTAGCACCCCCATCGTCCGAGCCCGGGTGAAAACCCACCTGGCCCTGTACGATCAAAACCGAACCCTGGAGGAAAAAGTCCGGGAAAGGACCCGGGAGCTATCCCAAGTCAAGGAAGCCACCATCGAATGCCTGGCCGCCCTGGCCGAACACCGGGACCCCGAAACAGGTAATCATATCCGCAGGACCCAAAAGTACGTCCGCCTTCTCGCCGAGCGTCTCCAAAACCACCCCCGGTTCAAGCTTCTTCTTGACCCGGACGCCATTGAATTGCTCCATAAATCCGCCCCGCTCCACGACATCGGCAAGGTGGGGGTCCGGGACGCGCTTTTATTCAAACCCGGTAAATTGACGCCGGAAGAGTTCGAGGAAATGAAAAGCCACGCCGCCATCGGCCGTGACGCCCTGGCGACCGCCGAAAAAAGGCTGGGCGGGAACTGCTTTCTGCATCTGGCCGGGATAATGGCCTATTCCCATCACGAAAAATGGGACGGGTCCGGATACCCCGAGGGACTGAAAGGGGACGACATCCCCTTGTGCGGGCGCATCATGGCCGCGGCCGACGTTTACGACGCCCTGATCAGCCGCCGGGTTTACAAACCGCCCCTACCCCACCGCCGGGCGGTCGAGATCATGGCCCAGGGTCGGGGTTCTCATTTCGACCCCGACGTCCTGGACGCTTTCCTGGATTTGCGGGAAGAATTTCGCCAAACCGCCCTGGAACTCCACGATTCCGAGGAAGAACGGCGCGGATTGGAATAAGGGGCTTCAACCCGTCTCCGCGGCTGCCGGTTCGTCGGGGCGGACCACCGCCGCGTCCGGTTCCACCGGGAAAAACCACCATCGCCCCCCGACAATCCCGCTGCCGCCGGACCTGGTTGTCGACCGCGCCGCGACGCGGCTTTCCCCCCGGCTATTCGCTGGTTCCCAAGCTAGCGACCCTGGCACGGGAAGGAGTCCTTCGAAGCCCTACCACTGCCGCGCGTGGGGCGGAGCAGCCCCGCCCGCAAGGCGCGGCCAACGTCTCCAATCCACCGCGCAAAATTGTAAAAGATGGTGCGCGTTGCGCACCCTACAAACTATCGCTGGTTCCCAAGCTCTAGCTTGGGAACCCGAGAAGGGGAAGCTCTAGCTTCCCCACTTTATCTGGAAAGCAACAACGGGGAATCAACGCGGCGTTTCGATTTCGTAGTCCTAGCGCGGCGGTGAAGGTATCGATATTAGTCGGTTTGAAATTTCATCCGTCTCGCTGAACCCAGGCCTGAAGGCTCGCCGGGCAAGGTCTATCCCCTGGCCAGCGATTATGCGCGGGGTGGGGGCGCTACATCTCTAGAGTGAGGAAGCTGGAGCTTCCCTGGCCGAGGTTCCCAAGCTCGAGCTTGGGAACCAGCCTTACCCTACAAACTCATTTTCACCCGGGCTAGCGGCCCGAACAAAGATGTTGGGTTACGCTTCGCTAACCCAACCCACTAAAATCACTTTATTATTTGACATGCAAAGGCGATCTGGGCCAAACAATTCCAAGCGCCCCGAACCTCTTCGGGCGGGCATGGACGCCCGCCCTTTCCGCCCTCGAAACAGGACGTTTCGGGGCGTGAAACCGCCGCCAGGCGGGTTCTCTTAAAAGAGCCGGGGGTCGCCGGGGGCGCCGGCTCCGGCGCGCCCCTGACCCTGGGGCGGGAAGGAGCCCTTCGAAGCCCTACCACTGCCGCGCGTGGGGCGGAGCAGCCCCGCCCGCAAGGCGCCAGTGAAGTCTTCCCGGTTTCCCGCTGAACCCGAGGGTGTTGTGGTAGTCCCCTCGCTACGCGCCCAGCCGAGACATCGGGAGGGCGTTGTTATGATCAACCAGGAATACCTATCGACTGATTTAAGGATGGGGCCTTGGCAAGGTGGTTGAAAAGCCCCCCTCACCCCGCCCTCTCCCCCCATGAATGGGTGGAGAGGGAGAAAAATTACCCCGGGCTTGTCTATTCCATTCCGCAAGACAACACCTCACCCAAACCCGAAGAGGCTTGGGCTTGTCTGGACTATTACCGCCCTCGCCCCCCACGGGGGGAGAGGGTTGGGGTGAGGGGGGCTTAGTTCACCAGGGCCAAACAATTCCAAGCGCCCCGAACCTCTTCGGGCGGGCATGGACGCCCGCCCTTTCCGCCCTCGAAACAGGACGTTTCGGGGCGTGAAACCGCCGCCAGGCGGGTTCTCTTAA
>JAZDGM010000129.1:0-27860 GCA_043806915.1 Pseudomonadota bacterium | reverse complement strand
GGACGGGAAGGTGTCTCTCGAAGCCCAACGCCAGGCGCGCGGGGGGCGGAGCAACCCCGCCCGCTAGGCGCCGGCCAACGTCTCCGATGTACCGCGGTCGGGCCCGCAATATAGTAAAAGAAGGTGCGCGTTGCGCACCCTACAAACTCCAGACACCTATATGCCTTGACTTCTTTACAAACAGATCAAGTTTTTACTTGACGGTTTGAGGCGAAGCTTCGCCGGCTTCCTCACTCTAGAGATGTAGCGCCCCGCCCCCGCCCATAATCGCCGGCCAGGGGATAGACCTTGCCCGGCGAGCCTTCAGGCATGGGTTCAACGAGACGGATGATATTTCAAACCGACTAATATCGATATCTCCACCGCCGCTAGGACTACGAAATTTAAACGCCGCGTTGATTTCCCATGGCTGCTTTCTGGATAAAGTGGGGAAGCTAGAGCTTCCCCTTCTCGGGTTCCCAAGCTAGAGCTTGGGAACCAGCGGCTCTCCCCCCACATATCCGGCGTCTTCCCCCTGGAACGCGCCGTTTTTCTTTTCAAGCCTAGTTGTCGGGTAGACGAGGATGAGCGCTCATCCTAATCCACCCGGCAATAATAATGGATGTCCTTTCAAATTTTTTTTAACCAAGGGGGGGCGCCGGGCCCCCCTCGGTTTTTCAGCCCAGGAGACTTTTGGGCAGGGTCCTTCCCAAGGGTTTGAACATTTTTTTCAGGGCCTGCATTCTGGTCAGGGATGGTTCGTTACGGGCGTATTCGTAATAGTCTTCGGGTTTGTGGTCCAGGAGATGAAAAACCCGCAAGTCCTGTATTCCCGTGAGTTCGGCGTTGGGGTTGACTTTTTTGCGGGCCTCGAAGCGTTCCTGGGCCAGGGCGACCATTTTATCCCGGTCGCCGAAGTTCATGGCGCCGGTGGGACAAGACTTCACGCAGGCGGGTGGAAGGCCGCTTCCGACCCGGTCCAGGCACATGGTGCATTTAACGAAAATATTGGTTTTCGGGTCGGCCCGGGGGATATTGTAGGGGCATTCCCGCAGGACGTCTTCGTATTTGACTTTTTGCAGGAGTTTGGTGTGAATTACGGCGCCGGTGTCCTGGTCCACGACAATGGCGCCGGGAACGCCCTCGGCCCCGGCCTGACAGGGAGCATCCAGGCAGTGGCGGCACTGGTCGGCGAAAAAGAGCCAGACCGGCCTGTTGTTCGGGCCGTCCATTTCCGAGAAACGAATCAATTTCCAGGTAAGGTGGGAGAGGTCCGCCGGGTTCTGGTGGCTGCCCCAATTACTGGTCTTTTCCGCCGGAAGTTGGTTCCATTCCTTGCAGGCGATCTGGCAGCCGCGGCAGGCCGTGCATCTGGTCGCGTCGATGAAAAATGCTTTTCCTGACATGGTCTCCCCTCCTTACATCTTGGCCACGTCGACCATGAAGGCCTTGGTTTCGGGAATACGGGTGTTGGGGTCGCCGGTGGAGGGGGTCAGCAGGTTGGCCGAATCCCCGCCGTCGGCGGGGTAACGCCAGCCGTAGCACCATGGCAGGCCCACCTGGTGAATGGTCATTCCCATTATCGTGAAGGGTTTGAAGCGATTAGTGACGATGGCCGCGGCCTCCACCCGTCCCCGGGCCGAGGAGACGATAACCTTTTCACCGTTCTTGACGCCGCGCAATTCGGCCAATTCCCGGCTCATCTCCACGAAAAGCTGGGGCTCGGCCTCCAGGAGCCAGGACTGCCACCTAGTCAGGATTCCGGTCTGCCAGTGCTCGGTCACCCGGTAGGTGGTCCCGACAAAGGGAAAACGCGGATCGCAGGTTTTGTAGGCGTCCAGGTCCGTTTTATAGATGAGCGCCGCGGGGTTGACCATGCGGCTGGAAAAGAGGTTCTTTTCCACCGGGCATTCCAGCGGTTCGTAATGCTCGGGGAAGGGTCCATCCGCCAGGCCGGGACCGAAGATGTTGGGCAGGCCTTCCGGCTTCATGATGAAAGGATGCCTGGAATCGGCCCGCTTGGTTCCGTCGGGGTTTTCCAGGGGGGGGAACCCGCCGTCGGGCGCGTCGCCCACCCATTTGCCCTGGCTGTATTTCCCGTCCTTAACCTCGCTTTCCCAGCGGATGACCGGCTTGTCCTTGTTCCAGGGGACGCCCTTGGGGTCCACGGAAGCCCGGTTGTAAATGATGCGGCGATTAAGGGGCCAACACCACGACCATTCGGAATACAACCCTATTCCGGATTTGTCCTCGTTGTTGCGCCGCGCGGACATGTTTCCCTTTTCGGTGTAGGAATTGCAATACACCCAGTTGCCCGAGGAAGTCGAGCCGTCATCCTTCAACATGACGAAGCTGGGAACCAGGGTTCCCCGGGCGTGGTTCTGTTCGTTAATGGTGACATCGGCCAGGAAATACCCGTTGATTTCCTTGGCGACCTTATGGCTGTCAAACTTTCCGTCGGTGGTGTAATCCCATTTTAGGTTCAGGACCGGTTCCGGAGCCGCGCCTTTTTCCTTTCTATAAAGTTCCCTGATTTCGTCCATCAACCGGACGATTATTTCTCCGTCGGGCCAGGCTTCCCCCCGGAGGCGCCGCTGCTTGGTAGCGCCACTGGTTCCACCGGCCCGAATTGGCGATGGACCCCTCCTTTTCCAGGGAGGCGGCGCAAGGCAACATGAATACTTCGGTCTTGACCTGGGCTGGGTCCAGACCCGGCCCCATCCAAAACGATCCGGTTTCGTTATCGAACAGGTTGACATTGACCAGCCAGTCCAGTTTACCCAGGGCGGCCCGAACCTTGTTTGAATTGGCCCCGGAACAGGCGGGGTTCTGCCCCCAGGCGAAGAACCCCTGGATTTGGCCGGCGTACATCGCGTCGAACAGGTCCAGCCAGGAATAGGACTTCCCATCCTCCAGCTTGGGCATCCAGGAATATCCGAAATCGTTTCCCTTGGTCGCCGCCGGTCCGAACATCGATTTCAGCAGGCTTACGGAATACTTGGGATAGTTGCTCCACCAGTTGGCCGAAAGGGGGTCCTTGGTGACGGGGGTGGATTCGAGATTGTATTGAGCCAGGTCTTTTTGCGAGGCTAAAGGAGTTTTAAGATAGCCCGGCCAGGTATTGAACAACAGCCCCTGGTCCGTGGACCCCTGTACGTTGGACTCCCCCCGCAGGGCGTTCACTCCGCCCCCGGCCACGCCCATATTGCCGAGCAGGAGTTGGATGATGGCCATGGCCCTGATGTTTTGGACGCCCACGGTGTGCTGGGTCCAACCCATGGCGTACATGACGGTCCCGGCCTTGTCCTTGACTCCCGTGGCCGAGTAAGTTTCGTACACCTTGAGCAGGTCGTCCCTGGGGGTCCCGGTCACGGCCGAGACCTTGTCCAGATCGTAGCGGCTGTAATGTTTTTTCAGTAATTGAAAAACGCAACGCTCGTCCTGGAGCGTCAGGTCCCTCTTGATCGTTCCGTCGGCTTCCCTGATAAAGGCCCACTTGGATTTGTCGTACTTGCCCTTGGCGGAATCGAACCCGGAAAACAACCCGTCGTCAAAGGCGAAGTCAGGCCCCACGATGAAGGAGGCGTTGGTGTACTGGGTGGTGTATTCCTTGAAATACTTTTCGTTGGCCAGGATATGATTGATCATCCCACCCAGGAAGGCGATGTCCGTCCCGGACCGCAGGGAAGCGTAAATATCCGCCCTGGACGAGGTTTTGGTGAACCTGGGGTCGACGCTGATCAGCTTGGCGCCTTTTTCCATGGCCTCGGTCACCCACTTGAAGCTGATGGGGTGGTTTTCCGCCGCGTTGGAGCCCATTATCAAAATGCAGTCGCTGTTTTTGAGATCGATCCAGTGATTGGTCATTGCGCCGCGTCCGAACGACTCTACCAGAGCCGCCACAGTCGCGCTGTGTCAGATCCTGGCCTGGTGTTCAACATAGACCAGGCCGAGCGCTCTCATCATGGCTTGGAGCGTCCAGCACTCCTCGTTGTCCAGGGCCGCGCTCCCGATGTGGGCGATGGCTTCAACCCGGTTGACCAAGCGCCCCTTGGCGTCCTGGGCGATAAAAAATTCGTCCCGGGTCTTTTTCACCCGGGCGGCGATATTTCCGATGGTCCAGTCCCAGGTTTTTTCTTCCCATTTTGTCCCGCCCGGCGCCCGGTAGAGGGGCCTGGTCAAGCGGTTTTCATTGACCGCCATCTGGTAGAGGCCGGCACCCTTGGCGCACAGGGCCCCCTGGTTGATCGGGTGATCCGGGTCCCCTTCGGTGTTGATGACCTTGCCGTCGACCGCGCTGACGATCAGGCCGCAACCAACAGCGCAATACGGACAGATGGTGGTGGTTTCCCTGGCGCCCTTGGTTCGGAGCGCCATTTCCTCGGCCCTGGCCCGGATCGGGCCAAGGTCGAGGCCCAGGGACGCGGCCGCTGCTCCGGCGGCGGCCGTTCCCGTGATTTTTAGAAACTCCCGTCGATTGACTTTCATTACCGCCCTCCCGAGAATAATTTAGGCGCCTTTCGCGATCATTAACCGAAAAGTCGCCGGGGCGATTATAGCCGTCGACCAGGCGAACCGCCGGCGGCGGCGGACCAAGCAAGGTTACGACGCCGGTTCACGGTTAGGGATTGAATAGATAGATTCAAGATGCATGCGCGACGTTTTTTCGGTCCCCGATTCCGAATATGTTGGTTGAGAAGTTACTGGAGACCGGCCCGGTAATAATGTGGCAAAACGTACGAATTTCTGGCCAGCCTTATGTTATTATTGATATAATTAGTTATTATCCTTATATTATTTTTATACAACGACTGCGTTGACTTGTCAATGGAAACCTCGAAAAATTGACCCGGCATCAAAAATGGAGTTATCATCCGGAAAATAAGCGAGGCCCAAAATGTCAAACCGTCATGGGGAAGAAAGAAGAGCGATAATAACGGCGCTGAAGATTTCGAGGCCGGAATACGGACCGATTCTCGACCTCCACTTGGCGCTCGAGGTGTCGGCCGGGATGACCCGCCCGCCCGCCGCGCTTCCAACCCTGGACCGCCCGGCCCTGGAAGCCGCCTTGAAGGCGGGGACGCCACTTTTTTCACCAGCCCGCCTGCCCCTGGACCTGGCCGCGGCGGCCGGCGCCATGGGCGCGTTCGAGCAGGTCAAGGTCCCGCGCCAGGTGGAGTTGGGCCAAGCAGTCAAATTAATCAACTCGGAGGAAGGGGGGTTCCCCGGGATGGCGGCCCTGTTTCTGGCGGGGCGGCATTCGGATATGAAGGCCTTGGCCGAGAAGGCCGGCGTCAAGGCGGAGCTGGTGTTTTATTTGATCCAACTGGCCTTGAAACCGTCCCTGCGGGCCGTAAACAGGGCTGTTGACCAGATAATCGAGGAACGGGGCTGGCGGGAAGGATTCTGCCCCCTGTGCGGGTCGGAGCCGGCCATGGCTAGGCTGGAGCCCGCTGGGCAAAGGACCCTCCACTGCGGCTTGTGCGGTCGGGAATGGCGTTTTAGCCGAATGGACTGCCCTTTTTGCCGGACCGCGGACCAGGAAAGGATTTCCTATCTTTTTGTGGAGGGGGAGGCTGGTTACCGGCTCTACACCTGCCAGGGTTGCGGCCGCTATCTTAAAACCCTGGACGCCAGGGTCCGGTCCGACCCCGCGCCGCTGGACCTGGAGGACCTGACCACCATGCACCTGGACATCCTGGCGCAAAAAAAAGGCTTCCGTTGAAAACCAGCGCCCGCCGCGAGCCGGTAGGATTGAAATTTTTTTCGATGCGGCGGCCAAGGCTGTCCGGGCTTGGGCCCCATCCCATCACCCGGGTCGGGGATTAGAGTCGGGGGGGCCGATGTTCCCGACCGTCGCGCCATCAATCCGGCCGAGGCCTATTTCCTCCCCCGGGAATAAACGGCCTCGTCGTTAAGCCGGGCTGTTCGCTAGTACGGCAGCCGGCCCAGGGATTTGAGAATCAGGGCGAAGCCCATGGCCATCATGCCGGTCAGGCCCATGCCGCAGGAAAAGCCGGCCAGCAGCACCGGAGCGTATTGCCGCCACATGGTCCCGTATTTTTTCAGGAAATAGTACCGGCCGAGAAAGGCGCCGAGCACTTCCAGAATAAGGCCGTGGGGGGTGCTTTGGCCCAGTCCCCGGACCACGCCATAGATCAAGAGGATGGGCAGGCCGAGAAGGCTGAGAATGAAGTAGGTGACCAGGCCGAAGCCCAGGCCCGCCAGGACGACCAGGCCGCTGAGGGCCTGGAAGAAAAGGGAGTTGCCTTCGAGGGTGGAAGTTTGCATCAGCAGTTGGTTGAGGGCCTGCAAGTGCCAGAGTTCCTGGGCGTACGGGTATGCGGCGGACGGAATCGGGGCCAGGCGCCAGATGAATTGGGAAAAAAGCAGGCTGGCCACGATGACCACCGGAAAGACCACGATCTCGGCCTTGATCACGCCCCGGAGGCTGGTCCCGGTCAATTCGATCTGCCGGAATTGAACCGTGGCTTCGCCGTAGTTATGGATGGGGATGGGCGCGTACCAGATTTCGATGCCCTGGTACCCGAAGAACCTGGCGCCGGCGATGAAGCTGGCTTCCCGCACCAGGGGCAGGCTGACGAACTGCCCGGCGATGCCTTCCATCCGGGCGGTGATATAGGACACGACGGGCGTGTACAGGAAGCCGTAGAGCAGGAAGAAAATCCAGGGAAAATTGGGGACTAGCCAGACGCAGGCCAGGACGTAGGTCAGGGTGGAAAAAACGTAAATACCCAGGGACACGAAAAAGTGGATGTCGCCGCGCCCGGGCCGGGGGTTCAGCAGGTCTTTCCAGGCGCCCCGGCCCTCGGAAGTATTTTGGCCGAAGCTTTTAATGACGTAATAAAGGCCGATGACGGCGATGGCGAGGCCCAGGCCGATGCCGAAGCTCATGTAAAAATCGAAATTGTTGGCGAAGACCGTGTCCACGGTTTTCATGCCGGGGTGCCAGCGGTTGAGAATGCCGTGGTGGTATAAAATCGGGTTGAGGACCACGGTGATCACCAGGCCGATCAGGCCGCCCATGACCGCCCAGAAGGGCAGGACCATGCCGATCAGGACCAGGCCCAGGTCAAGCTGAATGCCCGTGGCCACGGCGGGCAAGATGTTTTCCGTCTGCCCGGTCAGTTCCACCCAGGGGATGGGGATCAGCGTCACCGAGTCGGTGAAGATCAGGCCGGACACCACCGGTAAAAGCACGTAAATCGCGCCGAAGGCCAGGCCGATGACCCCGCCGATGGAAAAAACCCGCCATTTCCAGCTTTTCTTTTTATCCTCGGTGCTTTCGGCCAAGGCCATGGTGCCCAGGGCGCCGACCGGGGCCATGGGAAAGGGCAGCTTTTCGACGTCGGAAGTGATCCGGTACAGGGCATAGCCAAGGCCGAAGTGGTCGATGCGTTGAATTATCTGGGTCCCCACCAGCAGCAGGATTGGGACCAGCCAGTCCCGGTGGATAAACGTCCTGTCCACCAAGGACTCGGATTCCGGGCCGGGCGCCACCCAGGTGGGAATGAATTCCACCAGGCCGAGCATTTTGGCCGCATCCGATTGAACCAGATACTGGTTCCACAAAAGGCCGGAAAAGGGGGAGGCCAAGGCCGCTCCGGCCATGTAGTACAAAAGGAAAATTTCCTGTTGTTTCAGCTCGGTGTAGGACCTCTTGGCTATCTCCGCGAACAGGATGATGGTCACCCAGCGGGCGGCCGGCCCGATTCCCGAGCCAATGACCAGTTGGAGATACATACTGCCCGGCATCATCAAAAAGCCGATGAACACCGCGCCGACAATGGTTTTCCAGTCAAAGCCCTCGGCAAAGGTCTCCGGAGGCTTGAGCAGGTCGCGATACTCTTTCAGTTCCTTGTCGTCGTACATTCCAAGTGTTCCGTATGCAGGCTCGGACCCTGGTTAGTCCGGTAGAACCTGGTAGCTGATGTCGGAAAAGAGCCCCACCAGGGCCCAACCGCCGCCCATTAAAAAGTCGCCGATGATGAGGCCCACGAAAAAGAAACGGAGTTTTTTGAACAATACCACTCCCCCGTAGCGCATGCAAAGGGAGTTGACCAGCCACCCCAGAAAGAAGCTGAACCACAAAATGCGCATGGAGGAGCTGTACGCGGTCAGGTATCCGATGGGGTGGATGGGCCACCAGTAGAACCGGTGATAACAGATGACCAGAACCAGCATCACCGCGGCGCCGGTGAGGGTGAATATTTTGACCCAGGAACTGGTGGGAAGGGGTTTTTCGATAATTTGAACCACGTTTTCATGGACCGCCGCCGTGGTCTGGATGGCCCATTCCAACTCCAGCTCCCTTATTCCGTATTTATAGCAGAGCGCCAGCATGGCCAGGAAGGAAACCGCGACCCCCAAGACCAGGGCCGCAACCATGCCGCTCAAAATCAGCTTTTTATTGCGGATGTTTCGGCTGACCTTGGCGGCGTGGAACAGGGATGGGGCCAGGGACTCGCGCAGGTCCACGAACAAAGCCTTTTGCGCCATGGCCGCCGCCGCAATGCCGACCTGGCTGAAAATTCCCGTCCCGAACAACGCGGTCACCCCGTCCAGGGGGGCGGCGGTGAGGGTGAAATAGGCGATGCCGCCCTGGCAGATGACCCGGCTGGCCACCAACACCACCACCAGAAAGGACATGACCACCAGGAAGGCCGGGACCAGGGACAACCCGTGGTAATACATCCACCAAATCAAGGCCATGGTCCCGAGGACGAATCCCCAGAACGACAGCCGGACGCTGAACCATTCCGTATCCGAGGCGGGCTCGGCCTTGACCGCGCCCACGGCCTCCGCGGCCGCGGCCAGGACATGCCGCCGGGCCAGCCAAAAAATAAAAAGGAAAAAAACCAGATAGGCGCCGATCATCTGGGTTTCCTCGGGCAGGTAGAGACTGGGCCCGAAGGTGACGCCCAGGGCCGAGGGCGGAATATTGTAGCCCAGCATGTACAACACGCCGATAAACAATCCCCCCAGAACGAAGAAAACCCAAAAACTGAAGGATATCTGACGGCTGGTCAGAAAGGCGAAACCGATGAAGGCCGGGTAAATGTATATCTTCAGCTTGCTGAAGGCCGCGAACAGCCCGGTTTTGGGAAAATAGGGGCCGGCCAGGAACATGGTCGGCAGGCTGGGCGCGGAAGGAAAATAGAAGTTGAGCCCGTTCATCAGGTGCAGAAAAAACGGGACGGACAGGCCGCAAAGCAGATACGGGTTTTTCAAAAAGGCCAAAAACCCTCCCTGGTCCATGGCTTCTTCCATCAGCAGGGGGACTTGCAGGAGGGGGAAGTTCATGCGTTCGTTCTGGACCCATTGCCGGGAAAAGAGATTGACCATGCAGACCATGGAGAAGTAGCAGATAAAAATGAAAATGCTCCAGGTGGCCAGGGGGGGAAGCCAGGCGCTCCAGGGGATGTTTCTCGCCACTTCCAGCCACGACATGGCCCGTCCGCCGGGCAGGCCGTCATAGAGCAGCGAAATGGCTTCCCGGTCGTGACAAATCCATGATTGGTGCAGGTTGGGCCAGAGGGATTCTTCCCAATGGTTGCCCACGGCCGCGAATTGGTAGGGCGCGGTCAGGTTGATGAAAAAAGTCCGGACCAGCCCGGTGTAGGCTATGCCCGAAACCAGCACCATCAGTATCCAGACGATCAATAGTTCCCGGCCGGTCAGGGGGGACCGCCCGCGGAAAAGCTTGCCCGCCCCGGCCGCCAGAAGGGTCAGGATAAAAAGGGCGAAAAAGGGGGCGAGGGGGAAATGCCCGCCGCCCAGCGGGGTGCCCTGACGGAAGGCGTTATTGAATGGAGTGATGGCGCAGATGACCACGGCCAAGACCAGGCCCAGCGCCACGGCCCTGGCCCTCACGCCGTCGACGCGTTCGGGACCCGGCCCCGGAGGGGCGACGGGGTCGGTCTTCGGGTTTTGTTCCACTAGAGCAGACACTTTTGTTCTTCCTGTTCGGCTTCGATGTCCGTCACCTTTTCCTGAAAGCTCAATTGTTCTTCCTCGCCCAGGGACCGCCAGATAAGAAGTTGCTTGCGCAACTGGTTGATGAAGGTCTTGTTGATCCGGCGCCAGGCGTTCGATTCTCCCGTTTCCCTGATCAAGCGAACGTTGATCTCCAGAAAGGCGGGGTCCTCCTCGGAAGGACAAAAAATCACGTCGACATGCTGCATTATGCCGAAATCGAAGGGGGCCAGCCAGACCCTGGAATGAAGTTGCAGGCATCTGTCCCGGCCGCAGGCCAGGTAGCTGTTACGGCAATCTTCCTCGTCATGTTCCAGGCCGCCCGAGTTCGGACAGATGAAGAGAAACCGGACGTCGTCGGTGGAAAAAATTCCGTGCGTCACGTCCTGATGGCTCTTGAAATAGTGGTGGATGTACCCGCCCACGCCCTTGAATTCGCGGTATTTCATCAGGATGGGCAGGGAAAAGGTCAGGGCGTTGTCCTTGGTTTCGGGCAGGGTCCAGGACCGGTTCACATCTGGAATGGCGATCTGGGCCGCGACCCGGGCCGGGTAGATGACCGAGACCAGCACCACCAGAAAGACCAGGATCATGGCGGCCACGCCGGCCAGGGAGGAATAATTGACCGTAATGCCGGACCATAGGCTGGTCCCGGCCAGGACCGCGGCCGAACTCTGGGCCAGAACGTAGCCCAGGACCACGCTCAGGACGGCGAAGGCCATGGCCTCGGCGATGAACAGAAAAGCGACGTGGGACGGGGCCAGTCCCACCGAGGTGTAAATGCCGATTTCCCGCTTGCGCTCGTAAACGCTGCCGATCATGGTGTTGAGCACGATAAAGATCGAAATCAAAATAGGTATCATGATGTTCGGCGCGCCGCTGTAGCTGAGGGCGTCGCTGGCGGCGTGGAGAAAGACCCCGTCCTTCTCGCCCACGAAAATGCTCAACTTGAAACGATCCACCAGGTCCTGGACGGTCTTTTCCGGGTCCACGCCGGCGGCGGGCCTGACGGCCATGGCCTTGAATTTACCGCCCATGGCCAGAAGCGTTTGGTAGGGGATAATCACGGTCCGGCCGGGCGGCACGTGTTGATAGCGGGACTGGAACGCTTCCGCCTCCTCGCCCGATTCCAAGGCTTCCATCTCCTCGTCGGACAATTCCAGGGCCACTTCCCCCGGAAACGAGACGGAAGTGAGGGGCTCCCCGTCAAGGTCGGGCATTTCCCCCATTTTTTTCGCCGAAAAAATTCCAACGACCTGGAAGGGCTCGCCCCACAGCAGGACCTCGCCGGCCGGCGCCGCCGGGTCCAACCCCAGTTCCCGGGCCATGGCGTCGGGCAGGATTACGGCTTTGTCCTCGTCCGGCGCAAACCAGCGCCCCCCGATCAGCATCCGGTCCAGCCCGGTGACCCGGGGTTCCTGGTCGGACAGGCCGACCAGCCCCTGGGCGTCGAAAACGCGGTCCCCGTTCCTCACCGGGACCCGCGGCGACTTGGTCCGGTCCAGGGCTTCCAGCCAGACCCTAGGGGCCGTGGGCCATTGGTCGAAGCGGTTGGCCAGGGTGTTGAGGGCCTCGGGCGGGAGGTTATGCCAGTTGATGTTTTTCAGGAGCAGGCCCACGTACGGGGCCTGTTCGTGAAATAGGACCCGGGTGTGCATCCGCAGGGACTGCACCGAGGTGAAGCTCATGATGGTGAAGGTCAGAATGATCAAGGTGGAGCAGGTCAGGACCGTGCGCAGTCGCCGGCGCCTCAGATTGCCGACTCCCAGCAGAAAGGCGGTGGCGAAAGCCTGCCAGCGGCTTATTTCCTGTCCCACGGTCTGGCTGGCCCGTCTCTGAAGCTGCGTCATCTCTTCCTCGAAGCGGAAGAAGATTATGAGCGTCACAATGAGGGACAACCCCATGATGAAGAAGGCCAGGATCACCACCATGGGACTGTAGGCCAGTTGAAAGGCGGGGTGGACATTGTAGATCACCGCGATCAGGGCGATCAGTATTCCCAGGAAGGCCAGTATCCTTTTATGAATGTCCGCGTACGAAAAAAGGAACCGTTCCAGGCAAAAGGCGAAGGGCACGAAGAGGGCGATGTAAAAGAGGACCCCGAACAGGACGTCTTTTTGGGTTTCCTCCACGCTGTCGTAAACCCGGGAAGCCAGGGCCCAGGACTGGGCCGTCTCTTCCATGAAACGGTCGTACTGTTGGTTGGCCAGGTTTTGGGAAGCCGCGGCCAGGGCCTGTTGGCCCTCGTCCTGGAGGCTTCGGATTTTCTCGTTGAAAATGCCGTGGGTTTCCAGGTTCCGGATGCGCGGCCCCAATAGGGTCCACATGTCCCGGGCCACGTGAAGCACCGTATTCGGTATCAGGGGCCAATCGTCGACCAGGTACCCCTCCCCCTCGGGATGGCCTTCGCGGCCGTTGAGCAGGATCATCTTTTTGTTCAGGACAGTGTCCGAGAGGGTCATCTTCATCCTGGTCCCCGGTTCCAGGAAGATGGAACATAGGGTCGAGGACCTGGTGTCGATGCGGCTGTACCAATACCGGGTCGGTTCGGCTTCCCTTCTGGCGTCCAGAACGTCGACCTTGGTCAAATAGCGAAAGCTTCTCGGTTCCAGCAGGTTGAACAGGGTCATTCCCCGGCAGGCGAACATGATCAGGTCCGTTTCCATGTATTCCCGTTCCATCTTGACCCGATAGGCGTCCTTGCCGGTGTTGTCCTTGTCGATGGCCCAGACGATTCGCCCCGATTCCGGATCGAACTTGTAGCCCTCGAGGATGACCTTGTCGAAAACATGTTTTTTGTCGGAAACGCCCCTGAATTCGAACTGGCCCAGGGAGTCGACCATGGCGTAGAAAATGGCGTCGCCCTGGTACGCCTGGATGACGGAGCCCGGAGCGGGTTGGTCGGGAAAGAGTTCTCCATGCCGGATGAAATTGGCGCGCCCGTGGACCGCGGCATACCCGTCGCGCGGGGATTCCTCGCTCCTTAGCCGGGGCGCGGCGGCGACTTCCTTGATCAGGCCGCACACCAGATCGGCCTGCCGGACCGCGTAGGCGGCGTTCATTTTTTCGGGCAGGTCCGCCGGCGAGCCCCACAGCCCCCGGGAGTCATGCACCGTGGCCAGGGTAAGGCCCAGGATGCCGCCCAGGGACGTCAGTTCCCCGCCCAGTTGGGGCTGGTCCACGAAATAAGTGTCCCAGGTCCGACTGCGGCTGGGCCGCAAGGTGTCGTGGTACAGGCCCTGGAAGCCCAATTCGGCCTGCACCTTGGCCCCGGCCTTGTTCAGGACGTCGTCGATAACCGTATAGGCCGCGGTCCGGTTGATGGTCGGCTTCAACACATGCAACCAGCCCTGGTTGAAGGCGCCGACCCCGTCGCCGCGACTGGAGAGGTGCAGGGAAATCACGGACGCCAAGTCCTTGCCCTTGACCAGGGACCTGAAGGTCTTGGCGCTCCGGAGGAGCTTGCCCTTTTTCTGAAGATCGGCCTGAATCGCCTTCTGGTCCCTCAAGGCCGCGGGTAGCAAGTCCCGGACCAGTTCAATCTCTTCCGGGGGAAGCTCGTCATGGGAACTCCGCCAACCCAGCCGCCGCAGCAGGAGCCTTTTTTCGGCCAATTCCTTGATCAACGCCTGGTCCGCCTCGGTTTTTTGCTCGAGTCGGAGCCGCATCAATTCCCGGGACAGGATGTCGACCTCGGTTTTGACTCTTTCCCCCAAGGCTTCCTGGACCAACTTCATTTTATCCGGTTCGAGGGTCTCCCCGGGTTGATACCCGGACAGGGCGGCGATTACGTCCTTGGCTTTCTTGCCCTGGACGCCAAGTGTTTTTTCCATGTTGCGCAGGCTTTTGGAACTGAAGTTGAGGCTCCAGATCAATTCCCGCATGCCGGCCAGGGACTGGTCGTGACCCGCCGTGGCCGCGAGAAGGACCGACCTCTTGGGCGGGTTTTTCCTTAACTCCTCGGCCAATTTCAGGATGACCGCCGCGCCCAGGGCCTCGTCCGCCCCCGGCGAACGGCCGGCGACAAAGCCGGAAGAGTCGTAGAAGGATTCGACGATGACCAACTCTTCCTGCAAGTCCTCGTCCGTGCCGGGGACCAGGGCGTACAGGTTTTCCAGCTCGACTTCCTTCCAGGTCGACTTGGAAAATATCCTGACCAGGGGAGCGACGGTTCCCGGTCGGGATTCGTAGTCCCCGAAAAGTTCCCGGGCCTGTTGGCGCGGCATCCAGAACATGGGAAACTCGACCGGGGTCAACTCCTTTTTTTCCTTGAAAAAGGATTTCGAGGTTTCGCCCGGGTCGAGGAAGATCAGGGCCTTGGCGCCCAGGGCCGCCACGTTCAGCCAGTTCTTGCCGGAATCAATCTCCATCAGGACCACGGAACCCTCGACCTGCTTGCCGTTGAGTTCCTCCAGGCGACCGGTTCCGGTGTAAATAACCGGCCCCTCCAGGCCTTCCGGTCCGGTGCATGCTTGTGAAATGGCGTTGTATCGCAGGGGATGGAGGGGCCTGGCCGGTGGGCCGCCGGGAATGGTCAACTCGCTTTTTTCGTGAACCAGAATGGGGATGGAAAAACGGTGGGCGCCGGCGTCCGGGAATTGAGAAAATTTTTCCTGGATGTAATCGGCCGCCTCCCTCGCGCCCTCGGAGCCCATGCTCCGGTCCGGGTTGGCGGACAGACGCCGCACCAGGCTCATCACGTCCCCGGCGTCCACGTCCTGGGCGAGGCAAGGGCCGGCGATCAACAGCACGATCATCGCCGCGGCGAGCCGGAACAAGGCCAGGGCGCCGGCGGAACGGATGAAATGTATATGGCCTTTTTCGGCCCGCATGGTCCGTTACTCCCGAATGTCGATCTGGCCGACGGAAATGGATAATTCGTCCCGACCCTCGACCTTGTCCACCCGCCCGTCCCTGATCCAGACCACCTGGTCGGAAACATTAAGCATTTTAAAGTCGTGGGTGGCGGATATCACGGTGACCCCCGTTTCCCGGCTGAGCCTCTTGAGCAGGGATATGATCTCCTCGCCCGTGGTCAGGTCCAGGTTGCCGGTGGGTTCGTCGGCCAGGATGATGCTGGGATCGTTGGCCAGGGCCCGGGCCACGGCCACGCGCTGCTGTTGCCCGCCCGAAAGTTCGAAGGGCTTGTGCCTAAATCGGTCTCCCAGCCCGACCAGTTCCAGGAGTTGAAGTCCCTTGTCCACGGCCTGGTCGTTGTTCATGCCCCCGAAGATCATGGGCAGGGTCACGTTTTCCAGGGCGGTCATGACTTGAATGAGGTTGAAGGTCTGGAAAATGTACCCGATTTTCCGGCAACGCAGCCAGGCCAGTTCATAGGCGTCGAGTTGGGCGATGTCGACCTCGTCGATGAACACCTTGCCGGTGCTGGGCTTGTCCAGGCCCCCGATCATGTTGAACAGGGTGCTTTTCCCCGACCCGGAAGGACCCATGATGGAAATATAGTTGCCGACGGCGATTTCCAGGTCAACCCCTTTCAGGGCCTTGACCGTGATCTTCCCCAGTTGGAATGTTTTCGTGACTCCGGAGACGCGGACTATTTTACGGGTTTCCGCCATGGACTGATCTCTCCGTTCTAGTTCTGCCGGCTGTGAAGGGAGCGGCGCGCGGCCGGAAACGTCCCTTTTGAACCGGGTGTGATTATTGTTCCACCCGCATGGCTTCCACGGGTTGCATTCTCGCGGCGAGAATAGCCGGATACAGCACCCCGCAAAGGCTCAGAAGAAAGCCCACCCCCACGGACCAGGCCAGGCTGAGGGCCGTCTCGCCCAGGGGAAGGTTGACCAGGACGGGGGGGCCGAACCGGAGCAGGGAGGCCAGCAGGGAGAAAACGGCCCCCAGCAAGGCGCCGACGAACGCGCCGGCCAGGCCCTGCATGCCGGCTTCCAAAAGAAACAACCGCAGGATAAAGCTGTCCAGGGCGCCCAGGCATTTCATGGTGCCTATTTCGCGGAAACGTTCGGTCACGGCCATGAGTTGGGCGTTGATGATGCCCACCACGCAGACCAGCAGCGACAAGACCACCAGCCAACGTTGCTTGGGGCTGCTGTCGGCCCGTTGGTCGTCGGGCCCGATGTCGTACCCGGCCCGAATGAGTGCCTGCCGGTAAACCGGATCGCCGAGGCTCAGGAGCCCATTGGCCGAGTCCACGCCCACGCGGATGAAGCTGAGAAACGAGACCGCCAGGACCAGGCTCAAGGTGGTTATCAGGGACCGGAAAAACCTGACCTTGATGCTTTTATAGGCGATCTCCACCGATTTGGCGAACGGCAGGACCACCAGGCGGTTGGGTTGGGCCAGGGCCGGCTTGGCTTCCCCCACTGGATATTGGTTGTTCACAAGGACCGCGCCTCCTCCCGTCCGGACCCGGCTTGGACCCGGACTAGGTTCCTGAAATCAACGAATTGAATTCCCGGGCAGAGGGAAAGTTCCCGCAGAAGAACATCCAGGAGTTCGAAAGCCGGGTCGTTCATTCCTTGATGATGGATCATTATGCCGCATAATCCCCCGGCCAAGCTTTCCCGAAGCTCGGCAAAAAGGTTTTCCCGGGCTAGCGATGGTTCTTTTTCCTTGCGGGTGTGGAGGTCCACGTTCACAAGGTAATCCGGCGGTCCGCCTGGAGCCGGCGTCGTTTTTTCCCTACTTCGTGAAATTGCAGTGTAACCAAATTCAACCAGTAATTCAAGCGTAATGCTTGAGCAGCGATTCCAGGGAGGCGTAAAAACAGGGAAAAAATCCGGCCCGCAGATTTCCGAGAGCCGGCTTTTCCCCGCCGACAGGTCATGGCGCTGGCGATCCCGGTCCCGGGAAGGACCGAATTCCTGCTTTTTTCCTTCCGCTTCATGGTTGACGTGTCGCCAGCCGTGTTGATGCCAGCACCAGGATTCACCCGTTCCCCCCGCCGTTTTTTTCAAGGCCCGCCAGCGGTCCGGGGTCAGCCAGGCCGGGACCAGGGCCAGGCACAAGGGCGCTTCATGTCGCCGGAAAAGCTCCAGCAACCCGGTCAGGTTCTTGCCGGGAACGCCGATGTCGTCGGCCCGGAAAAAGACCCGGGCACTTCGGCCTCCGTCCAGGGCTTTTCCCAGGTTTTTTTTAATTTCCGCGACCAACAGTTCGCGATTCCACTTTTCGGAATACAGCGACGACGTCTTCATCGGATTTTTTCCCTCATCCGGTTTTCCAGCCACAGGGCGGTCCGGGCGGCGCCGTCCAGGTCAATCCCCGGCCGGGCCGGCGTTTTTTCCAGCCCGGCCGTGATCCTCCCGGCCAAGCGGTCGGGGTCCAGGTCTCCCGGGGAAAGGATTTCCAGGGCGCCCAGGCGGGCCATGGCTTCGGCGCGCATCCGCTGTTCCCGGTTTTGGGCGAAGGGCAGGACCAGGGCCGGAACGCCCGCGGCCAGGATATTCATGGTGGTGTTATACCCGGCCAGGCTGAGGGACAGGTCGGCCGCGGCCAGCCAGGAAGTGTAATCCGGCGTGAACCGTTCAATCCTGATTCCTTCCCCGGCCGAAACCCGCAACGCCTCGAAGTCTTCGTCCGACATGAAGGGGCCGGAAAAGATTTGCAGAAAATGCCGGGGGGAAGCGGGGAGCAGGGTCAAGGCCCGGCTCGCCGCCGCCAGAAGCTCGAAACCGACCGCTCCCCCGCCCGCCGCGGCCACGATGAGCTTTTCCTCTTGCTTCAACCCCAGGCTTGTTCGAATGTCCTCCCGCGCGCCGGGCCGGGGCTGGGCCGCGACAAACCCGGTGTAGACCAGGGGGATTTTCAGCCGGTCCAGGCCGGCGAAGGTCCGGTTCAAATCGATTAAAACGGGGTCCGAGTGGACCAGCAGCGCGTCGAAATATTTGTTGAGAGTTTCCACGACCCGGGCTTCATAAGCCGCCTGGTCCTTTTTTTCCACCAATATGTCCCGCAGGCTGCAAACCGTCAGGCGGGTCCCGGAAGGTTTTATCCGGGCCTTTTCCAGAAGCGGGTCCAGTTCGAAGCGAAAGGCCTTGCGGCCAAAGGGGTAGAGTTCCACGATAAAAACATCCGGGTCCAGTTCGTCGAATATCCCGGCCAGGATTCTTTTCCTCTTCGCCCGGATTTCCGCGAGCGGGGTGTGGGGATCGCTCCGCCTAAAGGTCTTGAACTCCGCGTCCATGCTCAATTCCGGCAGGCGTTCGAGTTTCACCCGGCCCAGGTCGCCGTGGTCCAGCGGGGGACCGCCCACGGCCATGACCACCTGGTGACGGTCCAGGGCCCGGCAGATTTCCAGGCCCCGGAAGAAATGCCCGACCCCCAGGACGTGCTGGCAATAAAAGAGTATTTTCATTCCACGGGCTTTCCGCGGCCGATCATCGGTCCGTTTTCGCGCCGGAAGATAATGGTCCTCCGGACGTCGATATCCTGATAGTCCGGGGAAAGAGTTTCCATTTTCCAAGACCCGGCGAAATGGGCGGCCATGTATTCGATCATGAAAAAACGTCGACGCCGGATAAATTCGGGCGGATAAAGGGCGGCGACGCCGTCGGCCAGGCTGCCGAAATGCTTGTCGAGACGGTAGGCCGGGCGGGCGGTGAAAACCATGGCTTCCCGGGCCAGGGCGGCGGCCCGGTCCAGGAAGGGCCCCAGTCCGCCGGCCGCGGCGTTCACGCCCATGAAATTGATCATCAGGCAGATATCGTAGGGCCCGCCGATATCCTCGGTCATGAAATCGGCCGCGAGGAACCTCACGCCCCGAACCGACCCCTTGAGGCGATTCAACAGGCCGCAGCCCCGCACGGCCAGGGCGTCGCGGTCGACCCCGATCGCCTCGGCCGCGCCGAATCGTTTAGCCAGAAAAGCGAAAAAGCCGAAATTGCATCCCAGGTCCAAAACGGTCCGACCGCGGAAATCGACCCGGGCCAAGTCCCGGATGGCCCCATCCCGCATGTCTTCCGTTCCCGGGGCCAGTAACACGCCGCTCTCGTCGCGGATGGGCCGCCAGATGTTTTCCCGCCCGCTTTCTTCTATTATCCGCAGCAACTCCGTCCTTGTTTCCATTTGCGCTCCGCTGTTCAGGGGAGAGGCAGGGCGTTGATTTGTTTCAGAATGAATCCCGCCGAATCATCGAGCGCCAAAAGATGAAGTCCGCGGGACAACAGCTTCGGGGTTGGCGCCCCGGGGGCCTTTTCGCGCCAGAGCTTGTATACCAGATATTTTATTACACTTTTATGAATAATCAGTAGAATTCTTTCTCCCGGATGCGCGCGGCCGAGATCGAGCAGGGCCGCCTCGGCCCGGGCCCGGACCTGTTCCCTGGTTTCGCCGCCCGGAGGGCCGCCGGCCCAAACGGCGGCGTCCATGGCGTCCAATTCCTCTTTAAAGCCGGTTTTAAGTTCGTCCCAGGACTTGCCGGTCCAGTCGCCCCAGTCCTGTTCCCGGAATCTGGGATCGCTCTCCAGGGGCAGGCCAAGGGCGCCGTTGACGAGCCGGGCGGTGGAGACGGCCCGGCCCAGGTCGGACGACGCCAACCGGTCCCAGCCAAGAGGGGCGAGGATTTTTCCCCAGGCTTCCGCCCGCCGGGCCCCTTGGGCGGTGAGGGGGCTGTCGAGTTGGCCCTGGATCAGCCTCCGCCGGTTCCACTCCGTTTCGGAATGGCGGGTCAGGCCGAATATCGTTACGGTCATTTTTGGCCTCGGGCTGCTTTTTTCAGTATCTCGTCCAATAACAAGTAGTTTTTTCCCAGGTCGTGGTCGGCCAGAATCCGGGCCCGCGCCAGGTTCCCCTGGCTCTCCCTGAACCCGGGGTCGTCCAGGAAACGGGCCACGGCCCCGGCGAAAGCGTCCAGGTCGTCGGCCGGAGCGAACAACCCGCCCCGGCCATGTTCCACCACCTCGGGCACGCCGCCCTCCGGGCAGGCCACCACGGGGCGTCCGCAGGATTGGGCTTCGAGGTAAACCATTCCCAGGGCCTCGTTGAACCCGGGAAAAGCGAATAGGTCTCCCGCGCTGTAAAAATCGGCCATTTTGTCCCGGGGGACCAGTCCCGCGAAGCGAACCCGGCCCCCCAATTCCCGCGCCGCGATTCGTTCTATTTTTTTTCTTTCCTCGCCGTCTCCAGCCACGGCCAGGAACAAGTCCCGTCCCCGGGCCAGGAGCTTGCCGCAGGCCCGGATGGCATGGATCAGCCCCTTGGTCTTGACGTCCGGCCGGAACATGGCCGCGGTCAGGACCACGGGGCTGTCGCCCACGCCCCACTCCCGCCGCAGGCGCTCCCGGGCTTCCGGACGGAAAGCGAAGTCCGCGGGCTTGATTCCGGGAGGCGTATAATACAGGCGCTCGGCCGGGATGATCCTGGCCAGGTTGACCATGTCTTCCCGGCGGTTGGAAATGATGCCGGCGGCGGAGGTCAAGGCCCGGCGGTTGAGAAGAAAACCGGGCAGGGTTTTCAGCCGGCGGCGGACCTTGGTCGAGTATATTCCCTTGAAGATCAAATAGGGCAGCCCGGCCCGGGCGGAAACCCAGGGGCCGATGATGTCCGGCGCCTTGTAGTAGCAATGGAAAGTCAACCAGAGGTCGGGTTTTTCCCTTTGGGCGGTCCCGAGCAGCCGCAGTCGCTCCGCGGCCGCGGCGGGCCAGAGGTGCGGCTTCCAGTAAACCCAGCGCAGCCGGAGGCGGCTGGCTTGGACAAGCTCGTGGCCCCGCGCCGCCAAGTGCTCGCAGAGTTCCGAGGCCGTGGTCAGGTCCCCGGAAGGCCGGTGGTGTCCCACGGGCTTGAAGGGCGCGTAAAAAAAAATTTTCATGAACGACGTTGGCGCGCGGCGGCTGAAAGGCTCATAACCCGGCCGCCCGATACAACTCGGCCAGTCTCCCGATAAGGGCCTTGTTGTCGAACCGTTCCACCACGGTCTGCCTGGCCGCCGGTATGATTCGGTCCCGCAGCGGGAGGTCGAGTAGAAGCGCGGCCAGGGCGTCGGCCAGTTCCCCGGGATTCCCGGGGGAAACCAGGAGCCCGGTGCGACCGTGTTCCACCAGTTCGGGGATGGCCGAGACCCTCGTGGCCGCCACCGGGACCCCCATGGCCATGCTTTCCAGAATCACGTTGGGAATACCGTCCCGATCGCCGTTGGAAGCCACCTCGCAGCCCAGGGCGAAAGCATCGGCCCGGCGATACTCTTCCAGGACCACGCCATGCGGTTGGGTCCCCAGCCATCGGGCGCGGTCCTCCAAGCCCAGGTCCTTGATCAGCCCCAGGATTTGTTCCCGATCATCCCCGTCCCCGATCAGGGTGTGCCGAAAATCGAGGCCCCGGTCCGCCAGCAGTCGCAGGGCCCGGTACACCGTGGGCAATCCTTTTTTGGCCGTCAGCCGGGCCACGGTCAGGATGTGAAAAGGCGGGGCAAGGGGGCCGTTGTCCCGACTCCGGGAAAAAAGGCCGAGATCAATGCCGTGGTAGATCCGATGAATGGGCGTGTCCAGGCCCCGGGCGACCTCTTCCAGGTGGGCCTTGTTATAGCCCGTGCAGGTGACCACGAAGTCGGCCCGGCCGATTTTTTCCCTGAGCTGGGCCGGGTCCTGGGTGTAGATGTCCTTGGCGTGAGCCGTGAAGCTGAAGGGCCGGCCGGACAAGACGCCGGCGAAAAGCGCCACGGAGGTCGGGGAATGAGCGAAATGGGCGTGCAGATGACCGACCCCGCTGCCCGGGAGAAAACATTGCACCAGGCGCCCCGCCTGGAGGAAATGCTTGATGGTGTTGCGGCTGCGGGATCGTTTGTACCTTTGCCAGGCGGTCATGAGCCCCCGGGCGTAACGCCTGGGGCTTGTCAGGGCCAACAACAGGTTGGGAGGCAGGAGCTTGGCCAGGTCGAGGTCCTCGGGCAGGTAGTCCACCCGGGCCCGGATATTTCGAATGCTGTCGTGGGAAAAGGCTTCCCGGGGCCGGCGCATGGAAAAAATATGGACGGAAAAGCCCAATTCCTCCAAGAGCAGAATTTCGTTGGAAATAAATGTTTCGGATATGCGGGGGTATCCTTTCAGGATCATCCCCAGGACCGGCTTGTCGGGCATTATTCCTGGTCTCGAAATGATTCCAGGCGCTTGCTCATGACGTCAAGGCCCGTCATTTTGAACTGACGGATGTTGCAGCGGCAGGCGTCCGGGTTTTCCAGGATTTCCGTGATTTTTTGGAAGAGCGACTGGCCGTTGACCGCGTTCCAGGGAATATAGTCGGCCATGTTCTGGCTTTTGAGGACCTGGGCGCGGATGAGCTGTTCCCGGCGCGGGGTTTCCCGGGGAATGATCAGGGAATTGGTCCCCTGACTCAGGATTTCGCAGACCGTGTTATACCCGCCCATGCTGACCACCAGGTCGGCGGCCCCCAGCATCTCCTCCATCCGGCGGTGAAAATGGAGGGTCTTGACGCCCCTTTTCCTGGCTCGTTCGGTCAGGTCGTCCCGCTCGTGGCGCGGCATGAAGGGCCCGGTGACCAGGATGCTGTAAAAGGGAACGCCGTTGGGTTTTTCTTCCAGCATTTTCAGGTACGCGCTCATCATGGCGTAGCCGTCGCCGCCGCCGCCGGCGGTGACCACCACCAGCTTTTCTCCGTTTTTGGTGGAAATTATTTTTTTCCGGGCCCGCCGCACCGCCTCGCTGTCCGGAATCGCCCGGGTGATGTAGCCGGTGAAGGTCATTTTGTCGCTGATGGATTCGGGAATGCCGTATTCCTTGATGGGGTCGTAAAACTCCTGGACGCCGTACACCCAGATTTCGTTATATAATTTGTCCATCACCTCGTAAACGCCCCGCTCGCGCCAGTCCTTGCGGACGACCTTGGAGTCGTCCATGATGTCGCGCAGCCCCAAAATGGTTCGGGTCTCGGGCAGGCAGCGTTTCATCCACTTTAGAGTCGGCAGGATTTCCTGCTTCAACCCCAGCGGCTCCTTGTCCACAATGAAGAGCTGCGGCTGGAAAGCCTTGGCCGTGGCCTTGATGATGTTCTTGCGAATGTCCAGGGCGTGGGTGGGATTGATCCGAATGGACAGGGGGACATACTCGTCGTTGGTTTTCTTGATCATGCCGGGGATGCGCACGAAATCTATCTGGTCGGGCAGGGGAAAGCTCCCGACGATGGGCGACCCGGTCAAAATGAGGATATTGGTGTATTCATCACGCAAGTGAGACGCGATGGCCATGGTTCGGCGAATGTGTCCCAAACCATAGGTATCGTGGGAATACATCAATATATTGTAGATTGATTTACGGCCCATTGATTGCACCAAAGCGCGAGCGGCGATCCTGTTCCCAATAGGTTTTATTCCGGCCGCCTGGACGGGCCGGAAGTCGAAAACCGATTATTATCCATATTTGCGGCCCCGGGTCAACTGAAAGGCTTTCCCGGGCCGGGTATTTCCTTTGTCCAAGGCCTTAATCGCCCCCGCTTCCGAAAAAGCCTTTGTCGCCGCGGGGGACGAAAAGCCGTTTCAGGGCGTCCGGGTATTTTTCCAGCCGATGTTATATGAATTGGTTCCGGCATGCAAGCTGAATGCTGGCGGGGCAAGCGGCGCAATCTTAACTATTTTAATATAAAAAAGTTAGAAAATAAAACCAAGAACCGCCCCCCGGCTTTCCCCCGGCCTGGCCCGCCGATCTTTTCCGACGCCGGGCGGCCTGGGGGCGGGAAAACGAATATAGGGGATGTCCTTGGAAAACATTGGAAAATAAGGTTTTGAAGTGATTTCCGCAAGGAAAAAACATCGGCGCCCCCCGGGTCGTCGCCCGTCGCGGGACGGCGAAAAACTTCCTGGAAGAGACCGGATGATAAAAAACCCGGGCCGCCGGGAGTCGGCCGGCCTGGCGGAAAAAAATCGGGTTTATGGCCGCCCGGGTCGCCGGAACGAGGTCCGGCGGCGGCAATCGCCGCGGCTGGGGGACCATTCCTTCCGGGGAGCGGGGCCGGGATGATTATAGGCCTTGGTACTACAGCTTTTTGTGGGTCTTCGTGGCGACAACGCGCCTGGGCCGGGTGCGCGGCGCCCGTTCGCGGGGCGTCGCGGTGGGGCTTTCATGACGAAAAAAGCTTTTTTTCATGACCGTTTGGGCCGTTGACATTGCTCCAAAAACTTGTAAGATAAAAAAATTCCAATTTTTGGCCATTCGGGAGGCGCCGATGGAAACACAGGATCAAGAGCTTATTACCCGTCTCATCCAGGCGGATGAGGAATTGAGAACCCTGGTGGAACAGCATCGTGAATACGAGGAACAACTCGAGGAGTTTAACCGTAGGCCGTATCTAACCACCGAGGAAACCATCGAAAAGAAGAAAATCCAGAAACAAAAACTTGCGGGAAAAGACCGGATCGAGGCCATTTTGGCCCAGTACAGGAATCAAGGAATGAAATGAAACTCACTGGCGCGAAGATTCTTTTGGAATGCCTCAAAAAGGAAGGGGTCGAAGTCATCTTCGGCTATCCCGGGGCAGCCATCACCGACATCCACGACAGTTTGGCCCAGACCAAGATCAAGCATATCCTGGTCCGTCATGAACAAGCGGCGGTGCATGCCGCGGACGCCTACGCCCGAGCCACGGGCCGGGTCGGCGTCGTACTGGTAACTTCGGGTCCCGGAGCCACCAACACTGTCACCGGCGTAGCCTCGGCCTTTATGGATTCCAGCCCCGTGGTGGTTCTGACCGGACAGGTCCCGCGGATGCTCATCGGCAACGACGCCTTTCAGGAAGTCGACATCGTGGGCGTCACGCGACCCTGCACCAAGCACAACTACTTGGTACAGAACACGGAAAACCTGGCGGGCGTAATCAAGGAAGCCTTTTTCCTGGCTTCCTCGGGCCGACCCGGCCCCATATTGGTCGACCTGCCCAAGGATGTCATCCAAGGCCAGGCCGAGTTTAAATACCCGCGCAAAATTTCGCTCCGGAGCTACCAGCCCCACATCGAGGCCCACCCCAAGCAGGTGCAGAAGGCCGTGGACCTGCTGTTCGAGTCCCGGCGGCCGGTGCTGTACGCCGGGGGCGGAGTGATCAGTTCGGGGGCCCATCGGGAGTTGGCCAATCTGGCCGAGAGTCTGCTGATTCCGGTCACCACCACCCTCATGGGATTGGGCGGCTTCCCCGGGGCCCATGAATTGTCCCTGGGCATGCTGGGGATGCACGGGACCTATCGGGCCAACATGGCCGTCCAGAACTGCGATCTGCTAGTGGCCGTGGGCGCGCGGTTCGACGACCGGGTCACCGGCAAGATCAGCGAGTTCTGTCCCGAGGCCCAGATAATTCATATCGACATCGACCCGACGTCCATCCGGAAGAACGTCAACGTCCAGGTGCCGATCGTGGCGGATTGCCTGAACGCCCTGGGCAAGATAATCACCCTGGTCAAGTCCCAGGCCGGGGACCGGGGCGTCGATGCCGCCGCGATCCGCAAACCCTGGCTGGACCAAGTCAAGGCCTGGAAGGAAACCTTTCCCCTGGCCTACGACCAGAAACCCGACGGCGCGATAAAGCCGCAATTCGTGGTCGAGGAAATCTATCGCCTAACCAAGGGCGAGGCCATCATCACCACGGAAGTCGGCCAGAACCAGATGTGGGCCGCGCAGTATTACCATTTCGCCCAACCCCGGACCTTCATCACTTCCGGCGGCCTGGGGGTGATGGGCTTCGGGCTGCCGGCGGCCATCGGCGCCCAGGTGGCGTTCCCGGACAAACTGGTGATCGACATCGCCGGCGACGGCAGCATCCAGATGAATATCCAGGAACTGGCCACGGCCATGGAATTCCATCTGCCGGTAAAGGTGGCGATCCTGAACAACGGGTATTTAGGCATGGTTCGCCAGTGGCAGCAGCTCTTTTACGACAAGAGATACTGCGCCACGCCCATGAACGCGACCCCCGATTTCGTCAAGCTGGCCGAAGCCTACGGCGCGGTGGGGCTCCGGGCCGAAAAGCCCTCGGAAGTCCAGCCGGTCATCGAGGAAGCGATGAGGACGGATAAACCGGTCCTCATGGATTTCGCGGTGGAACGGGAAGAATGCGTTTACCCCATGGTCCCGGCCGGGGCCGCCATTTCCAACATGTTATTGGTTTAATCGTCATGAACGGCGCTAATACTAACGAAGTCAAGCGGCATACCCTTTCCGTGATGGTGGACAACGAACCCGGGGTCCTGGCCCGGGTCAGCGGCCTCATTTCCGGTCGGGGGTTCAATATCGACAGCTTATCCGTGGCCGAGACCATCGATCCCCAGGTTTCCCTGATAACCCTGGTCACCGCCGGCTCGCCGTCGATAATCGAGCAGATCATCAAACAGCTCCGCAAATTGATCAACGTGATCAAGGTGGTGGACCTGACCGAAACAGAGTTCGTCGAACGGCAACTGGCCCTGATAAAAGTGAAGACCGACCTCAAGACCAGGGCGGAAGTCCTGCGTATTGTGGATATTTTTCGGGCCAAGATCGTGGATGTGGGGGCGCGCTTCTACACCCTGGAAGTCACCGGCGGCGAGGGCAAGATCAAGGCTATTCTCGAACTGCTGGCAAATTTCGGCGTCGAGGAGATTGTCTGCACCGGTCGGATCGCCATTGCGAGGTCCAAAAAATAATCGCTTAGTCTAAAGGAGAATATCATGGAAATTTATTACGAGAAAGACGCCAGCCTCGCCCCACTCCAGGGTAGGAAGATCGCCATCATCGGCTTCGGCAGCCAGGGCCACGCCCAGGCCCTCAACCTGCGCGACAGCGGACTGCAAGTGATCGTGGCCGAAAGAAAAGGCGTTGCCAACTACGATCTGGCCAAGCAATACGGTTTTGAACCGGTCACCGCGGAAGAAGCCTCCGCCGCCGCGGACCTGATCCAGATACTGGCCCCGGACGACGTCCAGGCCATGCTCTACGAAAACGAAGTCAAAAAGCACCTGACCGCCGGGAAAACCCTGCTTTTCTCCCACGGCTTCAATATCCATTTCGGACAGATCGTTCCTCCGGCCGACGTGGACGTGGCCATGGTCGCCCCCAAGGGCCCCGGACACCTGGTGCGGGCCGAATATGAAAAAGGCGCGGGCGTGCCCTCCCTGGTGGCCATTCACCAGGACGCCACCGGCCAGGCCCTGCCCACGGCCCTGGCCTATGCCAACGGCATCGGCGCGGCCCGGGCCGGCGTCATCCGGACCACCTTCCAGGAAGAAACCGAAACCGATCTCTTCGGCGAGCAGGCCGTTCTGTGCGGCGGCGTGTCCGAACTGGTCAAGGCCGGGTTCGACACCCTGGTGGAAGCCGGTTATCAACCGGAAATCGCCTATTTCGAATGCCTCCACGAACTCAAGCTCATCGTGGACCTGTTCTATCAGGGCGGCATCAACTACATGCGCTATTCCGTCAGCGACACCGCCGAATACGGCGACTACACCCGCGGCAAGCGCATCATCACCGACCAGACCCGCCAGGAAATGAGAAAAATACTGGAAGAAGTCCGGTCCGGTGAATTCGCCCGGGATTGGATACTGGAAAACCGGGCCGGCCGGCCCATGTTCAACGCGGCCCGCCGCCGTCACGCCGATCATCCCATCAACGCCGTGGGCGAAAAACTGCGCGCCATGATGGCTTGGTTGAAAAAGAAATAACCCCGGCGGGGCCGCCGCGACAGGCGGCCCCTCGGAGTACGGGCCGGGGCCGCGCGCGATCCCGGCCTTTTTTGTTTTATTCCATTTTATCAAGGACATCCTATTTCCACTGGTTCCCAAGCTAGAGCTTGGGAACCTCGGCCAGGGAACCCCAGACACCTATATGCCTTGACTTCTTTACAAACAGATCAAGTTTTTACTTGACGGTTTGAGGCGAAGCTTCGCCGGCTTCCCCACTCTAGAAATATGGATGTCCTTGCTAACTTAAAGCCCCCCTCAC
>JAZDGM010000128.1:0-74541 GCA_043806915.1 Pseudomonadota bacterium | reverse complement strand
GCCATTTACGTTCAAAAAAAGCCCCACATATCTTCCGATCCGAAAAATATCCTCCGGCTTTCAGCCGGGGCGTCACCGCAATTCACATGCTGACTCATTGCTATAATACTGATTTTAGCTCGTCGTGAAAGAGCCGCACCCAAATAGTAAAAGATGGTGCGCGTTGCGCACCCTACAAACTGAAACGACGAGTTTTTTTACCTTTCGAAAAATAGCCGGCCGCGAGTATCGAGGGGCCTGGCCGCAGGCCTGGCCGCGGCCGCCCCTGAAGCGGCGTATAGTTGGCGCGGCCGACCTGTTGGCGACCCTGACGACGCTGGATCCTGGTTCAAGGCCCGGCAGGCCTGTCAACGAACTTTTGCCGGGCCAAGTCCGGCGCGGCGGGGCGCGTTGCAATCCCAGGGGACAGGAATATTTCCTGCCTCGCGGGATTCCCCGGCCCTAGGAAAACGCCGCCGGGGCGGGCGCCCGGACAATCAGCTACAACATATTAATATCGATACGTTTTTTAAGCAACATCGGGAATTGGCATTGGCACGCATCTTGATTGTCACCTGTCATCCTAGGACTTCGAGCTGGAGCCAAGTTAATGCAGTTGTTTTTGTTCGAGCCAAACGCCCGGGACCGGGCCTCGCCCCTGAAAAATATATTGGAAAAACTGACTCCGGAGAATGGTTTTTGCGCCTTCGACTCGGTGGAGGCGCTGGTCGAGGGCTTGCGACGGCCCTTCGGACATCCCCCAGTCGGCGTGCTGTCCTTGACGGGCCGGGAGGACCTGGCGGGTTTGACGCCCTGGCGCAAGCTGCTGTCGCGGGCGCGGCTGGTGATTATTCTAGCGGAACCCAGCCCGGACGCGGTCGCCCTGGCCCATGCCCTCAGGCCCCGTTTCTTGACTTCCCGGTCCGACGATCCGGTCCAAGTCCGGGAGGTCTGTGAAAAGATGCTATCGGCCCAAGCGGCGCCGGAGGTTGAAAAAAAAGAAGCGGGATGCGCCGGCGGCTAGGGTTGGTTCACGTCCCCGCTTCCCCTTCCCCGCCCCGCGGGATGAAACCCGGAAGCCCGGCCAAGGGATGTCCCCTCGCCCGGACGTCCGGGTTTTTTACTAGTTCCGGATATCCTGTTGAGCTTCCCGGAGTTTTTCCCAGACCCCGGCCACGCGGACCTTGGTTTCCGCCAGGTCGCCGCTGTTGTCCACCAGGAAATCGGCGAATTTGGCCTTTTCATCGATGGACAGTTGGGAAGAAATAATCACCAGTGCTTCTTCCCGGGTGATGCCGTCCCGCTTGGCCAGTCGGACGGCCAGCTCTTCCTGGGGGATGTAAACCACCAGGGTTTTGTGGAAAAGATATTGCAAGTTCAGTTCAATCAGGAGCGGCACCACCACCAGTATGATCGCCTCGGGATCGGCGGCGGTGATGGCGTTCAATTGCCCCAGGAATTCGACCATGATCTGGGGGTGAATGAAGCTTTCGAGTTTCTTTCTTTTTTCCAGGTCGCGAAAGACGATGTCCGACACTTTTTTCCGGTCCATGGTCCGGTCGTCGTTGAGGACCTGCTCCCCGAAAAACTGGACGATCTGCTTCCAGGCCGTTTTTTCCGGTTCCACCACCTGGCGGGAGATGACGTCGAAATCGATGATATAGGCGCCTTTTTCCCGCAACATGTCGGCGACCGTGGTTTTGCCGCAGGCGATGGTCCCGGTGACCCCCACCAACAGGCGCCGGTCCCGGCCCCGGATCAGGTCCAACTGTTCCACGCCCCCGTAGCTTCCGGGAAAGGACGAGGCCAGGTCGCGCTCGGCGCCCGCGTAACTGATGGGATAGCGAATCCCCCTACGGTACAGGGCTTCCAGGCCCGACAGGGCTTTTTCGACCTTGTCGGGAGGGAGGGCCAGGACGAGATCGTCATCCTGGGCGTGGCCGTAGCGTCGTTCCCCGTAACAGGGAATGGCGACGGAAGGCTTTCCGGTCAACAGACACCGGGCGATGGCGTCCGAGCAGGACGATTCTCCCACGCAGAAAAAGTTCATCACTTCATAATCGTCGAACTGCAAGGCGTTGATGAAGAGCATTATCTGGGCCGGGTTGGCGTAAATTAAAACAATATCCGGTTCGAACGGGTTGTAGACCAACGGGGCCATGGCCAGGGCCTCGTATTTTCCCAGGGGCAGGCGGGGGATGGATTCCTCGAATTTTTTCCCGTCCGCCTTGGTCCTAACCCAGACAATGCTCCGAAAAGTCCCGTCCTTCATCGCCGGGGGGGTGTCGGCGAGACCGATGATGGACGGGCAGAGGGGACCGATAAAATCCCCGGCGTCGGCCCCGACGGTCCAGTCGAAGGTCCGGACCTGGGTTATCAACTGACACATGGTGGCTTTGTAGGGAGGCCGGCGCAGAAAGGGAATCCGGTCCAACTCCTCTTTTTTCTCCAACAATTTCAAGGCGACCGGAAAGGATTTGATCCGCGTCAGGGTCTCGATTCTCCGGACTGTCTTTTCCCAATTAGGTGTATTGCTCATAGGGACCAACCTTTCCTATTCGCCTGGCTCATCGCGAAAAGCGACCGGCCGAAAAGCGCCGGACTTCAGGGCCGCGATGAGGTCTGTTTCATTTTCCACCGCGCGGTCGAACTCGACGGCGTAACGCCCGACTTCATCCACCTGGTGGGCGTCGCTTCCGCCGGTCCCGGAAAACCCCAGGCCGGCGGCGACCCGGGACGAAAACTCGTTTTCCCGGGGCGTGACCTTGCCGTTCAGGACCTCGATGGAATCCACCTGGCGGAACATGCTTCTCTCCATGGCCTTTTCCGGGGTCAAACCCAACTGGGAGGCGTTGAAGGTCAGAAAGCCGCGAAAGGGATGGGCCGCGATCATATACCCGCCGCTGTCCAGGACTTCCCGGCGGAGGTCTTCCAGGTGGATGACGCCCTTGACGTCGCGTTCCAGCCCGAAAACCAGGACGTCGCCCTGGTCGGTGGTGATCTCGTTGCCGCGCAGCACCAGGAAGTCGTGTTCGCGCCGGAGCCGTTCCACTTCATCCGCCGACCAGACGTAATTATGATCGGTCAGGCAAATCCCGTCGAGGCCGATTCTCTTGGCTTCCAGGACCACCTGGTCGACCCCGGAGGAAGCGCAGGGAGAGGCGGGAAAGGTGTGAACATGGAGGTCCACCACCGGACCGGCGCCGCGCGGCCGGCGAACCGGAGTTATTTCCGGCGCCGACGGGGCCGGTTCGGCCGCCCGGGCTTCCGCGGGCATTGTTGCCTTTTCCTGGACCGGCGCCGCGGGTTTAGTGTTCCGCCGGAAAAAATCGGCCGGGTTCAGGCTGGGGTCGGCCGCCTTGGCCTGGTCCCAGCTCGCCAGGAGCGCGGCTTCCCGGGCGGAATGGGCGCATTCGAGCAGGAGGTTGGCGAAATGGCGGCAGGCCCGGCGGCCGACGACCTTATGGACGGTCGGGCTGAAATTTTCATCCAGAAGCCGCAGTCCCAGGGCGCCGTCGATAAAGCCGATGGCCCGGGGGCATTCCGGCGTGGTCCAGCGATGCCATTTGCCCTGGATGTTTTTTATTTCAAAATCGGGCAATCCAATTACCAGGTTAAGTTCCAGGCTGTAGACGTCGTCGTCGAGAATCCCGTGGACGGCCAGGTCGCCGTCGGGCCTGAGTTGAACATCCACCACTTTATTCCGCATGAATTTTAGCATTTTGGGGGCCGGCTCCTTGGCTGGGGATCACTTGCTGGGGGGTTCGACGCCTTCGACCATGGAGCTGCCCGGAGCGAACGCCGCGCAACGGTTCAAAAGACGCGTGTTGGCCTTGACCATTTCCCGGTAAAAATCGGCGGTCAGTTCCTGGTCCCGGGGCGCCTGCATCAGGGTGTCCTTGGTGAAGGCCAGGATGACCCCGTGGCAGCATTCCTCGACCATGAACCCCAACTGGGAGCAGGCCGTGGATTCGCCGATAAGCCCTTTTATGATTTTCAACATGCCCGACCCGATCCGCACGCCGACCATTTTTTGGAGGGGGCCGGACTGGTCCAGGCACTCGTCCCGATAGGTCCTGGAAACCTCGCCCTGGGCGGCGATGATTTCCAGGTCGGGCAATTTAACCAATATCTCCACCGCGGCGCCGGTCAGCGTGTCCTGAAGGCGGCAAGTCGAGCGGATGGTCAGTTCATCCACCTGCTCGACGCTGGTGCATCTGTTTCGAATGAACATGGGAACGTTCGGCATCGAGGAAACTCCTTCATGGCATGGGAACAATACGCCGCCTCTTCCGGCGACGGGAGGAAAAACCGGATCAGGCCTCGAAACACATGGTGGTCCCGGACATATTCAAGAGGAACTTGCCCGGCATCTCCCGTTCAATCAAATTGATGGCTTCGCGGCCGGTGCAATGAGTCGGGACGATATAATCCGGGGCCGCGTCCTTCAAGCCCGCCACGGTCGGGGCGATGGCCGGCTTTTGGACCGGCCCGGCCAGGTGGAACCCGCCCATGACCGCGTGTATTTTTTCCACGCCCGTCAATTCCCTGGCCTGGCGGAGGGTGTTGATTATGCCGGAATGGGCGCAGCCCGACAAAACAACCAGGCCCTTGCCCTTCAGGTTCATCACCAGGGCGGTGTCGTCCTCGAAGGTGTCCCGGATTTCGACGCCGTCCTTTTCGTAAAACAGGTTCGGCGCCCCCTTTTCAAAATCCGTCGTCCGGGGAATTTGCCCCAGGAACAGGGCCAAGCCGCCTAGAAGCGGCAGCGGGGAGTCGGTTTCGACCAGGTTCAACCCCGCCTTTTCAGCTTTTTCCCTGGTGAAGGGAGGAAAATAGGCGTTGAAATTCTCGGCGATCTTCAGAAACCTGGGCTGCCGGAACGCGGTCGGATGCACCACCAAGTCCAGGCCCTTGCGGCCGGTCAGGGCGGCCAGTTTTTCCAGTCCCCCGACATGGTCCAAATGTCCGTGGGACAGGGCCAGGACCTCCACCTTGGTCAGGTCGACATTGAGGGCCTCGGCGTTAAAGGCCGCGCCATGCTCGGAAAAACCGAAGTCAAAGAGGACCGCGCGGGAAGCCCCGTCCTTGTGGACCGTGACCACGGAGGAAAAGCCGTGTTCCGCCAGCACGCTGTTTTTAACTTCAAGGCCTTTTAACGGAATGGCCCGCCGGACAATCTGGTTGCTGTCTCCGGAGACCATGTCCACATAATTATCCTGCAGGGTCAGAATCTCGATTTTATCCGCTTCAACAACTTGGAATCCCATTATTACTCCCTCTTTCCCGGCCTGACGGCCCCCTTGAGCAAACATTGTCGGTTTCACCCGGCCCGGCCGGGCGACCATAACCGGTTTAACGCGGCCCGGTTCAACCGGAAGCGATCAACGCCCCGTCCACTCGGGCCGGCGTTTTTCCAGAAAGGCGGCCACTCCTTCCCGCGCGTCCGCCGTGGTGCAGAGCCTGGCGAAAGCTTCATTCATGTAATCGAAGGCTTGATGAAGCTCCATGTCCAGAATGCGGTGGCAGGCCTGTTTTCCCGCCCGCAAGGCCGCCGGGCTCTTGGCCGCCAGGGCCCTGGCGTATTCGAGCCCGATTTTTTCCAATTCGTCGCGCGGGGCGATAACGTTGACCAGCCCCATTTCCTTGGCTTTTTCAACCGTTATGAGGTCCCCGAAATATAACAGCTCCAGCGCCTGTTTTCGGCCGACCGCCCGAATGAGCGGAACAGCCGGCCCCAGGCAAAACAACCCGACGTTGATGGCCGTAAACCCGATGCGGGCGTTTTCCGAGGCTACCGTCAAATCCGAGGCCGCGATCAACCCGGCGCCATTGGCGGCCGCCACCCCCCGCACCAGGGTTATGACCGGTTTTCCCAGGGACATCATGGTCACGAGGCCGTTTTCCATCTCCTCGACCCAGGCCTTGTATTCCGTCGGGGTCTTCCCCTCGAACTCGGTGATGTCGATCCCGGCGCAAAAGGCCTTGCCGGCGCCCTTGAGCACGATCACCCTCGTTTCCGGGTCCGCGTCCAGGAATAAAAGGGCCGCGACCAATTCCCGGGCCATGGTCGTGTTGAAGGTGTTCATGTGCCCGGGGCGGTTCAAGGTGATGGACCCCACGTGGTCCTCGCCGGTTTCAACCAGCAAAGTCTGATATTCCATATCCTCCCCTCCCTGGCCGCCCCTTCCGCATGGGGAGAAGCGCCGCGCGAATGTTTTTGAGCATAGGACCAAAAGGCTACACTTCCCCGGAGCGGCCTGTCAAGGAGTATTATTCATGATTTTAAAAGCCTGGCCCAAGGCCTTCCAAATTTTTGACATTTTTGATAATGCTCCCCGCATCGCGGACGCGCCCGGCTCGGAGTTACGCCAGGGGGCGGGACGATGGAACGCCTACATCCGCTAGATTTAATCGCGCCGCTCCCAGCGGGGGTTTCCCGCCGGGCCCTACCGGGCCTGGGCTAGGCAGCCGCGGTATCTTTACCGGGCCGGCGCCGTATATTGAGCGAGGCCGACCGGAGCGGGCTTTCCGCTCGCCGGCGGCGTCGACGAACAAAATACAAACGGCGGGATAATGTTTTTTTGTTTCGCTTTCACCGCCGCTTGAGGAGAAAACAATGATTTCCGGAAAAAAAGTGGTAGTGGTCATGCCGGCCTACAACGCCGCCCAGACCTTGGAAAAAACATACCGGGAAATATCCCGGGACATTGTGGATGAAGTGCTCCTGGTGGACGACGCCAGCCCGGACGCGACGGTTGAAGTGGCTCGTCAATTGGGAATTCGCAGCTTTGTTCACGAAAAAAACCTGGGCTATGGGGGGAATCAGAAAACCTGTTACGCCCAAGCCCTCGCGCTGGGAGCGGATGTGGTGGTCATGCTCCACCCGGATTACCAGTATTCCCCGAGGATCATCCCCGCCCTGGCCGGGCTGGTGGCCAGCGGGGAGTACGACGTGGCCCTGGGGTCCAGGATATTGGGCGGCAAGACCCGGCAGGGCGGAATGCCTCTCTATAAGTACATTGCCAACCGTTTTCTGACGGTCACGGAAAACCTGCTGCTGGGGGCGAAGCTATCCGAGTATCACACCGGGTTCCGGGCTTTTTCCAGGGAAGTCCTGGAAACCCTGCCCCTGTTGGAAAATTCCAACGACTTTGTCTTCGACAACCAGATGCTGGCCCAGGCCTTGTACTTCGGCTTCTCCATCGGTGAAGTGTCCTGTCCCACCAAATACTTCCCGGAAGCTTCCTCCATTAATTTTTCGAGAAGCGTCAAATACGGCCTGGGGGTCCTGGCCACGGCCTGGCAATGTTATTCCCAGAGACGAAAATGGTCCAAGTACGCCATTTTTTCTCCCGAGGGGAAAAAGCTTCAGGCGGGTTGATTTTTTCCTGGAAAACGAAAAAACCAAGCGCCGTTCCCGGCCGCGCGTGTTAAAATCGAGGAACGGCGCTTGGTCGAATCCCCACACTCCAATGGTTGAGAAAAAAAGTTGTTGCCGGTTGCTATAACTATCATGGGCGTGGTCCTGGTCTGCCTGGCGGGTCTGATTTTTCTGGGAGAAAACGACCTGAAAAAAAGCCTGCCCTCGGCCCCGGATCGTGAAAACGACCAACCGGAGCCCTTGGCCTGGCCGAGGGTGGGGATGGTCATTCCGGCCGCCGGAACGGACCCGGTCATGGCCGACGCCGTGGCCTCCCGCCTCAACCAGGACTACCCGGACTTTAAGGTGGTCCTGGTCGGCCGGAGCTTCGACGACCCGGCCGCGTATGTGCTGCAAGCCGCGGCCGCGGGCCGGGCCCACGCCTCGTTTATCCTGAGCGGGACCACCAAGGAAGGGTGCCAGAAAAACCACGGTCTTCTGGCCGGAGTGGCCGAGCTCGGCGATTTTCCGGAAGTCCTGGTCTTCACGGACAGCACCAACGTGGCGCCGCGCGACTGGCTGCGGGAACTGGTGCGACCGATCGCCCTGGGGCGGGGACTTGTCGCCGGCGGTTATCATCACGCCATCCCCATGGACCAGCGCATCGTTTCCCTGGGACGGGCCCTTACGGTTTTGGGCCTGGGCCTGACCCGGGGCGTCTGGTTCCTGGTTCAGCCCTGGGGGGGAAGCACGGCCATTTCCGCGAAATTATTCCGGGAACTAAGGGTGGACCGGCTCTGGCGGGACAACATGGTGGACGACGTTTCCCTGGCCAAGCGGCTCCAGGAAGCCAAGATACAGTTCATTTCCACGCCCAGGGCCCGGTTGGAAACACCGCTCGGGTGCATGACCATGGGAAAATGGGTGGAATGGCTGACCAGGCAGCTTCTTTACCTGAAATTCGCCTTTCCGGGGACTTGGGCCATCACCTGTTTTCTGATCCTGGCCTTCCTGTTCCTGATCCTCGCCTCCCTGTCGTGGCTGGCGTTTTTTCCCCTGGGTTGGTCCACCGCGGCCCAGGCGTTCGCGGGGGGCGGCTTTCTGCTGATTTTCACGCTGCTGGGCGCCCGCCTGAGACGCCTCCACCCTCGCTCCTTCCCGTTTTTTCCCTGGATCGCCGCCTTTTACCTGACCTTTTTAACCGCGTGTTGGTCCTTTTGCCTGAGCGGTCCGACCATGAACATAGTGTGGCGCGGATTCCGCTACCACATCGCCTGGGGCGGCCGAGTCAGAAGCATTCACAAATTGGAGTAGTATTTTTTAAGCTGTTGTCGGCCGCGAGAGGCGCGACGTCCCGGCGCGGGATGAAAGGAAAGCCATCCCCTCGACCGCCGAGTTTTCTATTGACTCCGGGACGGCCTTTAATTAAAATTTGACTTAACCGATAAAGCAGTGGTTTAAAGGGCTGGTAACTAAATGGAAATTCGGCTCGCAGAAGTAAAAAATCGCAAGGACTTGAAGTCCTTTATATATCTTCCGGAAAAGATTCACGCCCAACACGAAACCTGGACCCCGCCGGTTTATTTTGATGAATTTCAATATTTCAATCCCCAAAAAAACCGGGCGTTCTCGTATTGCGATTCGGTTTTGGTCCTGGCTTATCGCGACGAAAAGCTGGTCGGCCGCGTCATGGGCCTCGTCAACAGCCGTTTCAATGAAATTCAAAAAGCAAAAACCGCCCGCTTCACCTACCTGGAAACATACCAGGACCAGGAAGTTGTCCACGCCCTGCTGGCCCATGTCGAAAATTGGGCCCGGAACAAGGGCATGGACAAGCTGGTCGGCCCCTACGGCTTCACGGACCAGGACCCGCAAGGCTTTCTCGTCCAAGGTTTCGATCATCCGGCCACCATCGTCACCATCCACAATTACCCCTGGATGACCGAACTGGTCGAAAACGAGGGCTATTCCAAGGAAATGGACTATGTGGTCTACAAATTGGACCTGCCCGACGAAATCCCCTCGACCTACAAAAAAATCCTGGAACGGGTGCGTTCCCGCAACAACTTCGAATTGGTCACGATAAAAAATAAAAAAGAAGCCAAAACCTGGATCGAACCCGTCTTCCAACTGATGAACGAAACCTATCTCGAAAACAACATCTACGGATACACTCCCATCGACGAACTGGAAATGAAGGGCTTGGTCAAAAAATTTCTCATGCTCCTTGATATGGATTTGCTCAAAATCGTCAAAAAGGACGGAGAAGTAGTCTCCTTTCTACTCGGCATGCAGGACATTTCCGAGGGAATCAGGGCCGCCCGGGGACGACTTTTTCCCTTGGGGTGGTGGAAAATCATCCAGTCTCAAAAACACACCAAGCAGTTGGACCTGCTGCTGGGCGCCACCAAGGAAAAATACCGGGGCTTGGGCCTGGACGTCCTCATGGCCGTGGACATGATCATCTCGGCGAAAAAGAAGGGCCTGGAAATCGTGGACACGCACAGCGAAATGGAAACGAACATGAAAACCAGGTCCATAATGGAAAAGCTTGGGGGCAAGATTTACAAGCGTTTTCGGGTTTATCAAAAAGCGTTGTGATCCCGACGCGTTCCAACCGGCCAATTCTTTTATTCCCCAATATTGAACCGGCTTCGGCCCTGGGGCGGGGCGTGGTTTCGCCTTGGAGCCGGGCGGTCTTCGTGTTACTTTTTTCGGGGTTTAATTATTCCGAATCAATAAAGAAAATTGAACCATGGCCCCGGCGGACGCCCGTCTCCCGGGGCCGGAATCGAACCCTTACCAGGTTGACGGTTGCTTGGCCATGAAACTGGCGGTCACGATAGACGTGGAGGAAGAGGGGCTTTTTACCGGGAGTTATTCACCGAATGACGCTTCGGCGGAAAATGTTTCCCTGCTTTCCCGCTTGGACCCCATATTCAGGGACTTCGGCGTCCGGCCCACCCTGCTGGTTTCCTACCAGGCCGCCCGAACGGGAAAGCTCCGCGATTACCTGGCCGAGTTGAACGAAAAGTGGGGGGGCGAGATCGGGGCTCACCTACACCACTGGAACACGCCGCCGCTTTGGGAGTCGCCGTTGCGGCCGCCCACGCCCTCGGAACTGATGCCGCGGGAGCTTCTGGCCGAAAAAATGGAGACCCTGCTCGACCTGCTGGCCCAAATGGGGCGCCGACCGACCTCCTTCCGCATGGGGCGGTATAATCTCGGCCCCAAGATGTTCTCGGTGCTGGAAACGTCCGGAATAACCGTGGACAGCAGCATTTCTCCGACCCGGCGGGCTTACGCCGGCCCCGACCACCTGTCGGCGCCCACGGACCCCTATTACCCGGACCCCCTACGCCCGACCAGGCCGGGTCAATCGAAAATTCTTGAAGTCCCGATCACGGTCCTGCCCGCGGCGCCGGGTCAGGGAAGAATCCTGGAACTTTTCGGCGGGCATGACGGTTTTTTGGGCCGGCAGGCTTCCTGGATATCCAAGAACCTGGGCTCGATTCCGGCCCAACCGGTCTGGACCGGCTTGCGGAGGATGCAAACCGCGGCCCGGCTGCATCGGCTGAGAGGCGGCCGGATGATAACCATTTTTTTCCATTCCTCCGAACTGCTGCCCGGCGCCAGTCCCAACCTGCCGAACCAGGCGGCCGTGGACGCGTTGTTGCTTAAAATTTCCTTGTTCCTGGAATTCCTGGTCGTGAAAATGAACGCCGCGTCCCTCGCCTTGTCCGACCTGCCCAACCTTTTCCCCCGCCCCGCGGCGGCGGGGTGACCCCTAAACCTGGAGAATAGGCTTGAGTCTTCCCAAAACCGCGTACGTTCTCTTGTGGTTTCCCAAGCCCTCGGAAACCTTTATCTTCCGGGAAGTTAAAAATATTCGGGAAATGGGCTTGCCCGCGGACGTCCACACCCTCTACGGGCGCCTCGACTCCAAAATATCCCCGGAAATGGAATCCGAGGCGGGTCGGGTGGAGCGGCTGGGCCTGCCCTACCTCAAGACCGTTTTCCAGGAAATATGGTTCTGGAAGCGCCGGGACCCGGCCCTGGTTAACAGCCTTTTCCACGACATACTTTTCCGTCGTTGGGGCTCGTGGGAAAAAACCGGCGAAAACACATGGGCCTTTTTTTGCGGGTTCCGCCTGGCCAGGAGATTTTTGGAGGAAGGCGTCAGGCATGTTCACGCGCCCTGGGCCGGCGGACCCGCGACAGCGGCCTGGACGGCCTCCCGGCTGTGTCGGATTCCCTTCAGCTTCACGGCGCGGGCCTGGGATATCTACCCTCCGGACGGCGCCCTGGCCCAAAAAGTCAGGCAGGCGGCCTTTGTCCGAGCCGGAACAGCTCACAACCTGCGGTACCTGACCGACCTGGTCGGCGCCGAGGACGCGAAAAAAATCCACCTGACCTATAACGGGGTCACGGCCAAGAACCACGGTCTTTCCGAGGTCCCCCTAAGGCCGCCGTACCGCTTCCTGGCCCTGGGCCGCCTGGTGGAAAAAAAAGGGTATGATTACCTGCTCGAGGCCGCCAAAATGCTGGCCGATCAGGGCCTGGACTTCACCTTGACCATCGCCGGGGACGGCCCGCTCCAGAAAAAACTGACCGAACTGGCCGGCGCCCTGGGCCTGGGGGAACGGGTCTCGTTTCCCGGGTTCGTTCCCTACCACCAGGTCCCGGACCTCTTTTACCAAGCCGACCTGTTCCTCATGCCCAGCATCGTGGCCTCCAGCGGGGACCGGGACGGGATTCCCAACGTCATCATGGAGTCCCTGCTGCACCGGGTCCCGGTGATCGCCACGGACATCTCGGGCATTCCGGAACTGATCGAGGACCGCCGCACCGGGCTGTTGATACCTCAAAGGGATTCGCGGGCCCTGGCCCGGGCCGTCCTGGAAATGGTCGGGGATCGGGACCAGGCCCTGGCCCTGGCCGAGAGGGGTCGGGCCAAGGTGCTGGAACAATTCGATCCGGAAAAAAACTACCAACGGGTCATCGATCTTATCGTGCAAACCACTCCCGAAAAATGAGCGCTGGTTTTATAAATGACGGAAAAACAGATTAAATTGGCAGTGTTGCTCCAGGACCTGGAATTCGGCGGGACCCAGCGCTACGCCCTGCACCTGCTCAAGCACTTGGACCGGAGCCGTTTTTCCCCCGAATTATGGGTCCTGCGGGGCGGAAAAAGGGACATGGACGGCCTGGCCGGGCAAGCCGGAATAAAGGTGGTCCGCTTTTCCGAGGCTTCCTGGGTCGATCCGGCGGCCCTGATTCGCTTGCTTCTCCGCCTTTTGACCCATAAACCGGATATTCTCTATACCCTGACCGCGGTCCCGAATATCTGGGGCCGGGTCCTGGGCCGCCTGACCCGGGTCCCGGCCCTGGTTTCCGGTTACCGCGGCCTGTTGCCGAACCAAAAGGAAAAGTATCTGTGGCGTCTCAGCGACCGGATAATCTGTAACGCCCGCGTGCTCCGGGATGTAATGGCCGACAGGTTCGGGGTCGACCCGGCCCGGGTCCGGGTCATTCCCAACGCCGTGGACACCGATTTTTTCACCCCGCCGGACGGCCCCCGGGCCCAGGAGCCCACCATCGTTTATATCGGCCGCCTGCACGAAATCAAGGACCCCTTGACCTTGTCGAGGGCCTTTAAGATCGTTTGCGAAAGGATGCCCGAGGCGCGGCTGCAAATGATCGGCAACGGCCCCCTGGGCGGGGACTTGGCTGAATATATCCGCGCCAACAAGCTTACGGAAAACGCAACCCTGATTCCCGGCCAGGGCGATGTCCGCCCCTTTCTGCGGCAAGCCTGGGTCTTCGCCCTCACCTCCCTACGGGAAGCGTCCCCCAATGTGATCATCGAAGCCATGGCCACCGGGCTGCCCACGGCCGCCTCCCGGGTCGGCGGAGTCCCGGAGTTGGTGACCGAAGGCGAGACCGGGCGCTTGTTCGAAGTGGGAGACCACGCCGCGCTGGCGGAGATACTCGTCGACCTGCTGTCGGACCGGGAAAAGAGGGAACGCATGGGCGTCAAGGCCCGGGAAATGGTCTTGGCCAACCACTCGCTCCGGGCCATGGTGGAAAAAACGGAGGAAGTTTTGCTCGAGGCCTTGAATAAAAGCTGAAAACGCGGCCGGCCGGGTTTTGGCGGGGGGCCCCCCCGGCTCAAACCGATTCCTTGGCTTTCAAGGCCCCTCCCAGGAACCTAGGGCCGAGCTTCCAAATAATGACCAGGTACGCCGCCAGGGAGATCGCGACCGCGGGGTGAATGGTGATCAAGGGCCGCAGCGCCAGGAACCCGCCCACCAACACACCGCCGGCCAAAAGCGGAAAGAGCGCGTCCCTAAAGTTGAAAAAGCCGAACTTGAGCTGGCAATAACAGAAAACAAACACCCCCATCACCAGCTTGGTCAGGATAATGACCCAGCATCCCCCGGCCAGTCCGAAGGGCCCGACCAGGGCGTAATTGAAGCCCAGGTTCAAGAGGGTCGTCGCGACGGCGAAAGCCAAGAGCACCCTGGCCCCGCCCGAGACCATGATGACGTAGTTGAACAGATTGTTTTCAAAGGACAGCAGAATGGTCCAGACCAGGTATTGCTGCATCCAGACGGCGTCGTGATATTCCTTCGGATAGATAAGGCCGATCATGAACGCGGCCTCGGAATGCAGAATGAACATGATGGGAAAGGCGATGACCAGGAGCCACAGGGCGTTGGCCCTGATCAGCCGCGCGGCCCTGTCCTGGTCCTTCCACCACAGGCCGGCCAAAAGCGGGAAAATGACCCAGCCGAGCAACTGTTGCGAGGCCAGTACCGAGATGGGGTCGACCAGGTTCCAGGTGGCGCTGTAATAGGCCACGCCCTGCACCCCGGCGACGCTTTCCAGGAAAAAAATATTGGTTTTATTATAAATAATACCCAATATCTCGATACAGGCGAACACTCCCGCCGCCTTGAAAACCGACCAGACGGCGGTCCATTCCAGACCCTTGAGCAGGCCGATGACGGACGGCCGCAGATAACCCCAGGCGCTCAGGACCAGGCGGCTCAGACCGCCGATCAACTTGAACAGGCCAAGGAAAACCGGGTCCAGGTGGGCCAGGGCGGTCAGAAACCCGAAACCGTAGGAAGCGGTCGAGCTGATGATCTTTATCTTGGCTTCCGCGTCCTGTCGTCTTTGGACCCGAAAATCGGCGAAAAAAGTCTCGGCGATGGCTTCGAAACCGAAACCCAGGCTGACCAGGAACAGCACTCCGGCCACCTGAAAGGACATGTCGCTATAAAAGGCGTACCCCAGGACGGTTATCATGGTCGGCCCGAGCAAAATAAGCTTGATGACATTCACCCGGTTAATGATGACCGGACGGAAATCCGGCGCGGCGCCGCCCAAATCGGAAACCAGGGGATAGTAAAGCCCGAACTGCACGACCTTGTTCACCAGGGTCCCGGCGGCCAAGGCGTACATGACGGCGCCATAGGACGCCGCGTCCCGCCAGGCCAGGTAGAGGAAAAAGAGGGTGCTCAGGAGGGCTTCCACGCCCTGGGCGGAAAGAAGGCGGCCGAAGCTGCCGAGTATTCCTCCCGATTTGTTGGGACCGGTTTCGCTCATATCTTGTTCTGGGATGTCTTTCTCGTTCTCTCCACGGATGCCGGGAAATAACCGTCGACCTCGAAAAAAATCGAGATCAAATCCTTATTCGAAAAACAGGCGGCCCTTGAACCCTTCCTTAAGGACAAACTCGGGGTTGGGGGCGATAAATTCTATTTCGTAATAGGATGGGGGTTCCAAGAGCGGCGACACGGGGGCCCAGGAAAGGCGGTTGACCGTGGCGTCAAAAACACGGCCGGGCGCCGATTCCAGGGAAAACTTGGCCTTGTCGCCGATTTTCAGCTTGGCCGCCTCGATTTCATGAACCTGGGCGCGAAAGAGCATCGGTTCCATGACCCCGATCTGGACCGCGATCTGTTGGGGAACGATTTCCGCGCCGATTCTCACGTCCTGGTGAATCCAGACGACGTGGCCGCCGATGGGCGCCCGCAGCGCCACTTCGTCCGGGACCTGCCCGGGCTTCAGGTTGCCGCCCAGAAGGGTTTTGAGCAGCTTCAAGTCCTCGTCGGCCAGGGACCGTTCCAGGCGCAGGCTCGCCTTCAACAATTCCCGCTGTTCGGTCTGAAGTTGCACATCGCGTTCAATCTGGACCAGGCTCTGGGCGGGAGCGAGGTTGTCGCGGGCCAATTGCTTCAATTCGACCTGCTTGCCTTGCAGTTGCGCCAGGCTGTTTTCCACCTGGGCCAGTTTCATCTCCAATTCCTTCAGGCCGAACTGGGAAGCCCGTTTACGTATGTTCAGGGCCGCCTGGGGCTCCAATTTGAAGCGCGCCAACACGTCCCCTTCCGCGACCATCATCCCCACCTTGACTTCCAGGGACGTGACCACGCCGGGAAATGGGGCGATGACCTGCCTTTTGAGGGAACAGAACAACTTGCCGGAAACGACTATTTCCTCCCCCGGCTTTTTGCCGTCGGCGGCCTTGGGGTTCTGGCCCAGGGCCGGCCCCGGGAAAAAAGAGGACAGGACCATTCCCATCGCAATCACCGCAAAAAAAACCATGCGTTTTTTCATTCGATGGACTCAACTTTCACAAACGACTCGAGCAGGTCCCCCGAAAAATGCCTGATGTCCAGAACGGCTTGGTCTCGCTCCGTTTCCTTCTTCAAGGTTTCCATTCGGGCCTGGACATGCTTGATGCGCGCATCCAGGAATTCCGCGAGGGGCCTGGAGTTGGCCTTGTAGAGAATTCCGGCCTGAAGTTCCTGGAGGCGCGACAATTCCTCGGCGGACCTGATCAGTTTCAACGAATTCTCGCCGCCGGCCAGGGCGGTTCGGGCGGCCTCCCATTGGGCCGCCAAGTCCCTCTCCTTCTGGATGGCGTCGGATTTGGCCTGGCTCAAGATCAAGCGTTGCCGGGTTATGTCGTTAACCCTTTTCATGCCCTGCCAGATAGGGACGGTCAATCCCAACGCGATGTACATATCATTCCTGTCCTCGGAATCGACCAAGGGGTCGGGGTTCCTGACGCCGAAGGTGAAGGTGGGAATGAACTTGGCATAGGCCAGGGAGATATTCTTGGCCTGGAGTTCCTCCTTCAAGGACTGTATTTGGAGTTGCAGGGATTTTTTTTCGACTGATTTCAAATCGGCTTGCCAAGGATCGTAACCGTCCAGCAACTGGCTTCGGCAGGCCGTCAGATCAAAGCCGGGCCGCTGGTCCTCGGTCAGGCCCAGCAGGTAGTAAATGTTCCGCCGGTAGATATCCTGGGACGCCGCGATGTTTTCCCGGGCCGATTGGGCCAGGGCCTGTTCCTGTCGGGCGATGCCGACTTCCAGGGGCGAGGCGACGCCCAGCCCTTGCCGCTTTTCCAAAAAGTCGGTTTTTTGGGCGGTCAGTTCGACCACCTCGGCCTGCAGGGCCTCCATTTTAATCGCCGCGTCCCATTCCAGGAATTGCCTGGCCAGGGTGCGCAGGCTCTCGGAAATGGTCTGAATATGGCCCAGAATGGCCATTTTGGTGAAAACCTTGGAGGCTTGCAGGGAAAAGTAGGATTCGAGGGGGCTGTATTGTCCGGTCGAAAAGGTGTAGGCCAGCCCCGGGTCCTTCCCGCCCTTGGAAGTATTGATAAAATAGGTGGAGCCCAACACCAGGGAAGGGATAAAGGAAAACCGACTGTCGGACTCGCCCACCTTTCGGACTTCAATTTCCAGGGAGCTTTTTAGGAACGCCGGCGACTGGCGCATGGCCAGGTCGACGGACCGCTGAAAATCCAGGCCCGACAAGGGAGCGGCCTCTCCAGGTGGGGGACTGTCCCCGGCCCGGGCCGGCCCGGCCAAACAAAGGCCCAGGACCATGACCAGCAGCGTCGCGGCGGCGACATAAGTAAAAAAGGCCCTTTGGCTCGTTAAATTGCGCTTCAACATTCGGTTACTTTTTTCCATGCGATTTCCAAATTTCTCCCCTGGCGGACCCGCCGCTTGGGAGGGAAAGGCGGCCGTTCCCCTTTCAGGCGCGGTCTCGCTCCGGCTCGGGAGCCATGGTTCGGGGTTTATAGCATTCCCCGATCGTCTTGTCGAGACAAGGAGCCAACCGGCGTCTTCCGGCGGGACCTCGCCCCGCCAGGCGCGCCGGTCGCGGGAACAGAGCCGTCAAAGCCTGGCCAACCGCGGGTCGCCCGCCTTCTTTTCTTGCAGCATCCCGTTATCCATGAAAAAAACCTTGGTGCAGTTCGCCGCCACCTGGGGATCGTGCGTCACCATGACGATGGCGGTCTTGACCTTTTCCATGATCATTTTAAAATGGCCCATGACCACCCTGGTATTGTCCGCATCCAGGGCGCCGGTGGGTTCGTCGGCCAAAATCGCCGGGGGCTTGTTGACCAGGGCGCGGGATATGGCCACGCGCTGGCGCTCCCCGCCCGACAGTTTATTGGAGGGATGATTAATCCGGTGTCCCAGATTGACCAACTCCAGGGCCTCGTGAATCAAGTCCTTTCGATACCGTTTTTTTACGCCGGCATAGATCAAGGGAAATTCCAGGTTCTCATAAACAGTGGAATTTTCGAGTAAATCTGCATTTTGAAACACGAAGCCGACCTTGCGCCGCCGGTATTCGGCCTGACCGGACCGGCTAAGGGCCAGCATGTCTTCCCCGGCGAACCGGAACACGCCGTTGGTGGGCGACAGAAAGAGCCCGAGAATATACAGGAGCGTGGACTTACCGGAACCGGACGGCCCCATGATGGCCGCCATTTCGCCGGGATAGACCTTCAGGTTAATGCCCTTGAGAACCTGTATTTCGCCCTCGTCCCCGGTGTAGGTTTTATTGAGGTCGACCACGTTGATCAAGGGATCGCGTTCGGGATCGTAAGGGGCCGCCCTGTTCATACGGATAACTTTCCTATTCATGACGTATGGCCGAGACCACTTCCATGCGGCTGGCCTTGACGGCGGGAGAAATGCCGGCCGCGCAGCCGAGCAAGGCGGCGAAGATCAAGCCGAGAAAGACGCAACGCAGGAACAGTGGTTCGTCGGGCCGGCTGTGGAGCAGGTAAGCCAGGGCCTCGACGGCCACGCGGCTAAGCCCCACGCCGAAGACGGCGGCGCCCAGGCTGAGGGTCAGGGCCTCGGTCAGGAACTGGGCCAGAATCTCCCCGTCCTCGGCGCCCATGGCCTTTTTCAGACCTATCTCCCTGGTGCGGGACCTGATGGCCACCATCATGGTGTTCCAAATCCCGAATCCGCCCAGTCCCAAGGTGGCTGAAATGGCCACGTAGATAAAAAGCTCAATCCACCAGGACGTTTTCTTTACCTGCTTCAACCGATCCCAGTCGACGTCGACCCGCAGCCCCTGGTCGGACTGGTTGGCCTTGACTATCTCGGGAATGGCGTCCGAGACCGGCTGGACATCGTTCCAGGAGAGGCAACGCACGTAAATGGTGTCGGGCGGCTCCATGTCCTGGAGCCGGTCCTGGGCCGTGGTGATGGGCAGGAAAGCCCACTGGTTGCGGTCGCCGACCCCCAGGCCGCCCAAGACGCCCACCACCTCGTACAGGTCATTGTCAATGGGAATGAGCTCTCCGACCACATCCAGGCGGCCGAAAATTTTTTCGGCCAGGGCGTCTCCGACCACGCAGATTCTTCGTCGGCCCTCGACTTCCTCCCGCCCGAAAAAGGTCCCGGCCAGGGGCTCGAAACTGTTGACCGACCAAAAATATTCGTCCACCCCGACCACGCGCATGAACATCAGCCGGTCGCGCATGATGGACTTGGCGAACCCGCCTTTCATGGCCGTCTTGGTGACGCCGGCCACGCCGGGAATCTCCCGGATTTTTTCCAGGGAGGCTTCCCGGAACCACTGGGGTCGCTCGATCCTGGCCGTCTCGAAAAACCCCTCGAAAAACACCCTGATTCTGGTGGCGCCGCCCAGTAGTTCCAGGTCTTGGTTGAAATTTGTCTTAACGTCCCGCCCCATGGTGATGATCACGATGAATCCGGCCGTTCCCAGGGCGATGGCCAAAACCATGCCTATATTACGGCGACGTTGGCGCAGGACCTGCCTTATGCTGACCCTGAGCAGGTCGTTGAGTTTCATGCTGGACCGTCCACGTTTTCTCCAATATCGCAACCCGCCGGCCGGCTGGGCCTCATATGTTCAATTGCCTGCTTCATTTTTCCGATCAGCCTGTTTGGGGGAAGCGCCCACAATCCATGCGATATTAAATAATCTGTTAACATTACACTTTTCGGGCAAAGTCGTCAATGGCCTTGCCCGCCGAATCGATCGCCGGCCTCATGCCGGGAATACGACCGCGGCGCTCCGCGGGATACATTTTCCCGAAAAAAACCGGTGAAATTGACAAGCGCCGGAACCTTGGCTATTCTGGGCCCATGAAGTCGGTTTCCCCACAGCGGTTAGCGGAGCCGCGTCTTTGGTCATGATCCCGGGCCTCCGCGACTTTTTCCGAAAAAGCCGGCCCCCCTGGTTGATCCTCGGCGCGGGCCTGCTTTTTTCCCTCTTTCTCCTGACCCTGATCCGGGAAGGGGTTTTCTTCGCGGGCGACATGGGGTTGAAGCTTCTCCAGGTCAAGCAATTCCAGGCCGACCTTTTCCGCTTCGATTTGAATCTTCCGGCCCCGGAATGGGCGCGGAGCCTCTGGAACGAGGGATTATACCCCTTTCATCCCGAATTCGTCTATCAATTGGGCGGCAAGCATTACATCCACTATCCTTTTCTGTTCGCCTGGCTTTCCATCCCTTTTTACGCGGGATGGGGTTTTTGGGGTCTCCATGTGTTGCCTCTTTTATCGGTCTGGGTCGCCTGGGCCGTGTTTTTCCTGGTCTGCCGGAAAATGGAATACACCCGGGAAGGGACTTCCCTGGCCCTGTGGGGCCTGATCTTCGCCTCCCCCCTGACTTTTTATTCGGCCTTGTTCTGGGAACACACCCCGGCGGTCGCCCTGGCCTTCGGCGGAATGGCCTTGATCCTGACCGGCTTCCGGCAAAAACCGTCCCTCCCCCGGGCCGCGGCGGCGGGAGGCTTGATCGGGATTTCGGCCTGGCTCCGGCCGGAAATGCTTTGCCTGGCCATCGGCTTGACCCTGCTTTTCCCGATTCTGAAATTGTTCAAGCTGGACCTGAAAAACAGATGGGTCACGGCGACGACAGCCTTTCTTCCCATCCTTCTTTTTTTCCTGACCAATTACTTCCTGTACGGCCATCCCCTGGGACTCCAGGGACAGCAGGTCGTGGAAGGACGAGTGGTCGGCCAGGCGGCGGCGTCGGGCTTCTCCCTGATCGGCCAAACCGTCAACGCCGTGCTGATGGCCGAGGACATGGGTCGGCTGACCCTGGTCTATTTTCCCCTCGCCTTCAGCCTGCCGGCGATCCGACTGCTGCGGCCGCGGAAAAACCAGTCCACCCCGACGGGGGAGCTTGACTTCCTATTAATATTATCCGCCCTGGTCTTCGTCGGAACAGCCTTCATTCTTCCCCTGGGCGCCTGGAATATCAAGCAGTGGGGGCCGAGATACCTGCTGCTCCCCGTCTGCCTTCTCTGCCTCGGCCTGGGTCCCGCCCTTGACCTGTTAAGGGAGACGACCGCGGTCCGAAAAAAAATAGGGGTGGCCCTACTGGCGACATCCCTGGCCTGGGGCGCGGGCGTCAACACTTATTTCGCCGCGTCCCGGCTGGCCCGGGATTTTTCCACGCGCGTCAAGCCCACGGCCGAGCTGGTGACCGGCGCCCCCGAGGGGGTCGTGGCGGTATCGATCCAGCACATCGCCCAGGAACTGGCCGCCTTGATCGGTCCCAAGATTTTTTTCCTGGCCGGGGACGAACAAAGCCTGGTCAAGCTCGGCCGGGCCCTGGAAGAGAACGGACAAAGCTCCTTTATCTATATCAAACATATCGACCGCCCCGGCTTTATCCCGGAAAACCGGGGCGCCCCCCTGGCCTTTTCCCTGGACCGCGGTGTTTTCGCCATCACTTTCCAGAACCTGGGACGGTCCGCCAAGTACGAAAGATATCGCGCCGAGATTTCACCCCTGGGACTATCCCCGGCCCCTCCGTCCCGCCTCCGGCCGGCGGCGCCGACGGGTTCATTTTGACGGCCGGACCGCCAAAAGCCCGTGACGCGGTCCGCGGCTAGGCAAATTTTTCTCGCCGGATACTTCAGATAAAGCTAGAGCGACCGAGCCGACCGGCTGACAACCGGAGGCAATCAATCGAAAATTCTTTTTATTTCAACAGTCTTCCCTGTTCCCGCCCCCTCGTGAAAAGATGGCACGCGATTTGCTTTACAAGATTTCGAAATTATTTGTAAACCAAAAGGAAGCGCCCATGTTCGTTCAACCGTTCAATTATCATCTGGCCAACACCTACATCGGCAGCATGGCCCAGGAACACAGGATGGACGTTATCTCCAACAACCTGGCCAACGTCGACACCCCGGGCTTCAAAAAGGACGTCCCGGTGTTTGACGGCTACCTGATGAAGGCCACGGCCATTCATTTCGGGCAGGGACATTTAACCCAGACCGACAAAAAGTTTGACCTGGCCTTGAGCGGCCCCGGGTTCTTCCAGGTAGAAACGGCGGACGGCATAAGGCTCACGCGCAACGGTTCCTTCACCACCAATTCCGACGGACAGTTGGTGACCCTGGACGGGAACCCGGTCGTCGGCGCCGGCCAAATCCCGGAAAACGCGGTGGAAGTAAATATTCTGGAAGACGGCCGGATAATAGTCGACGGTCAGGAACAGGGCCAACTCGAGATCGTCGAGTTCGAGGACCTACGCGTCCTGGCCAAGGACGGATACAACAACTTCGTTCCCAAGGTCGAGGGCCTGGAAGGACAGCCGGCGGAAGAAACCACGGTTGAACAGGGTTTTCTGGAGCAATCCAACGCGGAGCCGGTCGTGGAATCAGTCAACCTGGTCGACACGGTCAGGACGTATGAAGTATTTCAAAAAGTCATTCAATCGATTCAGGATGCCGACAACAAGAGCATTAACGAAGTCGGACGTCTGACCTAGGACGCCCGGGGAGGATTTTCGCCATGATGAGAGGACTTTGGACCGCGGCCACCGGCATGACCGGACAACAGGTCAACCTGGATGTCATCGCCAACAACCTGGCCAACGTCAACACGACCGGCTTTAAAAAAAGCCGGGCTGAATTCCAGGACCTTCTGTATCAAACCCATCGTTTTCCCGGGACCGAAACCGCGGCGGGGCAACAAATTCCAGTTGGAATTCAAGTGGGCATGGGCACCCGTCCCATCTCCGTGGCCAAAATATTCACCCAGGGCGACTACGTCCAGACCGGGAACATTTTCGACCTAGCCATCGAGGGGGAAGGGTTCTTCGTGGTCAACCGCAACGGCGAGGATTATTACAGCCGGAACGGGGCCTTCAAGCTGGACAGCGATGGGACCATCGTCGACGCGGACGGCAACCCGCTCCAGCCGGAATTCGTCGTGCCCCAGGAAGCGGTCGAGGTTTCCATCGATTCCGGCGGCAACATCACCGCCGTCGACGAGGCCGGCAACGAACTGGCCACCGGTCGCATCAACACGGTCCGGTTCGTCAACCCCAGCGGGCTGTACGCCATGGGACGAAATCTATACCGGCCCACCGGCGCGTCCGGCGCCGCCATCGAAGGCAACCCGGGCGAGGACGGCTTCGGCACCATCGCCCAGGGTTTTCTGGAAAATTCCAACGTCGACGTGGTCACGGAAATGGTGCAGATGATCGTGGCCCAGCGGGCCTACGAGATCAACTCCAAGGCCATTCAGACCGCGGACGAAATGCTCAACATCGCCAACAACGTCAAGCGTTAGGCAGAGGATAAAAATGACTAGGATCAAAGCTCTCCTCACAGCCGTCTTAATACTCCTGGCCGCGCAGGCGACGCCGGCCCTCGGAGAAATCACGGTCAGGGCCGAGCCGGAGGTCCTGGTCCGCGGTCCGAGGGTTTTTCTGGGCGACGTCTCGGAAATAACCGGCGAGGACCAGGAATTGACCCAAAAGCTGTCGCGGTTGGAACTGGCCCGGTCTCCCCGGCCCGGCAACACTTCCCACATTCGCCAATCCTTGATTGAAAGCCTGCTCCGGCGCAACGGCTTTCCCCTGGACCAAATCGCGCTCCATCTCCCGGAAAAAATCATCATCACCAGGGAATCCCAGACGCTGACCGCCGCCTGGGTCCGCGGGATCGTGGAACAATTCATCGGCCAAACGGAACCCTACCAGGGCCGGGATTGGGAGTTGGTCAGGCTCTGGACCGGAAGGTTTCCCGAAACCCCGGCCGGCAAGCTCGCATACAATATCGTCAACACCCCCTCGGTCAATCCGACCAAGCTGCGGCTGACCATATTCCTGACCGTGGACGGTCGGGACGAGGGAAAAATAACGGCCAACTGCCAGGTCGACATTAAAACCGCGGCCGTGACGGCCGCCAGAAGACTGGAAGCCGGACAAACAATAGGGCCGGGGGATTTGAGCTCCGCCAAGGTGAGCCTGGCTAAAATCCGTCCCGGGGCCCTTACTTCCCCCGAACAAGGCCTGGGCCTGACGGTCCGGCAAAGGATCAACCCCGGCGAGCCGATTCTGGACCAGGACCTCCAGGAAGGCAAGGCGGTGAAAAAAGGCGACATGGTGACCCTTATCGCCCGTGACGGTTTTCTCAAGGTCGCCTCCCCGGGTCAGGTCAAGCAGGACGCGGCCCTGGGCGAAACCGTATCGGTCTTGAACCTTTCCAGTAAAAAAGTAGTGCTCGGAAAAGTAATCGATTCCGGGTCCGTGGAAGTGTCTTTTTAGGCGCGGATGGAAAAAAGGAGAACATCATGAAAAAAGGAATCGTCATTGTTTCGGTCTTGATCGCGGCCGTCGTCTTGCTGGGAGGATGCGCCGCGGGCCCGGCCAGACAGGACGCTCCGCCTCCGGACAGCATGGAGGGCGTCATGCGTAATCCTCCCGAATTGGCGTATCCGGCGCCCGCGCCCCGGACCGAGGGCTCGCTCTTCTCCGACGACGCCCAGGCCAACATGTACACCGACGTGACCGCCAAGGGGCTCGGGGATATCGTCACCATCAATATCGTGGAGACCTCCAACGCCACCAAGGAAGCCAAGACCAGCACGGGCCGCAAGTCAGCGCTCTCGGCCAACGTCAAGGCCTTGATGGGTTATGAAACCAAGCTGGGTCTTCCCAAGGGCTTTGACCCGGCCAGCGCCATCAGCACCGACTTTTCCTCGGATTTCTCCGGAACGGGCAACACCAGCCGCAAGGAAAGCATGACCGCCCAAATATCGGCCCGGGTCATCAAAATTCTTCCCAACGGCAACCTGGTGCTGAGGGGCTCCCGGGAAATTTCCCTGAACAACGAAAGACAGCTCATGGTCATCATGGGAATCGTCAGGCCGGAAGATATTTCCCCCTCCAATTCAATCCAGTCCACGTACCTGGCCGACGCCAGGATTGACTACTCCGGCCAGGGCGACGTGACCAGGTCCCAAAGAAAAGGCTGGGGGACGCAACTGGTGGACCTGCTCTGGCCGTTCTAGACCGGTCCCCAAAGGAGAAAATCCCCATGAAATCGATTAAATGGATCATAATAACCGCCTTGCCGATACTGTTTCTTTCGGTTGTCCCGGCCGGAGCGGTGCGGATCAAGGACATCGCCACCTTCGAGGGGGTCCGTCCCAACCAGATAGTGGGCTACGGCCTGGTGATGGGCCTGAACGGCACCGGCGACAAAAGCGGGACCGCCTTCACGGTCCAGAGCCTGACCAACGTGCTCAAACGCCTGGGCGTCACCGTGTCCGCCTCCGACGTCAAGGTCAAGAACGTGGCCGCGGTGATGGTCACCACCGACCTGCCGCCCTTTGTCAAGCCGGGGACGAAAATAGACGTCCTGGTGTCTTCCATGGGCGACGCCAGCAGCCTTTTGGGCGGGACCCTGGTGGCCACGCCCTTGAGCGGCGTGGATCAAAAAATTTACGCCATGGCGCAAGGCCCGGTCAGCGTCGGCGGGTTTTCCGTCGGCGGCGCCGCCGGGGGCGGGACGCAAAAGAACCATCCCACCGTGGCCCGGATCGTGCAAGGAGCTACCGTGGAAAGGGAGGTTCCCATTCGTTGGCAAGGCAAAAGCGAAATGACCATTAAGCTCGGCCAGCCCGATTTCACCACCGCCGCCCGCATGGCTGCCGCCATTGGGCAAAAATTGCCCGCTTCCGCCGCCAGGCCCATGGACGCCAGCACGGTGCAGTTCAGGGTCCCGGAAAACTTCAAGGAAAACCTGGCGGTCATGGTGGCTGAATTGGAAAACCTCGAGGTCCAGCCGGACGCGGTGGCCAAGGTGATCATCGACGAACGGACCGGGACCGTGGTCATGGGGGAAAACGTGAGAATTTCCACGGTGGCCGTGGCGCACGGAAACCTCTCGGTCCAAATCAGGGAGACGGCCCAAGTGTCGCAACCCGGGGCCTTCTCCGGCTCCGGCGCCAAGACCGTGGTCACGCCCGAAAGCCAGGTCCAGGTCCAGGAAGAAACCCAAAAGCTGTTGCTCGTTCCCTCGGGACCGACCATCAGCAGCGTCGTCAACGCGCTTAACGCCATCGGCGCGACCCCTCGGGACCTCATAATGATATTCCAGGCGATCAAGGCGGCCGGAGCGCTCCACGCCGAATTGGAGATCATGTAATGAAGCTGGAAAACAACGTTATCGCCTCGATGGACGCCAAGCCGGCCACCCAGGCCGGGGACGCCCAACAACGCCTGGCCAAGCTGAAAAAAACCTGTTCGGAATTCGAATCGGTCTTTATTCAGAACCTGATGGCGTCCATGAGAAAGACCGTGGTCAAGAGCGGCCTGCTTCCCGAAAGCCCGGGGTCCGAAACCTACGAATCCATGTTCGACCAGCAAATCGCCACGTTCCTGAGCAAGGGGCGAGGCGTGGGGTTGGGGCAGGCCATGTTCAACCAACTGGCTCGCCGGCAAGACCTGGAGGACGTCGCGCGGGAAAGCGGCGCTTCGGACGTGGTCTACTACCGAAAAATCATTTCCCCGGATCACGCTCCGGACAAATGGCGCCTGGATGGCGCCGGGACGAATGGAAACGACGAGAAAGAGGTCCCGAGCAATGAATAGGCGGCTCGAACAGTTACAGGCCCTGGTTTTGCAACATATCGGACGTTACCAAGGCTTGGCCGGGATTTTGGAAGAGGAACAGGCCGCGCTGCTAAGCCTGGATTTGGATCGAATTCAGCAGGCGGCCAAGGCCAAGGAGACCATGGTGTTGAAAATCAAGCTCCTGGTCCCGCCCCTGACCCAGGCCATCCAGGACGCCGCCCTATCCCTCGGCCAGGAGCCCGAGCCCTTGCCGACCCTGGCGGAACTGGCCAAGGCGGCGCCCGAACCCTATGCCAAGGACCTCGAACGGGCCGGCCTGACCCTGGCCCGGCTCAAAAGGGGAATTACCCGGCACAATGACGCCAACCACGCCTATGTGAGGGAAGCCCTCGATCTGGTGTCCGGCTCCATTTCCATCCTGACCCGGGCCGTCCACCCCGCCAAGGGCTCCTATCTACCCACGGGACAAAGGGCCCGGCCCAGCGGGTACGGACCGACCAAGCTCAGTCGGGAGGTTTAGTCATGGGTCTGTCGTCGTCGTTCAATATCGCCCAGCGGGCCCTGCACATCGCCCAGGCGGCCATGGAAGTGTCGGCCCACAATGTTTCCAACGTCAACACCGCCGGGTATTCCCGGCAGGTGATCAACCTGGCCACCACGGACCCGTTTCCGTCCCGAATCGGGCCCATTGGCAGCGGAGTCGACGCCGTCAACATCCAGCGGGTCTACGACCCCTACCTCACCCGGACCCTGGTGGATAAAAGCGCGGAACTGTCCAAATCCGAATCGCAAAAAACGGTCATGGACGCCCTGGAATCGGTTTTCAACGAATCCGACGGCAACAGGATCAACGAAGCCCTGTCCGATTTTTGGAGTTCCTGGGAAAGCGTGGCCAATAACCCCGAGGGAAACCCCGAAAGGGTCGACCTTCTGGAAAAGGCTCAAACCCTGGCCAGCACTATTAACGTCATGCGCCTGGACATGGACGATATAAAAACCGACATCAACTCTCGGATTTCCGAGGCCATCACCGAGGTCAACGCCCTGGTCCAGGAAATCGCCGAGGTCAATGAAAAAATAATCGCCCAGGAATCCGGGGTGCATCAGGCCAACGACCTTCGCGACGCCAGGGAGCAACGCATCCTCCAACTGTCGGAGTTGATCGACATCAATTACTTCGAGGACCCGGCCAACGGCGCCATCAATATCATGACCCCCAAGGGGACGCCCCTGGTGGCGGACAACACTTATTGGCAAATGACCTCGGAAACCGACGTGGCCGGCGATATTCGGCTCTTGTGGCAACGGGGCAACGGCGGGACCGTGGATATCACCGACGACGTGTCGTCCGGGGCCATCGGCGGGCTGTTGGAGTTTCGGGACGAAACCATGTCCGAATTCTACGACCAGTTCGACGCCTTCACCGAAACCCTGATCAAGGAAGTCAACCGGCAACACAGCCAGGGCGTGGGCCTGACCCAAGCGGCCGACGTCATCGGGACCTACGATATTTCCACCTTCGCCGCGCACAAGACCGACCTGGTCGGGGACGACAACGACTTGCGGTTCACGGCCCTGGCCGAGGGGCTCGACCCGGAAAAAATCGGGATAAAATACGAAAAGGCCACCTCGGCCAACTCCAAGTTGGAAGTGCATACTTCCTACGATTCGGTCAACGACGTCTATAACGTTACCGTGACCCTGCCGGTGAACGCCAACGGGGTGATCACCGCCACGGCCAAGGAAGTCGCCGAGGCCATCAACGCCGACAAGTCCACGGGCTTGGCCACGCCCGCGCCTTTTCCGCCTTCGTCCCCCCTCCACGCCGGAGACCTGATCAAGGCCGAGATAATCAAGGGAGAGACCGGCAAGGGCTTGGTCACGGAAATGATCAACCCCGACGACCCCAACGGGACCGGATTTTATCGCCTCAATCACAACCTGGAAAACATGTTGCCCTTTGGCGAGGAATTGAGCGAAACCGGAGGAAGCTTCGACCTGATTGTCTACAACCAGAGCGGGGAAGCCCAAGCCTACACCATCTCGGTCAACGGCGACGACACCCAGGAAGACATCCTGGCCCAAATCGGGGACAAGTTCACGACCGGGGCGGTCGGACTAAGCGCCGAGATCGTGGAAGACACCGGCAAGCACTACTTCCGGATCACCGCGGAAGCCGGCTACACCTTCGCCTTCGCCAATGACGACTCCAACGCCCTCATGGCCCTGGGGCTGAACACCTTTTTCGAGGGATACAACAACCTGACCATCAAGGTCAACGACGCCATCGAGCAAAACACCAGCCTCATCGCCTCCGGCAAGGTCGGGGAAAACGGCGAGATACTCACCGGCGACAACTCCAACGCCTTGGAAATGGCCGACCTCAAGGACGTCAAATATCAAATCAGGGGTAAAACCGCGACCATCTCCGACGCCTACAACACCTTGGGGACCGAGGTCGGCGCCGAGTCCCACGCCATTACCAGGACCCACGATTTCAACGCCTCCCTGGTCGACCAAATCACTTCCCAAAGGGACATGGTCTCGGCGGTCAGCCTGGACGAGGAAATGGCCGACCTGATGAAATACCAGTATATGTACCAGGCCGCCGCCAAGCTTATTTCCGTCACCGACGAAATGCTGCAAACCTTGCTAGCGCTCAAATCATAAAGCTGGAGGAAGCCCCCATGCTTTACCGTGTCAGTCAAAAATCTCTTTTCCGTAGCATTAACACTAACTTGAGTCTGTTGACCTACGACATGTCCCAGGTCAACAACCAACTGGCCACGGGACGCAAGGTCAACAAACCCTCGGACGACCCTTCCGGTGGGGCGGTCATTCTGTCCATGAGGTCGATCCTGGCCGGAGCGGAGCAATACAACAAGGATGTGGCCCTGGCGGACGACTGGCTCAATGAAACGGAAAACGTCCTGACCAACATGAAAACCACCCTGACCCGGGCCTACGAACTCGCCGAACAGATGTCGACCGACACCTACCGCGAGGACAACCAGACCGTCGCGGCGGAGGAAATCGACAAAATTATAGAATCAATGGTAAAAATGGGTAACACCCGCATCGGGGACCGTTATCTTTTTTCCGGGATGGACACCGAGAACCCGGCGTTCACCAACGATCTCACCGTGCGGGACCCCGAGGCCGACCCGGACAACAATTCCGACTTCACCGGCCGGATTCTAAGCCCGGCCGTCGAGGACCGCGCCTACGCCACCCGCCCCAACCTGCCCGAGGAATCGAAGGTCTTCATGGTCGAAATCACCTCGGAAGGAGGGGTCGGCGGACCGTCCCAAGCCGCCCTGACCATTGACGACGCCAACCGGAACCACGACGGCGTCAAGTTCACCGCCCAACCAGCCCAAGCGGGTTCCGCCGGCAACCTCATTTCCGTCACCTATAACAACGCCGCCGACGGGAACGCCGCCACCGCGGTGAGCGCGGTGAACGATCTTGGCGGCGGAGCGTACGAAATCGTGGTCAACCTGGGCAACGACGGGACGAATATCACAGCCTCGGCCAATGATGTAATCAACGCCGTCAACGGACACGCCGGGGCCTCGGCCCTGGTTTCCGCCGTCCCGGAAGAAGGCAATTCGGGCCTCGGGACCATAGGCCAAACCGGGACCTGGAGCCTGAGCCGGGGCTACGACAACGCGGCCCGTTTTCGGGTGTCCGAGGACGGCGGCCAGACCTGGGGCCCCGAATCGGAATACGCCGTCGGGACGGCCGGTACGATGATCACCAACAACTCCCTGGGCCACGCCTCCCTCACCACCACGCTCCCGAACCCGGATCAAAACCTGGTGTACACCGCGGTAAAGCCCCAGTCGGCCGGCAACGACATAAAAATAAAATATGTCAACAATACCGGTAATTCCGGATTGGGGGTCTCCCTGGACTGGGATTCCCAGACCATTACCGTGGAGTTGGCGGACGCCGGGGGAGCAATCACTTCCACGGCCAACGACGTCATGGCCGCGATCAATTCCCACGCCGAGGCCGGCTTGTTGGTCGATGTTTCCCTGGCCGACTACCAGGCCGGCGGAGACGGCGTTCTCCGGACCATGAACACCCAAGAGCTGAGCGGCGGCAACAACGACAACATCGCCCTCGGCCACGCCGTTCTGGTCACCAACTTCGACGGGGCCGGCGCCAATGTCAGATTCACCGCCCGCCAGCACGGGGACCCGGGCAACGACATTCAAATTCAATATGTCAAGGCCTCCCCCGCCCAAACCGAGACCACGGTCACCGACGGCCCGGGAAACCTGGTCACCGTGAACCTGGCCACGGACCCGGACGGGGTCATCACCTCCACGGCCCAGGATGTGGTCGATGCCGTCAATTACTTCGCCACCGGCGCCCCGACCGGGACGGGCAGCTCCCTGGTCACCGCGTCCCTGGCCTTCTACCCCACTCCGGGAGACCTTCCGGTCTCGGTCCTCGGACCCACCAACCTGTCCGGGGGCGACGACAACCTCAAGGACGCGGACTATGGCGTGGATGTCTGGTTTCAGAACGATGGTTCGCCGCTGACCGCGGGAGACAAGTTCAGCATTGAAGTCAGCCATTTTCAGGGGGACGCCGAAGCCATCGAGGTCAACGCCAACCAAGGCTATCGGGTCAAGATCAACGTCACCGGCGAGGAAGCCCTGGGCGCGGCGGGAGCGGAAGACAACATCATCGACACCCTGTCCCGGCTCAAATTCGCCCTGGCCAATCATCTGACGGATAAAATCTCGAATGAACTGCCCAACCTGGACGACGCCCTGGAAAGGGTGACCACCCAAATGTCCAAGGTGGGCGTCAGGTTGGCCAGAAACCAGTTCAACTACGATATGCTGGCCAACCAGGAAGTCAGTTCCACCGAACGTCTTTCCAGGTTCGAGGATGTCGACATCGCCGACGCCGTGACAAGGTTGCAACTCAAGCAAACAGCCTATCAGGCCACCCTCGCGGCCACGTCCCTGATTACCAAGCTTTCCCTGGTGGACTATATCGGTTGACCGCGAACGGCCCTCCCGGGAGGGCCGTTTCTTCCAACTCACCTTCGGGAATGGTGATCAACGTCCGGCCTTATTTCCCGGGCCCCAAACTCCTCGATCAACTCGGCCAGCCTGTCGACCACCACGTTGAAGAGCTTTTCCCCCTTTTCCCTGGAAGCCAAGGTGGCGTCTCCGACCACGCCCGTCTCGGATATCCGGGACCAGCGATCGGTGAAGCTTAGGGGCGGGGGGTCGAGCAGGCTGCGCCAATGGTATTTGGAAATGGGAAAACCGATCTCCCTCGCCGCCTTGTCCTTAATCACGAGAGTCTCATCCAGGTACAGAACCAACGAGGTCTCCATTTCCTCGGCGTGGGAAATATAGGGGCACTCGCAGATTTCCTTGATCTCCTTTTTCGCCAGCGAATAAGGGGTGACGCAACCGATTATGGCCTGGGTTTCATCCATGACCACGCGGGCCGCGACATCCATGAAAGCCCGGTTGGAGCCATGCCCATTGGTCACTAGAAGCCGTTTAAAGCCATGTCGGGCCAGGCTTTTCAAGGCCCCGGACAGGTACCCGATCAAGTGCGGGCCGTCAATGGAAATGGGGCCGGGAAAATCCATGTGATGCTCCACGTATCCATAGGGGATCAGGGGCATGACCAGGACATTTTTGCCGACCTTCCGCGCCGCGGCCAGGGTAATGGCGTTTATCAGCAGGCAATCGGTTTCCACCGGCAGGTGATGCCCGTGGTCCTCGATGGCGGCGAACGGCTGCAACACCACCAGGTTTTCCTTGTCCAAGTCGCGCAGTTCCGGCCAGGTCAGGTGCGCGTACAGGATTTTTTCCTTCATGTCAGGTCCTCCTTGGAGCGAATGCGGGCCTGGCCCCTCGACCATTTCCGCCGGCCCCGTTTTTCCCGGGACCGCCCCGGCTCTAGAAGCTTTGTTCCAGCGCTTCCAGCAAGCGGTCCAGGATCGACCGTTCCACGTTCAAGGGCGGCATGAACCGGATGATGTTTCCCTTGACCCCGCAGGAATAAACCAAAATTTTCGCGGCGAAAAGACGGGCGATGACCGCGGCCGTCTTGTCCGGGTCAGGATCGCCGTTGGGTTTTACCAACTCGATGGCGTTCATCAGTCCCAGGCCCCGCGCGTCTCCGATCTCGGGACGGCGTTTTTTCAGTTCCATCAATTGTCCCCGAAAATATTCCCCCTGGGCCAGCACCCCGTCCAGAAAACCCGGTTGGCCGATGATTTCCAACTGGGCCGCGCCGGCCGCGCACGCCGCCGGATGGCCCCCGAAAGTGGAGCCATGGGACCCCGCCGGCCACTGGTCCATCAACTCCCTTCCGGCGGCCAGCACCGCCAGGGGATAGCCGCCGCCGACGGCCTTGCCCAGCAGAAGAATGTCGGGCTCCAAATCGAAATGACGGCACGCGAACATTTTTCCGGTCCGTCCCATTCCGGTCTGCACTTCGTCGAACATCAAGTAGATATTCAGGGACCGGCAGAGTTCGGCCAGGGCCCGCACGTACTTGACCGGAGGGACCACGTACCCGCCCTCGCCCATCACCGGCTCGAAAAGGACGGCCGCGACGTCCTCGGCCGGAATGATCATTTCCAGGTCGTCCCGGAGGTACTGCAGGCAGTCCAGGGAGCAGGAATCGACTTTCACGTTAAAGGGGCACCGAAAACAATAGGGATAGGGAGCGAAATAGACCTGCGGCACAAACGGGGCGTAATGCTTGCGGAATTTGGAACTGGAACCGGTCACGGAAGCCGCGCCCATGGTCCGTCCGTGAAAAGACCCCCGAAAGGCGATAATGGACCCCTTGCCCGAAACCACCCGGGACAGCTTGATCCCGCTTTCCACCACCTCGGCCCCGGTATTGGTGAAAAAAAACTTGTCGAGGCCTCCCGTCCAGCGACGAAGCCGCTCCGCCATGATCAGGGCGCTGGGGTAGCTGACCAGGTTGAAGGAGGCATGCCCCAGTCGGGTCATCTGCCCGACCGCCGCCGCGGTCAGGTCCGGATGACAATGCCCCAGGGCGTTGACCGCCACGCCCTGAACGAAATCCAGGTAACGGTCCCCGTCGATCGTATGCAGGAACATGCCCTCGCCCCGATCCACCACTAGGTCCGTCACCTTTTTCGGGGCCGGGGTGAACAGTTCCCGGTAAAGACCCTTAAAACGCTCCTTGTCCATTTTGACGCCCCCAAGGGTGAAAAAGGATTTAAGCACAACACAATCGAGGTTTAAAAGACCTCGGCGGGCTCGCTTCTCCCCCGGCCGGTCGCCGGGTCTAAAAAAAATCGGAATTGATAAGGGCCAACCTAATCCAAGGAACCGGCCGCTGTCAACGGGAAACCGGGACCAGCGGGCGGCGCCGCCGGCCGGGCCGGGCCGGGCTTGCTTTCCTTTTCATTTTCTTCTTGACCCGCCCACGGCTTCACGGTTCAGCCTGGCCGGACTAACGATTGAAGGGAGAATGGACATGAAAAAAAGCCTGTTGATCGGCTGGTGGAAGTTTGTCCTGAAGCTGCCTCCGGCCCTCATGGAAAAACAGATGCAACAGTCGAAAAAGAGGTTCGAGGCCGAAAGAGGGACCCTGAGAGAGGAACACCGCCGGGTGCATCATCTGGTGGTCCGGGACCTGCCGGGGCTGGGCGGCCCGATGCCTCCCGAGACGGTCGCGGAAAAAGCGGGGCTTCCCCTCGGGCGCGCGAAGGAAATCCTGGACGACCTGGAAAAGCGCCTGACCTTTCTATTTCGCAACGAGAAGGGCGAGGTCGTCTGGGCGTACCCCGTGACCGCGGCCCCCACGCCGCACCTGGTTTCGTTCAACACCGGAGAACGAATCCACGCGGCTTGAGCGGCCGACGCGATCGCGACGCCCTTCGTGCAAGGGCGACTAAGACAGGAGCCATTGACCGTGACGGTTCACACCGAATGCGCTCATTGCGGGACCCCGCTCACCCTAGAAATAGACAGCGAGTTGAATTATCGGGTGGAAGGAAGCGATGGCGAGCCGCTGGTCTTCGTCCCCGACGTCGATCTGTTCAAACTCAAGGAGGACAGCATCGTGGAATCGTTCTGACGGGAGAGCGTCTTCTTCCGGTCGGAGGAACACGCCCGCGAGCATAGGAAAAAAACCCATCGCCTCAAGGGAGCGTACCTGACCATCCCCCAGATGATCTCGGGAACGCGGCTCATCCAGAGCGCCATTTTCGGCTTCGACCTGTAAAACCGGGGGGACTCGTCCGTCGGGTCCCGGCGGACGCCCTCAATCCGGCGAGGACGGGTCGATCCGGTACTTGCGAATCTTGCTGCGCAGGGTGGGCAAGGAAACGCCCAGCAGGCGCGCGGCCTGGGTGCGGTTCCATTTCACCTGGCCCAGCACCCTCAGGATATGTCGTCGCTCCATGTCGGCCAGGGCCGGGTCGCTCCCGGGTCCGGCGACTTGGTCGGCCTGGTTGGCGAACATCACCTTTTCGACTTCCTCCAGCAGTATAACCGACCCCCGGGACCGGACCACGGCGGCCAGGATGACGTTTTTCAATTCCCGGACATTGCCGGTCCAATGGTGGCTCATCAACCTGGATATCACGCCGTCCTGCAGCCGGAGAAAGGGTTTCCCCATGGCTTGGCTGAACTTTTGCAGGAAATGACCGGCCAGGTCCGGAATATCCTCCAGGCGCTCCCGCAGGGGCGGGACGTGCAGGGTCACCACCTTCAGTCGATAAAAGACGTCCTGGCGAAGCAGGCCCTTCTGGACCATCTGGTTGAGGTCCCGGTTGGTGGCGGCGATGATCCGGCAATGGGCCTGCTGGGGGAACTGGCCCCCCACCCGAAAAAATTCCCGACGCTCCAGGAAACCAAGCAGCTTGCTCTGCAACCCCAGGGGCAACTCCCCTATTTCGTCCAAGAAAAGGGCGCCGCGCCCGGAAAGCTCGATCTTGCCGAGCTTCGTTTTCGTGGCGCCGGTGAAGGCGCCCTTTTCATGGCCGAAAAGCTCGCTTTCCAAAAGGGATTCCACCACGGCGGAACAATCCACGGTAATGAAGGGTTCGCGGCTGTTGGGGCTGTTTTGGTGAATAACGCGGGCGATAAGCTCCTTGCCGGTCCCGGTCTCGCCCTGGATGAGCACGGCGGCGGCGCCCTGGCACAACACCCCGATCATCTTGAACACTTCCATCATGGGCCGGCTTTTCCCAATCAACAGGTTGTCCGCGCCGTCGCTCGCGATTTTCAGGGAGGGCGCGCTCTTTTTTTCGGCCGCCAGGGTGCGCAGGGCCTTTTCGACCGAGGCTTCGATTTCATCCGCGTCCAGGGGTTTGTGAATATAGTCGTACGCCCCGCCCTTGATGGACCGAATGGCCGCCCCCATGTCGTGATACGCGGTGATCATGATTATTTTGGGCGGGTCCGGCCTGGCGCCGAGATAATCCAGGACCTCGTACCCCGACCGGTCCGGCAGATGGATATCCAGGATCACCACGTCGGGGGAATGCGCGTCAAAGGCCTGAATGCCTTCCCCGGCCGACGCGGCGGTAATGGTCCGATGACCTTTCTCGCTGAAAAACATTTCCAGCGATTCCAGGATCGGTTGTTCGTCGTCAATTAACAGTATCTTGGGCATCCGTTCCTCCAACCGGCAGGACCAAAAGAAATTCCGCTCCGCCAGGGGACCTGTTCCCGTATTCGAGCCGGCCCCCATGAGCCTCGGCCACGCGGCCGACATTGGTCAGGCCGAGCCCCACGCCCTTGCTTTTGGTGGTGAAAAAAGGCCGACCGATCTTTTCGGACAAGTCAGCGGGCAGACCGTTTCCTTGATCCCGCACGGACAAGACGACCTCCGGGCCCCCCGCTTCGTTCCGGAGGTCGGTGGAAATGAAGACGGCGCCCTCGGGGGGGGAAGCGTCAATGGCGTTTAGCAGGAGATTGATGACGGCCTGGCAGGCTTTTTCCGGGTCCAGGAAAGCCAGGGGCAGGGCCGGGTCCGCGCCGATCTCGACCCGCAGTCTTTTTTCCTTGAATTTGACCTCGAGCAGCTCGGCGCATTGGACCACGATCCGGTTGAGGTCCGTCTGTTCGCGCCTAAGGGTGACGGGTTTGGCGAAGTCCAGCAATTCTTGCAAAATGCCTTCCAGGCGCTGGACTTCCCGGACCGAGATGTCAATGCGCCGCTTGTCGTTGCCCTTGAGTAGGTTGCTTTTTTTTATCACCTGCAAGTTGAGGTTGACTGCGGAAAGAGGGTTCCGGATTTCATGGGACAGGGAAGTCGTGATCTGGCCGATGGTCGACAGCCGCTCGGCTTCCCGGACCCTCATCTCCATCTTGACCCGCTCGGTTATATCCCGACAGACGCCGATGGTGGACAAACGGTTCTCGTAATAGGTCACCCGGGCCAGTATTTCCGTGGGAAAGGCCTGCCCGTCCTTGGTCAGCCGCATGTATTCAAAGGCCTTGGCCGGAGCGTTCCGCTTGATGTAGCTCTTCTGGTAAATCTGAATCATTTTGTCCCGGTCGACCGGCGCCACCAGGTCGTAAAACCCGATCCCGTTCACCTCTTCCGGACCGTAGCCGTGAATCCGCGAAAAAGCCCGATTGGCGAAAATTACTTTTTCGTTCCGGACCACGACATATCCGTCGTTAATTTCCTCCACCAGGGTTTGGTATTTTCGCCGCGAATCCTCCAGCTCGGCCGTCCGCTTGCGCACTTCCCCCTTGAGTTGCAGATTGTGCTCCCGAATGGTTTTCTCGTGCCTGGCCTGGAAATGGTCGCTGAAACGATGAATGGTGTAGGCCAGGCACCTGTTGACGGTCATGGCGATGTCGGAAAAAGCCTCCTGGCCCAGTTCCCGCCCCAGCAGGGGCAGGGAAATTTCCCGAAACAACTCAAAGGCTTTCTGGACCTCGGACAACGCGAACCCGGATTCAAGACGCAACTGCGTGATCTTCTCGATAAACCTGTCAATGGGCGCGTAGTCGCCCCGCAGGATTACCTGGCAATTGTCGTCGTAGGCTTCCGAGACCGTGCCCTGAAGCTCTTCCTCCGGTCGACCGGCGTACTGACCGACCGGGTCGTTCTTGAGCTTGTGGACCCATTTGCTTATTATTTCACCGCGATACCGGTCGAAAAACCGTTCCAGCTCAAACCCCGGCATGCTGCTTCCCTCCCCACCGACTTCCTCGACCGTGTATCCGGCCGGCCAAGCCAAACCGAACCTTCCCGCGGCCGAGGCGGAAAAACCCCGCTCGCCGGTTCCCGCCGTTGGTGAAAATACGGGAGGAAATTTTTTCCTTCCCGGCCCGCCCGGCGGGGAGTGGAGAGCGTGTTCGGGTTGATCAGTAAAAACCGTTATAGCACAATCCCGCCGCCGGCGCAAAAAGGAGCGGACCGCCCGGGCGGGTCCTTGAAGCCGGAATCGAAATACAAAACAATTTTGATATATTTAAAAATCGATATATTTACCGCTGGAAAAACGATGCGCCCTTGTCATTGCTATTCGTTGCCGACGCGCGATGTTTTTTTGCGAAGCATGAAAATTACAATATCAAAATTGATCCAATAGCGCTTTATCCATTGACAATTTGTATCTATTTTGACATATTGGCTTTAAGCAAGGGAAGGAAAAAACATGCTATTTTTAACATAATATATCGACTAAATCCGACCGGTTTTACAGGTTTTCCTTCAACCGGGGAGGGCTTGATCTGTTAAAAGCAGCATATTACTTCCGACGTTTCCCGGGGGCGCGCGGCCGGGTTTTTCCGGCTCGCGGCGAAAAAGGGTCCAGCGAATCAACCAACAGGCTTTGTTAATCTTTCCTACCCTTAAGGAGGGAAAAATGATCAAGAAGACTCTCACTGTCAACGGGATCAAAAGAACGGTCCTGGCCCGGGCCGAGGACTCCCTGGCCTTGGTGCTGAGGGAGCAACTGGGTTTGACCGGGACCAAGATCGGATGCGGCCAGGCCCAGTGCGGGAGTTGCAACGTTATTTTGGACGAGAAGCTGGTGCGGTCCTGCGCGACCAAAATGTCCAAGGTCCCGGACGGGGCCGCGGTGGTCACCATCGAAGGCGTCGGGACCCCGGACAACCTCCATCCCCTCCAACTGGCCTGGATTGTCCACGGCGGGGCCCAGTGCGGTTTCTGCAGTCCCGGCTTCATCGTCTCGGCCAAGGCCTTGCTGTCCCAAAACCCGTCGCCCGCCAGGGAAGACGTCCGGGACTGGTTCCAGAAAAACCGGAACGCCTGTCGCTGCACCGGGTATAAACCCCTGATCGACGCGGTCATGGACGGGGCCAAGGTCCTGCGCGGGGAAATGAAGCCCGAGGACCTGATGTTCAAGATGCCCGCCGACGGCCATATCTGGGGTGAAAAATATCCTCGTCCCTCGGCCGTGGCCAAGGTCACCGGGACGTGCGACTTCGGGGCCGACCTGGGCCTCAAAATGCCTCCTGACACGCTGCGGTTGGCCCTGGTGCAGGCCAAGGTCTCCCACGCCCTCATCAAGTCCATCGACGCTTCCGAGGCCGAAAAAATGCCGGGCGTCCACAAGGTGGTCACCCATAAGGACGTGCGGGGCAAAAACCGGATCAGCGGCCTGATCACTTTCCCGACCAATCTCGGCGACGGGTGGGACCGGCCGATTCTCTGCGACCACAAGGTGTTCCAGTACGGGGACGCCATCGCCATCGTTTGCGCCGACACCCTGGAACAGGCCAAGGCCGCCGCGGACAAGGTCAAGGTGGACCTGGAGGAACTCCCGGCCTACATGAGCGCCCCCGCGGCCATGGCCGAGGACGCCCTGGAAATCCATCCGGGCACGCCCAACATTTATTATATTCAAAATATCGCCAAGGGCGGGGACTCCAAGCCGATTTTCGACCAAGCCGCCGCGGTGGCGGAGGACGATTTCTTCGTCGGACGCCAGCCCCACATGCCCATCGAACCGGATGTCGGCTTCGCCTATCTGAACGAGGACGGCAAGCTCTGCATCCATTCGAAATCCATCGGCCTGGGGCTCCACGCCTTGATGATCGCGCCCGGCCTGGGAATCGATCCGGCCAATCTGATCATGGTCCAGAACCCGGCCGGCGGCACCTTCGGCTACAAATTCAGCCCGACCATGGAAGCCCTGGTGGGGGCGGCCTGCCTGGCCGCGGGCAAGCCGGTCTTTTTAAACTACGACTACCACCAGCAAATGACCTACACCGGCAAGCGTTCCCCGTTCCACGTCAACATGCGCCTGGCCGCCGACAAGGACGGCAAGCTGCTGGGCATGGAAACCGACTGGTCGGTGGACCACGGCCCGTATTCCGAGTTCGGCGATCTCCTGACCTTGCGGGGCGCCCAGTTCATGGGGGCCGGGTACGACATCCCCAACATCCGCGGCCAGGGCCGGACGGTCTGCACCAACCACGCCTGGGGATCGGCCTTCCGGGCCTACGGCTCGCCCCAGGCGGAATTTTCGTCGGAAGTCCTGATGGACGAACTGGCGGAAAAACTGGGCCTGGACCCCTTCGAGCTGCGTTATAAAAACATTTACCGCCCCGGCTCGACCACGCCCACCGGCCAGGCGCCCGAAGTCTATTCCCTGCCGGAAATGATGGACCTGCTTCGGCCCAAGTACAAGGCGGCCCTGGAAAAGGCCACGGCCGCCTCGACCGCGGAGATCAAGCGCGGCGTCGGGATATCCATCGGCGTTTACGGCTGCGGGCTCGACGGCCCGGACGGTTCCGAGGTTCGCCTGGAACTCAACCCGGACAACAGCGTCACCTTGTACAACACCTGGGAAGACCACGGCCAAGGGGCCGACGCCGGGTCCCTGGGCACTTGTCACCAGGCCCTGCGGCCCCTGGGCGTCTCTCCCGAAAAAATCCACTTGGTCATGAACGACACCAGCCTGGCCCCCAACAGCGGCCCCGCCGGCGGCAGTCGCTCCCAGGTCGTCACCGGCCGGGCCATCCAGGCGGCCGGCGAACTCCTGGTCGCGGCCATGCGCAAACCGGATGGGACCTTCCGCGACTACGCGGAAATGAAGGCGGAAAACATCGCGGTGAGCTACGACGGCAAGTGGACCGCCCCGGCGACCAACTGCGACGGGAACGCCCAGGGCTCGCCCTTCTCCGTGTACATGTACGGCGTGTTCATGGCGGAAGTGGCGGTGGAAACGGCCACCGGAAAAACAGCGGTGGAAAAGATGACCATGGTCGCGGATATCGGCAAGGTCAACAACCGCCTGGTCACCGACGGTCAGCTCTACGGCGGCCTGGCCCAGGGCATCGGCCTGGCCCTGACCGAGGATTTCGAGGACCTCAAAAAACACGTCACCCTGGTGGGCGCCGGGTTCCCCTACGCCAAGATGATCCCCGACGACATCGAGCTTCATTACGTGGAAACGCCGCGGCCCGAGGGTCCCTTCGGCGCGGCCGGGGCCGGCGAGCTGCCCCTCACCTCCCCCCACGCGGCCGTGATCAACGGCATTTACAACGCCTGCGGGGTCAGGATCACCAAGCTTCCGGCCCTGCCGGAAAAGGTCCTGGCCGGTCTGAAGGCGCTCTGATCGGATCGCGTCGGGTAAGTTACACCGAGGCCGGAAACATAAAGTGAACGACCGCGGACGGGCCCCCTCCCTGGCGGATGGGGCCCGCCCCGACTAGGCGGCCCGCCATCGCGCCCTTTTTGCCTTTTAGCGCCAAAACAAATCGGAAGGTATGAGGAGAATGGTTAAAAGATTCATCATCGTCAATGGTGTGGAAAAAGTACTGATCGCCGATCCCGAAGCGTCCCTGGCCGACGTGTTGAGGGAACAACTGCTGCTGACCGGAACCAAGGTCGGTTGCGGACAAGGGCAATGCGGCTGCTGCAACGTGATCCTGAACGGCAAGCTCGTCCGCTCGTGCGTCACCAAAATGAAAAAGGTCCCGGACGGTTCCATGGTCCTGACCATCGAGGGCCTGGGGACCCCCGCCGACCTTCACCCCCTGCAACTCGCCTGGATGATTCACGGCGGCGCCCAGTGCGGCTTCTGCTCCCCCGGGTTCATCGTTTCCGCCAAGGCGCTCCTGGACGAAAACAGCAACCCCGCCCGGGAAGACGTCCGCGCCTGGTTTCAGGTGCACCGCAACGCCTGCCGCTGCACCGGGTACAAGCAGTTGGTGGACGCCGTGCTGGACGCGGCCGCGGTGCTCCGGGGGGAAAAAACAAAGGAAGACCTCGTCTTCAAGATTCCGGAAAGCGGACGCATCTGGGGCGGCGCCATGCCTCGCCCCAGCGCCCTGGCCAAGGTGACCGGGACGTGCGATTACGGCGCCGACCTGGGTCTCAAAATGCCTCCCGACACCCTGCGCCTGGCCCTGGCCCAGGCCAAGGTTTCCCACGCCCTCATCAAGGCCATCGACACGTCCGAGGCCGAAAAAATGCCGGGAGTGTTCAAGGTCCTTACCCACAAGAACGTCAAGGGCCGCAACCGCATCAACGGCCTGGTCATTTTCCCGGCCACGCACCTGGGCGACGGTTGGGACCGCCCCATCCTCTGCGATGACAAGGTGTTCCAGTACGGCGACGCCATCGCCCTGGTCTGCGCCGACACCGAGGCCCACGCCCGAGCGGCCGCGGACAAGGTCAAGGTGGACCTGGAGGAACTGCCGGCCTACCTGAGCGCTCCCGCCGCCATGGCCGAGGACGCCCTGGCGATCCACCCCGGGACCCCCAATATTTTCTTCACCCAGAAGATCATCAAGGGCGAGGACGTCAAACCCATTTTCGATTCCGCCCCGCACGTGGTCGAAAACGATTTCTACGTGGGACGCCAGCCTCATCTGACCATGGAAACCGACGTGGGTCTGGCTTATCCGGACGAGGAAGGCCGGCTCTTCATCGCCACCAAGTCCATCGCCCTATACACCCACCACCTGATGATCGCCGAGGGCCTGGGCGTCGCGCCGGAAAAGCTCTTCCTGTCCCAAAACCCCGCCGGCGGCACCTTCGGGTACAAATTCTGCCCCACCATGGAAGCCCTGTTGGGCGTGGCGGCCATGGCGACCGGGCGCCCGGTCAGCCTGCGGTACGACTACCACCAGCACATGACCTACACCGGCAAGCGGTCCCCCTTCTTCATCAACCTCAAGCTGGCCGCGGATGAAAAAGGCAAGCTCCTGGCCATGGAGTCCGATTGGTCCGTGGACCACGGCCCGTACACCGAGTTCGGCGACCTCCTGACCCAGCGCGGCGCCCAGTTCATCGGCGCCGGGTATGATATTCCCAACATCCGGGGCGAGGGTCGGACCGTGTTCACCAACCACGCCTGGGGCGCTCCCTTCCGGGCCTACGGCAGCCCCCAGAGCGAATTCGCCTCCGAGGTCCTGATGGACGAATTGGCCGAAAAAGTGGGCCTCACCCCCTTTGAAATTCGGTACCTCAACGCCCTGCGTGAACCCGCGACCATGCCCCACGGCCAGAAGCCGGAAGTGTACAGCTACCACCAGATGCTGGACATCGTGAAACCCAAATACGAGGCCGCCCTGGCCAAGGCCAAGGCTTCTTCCACCACCGAAGTGAAACGCGGCGTGGGCCTGTCCCTGGGCATGTACGGTTGCGGCGGCGACGGCCCGGACCCCTCCGAAGTGGCCCTCGAGCTGGGACCCGACAACTCCATAACCATCTACAACACCTGGTGCGACCATGGACAGGGCGCGGACGCCGGGACCCTGGGAACCGCCCACGAAGCCCTCCGGCCCCTCGACGTCCCGCCGGACAAAATCAAACTGAAAATGAACGACATGTTCACTTCGCCCGACAGCGGCGCCTCGGGCGGCAGCCGTCAGCAGGTGGTCACGGGCCGGGCCATCATCGCCGGCTGCGAGGCCCTCCTCGACGGCCTGCGCAAGGCCGACGGGACCTACCGCACGCACGACGAAATGGTCGCGGAAAACCGGCCGCTGAAATACTCGGGCAAATGGACCACCTCCTGCACCGCCTGCGACGAAAACGGACGGGGCGAGCCCTTCCCGGTCTACATGTACGGCGTCTTCCTGGCCGAAGTCGCGGTCAACGTCAAGACCGGCGAAACCGCGGTGGAAAAAATGACCTGCGTGGCCGATATCGGCAAGATCAACAACAAGCTGGTCGTCGACGGTCAGATTTACGGCGGCCTGGCCCAGGGCGTCGGACTGGCCCTGACCGAGGATTTCGAGGACATCCACCGGCATTCCACGCTGATGGGCGCCGGGTTCCCCTACGCCAAAATGATCCCGGACGACATGGAGATCATCTACGTGGAAAACAGCCGCCCCGAAGGGCCTTTCGGCGCCGCCGGCGTCGGCGAACTGCCCCTGACCAGCCCCCACGCGGCCATCATCAACGCCATCCACAACGCTTGCCAGGTGCGAATCAGGCATCTCCCGGCCTTGCCCGAAAAGGTCCTGGCGGGGCTGCAAGCCAAGTAAGGAACAAAAACGGGGGACGCCCGTCCCCCCCGCCGGCCGCCGGGCGCTCCTTCCCGACATGGGGACTCGGGGCGCCTGGCGGCTGCTCAAAGAGGTCGCGGCATGGACCAACAAGAACTCAGGGACCTGGAAAGCAGATGCATCCAGGAGCAGCCGCCGGAATGCCTGGCCGCCTGCCCCCTTCACGTGGACGCCCGGGCCCTGTGCGCGGCCATCCGCGATGGGCGTTGGGACGACGCCTGGAAGACCCTCCACAAAACCATGCCGTTCCCCGGCATCCTGGGACGAATCTGCGACGCTCCCTGCAGGGCGCGCTGTAAGAGGGGCCAGGCCGGGGAACCCCTCGACCTGGGCGGCTTGGAAAAAGCCTGCGTCTCCCATCCCGCGCCCAGGCAGCGACTCCTGCCCCTGCCGTCCAAGGGAAAAAGGGTCGTGGTCGTGGGCAGCGGGCTCAGCGGGCTGACCGTCGCCTGGGACCTGGCCCGCAAGGGCGTCAAGGTCGAAATCCACGAACCCGGACCGACGCTTGGCGGTCGGCTGGCCGAATTCATTCCCCGGAGACTCTCCCGGGACGTCATCGACCGGGAAATTGCCGTCCTGGCCCGGCTGGGCGTGGAAATCAAGCCGCAAGTCGACGCCGCCGCCCCGGATTACCCGAAAAAAGCCCTGGCAGGCTTTGACGCCGTGTATCTCTCCCTGGACAGCGGTCCGGTTTCCCTCGCCTGGGGCCTGGAAACCGACGACCGGGGCCGTCTCCTGATCGAACCGTTTCTTCAAACCGCCTCCCTGGCCAAGGTCTTTGCCGGAGGCGCCGCCGACTCCCCGGTTTTTCAAGCGGCGGAAGGACGGTGGGCCGCCTCGTCCATCGACCGCTTCCTGCAGAACGTCTCTCTCACCGCCGGCCGCGACAAGGACGGCCCCCTTGCCACCAGGCTCTTCACCAACTTGCGGGGAATCCCACCCCTCCCCGCGGTCCTCCCGGCCGACCCCGCCAGGGGTTATGACGACGAGGAGGCCTCCCGGGAAGCCGCCCGGTGCTTGAATTGCGAATGCCGGGAATGCGTCAAGATCTGCCGCTATCTGGAAAGTTTCGGGGCTTATCCCAAAAAATACGCCCGGGAAATCTACAATAACGAATCCATTGTCATGGGTTCACACCAGGCCAATCGACTGATCAATTCGTGCAGCCTCTGCGGCCTGTGCCGGGAAGTCTGCCCCGAGGGTTTCGACATGCCGGGCCTCTGCCTGGAATCCCGGCAAGGCATGGTCGACCGGGGCAAGATGCCGCCCTCGGCCCATGAATTCGCCTTGCTGGATTTGGAATTCAGCCGAAGCGACAGGTTCGCCCTGGTCAGAAACGAACCGGGCGCCTCCCCAAGCCGCCACGCCTTTTTTCCGGGCTGTCAACTGGCGGCCTCGTCTCCCGACCTGACCGCCCGGGTTTACGATCACCTCCGCGGCGCCCTCCCGGGAGGCGTGGGCCTGATCCTGGGCTGTTGCGGCGCCCCGGCTCACTGGGCCGGGCAAAAGGACCTTTTCCTAACAATTCTTGAGGAACGACGCCAAGCCTGGGAGGACCTGGGACGGCCGCTAATTATCCAGGCCTGCTCCACCTGCCTCCAACTGACCAGGGAATTCCTGCCCGACGTGGAAGCTGTTTCCCTCTGGTCGGCGCTGAATACCATGGGTTTCGAGCCGCCCCGGGGAGGCGGCCCGCGGCCTCCCGTCGCCATCCACGACCCTTGCACCGCCCGGAAGGCCCCGGAAATCGGGGCCGGCGTCCGCGGCCTGGCCGCCCGCCTCGGGTTGGAAGTCCGGGAACTCGAGCTGAGTGGCGAAAGGACGGAATGTTGCGGCTTCGGCGGGTTGATGCAAAACGCCGCCCCCGGCCTGGCCAGGGAAGTAATCAAAAAAAGGGCGGGCCAAAGCGGGCTTGACTACCTGACCTACTGCGCCATGTGCCGGGACAACCTGGCCGGCGTGGGCAAGCGGGCGATTCATCTCCTTGACCTGCTCTTCCCTTCCGAAATAAAATCCGACCCAGCCGACCGCCCCCGCCCCGGCTGGTCGGAACGCCAAGAAAACCGGACGCGCCTTCGGGAAAAACTCCTTTGGGAAATTTGGGGTGAAAAGGAAGACCGCATGGAAGAACATCAGGGCATCGGGTTGGTCATTTCCCCGGATGTCCGCGAACTGCTGGAAGAGCGACGAATATTATTGGAAGACGTCCAAAAGGTCATTCTTAACGCCGAAACCACCGGGGACCGCCTCCTGCACCCGGAAACAGGACGCCGCAAAGCCGCGTTCACGCCGTACAAGGCGACCTTCTGGGTCGAATACACCCCTTCCCCGGACGGATACATCATCCATAACGCCTACACCCACCGCATGCGGGTTGTGGGGGGAGGCCGGCTATGAAAACCGAAACCTACAAACCCGGGGACCTGGCCTGGAAATGCGCCAAATGCGACGAAACCCTGGTGGTGGGCCAGGTGGCGCTGGAATACCTGGGCAACCGGTTTGCGGTGGAACTGCCCAAGTGCCCGAAGTGCGGGCTGGTTCTCGTCACCGAGGACCTGGCCTCGGGGAAGATGTCGGAAGTCGAACAGATTCTCGAGGATAAGTAGGGATGACGCTCCCGGCGCCGCCGCCCCTGTACGAGTCCGAGGCCGTCCGGGCCGTGACCGGGCCGGCCTTGAGGCCCGGCGGGTTGGAACTGACCAGGGAAGCCCTGTCCTTGAGCCCCTTGCCTCCCGGCGCCGCGGTCCTCGACGTGGGCTGCGGCCTGGGCGCCACCGTGGAATTCCTGCGGCAAGAACACGGCCTCCGGGCCGTGGGGCTGGACCCCTCCGCGCCCCTGCTCCGCCAGGCCCGGGAATGTCACCCGCAAGCCGTGTTGCTGCGGGGACGGGCCGAACGCCTGCCTTTTCCGGACCAGGGCCTAGCCGGGCTGTTTTGCGAATGCGTCCTCTCCCTGACCCGAGACCAGGGACAAGTCTTGCGAGAGTTTCACCGGGTCCTGGGCCGGGGCGGAAAGCTTTTCCTGACCGACCTGTACCTGCGGCGGCCCGAAGCGGCCGGCCCCGGCCTGGACCTGCCCGCTGCTTGTTGCCTCCAGGGCGCGAGGTCCCGGGAAAGCGTCGAAGGCTGCGTCCGGCAAGCCGGATTTGAGGTCCTCCTCTTCGAGGACCATTCCCGGCTGCTCAAGCAACTGGCCGCCCGCCTGGTTTTCGCCCACGGGTCCCTTAAAAACTTCTGGTCATTTTTCACGCCCGCGGCTTGCGGACAGGATTTTACCAGGGACGCGGCCCTGGCCCGGCCGGGGTATTTCCTGCTGCTGGCCGAAAAAGGGGAAAAACATGAATGAAACCGCCCTCCACATGATGCGCCTGGCCGGAAAAGGTTATTCCTGCGGCCAGATTCTGATTTCCCTGGCCCTTTACGCCAGGGGCGAGGACAACCCGGGCTTGGTCAGGTCCCTGGCGGGGTTGGCCAACGGCTGCGGGACCGGCCTGGGCAGTTGCGGGGTCTTGACCGGCGGGAGCTGCGTCCTGGCCCTTTACGCCGGCAAGGGCGCCGACGACGAGGAGGCCTCGCCCCTTTTGCAGGTCATGCTGGAGGAACTGACCGACTGGTTCGAGGAAAAAGTCGCAAATCAATACGGCGGCCCGACCTGCCGGGATATTGTCGGAGATGACGGCCCGGAAGCCTCCCGGATGAAATGCGGCGGCATTGTGGCCGAAACCTTTGACCGGGTGATGGCCATTTTGGGGGAAAACGGGTTCGACCCCACGGGCGGCGATTGATAATGACAACCCTGGAAAGTCTTTGTCCGGTCTGCCTGAAAAAAATCCCGGCCCGGCGCCGGGAACAAGACGACTTGGTCGCCATGGTTAAAACCTGCCCCGAACACGGGGAATTCCAAGCCAAAATCTGGCGGGGCCCCCCTGCGTTCTCGACCTGGAAGCGTCCCAAGACGCCGACCGTCCCGCCTTTTCTCCACAAGGAAACGGACCGGGGCTGCCCCTTTGACTGCGGGCTCTGCCCGGAACACCGGCAACGTTCCTGCGCCATTGTCCTGGAAGTGGCCCGCGGGTGCAATCTCGAATGCCCGGTCTGTTTCGCCGACGCCCGGAAAAGCCGGCGGCCCGAACCGACCCTGTCCACGATCGAGGGCTGGTACGAATCGGCCCGGCGGGCGGCCGGCGACTGTAATATTCAGCTTTCCGGAGGCGAGCCCACTATCAGGGACGACCTGCCGGAAATTGTTCGCCTTGGCCGGGAACACGGCTTTTCCTTTATCCAGGTCAACACCAACGGGCTCCGGCCCGCCCGGGACGACGACTATGTCAAGGACCTCAAGGACGCCGGCCTGTCCTCGGTCTTTCTCCAGTTCGACGGGACCACCGACCGGGTTTACGAAATAATTCGAGGGAAAAAACTCCTGGCCGAAAAAATGAAAGCCATCGAAACCTTCGGCCGTCACGGCCTGGGCGTGGTGCTGGTCCCGACCCTGATTCCCGGGATCAACGACGGGGAAGTGGGAAATATCCTGAGGACGGCGGTCGGGCTTTCCCCGGTTGTCCGGGCCGTGCACTTTCAACCTTTCAGCAATTTCGGCCGGACCCCCTTCGCCCCGACCGATGAAAACAGGCTGACCCTCCCGGAACTGCTGCGGTTGATCGAGGGCCAGACCGGCGGCGATTTCAGGGTGGAACACTTCCACCCGCCCGGATGCGAAAACGCCCTCTGTTCCTTTTCCGCCACTTACCTGGTGGAACCGGGCGGCCGGGTCAGGGCCCTGGCCCCGCCCTTCAACTCCTGTCGCCGGGAACCCGAACCGGCGGAACAAGGGGCGCTGAGGGCCATTTCCCGTGTGGCCGGACAGTGGTCCGCCCCGTCGCCGGACTTCGCCCGGGAAAGCCCATCCCCCGCTTCTCCCCCGTCTTCCCCTTGTTGCGCTCCCGGCTCGGGGCTCGTCACCCTGGACGATTTCCTGGCCCGGGCCCGCACCCACACTCTTTCGGTCTCGGCCATGGCTTTTCAGGACGCCTGGACCCTGGACCTGGAACGGCTCCGGGATTGCTGCATCCACGTCATGGCGCACAACGGGGACTTGATCCCCTTCTGCGCCTATAACCTGACGGCCGCGGACGGCCGTCGCCTGTACCGGCGGTAGGCATGATCAAAAAAACGCCCGTGGAAGCCTGGGTCAGGTCCCGAATGAACCTGAAGCCGGACGACGTCCTGACCCGGGAAAAACTGCTGGAATTCCAATTGCGCCTTCTGTCCGAGACCCTGGCCTTCGCCCGGACCGCCAGCCCCTTTTACCGGAAAAAACTGGCCGGCCGGCCCGAAAAACCCCTGGAAGGACCAGCCGACCTCCAGGCCCTGCCCTTCACCACCGCCAGGGACCTCCGGGAAGAGCACCTGCAAATGCTGGCCGTGTCCCGGGACCGGATCGCCCGCGTGGTGACGCTCCAGACATCCGGGACCACCACCCTGCCCAAGAGGGTCTACTTCACGAACCGGGACCTTGAACAAAACGTGGATTTTTTCCATCACGGCATAACCACCCTGGTGGAACCCGGGCAGAAGGTCCTGATATTGATGCCCGGACCGGCCCCGGGCAGCGTGGGGGATATTTTGGCCAGGGGTTTGGCCGAAATGAAGGCGACCGGCATCGTTCACGGACCAGTGACCGACCCTTCCCGAACCATCGAGGATATCGTCAACCTGGAAATAGACGCCTTGGTGGGCCTCCCGACCCAGGTGCTCTCACTTTGCCGGCATCCACGAGGCCTCGCCCTGCCCCCGGGGCGGATAAAAAACGTCCTGCTGAGCGCCGACCGCGCCTCCTTGGCGATTATCAACGAAATTTCCAAGACATGGAACTGCCGGGTCTTCGACCATTACGGCATGACCGAAATGGGCCTGGGCGGCGGGGTCCAGTGCGAGGCCCTGGCCGGGTATCATCTCCGGGACGCGGAGCTTCTCTTCGAGGTCGTCCATCCGGAAACCGGGGCGCCGGTTCCGGACGGAGAGACGGGCGAAGTGGTTTTTTCCACCCTGGTCCGCCGGGGCATGCCCCTGCTCCGTTATCGCACCGGAGACCTGGCCGCCTTCATTCCCACGCCCTGCCCTTGCGGCGGGATATTGCGGACCCTGGGGCGCCTCCAAGGCCGCCTAAACGGCGCGGTTATGCTGGCCGGAAAATTCCCCATTGACATCATCCAGCTCGATGAAGCATTTTTCAAGATTCCCGGGATCATCAATTTTTCGGCTGAAATCACCCGAAAAAAAGACCGGGATATTTTGCGCGTTCAGATTTTCGCCGAACCCGGGGCGCCGGCGTCCCTGCCCTCCCGGACGGCCGAGGCCGCGGCCAAAATCCCCGCGATAAGCCAAGCCTTGGCCGCCGGAAGTTTGGAACTCGAGCCCGTCTCCGTCAGTTCCTCCGACTGGATCAGCTCCGGCTCGGCCAAGAGAAAAATTATCGTTCATGGAATGGAGCCTTATTAATGAACAAACAACTGGTCGAAAAATTATGCGCGTCCCTCCGCCAGGGAGAACGCCTGGTCATGGCGACCATTATCAGCCGCCAGGGCTCGACGCCCCGCACGGCCGGGACCAAGATGCTGGTGACGGCCGACGGCCGGGGCCACGGCACCATCGGCGGCGGACTACTGGAAGCCCAGGTCATCCAAAGCGCCCTCGCGGCCCTCGAAAACGGCCGCCCGGCCATCATGACCTTTGACCTGACCCACGATGACGTCGCGGCCATGGACATGATCTGCGGCGGCCGCCTGGAAGTCCTGCTGGACCCCATGGCCCCGAACCGGGAAACCCTGGAAGTCATGGACCTCTGGCGTGGATTTCTCACTAGCCGCGCCGCCGGGTTCCTGGTCACCACCATCATCGGGGACCGGGTGGAAAGGGCCCTGCTTTCCGACGACGGCCGGCTGACCGGATTGTTTCCCCTGTCCGCAAGCGCCCTCCAAAAGGCCGCGACTCAAGCCCGGCTGTCTCCCTTCCTCCAGGTCCTGTCCCTGGAAGGCGCCTCGGTCCTGATCGAACCCACCCAAAAAATTATAACGGTCTACCTGTTCGGCGCCGGGCACGTCTCCCAACCCACGGCCCACCTGGCGGCCCTGGTCGGGTTCCGGGTCGTCGTCCTGGACGATCGGGAAGAATTCGCCGCGCCGGACCGGTTTCCCGAAGCGGCCCAGGTGACGGCGGTCAAGTCCTTCGACCAATCGTTTCAAGAACTTCCGGTGGATCGGGATTCCTTCATCGTGATCGTCACCAGGGGTCACCTCCACGACAAGGAAGTCCTGGCCCGGGCCCTGAAAACCCCGGCGGGGTACATCGGCATGATCGGCAGCAGGAGAAAAAGAAACGCCATTTACCACGTTCTTTTGGAAGAAGGCTTCACCCAGCAGGACCTCAACCGGGTGTTTTCGCCCATCGGCCTGGAAATCGCCGCCGAGACCCCGGAAGAAATCGCGGTCAGCATCGCGGCCGAACTGATTAAGGTCAGGGCCGGGTTGGATAAATGACCCCTTCCGACTTTTACGCGCTCGTTCTTGCTCCAGCCCGCCGCACCCGGACCGAAGGCGGCGGCCCGGGAGTGAACCTCGATTTTCCCAACAAGGTCCTCGATATATTTCGAGAGGCGGGAGTAAAGGGCGCGATATTTTCCGGGCCTCCCGGAACGGCGGAGCTTCCCCGCGGGCCCCGCGCCTTTTTCCTGGCGCCGGCCGATTATCCCCTGGTCCGCCCCTGGACCGTGGACATCCTGATGCGGGAGTACGCCGTCGGCCCGCCGGGCGTTCTTGTTCCAACCTTCCAGGGAAAGCCGGGTTTTCCCCGCGTGGTCGACGCCAACCTGGCCGATATTCCCGGTTGGGCCGAAAAAAATATATCCGCGCCGGGGGCCGTCAAGATCAGGGCAGTGGAAGTCCCTGACCGAAATGTTCTTTTCGACGCCGCCGGCCCAACGGGGCTGGGGGAATATGACGAACGCCTGCGGCGGGTCGATGTTCCCACGCCGGAGGAATGCGGGATCATCCTCGACACCCTGGGACCGATATCCGACGAGATAAAAAAACATGGCCGGGCCGCGGCCGCGGCGGCCCTCCGCCTCGGTCGGGCGTTGATCGCGGCCGGCGTCTCCCTGGACCTGGAAATGATCGAAGCCTCGGCCCTGCTGCACGATCTGGCCAAGGGTCAAAAAAATCACGCCGAGGTCGCCGGCCGGCTGCTCGAGGAAAAGGGTTTTCCCCGCGTGGCCGAAATAGTGGCCGGGCACACCAATTTCACGGCGGACGAAAGCCAGGCCGTCACGGAAGCCGAAGTAGTCTACCTGGCCGACAAACTGGTGGACCGGGACCGGCCCGTCCGCCTCGAAGCCAGGTACCTCGCGGCCTTGGAAAGGTTCGGCGCGGACCCCTCGGCCGCCGAAAGAATCAAAAAACGCTGGGAAAGGGCGGAAAAGGCGCGCCAACGCCTTGTCGGCGTCCTCGGCCGCCCCCTGGAAGACCTAGTCGGCCGTTTGGACGATTAAAACCATGCCCCCTCGCGATCGGTTGGGAACAAACGCGTGAACACGACCTCGGCGCCTTTTATGGCTGCCCCCTCCATCTTTCTGGTCCGACACGGAAAAACCCACAAGGACCTCCATAAAAGGTACCTAGGCTGGACCGACGTTCCTCTGTCCGAGGAGGGGCGGGACCAGGCCCTGGCCCTCGGCCGCGCCTTCTCTTCGTTCCACTTCGCCCAAATAGTCTCCAGCGATCTGGCCCGGGCCTCAACCACGGCCGAAATCATCGCCCGAATGCAAAAGGGCGCGGTCAGGACCAACCTCGGCCTCCGGGAAATAAACCTCGGCGCCTGGGAAGGCCTCGCCTTTTCGGAAATCCGGGAACGCTTCCCCGAGGAATTCAACCGGCGCGGCCGGGACTTGACCGGCTACCGGCCTCCGGGTGGGGAAAACTTCCGGGACCTAGCCCACAGAGTCGTCCCGATTTTCCAGGAATTGGTCTCCCAAGCCGAGGGGCCGCTACTGCTGGTCTCCCATATCGGCGTGATCCGGGTCATCCTGGCCCAGGTCCTGGGTCTGCCCCTCGAAAATATTTTCCGGATCGATCACGATTACGGGGCCTACTCCCTTATCCAGGCGCGAGATTCCGGGCTTCGCCTGATCAGTCACAACCTCAAGCCCTGAAGGGCTGCCCTCGATTCCAAGCCGCCCCCCGCGATTCCACCCGGCCATTCCACGCGAAGGCCCCTGGTGTAAAATTACATCAAATTTTCTGAAACCAAAACCGACCCAGCCGGCTCTTAAGCCGCAATAAGGAAAAATTACAGCAGGCGCCTGAACCGGGTCGTCCTTGTGGGGCTAAAGCCGAAACGGGCCGATTCCGGCGTCGATACGATTACATCCCTTGGAGAGGAGAAAAGATGATCGGAACCGTTCAAAAACCATTTTCGGAAATACTTGAGGCCCTGCAATCGTATGCGGCCCTGACCGTGGTCGGGTGCGACGGTTGCGCCAAGGCCTGTAAAACAGGGGGAACCGAGGAAACCAACGCCATGGCCGAACGACTGAGAGCCGCTGGAAAGACCATCGTCCTGGCCGTCACCCCGGAACGAACCTGTTATTTCGGCAAGACCCTGGCCGCCTTGGAGCCGCATTTTGAAGAGATCGGCCAATCGGACGCCATCCTGGTGCTGGGCTGCGGCGGCGCGGTTCAGATCACCCGCCAGGTGCTCGAGGATAACGGGATCGGCCTGCCGGTCAAGGTCGGCCTGGATTCTGTCGGGCACATGGACACGGTGGTCATGGGTCGGTTGGCCCTGGAACAGTGCCAGGAATGCGGGGAGTGCATTCTCAACGAAACCGGCGGCGTCTGCCCGGTGACCAAATGCGCCAAAAGCCTACTCAACGGCCCCTGCGGCGGAGCGGAAAACGGGAAATGCGAGGTGGACCGGGAAAGGGATTGCGCCTGGATTCTCATCCACGAGCGCATGGCCCGCCTGGGGGAACTCGACAAGCTGCGACGGTTCATCGAGCCCAAGGACTACAGCCGCATGGCCAAGCCGCGCACACTGCATATCGACGAAGGGAGGGTGTCATGAAACTGACCCACTGGCTTGACCGGGGAGAATACGTATTCACCAGCGAAGTCGGCCCCACCAAGGGTTGCATGAGGCCCCTTGACGGCGCGGCCCCGCCCGAGGTTCTCCGGGAAGCAAGGCTGATTGCCGACTATGTCCGGGGCTTTAACGTGACTGATAACCAAAGCGCGGTCATGCGCCTGGGGTCCCTGGCCGCCTCAGTGAGACTGAAACAAAACGAATTCGAACCCATATTCCAGGTCACCTGCCGGGATCGAAACCGCATCGCCCTGCAATCGGACCTGCTCTCGGCCTGCTCCCTGGGCGTCGACAACGTACTGCTCCTGACCGGCGATTACACCAAACTGGGCGATCACAAGGCGGCCAAGAGCGTCTTCGACATCGACTCGGTAAATTTGATCCGAATCGCCAAGGGCCTCAACGAGGGGCGGGACATGATGGGCAATCGCCTGACCCAAGCCACCAATCTTTGTTTAGGCGCCGTGGTTAACCCCAATTTTAAACCCCTGGACCTGCAACTGATGAAGATGGAAAAAAAAATCGCGGCCGGCGCCGAATTTTTTCAGACCCAGGCCGTCTTCGACCCCAGGGTCTACGAGGAATTCGCCCGCAAGACCGAGGGTTTCGGCGTTCCGATCCTGTACGGCCATGTGATCGTCAAGTCGCCCGGGGCCGGACGGTACATGAACGACTATGTCTCGGGAGTGTCCGTGCCGCAATGGATAATCGACGAGCTGGACTCGGTTCCCAAGGAGGGGCGCAAGGAAAAGGCCTATGAGATTTCGGTGAAGTTGGTGCGCGAGATCGGTCCCATGGCCCGGGGAGTTCACTTCATGCCCCTGGGTTGGTCGGACTTGGTCCCCCGCATCATCGACGCCGCGAGGGGGGCCCTAGCCAAGGCGGCCTGATCCTCCCGTTATAAAACCAGGCGTTTCCGACGGTCCCCGTCCGAAACGGTCCGGTAATATCGGACCCGGACTCGCCAAGCCCGCCGGGCGGGAGACCCGTGGACAGAGAGGCGCGCCCCCAAAAAGAAACGAAATTCAGCAAAAAAAGAGCCGGGACAGTTGCCCCGGCTCTTGATTTTTCGTATGGTGCCGAAGGGGAGACTCGAACTCCCACAGGCATACGCCTACTAGACCCTGAACCTAGCGCGTCTACCAATTCCGCCACTTCGGCATCGGATACTGCCCGACTTTCAGGCCCTTGTAAAAGACCTTGCGTCCAGGCAGAAAGGATACTATAGTTAGCGATTGTGTTTGTCAAGTCCATTTTTGAAAGGAACGAAGGAAAAAATGCCGGTCATCCGGAGCCTAGACCACCTCAAGCGCCAATACCCCAACCCGGTGCTGACTATCGGGAACTTTGACGGGGTTCACCTGGGCCATCGCGCCCTTTTCAACCTGGTGAAAAGCCGAGCCGCGGACCTGAACGGCGTCTCCATGGTCATGACCTTCGAACCCCATCCCCTAAGGGTTCTAACCCAGGAACCAGGCCCGCCCCTTATCACCCTGTACGACCAGAAGATCGATCTGATCCTGGAAAACGGCATTGACGTGGTCGTCTGCCTCGAGTTCACTCCGGAATTCGCCCGGATAGAGCCGGAGGACTTTGTCAGGCATATCCTGGTGGAACGGATCGGCGTCAAGGAGCTGGTAATCGGGTACGACTACACCTTCGGGCGTAAAGCCCGGGGCAACCGGGACCTCCTGGTCAAGCTCGGGCGGGAATACGGTTACAAGGTTCATACCGTCGGCGCCCAGCCCGCCGGGGACGGCCAGATCGTTTCCAGCACCCGAATACGGGAACTGGTCAGAAGCGGGGCCGTGGAACAAGCGCCCGCCATGTTGGGGCGCTTCTACCGCCTCGCCGGCAAGGTAGTGCGGGGCCGGAACCGGGGCGGCAGGCTCCTGGGCTTCCCCACCGCCAACCTGGCGCTGGTCGATGAGCTCGTTCCCCAAAACGGGGTTTACGCGGTCAAGGTGCACCTCGACGGATCGGTTTACAACGGCGTGGCCAATATCGGACACAACCCGACTTTCGGCGACGTGGGCTTGTCCGTGGAAGTTCACTGCTTCGACTTTACATCGGATATTTACGATAGGGATATCAAGGTCGATTTCGTCGCTCGCATCAGGGATGAAAAAAAATTCAACGGACCGGACGAACTGGCCTCCCAAATCGGCCTGGACTGCCGGCGAGCGCGCGAAGTCCTGGACCCCCAAACCGCCTGATCGGCCCCGGCCGGGACCGACCGGGTCGGTCGACCGGGAAATAACCCGGATCGACAAGGATTTTCCACCGCAAAAACAAAGCCGGCGAATGAATTAATTTCTTGGCTTGCGGACCTAAATAACCTATCATGTCCCTAACAAAATTCTTGTAGGAGGACTAGAATGCAAGAAACGGTATTAGGGTCAGTGACCACGGGGGTTTATGTTGTGACGGCTCAAAACCAGGGTCAGATCAACGGGGCCACCGTGGCCTGGGTCACGCCGGTTTCATACGACCCCTTCCTGATCATGATCTCCCTGGCCAACATCCGGGTTACCCACGGGTTGGTCAAGCAATCCGGATACTTCGGCTTGAACGTCCTTGGCGGGGACCAGGTGGAGATCGCCCGGCATTTCGGCTTCACCACCGCCCGGAATACCAATAAACTGGAAGGCCAGAGCTATTCTAAAAGCGAAAAGGGACTTCCTATTTTGGACGGGGCTCACGCGTTCATCGAGTGCCGGCTCGTCAATTCCTACCCCGCCGGCGAACACACCATGTTCGTCGGGGAAGTGATCTTCGCCAAGATTATCAACGAAAAAATCAAACCCTTGGTTTTCAGCCAGGAGGACTATTTCTAGACCATGCTTACCGAGCAGGCCGAAGTTCTAAGCGTCTCCGGCCAAAGGGCCATAGTGCTGACCCAACGGAACGAGGCCTGCCATTCCTGTCAGGCTCAAGGGGCGTGCAAGGTCATGGGCGGAGGAAAAGAGACCAGGGTCGAGGTGCTTAACTATATTCACGCCCAGGCCGGGGACCGGGTCGAACTGGCCCTTCCGGAAGACGTGTTTCTAAAAGCCTCCATGGCCACTTACCTCGTGCCCCTGGTCGCCCTCCTCGGAGGAGCGGTCCTGGGACAAGCCCTGGCCGGCCAGCTCGGACTTTCGGCCAACGCCGCCTCCGCCATTTTCGCCATCACGGCGGTGGGCTTGTCTATTCCCCTGATCGCCCGGCTGAACAAAAACCTGGGCGGGCGGGAAGAATACATCCCCAGGATCGTCAAGGTCCTCCCTCCGGCGTCGACCGACATGACCGACGGCCAGGCCGAAGATAAAGCCTGCCGGAACTAGGAGCGCATTCATGCTTTGGAACAAGATACTACTGGTCTTCGACAGCTCTGAAAACTCCCTCCGGGCCGTCGAATACGTGGCCAAAATGTTTGGAAAAACCGAGGGCGCCCAGGTCACCATTTTCGGGGTGCATGAAAAAATTCCCCGACATGATTTCAGGGACGCCTCCCCGGTCGTCGAGAAGCTGCAGCGGCAGATAACCACCATGGAAATGGAACTGGAAAGGGCCCAAGCCAGGACCAGGGAAGCAAAGGCCCTCCTGGCCCGCGCCGGCATGGATGAATCGGCCATAACCTCCAAATTCGTGGAACGCAAAGCCTCGGCCGTCAAGGATGTTTTGGCCGAAGCCGAAAGCGGCGGGTTTGGGACCATCGTCCTCGGCCGTAGCGACAAACAAGGCCTGATCCTGGCCGGCGGCGGCTTGGCCAAGGATTTGGCGTCCCAGGCCAAGAATCACGTTGTTTGCGTGGTGTAGTTCCCGTCCGCTAGGCCGCGTGGGGAGCGCTCCCGCAAAGACGCTCCCTGTCCCCTCCCCTTTAAAAACGTCGCGCGTTCGTATTCAAGGCTGTTCCCCCAATATCTCAATCTTCAGCCATTTCAGCAGCTCCGGACCGATAACAGATTCAACCGCCTGTTCGTACAGTCTCTTAACCAGAAAAATTTCGCCTTCGATCCGCCCCAGTTCCGCAAACACGCCCTTGACCTCTTCGGGGTCGACGTCATGTTTTTCCCTCAGCAACAGAAGTTTTAAATTCCAGGCTGCTCGGTCGGCCTCCAGTTGATTCAATTTCGAAAGTGGCTCCAGAACAGCCTGGACAAGCTCGGCCCGCTGTTCCCGAGCCAACTCAAGCTTGTTAAGCCAATATTCCAACCGAAAAAAAAGAGCGTCCCTCAAGCGTTCAGGCCCCGCGGCCCCTGGTCGAGAGCGGACCTGGGGCCAAGGCTTGGTCGGTTTTCCGGGCCCGTCCCATTCCGGAGCGGGTGGCATGTCCGCGGGATCGTATCCCGACCAGCCCGGGCCGGAAGGCATTTCGACCGCGTCCCGGTTTGAAGGTTGACCGTAGTAGTATTGACCGCTGGCATCGGCCGGAACAGGTAACGCCAGGGTCGCCGTCATCAAAAATATAGTGAAAACAACTTTCATGCTTCACCAGTCTCCAGGGTTTAAGCAGGGTCGTTCGGGAGCCGACCTGGTTTGCGGCCAGAGGGGGCTTTCCCGCCGCGCCCTGAACAATTACTGGTAATACGTTCAGTATACCCCCTAACTGATGTTATGAAAACAGGCGACTGTCAGTTTCGATACGGCCTGGCGCCAAAAAAAAGCCGAACCACGGGTTCGGCCTTTTAAAATTTTTTGGAGGCGGCATCCGGATTCGAACCGGAGAATAACGGTTTTGCAGACCGCTGCCTTAGCCACTTGGCTATGCCGCCATGGGGTTCCGAACTTACCACTGCCAGGGAAACCATGTCAAGCACCAATTTCATAATCGATGCTTTTTTATTACCGCTTATGATTTCGTAACGTAAATCCTTGACATCAGGGCGACAAAAGTCTATAAAACAATCGTTGAGTTGACCGCCCTCGTAGCTCAGTTAGGATAGAGCACAGGATTCCTAATCCTGGAGTCGCGCGTTCGAGTCGCGCCGAGGGCGCCAATAAAAACAAATGGTTAGCCGCTTCTCTTTCGCAAACATGCCGGTAAACAAGCGAATAATCAATAATCCCCTAATCATGGCTTTCCCACTAAATGGCCGGGTGAGTCCGCGGGCGCCGGTCCGGAGAGGGCCTGGGCTTCCGAATACGCGTCCACCCGACGTCCACCAAGGTCCTCACTCAATATTCACGCCCGGATGGCATATGGTCGGGCCTTAAACTGTCCTAACTCGCGTCTAGTCGATCTACAGACTTGTTCATTGCGTAGTGAGTTTGTCTAGGGCAATCGGTAAAATTGCTTGCCGGCCTTCCTTGGTAAAGTAACATCCGTTGATGCATGCGGTGTTGGCCAAAACAGTTCTAAACGCCTTGACATATTCAGGATTGGGATATTGGGGTTGCGTCCAAAAGGAATCAAGCCCGTTTTGGTGTGTCAATCCCTCCATGTCATAGATAGCTTTTCCCAAGGCGACGACCGGACAGTTATGAAAAAGAGCGGATGGCCCGACAGTGCTGTTAATTACTACCGCGCCCCGCCCCAAGCGAAGTAATTGAGGTAGATTACCGTATTCAATAAAAAAAACTCGATCAGATATTCCAAGGGATTCAGCGATGGATAGTGCATCGCTCTTGTGGTTATATCTTCCGTTGCCTAACGGATGATTTTTAATAAGAAGGAACATATTGCGAGGAGCAAAATTCGCGAAGGAAGAGCAAACTTTTTCTAATACCTCTTTCATATTAGTAAATGGTGAGTGAATTTTTATCTGAGAATCATGATCAAGTTGTAAACAAAGTAAAAAAAATGGAACATTATTTTTTATTATTGTATTTGTAATAATGGTAGTATTATTTTGATGAAATGGTTTTAGTAGTCTTCGCCTTAGAATACATAGTATTTCCTGTCCACCATTCAACTCTCGATGAAATTTATAATGAGGATATTTCCATCGACCAAAAATTTCGGATATATAGTAGCGAAGTTTACAGATTTGGGTATTGCGCAACACATACTGAAATTTATTTTCATCGATGAATATCAACGTTTTTGCTTTGTGCTTATACCAATTTATGTCATGTGGCAATGATGAATTACCGTTGACTCCACCAATTTCAATTGTGATCCAATATGGTCTTAAATACCCTTCTTCAAATACCCACGGTCTTATGTTTTTATTCTTAATCGTCAAGAGAGCCGAGTTATGGATTGGCCGAGTATCGTTGAAAAGAAGTAGGTCAGTGGCTTTAGACTTAATTAGAAAATTTTCTAAAAAAAGTGGCCACTCTTCTAAAGTGCCTCGAAAAGAAATAGCCTGTGGCCCATTCCAATCGGTATAGTCTCCGTAATTGAAATTAATCCTGGCGACATCATGCCCTCTTCGCTCAAGCGCTTTTCCTAGTTCCCTGAAAAAAGGCCCATATGGTCCTTGAAGAAAAACAAAGGATCGTTTAACCATCTGATTCACCTAGCTAAGTGTAAGAACCTCATAGTATTGCGCAAACCGAGTAAAAGGCTCCTACGAAACCGAAGCCAGGTTGGCAGGTTTCCTTGAGTGAGTCGATAAATAACTGCTTCCGGTGTACAGGCCTGACCAGTTACCCAGTCATGGTAGGCCGCATATATAATCAGAACTCCGGCCACTAGCTCATCCAGGGAAAGACGCCTGGTTCTTCTCGGAAAAATAATTTTGTCGCTGGTTAAACCCCAGCCGGCATAAAAAGGTCCGCCATAGGTGGATACCGGGATGCCTCGTATCAAGGATTCAAAACCAGCGAGTGAAGTAAGAGTATGAACTTCATCAACATAATCCAGCCATTTGACCAGGTTCCCATGCGTGACAAGCTCGTCGAATATTCCATTGGCATTAGGATATTGTCTGTCTTGAGGCCTGTTACCGCTGATAACATCGGGATGTGGTTTATATATTATGTGAGCCTCGGGATTCGTGTTTCTAACAGCTTGAAGTAATTCGAAATTTGTAGATATTCCACAACCACCGAGCCTAACGGAAGCATCCTCTTCCACCTGGCCCACCACCAGAATAATTCGTTTACTCCCAGGTTTTACGTAGGTATATTCCACGTTTGTATCTATGTTATATTTTGTTATGGAATGCTCAATAATTTTTTTCCGAAGGAAATGCGCCCTTTCAAGTACTTCATCACTAAATTCGGTTTCTTGAAGTATTTTTTCCAGGTTGCTCGGTTGTTGTGGGTTATAATAAATGCCAGTTTTATCTAGCACTAAGGAATAAGGATAATTGAAATCTGATCCTAGCCCAACCGACCTAATGAAACCGTCTTCAATGCGTAGTAAATTTATACCCAAAGTTTTACATCTATCTTCTAGCGTGGGCGGTTCCTTGGCAGCCCATATCACTATCTTTCCGTTCTTTTTATGAGCAATTTTCAAAGCTTTATTTAAATTTTTATAACATTCAATACGTCCGGAGGTTGACCGCAGGTATGCTTTGGCTAGGCCTCGTTTCCAACGAGAAAGTCCAACGCAAATACTGAGGCCGCGATTCGTCTCGTTTCGTCTCCTTTGATCGGAGATTATTTGAATTGCCTCAAGAATGCTGCATCGTTTTCCGGTGAATGGATTGATATAACGTGCGTAAAGAATGTAGGCAGCGGCAAAAATAGCTTCGACAGACCTGATTAATTTTCTGCGTTGACATTTGAGACGATCATTGGTGACTCCCCAGCCGCTATAGAAAGGCATCCCAAAGCAATGGACGGTTTTTCCAAGAAGTAGCGCTTCGAAACCCATTTGAGAAGTTACAGTATATACAATATCCGCTTGCCTTAAAAGAGTGAGGGGACAATAGTCCTTATCAATAATTTTAATGTTTTCCGGCAAACCTTCGCGAAGAAGATATCCCCTTTTTTTTCCTGCTATTACATCTGGATGTGTTTTGATAAGTATTTCAGCGTCAGGATTATCTTCAATGGCGCAATGAAGCATCTCTTCGAATGAATTCTTATTTGCGCCGCCATGAATGATGCTCATATCATTCATGGTCTGGTCTAAAACGAGAACCTTTATATTTTGTTTATTGCTAAAAATGTTTGAAGGAGCTTCGGGAGCGTGATTATACTTACTTAAATTATTCTCAATAATAGATTTAATACTTCTTTTGGCGGTATTAAGTAGGTCAGGAGTCTCCCAGTCTTTCGAATTTAATAAGTTTTCAAGATCGGATGGCTTTGTGAAATCGTAGTAAATTCCGGTTTTATCGACAATTATCGAAATAGGGGGAGACTGGCTTCCAAGTCCGAGAGACCTTAAAAAACCATCTTCAAGTGAAATATATGGAAGTTCTTTTTTTTGGGCATAAGCCCGAGCCTTGTCGGCCGTCGGTTTCAAGCCCCAACCAGCAATAGAAGATATTTGCTTGATAGTCGGAAGTAAAGTCCAATTTGATTCTAGAAATTCAGACAAAAAGGGTATCTCTGAAATTTTCTTTGAAAATAATCCGATCATGATTCATATGCCTAAACTGGTAAATCACTATGCATTGTGGTTCAACAACAGCTCGATGACTTTGATCAGATCAGTATTTTTAAGTATTACTTCTTGATACTTATCTTCTGTGTATTGTTCCATATCGGAGGTATCGAAAAGGCCCACCACTCCATTTGGAAAATATTCTTTTTGTAGACTAGTATTAGATTCAATGAATGATGAAAGTATTTCCTCTCTTATTTTTCTTGTCAACAAATACTTATATGATCCATCGCTCTTAAAAAGTCGTAATCCAAGTTCATAAAATAATTGAACTTTTTCCTTGGGCAGGGAAAGGCTTTTTGAAATTCTTACCATTTCCAAGGCTTTGGGATTTATGGATTGATTTGCTAGAACTTCAGAATTAGCAATTTTGTGTTCCCCAAAATCGATCGAGCAAAGAAAGTCCTTTATTGCTTCATTGCCTTCCTCGTTGTATAGGCAGACGATCATTCGTTCCTTACCAACAAATTTTTCCCATGTTTTAACTAAATTGTTATAATTAAACGATGGATAAAAGGCTGATACTTGATTTTTCATTTCAGCATAATGGACAAACTTTTTATTGTTAAAATCCTTTATTTGCTGGTTATAAATGGACAAAAGAAGATGATCTTGCCGTCTCAAAAACAAGACAATATATACATTATAGCAATTGAGAGCTGTCATCAATTGCTTTACTGCCTCGCTTTTCAGAACGCTAAACTCTTCGCTTGAAATTACAATTTTATCTTCCTTGCAATTATCAATGCACTGTTTAAGTTCTGAAATTTCTGTATCAAAGTCGGGAATGTCATCTCTACGAATGTCTTTTTGCTTTTTTAAAGAAAAAGGAATACGATGATGTCCGTAATAATACCAGCAACATTTTGGATATATGTATCCTTGTTTTTTTAAAAACTCGGTATTTTCAGTGCAAAAATTTTGAATACTAGTAGTTCCTGTTTTATGAGTTCCAATGTGAAGATAAATCGTTTTAACGGTTTTGAGTGGCATTGCGCTTCCTATGGTGAATGATTATTTTTTCAGATTTGTTACAAAATCAATAAGTTGTTCATTAATGTATTTTGGTTTATCAAAATATTGTGTTTTCAATATCATTGATTGCTTATGCTTTTTTAGTCTTTCGGCCTGTGCGCCGAGATCAAAACTTACACATGGCAAACCGGCATTTAGCGCGTGTGATAATGCGTAACAATACGTTTCAGGAACAACGGAAGGAAAAAAAGCGGCATGACATTTTCGGTCGGCGATAAGATCATAAATCTCATTTTCATTGTAAGCTCCGGTTATTTCGACATTCGGTAGTTTGCAAAATTCACCGTCAATATTGGAATAACCGATGATTACGAATTGCAGGGGTTGCCTATTTCGGAAAGCGTCTTTCGCGCAAGCCAGTAGGATGTTCGAACCCTTGGGAGGCCCAATGGCGCCGATTATTGCTATTCTGATTGGTCCGCTCGAATAGGGAACTACAAGGGGGGCCGATAACGGGTCCAACAATTCAATATGTTGTTGAATCTCAACTGAAATTTTTGGAAAAAAATACTCGATTCTACGAGCTGTGTCTTCACTGGGAGCAATTACGGCTTGCGCATTTTCAAACAAACTCTCGTAACGGCTTCTCCACTCTAATATATCAACGCTTGTATCGTAAGTTCTATTTTTTGAAAGGCAAACTCGACATGTTTTCTCGAATGGATACCCACAATAAATACCATCTTGGTCGGTCATGGTTATTTTTGGACAAATAGCCGTATAGTCATGTATAATAAAATTATAACCTATGCCTAACTGATCGGCAAGTTTTTGTATTAAGGCGAGAGATTCAATGGACCAATCAACAAAACTATTAATACTGATCGATTCTACCCCAATGACCTTCAACAATTGAATCAGTTCTTGATTATCAAGTTTTAAATCTAGTCCGCAAAGATTGGGAACGATAAGTGGATTCAAGGTATTTATATAAGATAGATTGGTATCGACAATCATAGGCGATAATGTTACGACTCCAAAGCCCTCTGTCTTCAAGAGGACTGCGGCGTCGTGTATATAGCGAAAAATTCCTCCTGTGCGCGCATTAACGACGAACAAAATTGATCGCCCGTAAGTCGCTCTTTTCAAACGAGCGGCATCTAAAAGACGTCGATATGATTTGCCGGGATTTTCGATAACATATTGATTGATACTGCTGATGTAATCAGGATGCTTTTTTAACAAGGCTTTTAAAGCGGCTTCTTGCAACTCCTTGGACTCGCCAGAAAAGGAAACCTCGCCGGTGTGTCGCACAAAAACATCGAGGGCAAAAAGATTTCGGTAGCCTTTCTTAAATGCGCTCCTACAAAAATCGTTTTCTTCGCCATATCCTCTTCGAAATGACTTATAGTCAAAATACCCAACTTCCATAATCGATTTTCTTGTTATGTACATACAAAAACCGACGCCGGTTGGGATATCAATTGCTCGTTTGTGATTAATCTCGTCGCAAAGCGAATCTAATTCGCTATATGTTATTTCTAAACAATCTCGATTATTTTTGTGTTCATAAGGGTAACTGCAAATTGTTGCATTATTTGAAAATGGAGTCACGGAAGCAACATTGTTCTGTTCGGCGTGAGCGGCCAGTCGATCAAGCCATCTTGCATAAACAACGGTATCGCTATTTAATAACACGATATCTCGTTCCGGATGAAGTTTCATCCCCCGATTGACGGTTTTTACAAAACCTAAATTTTTAGTATTGATTAAATAATGTATCAAACCAAGTTCCGACAAAGTCGTCAACTGTTTATGCAAATCCGTATCTGGGCTAGCGTCGTGTATTACTATCAGTTAAAAAGGAATATAGCCATTTGAGGTCAAAACGGAATAAATGCACGCCAAGGTATCATCATATCCCTTGAACACCGGTACAATCACATCAACAATCGGCTTATCGCCATTCTGTATAATCGGATTTATTTTACCAAAGGCGCTTATATCCGGGGCCTTTGGTTTTGGCATGACTTGTTGTTCGACAATGATGTGCGACAAATTCCCATCACTGTCTAAAGCAAGCGCTGGATGTGATTTATATCTTGTATACGATAAATTCAACGACGCATTAAAACAATCATTATAAGCTTCATTTAAACATTCAAGTTCCGGTTTATCATTATTTTTCGATTTAAGCTGCGGTAAAAGTAATTTCGGATTTAACCCTCGATATATTGGATGTACATTCGTAATTTTTTGCAAAAGCCTAACTTTTGCAAAGTTTCTTGATACACGTGATATTTCAAACACATCTATGTTAATATTTAAATTATTGTCGTTTGGAACCAATTTCATATTTTTAACGTGGCAGGGTATATAGCATAACCGCTTCGTCAAACTACCATGCTTATGGGGTAGATCGACTAAACGGGTTTCAATGTCCTTGTTTGGTGATAATAATAACAACTTTGATACACTATTGGGACTCTCCGAGAGTATCCGGTATGTTATCATATACCAACCCTTAACAAGCTTGCAATTCACCGACAATTCATTAAAATTTAACGATATATTCGGAAAAAAAAACAAATAATTCCGTTTTTTCAAATAGTTGACAAATCGACTAATCACATTTCTTACCAACACTATATTCAATAGACAGTTAAAGTGTGTCTAACCCGATAATTGGTTTAGCAGCAATTATTTATTTTTCATAGACACTTAATCCGTCATTCTCCTTTGTGTTTTATATCTCATAATTGTTCCCGGACCATTAGGGTTCGGGACGAAAGACTCAAAAAGGCGTATTGTCGGGGCCGATGATTTACCTCGATGGCAGTCAGCCTGTATTGTGGAAGACCGCGGCGTGCTGCATTTTCTGCGAATGAGTCTTAACTGCTTTTAGAATGAAATCAAAAGAGAAACGCCAATGACCGCTGCAAGTGACGACGGCCGTTTATATTCGACCACACTATTTCCTGCTTCCCTATCTTCTTGTTTCTAGGTGATAATACGATCTATCATTACTATCCTCACGGCTTGCTCAAATAGGCTATTAACTGAAATAAACTTGCGGCGGTAGCTTGGAAATGACCAACGATTACATGCATCTATCATATCAAATACCGTCCTTCACATTGTTTAAAAACCAATCATATGTCCGACGTAGTCCTTGCTCTAGGTCTATTCTCGCCTGCCAGCCTAGGGATTTTAGGCGGGAGACATCAAGAAGTTTCCTTGGCGCGCCATCGGGTTGAGTTGAATCAAAGATGATTTTTCCCTTGAATCCGGTAATTCGAGCCATTGTCTCGCCTAGTTCCATAATGGTGCAATCGACTCCCGTACCCACATTGATATGCGATAGCATTGGCTGGGTATGAGCCCGGTATATTTCAATGGATAGGTTCATTACATGCACGCAGGCTTCAGCCAAGTCGTCCACATGCAAAAACTCCCGCTTCGTCGCTCCGCTTCCCCAAATAACAACTTCGGCCGCATCGGTTCGAACCGCTTCATGAAAACGCCTCATCAACGCCGGAATAACGTGGCTGTTTAATGGGTGAAAATTGTCTCCCGGTCCGTATAGATTAGTGGGCATGACGCTGCGGTAATCCCGTCCGTACTGTCGATTGTAACTTTCACAAAGTTTTATTCCGGCGATCTTGGCTACGGAGTAGGGTTCGTTGGTGGGCTCCAAAACACCGGTGAGCAATGCTTGTTCCGACATCGGTTGTTCGGCGAACTTGGGATAAATGCAGGATGAACCTAGAAATAGTAGTTTTTGAACCCCTGCTTGATGGGCCGACTCAATGATATTGGCCTCGATCACCAAATTCTGGTAAATAAACTCCGCCGGAAAAGTGTCGTTGGCATGAATCCCGCCCACCTTGGCAGCAGCCAGGTATACTTGGTTGATCGGCGTATTCCTAAAAAAACTTCCTACAGCGGACTGATCCAGGAGGTTAAGCTCAGCTCTGGTTCGCGTGACGATCCCGACATGCCCCTGGTTACGTAGGCGCCGAAAAATCGCCGAACCAACCATGCCGCGATGGCCGGCGATAAATATAGGCGAATGAGCATGTTGCGACATGCCTTCCCTCTTTTCCGGTTATATGTTAATGGCCTTATATATTCGCCTTTATGGATCATATTATCCTTGGGGTATCTTACTTAACTCGCTCCATGATCTCCGATACTTGGCCGCCAATCCGCTTCAGCGCCTCAACCGTCAGTTTGCGGGCGCGTTCGTCACTGTCCGCTTCGCAATAGCAACGCAATTCGGGGGAATTACCGGAGGGACGTAAATGCACGATTTCCCCATTACTAAATGTTGCTCGCAGTCCGTCGGTCATATCCAGGGCAGTCAGGGATTGTCCTTGGGGCGCGAGGTATTGGTGCAATTTTTCCGAATGTTTAAAAAAATCATCGATCATATCTCGGCTTAACTTCGTGGGAAAATCGCGCAGGCGGTCACTGAAGGTAAAGCGTTTGGGCAAATCCCGGACAAGATCGGAAACCGCCCCCCCCCGCTCTCCGGCCTCGGCCAGCACGGCCAGCACCGGGAGCACCGCGTCCCTTGTGGGTAGTGGTTCAAGAATTCGACCTTCCCGGAAAAAGGTCGAACCTACGAGGAAACCGCCATTGGCTTCAAAACCGACAATACTGGAAGCCTCATCCCCGGGTGAAGTCTCCATTCCGGCGATGACGTAGGGTGAACCGATTCTTGTCCGAACAACCCGCTTGAACGCACCGCATTGCTCGATAGCGGTATTGCAGCTTACAGGAACCACAACCGTATGCGCCCCCAAAAAGCGAGCGCAAATTAACCCCACAATGTCCCCGCGCATCCATGTTCCGTTCTCGTCAGCCAGGAGCGGGCGATCTCCATCCCCATCCGTGGAAATAATGGCGTCGAACCCGTATTCCTCGGCCCATTTTCTACCTCTTCGCATATCCTCCTCGGACACGGCTTCGGTATCAATGGGAACAAATTCCCCGGTACGTTCCAAGGAAGTCACGGAAGCGCCCAAGCCCACTAAAATCTGTCGAAACACATCCCGAGAGACGCTGGAATGCTCATAAAGACCAAGATGGAGGCCGGACAGCAGGGCAGAAGGAAAAAAATCGAGGACGCGGCGTTCATACCGAAGCAAGGCCATGGGATTGACGGCGTCCAGTGCGCCGGGAGCGGCAGTTTCACTAAGTGATACAACAGCGGCGGTAATATCATTTTCGTCGGCCTTGGATATCTCGCCGTCCGGACGATAAAACTTGATACCATTACGGTCAAAGGGGATGTGGCTTCCTGAAACCATCACCGCCGGAACACCCTCCGCCAAGGCATATAGAGCCAAGGCGGGCGTGGGCGTGGGACCGCAATAGTCGACCCGGGCCCCGCCGGCTCGAATAGCCGCGGCGCAAGCCTTAGCAATTCCCGGGCTGCTGGGTCGCAGATCAATACCCAAAGCCACCCGGTCAAAGACAAAGGCACGACTCATTGTCTCCAAAAAGGCGGAGACATAAGCGCGGCAAATTTCGTCGGTCATTTGCGAAACCAAACCCCTTGCCCCGCTGGTGCCGAAAGCCACGCCGCTGGACTGCATCAGCTCGCTAATTCTAAGGATTTTTTTAGTTAAATCAGCGGGCGCGGCAACGTTTTTTCCGTTTTCCACTTTACTCACTCCATTGGCTAACACAAGTCAGGAACCTAGGAATTGAAGGGGGGAGAAGTTCAGGTCTCCTCGGGATCCGAGGCGCGGCCCGCGCCCGTAAACCTCGACTCCCCATGTTAATTCCAACAAATTGATATCAATCACGCCTCACAAATCTTGGACCTAGGGCCTTTGGCTTCTGCCATATCGGTCTTCAAACCGAACAATATCGTCCTCTCCAAGATACGAACCGGATTGGACTTCAATCAATTCCAAGGGAATGGCGCCGGGGTTTTCAAGGGAATGAACCTGGCCGAGGGGGATGTAGGTGGATTGGTTTTCGGTGAGTAAAATGGATTCCGTTCCATTGGTGACCCGGGCGGTACCGGAAACCACTACCCAGTGTTCGGCCCGGTGATGGTGCATCTGCACCGACAGCTTGGCGCCGGGCTTGACCGTAATACGTTTTACTTGGTATCGGTCGCCCTTATCGAGGCTGTCGTACGACCCCCACGGTCGAAAAACGTTCCTGTGAGCGATATGTTCGGTGCGCCCTTCTCTTTTGAGTTCTTCCACTATAGACTTGATCTCCTGCGCCTTGTCCATGCCGGCGACAAGCACCGCGTCCTTGGTCTCCACTATAACAAGGCCTTCAACGCCAAGAGTGGCTACCAGACGGTTTTCCGACAGGATCAAACTATTTCTCGTATCCTTGGCGATGACGTCTCCTTGACAGGAATTCCCATGTTCATCTCGCCGAGTGGATTCCCACAGGGCGGCCCAGGACCCCACGTCACACCAACCGACGTTCATGGGAACAACAACCGCGTTGTCGGTCTTTTCCATGACCGCGTAATCGATGGAATCGCTGGGGCAGGACAAAAAAGCTTCTTTATCCGGGCGGATAAAATTCATGTCTAAAGACGCCCTTTCCATGGCCGCACGGCAGGAAGCCAGCATTTCCGGTCGAAAACGTTCAAGTTCCTCTAAATACATCCCGGCCCGAAACATGAATGTGCCGCTGTTCCAATAGTAGTCGCCGGAATTTAGATAAGACGCGGCCGTCACGGCGTCCGGCTTCTCCACAAAGCGTTTCACGGCATAGCCTTGGTCAGATAAGGGGTCGCCGACCTGGATATAGCCATACCCTGTTTCAGGGGTTTTCGGACTGATGCCAAAGGCAACCAATTGACCTCGTTCAGCCGGTATTAGCGCCTTTTTAATGCTGGAATGAAATCCCGGAATATCTGAAATGGCATGATCAGCGGCTAAAACCAATAGTACCGGGTCTCGGCCGTCGCGGGTGGCGTACAGTGCGGCCAGGGCAATGGCCGGGGCCGTGTTGCGTCCCTCCGGCTCAAGCAGAATACTTGCATCTTCCATGTCCATCCGGCGCATCTGTTCCGCCGCCAAAAAACGATGTTCTTCGTTACAGACCAATAGCGGTCTTTGGCACGGCAGGCCATCAAGACGATGGACGCATTGTTGGAGCATGCTTATTTCACCGCCCAGGGGGAGATATTGTTTCGGAAAGAGCCTGCGCGACAGCGGCCAAAGACGAGTTCCCGAACCGCCGGCCATAATAATTGGAAGAAACATTGATTATCTCCTAAAGCGGGCCACCGCCCGCAAGCCCAACACCCTAAAGGGCAAATTTCTAGTTAAAAACAAGGAAGGGATTATTAAGCCGCTAAATAAACGACCCCGCGGCAAGTCGCGAGGTCTTATAAACCCCAAAACAATTCTTTAAGAAAAAAGCGCTGAGATTCATTGCCCGTGAGAAAAATAAGTGCCGAAATCATAAAGGTTCGGGTTGAAAAAGCGAAATGCGTTGCGCATCCCTGACTATGTTCGTCCAACAATGACCGAACCGACAAGACCATTACCCCGAAACAGAATTGAGGGCGAATCACGTTACGACATGTTGTTATTACTTTCCCGATTTACTCGTACCGTTGGCAGACATAAAACCCGTGCTCGCGGCATAAGTAATCCCTTTGAGTCAGCCTGGCGTCTTCCCGAACCATTTCCGTCACCAGTTCGAGAAAGGATATCCGCGGAATCCAGCCAAGTATTTCCCTGGCCTTGGTGGGATCGCCTAAAAGAGTTTCAACCTCGGTCGGACGAAAATAGCGGGGATCAACTCGCACGACCACATCGCCGGGCTTCAGGCGGCATGATGAGGCGTGGATAGTGGATGATGGGGTTTGTCCGTTAAGGTCGGCGGCGACGCCGGCCCAGAAGGACTCGATTCCCCCGGCGTCATCGACAATACCGACTTCATGTACGCCTTGCCCTTGCCATTTAAGAGTTAAACCCAACTCCTTAAAGGCCAGATCGCAAAATTCCTTGACCGAATGCTGCTCTCCCGTGGCAATAACAAAGTCCTCGGGTTGGTCTTGCTGGAGCATCATCCACTGCATGCGTACGTAATCCTTGGCATGTCCCCAGTCCCGCTTGGCCTCGAGATTACCAAGATATAAGGCGTCTTGGAGACCCAGGGCGATTCGCGCCGCAGCCCGGGTGATCTTGCGGGTGACGAAGGTCTCGCCGCGAAGGGGACTTTCATGATTGAATAAAATGCCATTGCAGGCATATATGTTGTAGGCTTCCCGGTAGTTGACGGTAATCCAGAAAGCGTATAGCTTGGCTGCCGCATAAGGACTGCGGGGATAGAAAGGCGTATTTTCGGTCTGTGGGATTTCCTGGACCTTGCCGTACAATTCGGAAGTGGAGGCCTGATAAAAACGCGTTTTCCTCTCCAAACCCAAAATCCGCATGGCTTCGAGGATGCGTAATGTACCCAAGGCGTCAGCGTTCGCGGTATATTCGGGAGTCTCAAAAGATACCTGGACATGCGATTGAGCCGCCAAGTTATAGATTTCGTCAGGCTGAACTTCCTGGATAATGCGTATTAGGTTCGTGGCATCGGTGAGATCTCCGTAGTGCATGATGAACCTGCGGTCTTTGGTATGCGGGTCCTGGTACAGGTGATCCACACGGTCGGTGTTAAAAGACGAAGCCCGGCGTTTGACGCCGTGGACGATATAGCCTTTCTTAATAAGAAAATCTGCTAAGTAAGCTCCGTCTTGTCCTGTGATGCCTGTGACGAGTGCTGTTTTTTTCATTGATGTCCTAGATATCAGAAGAAACTGTAAGGGAAAAAAAATAGTAAATACTCAGTGAACCCGTGTAAGGCTAACCTTCAAAAAATTAACAAAAAGCATTTTTTTACTGAACACATAAATCCCAAGGCTCTATCATGAGTCATGGTTGCTTTCTATTCCAGCGGTCTGGGAGCCCACTTTCAGGATGCGAATATTTTTCAAGTGGAGCATGCTCGACTTAATGATATAAGCCCTTGCCCGGAGCACAGATGCGATATTTACTATGAAAACAATTAACGGTTGGCATGTTATTTGCCGCCAATATCAACCAGGTCGGTTGTAACCGCAATTTTCTATAAAATCAGCAGGTTAAGACTTATTAAAAAGTATATGATGTATAATAACCACGAGCATATATTTTATTATAATAAAGAAAATATTAATATATATTTTTTAATCTTTTTGAAACTAATAGATATAATTATAAAACATAATCGCATTGTTAATCATTTTTAATATTTGAATTTTATTAATAAAATCAGATTGTTTTAATATCCAACCGTATTTTGTGTTCATAGGATATTTGGTCTCCGGCTCAGGGCGTCTCTTGGCCACCTTGGGTTTCGGCGCCGCCGCCTGGGCCCTCGCGCCAAGAGATCAATTCATTGGATGGAACAAAACAAAGCGCGTTCAAAACCTTCACCTGATTGACAACAATGCCTGCTTCCTCATCCTGCCCTGGGTCAACTCCAGGAACTTGCTTCACGGATTCTGGCCGGCGTGGCCCGGCGGTTGCCGCAGGATTGGATGACGCGATACGGATATTCCCCTGTTCTCCTCGAGACCTTCGTCCATAAGGACCGCTTCCAGGGGACATGCTACCGTGCCGCTAATTGGATCCATGTGGGCTTGACTCAGGGCCGGGGAAAATTGGATCGAGAAAACCGCCGCAGCCTACCAATTAAGCACATCTTCCTATACCCCTTGCATAAGAACTTCCAACGGCTACTCGTAAAGCCATAGCAGGTCTATACGGGTTTACTAAATATTTACTAAATATCCAACCATATTTTGTGTTCATAGGTATTTTGGACAAAACACTTTAAATACTCATTCTAATTTTTTGACTAACAAAAACAGCATCACCTTGTCGAATTTGCCCATCACAATTCATCCATGAAACATCAACCAAGTCAAAAAATGTGTATCGAAAGTCTGAAAGAAAAGTCCAAATGTCTTTTAAAAGAGGTTGGGATTCATAATGTTCAATAAACATTGCTTCAGTGACAATAATTTGAATTTTTTGATTTTTTAGTAGGTATGTCATACCTTTCAATGCTTCGATCTCACCACCTTGAAGGTCCATTTTCAGTAAATGAATCTCACTATCATTTAAATTTTCCAATACAAACGTATCTAAATCAATAGTTTTTACAAAAATTTTTTCCGTTGTTTCGCATTTTTTTGAGTAATATTTTTTTCCATTGATTGGTCTTGGCAGCAATGAATTTGTTTTTCCTGCTGGCTCATTGATATAAAATGTTGACAGTGAAATTTTTGAAGATAAAGCATATTCGAATAAGCTGACATTTATATTGTCTGACAATCTCATCCTATATTCGATTGCAGTTTTGGGTGTCGGTTCAAAGGCAATTATTTTTGATCCTGGTAATATTTCTAAAATCATTTGTGTAAAATCACCGACATTTGCACCAGCGTCAACAATCAACGGTTGAAAATTTTTTTCCGTTAAAAACAATAGTTTTTTTAAAGATTCTTTAATGGTTATCATTTGATTTCTTCTTATCATAATACTCCTTAAAAAAATGATATTTTTAAAGCATTAGAAATAACCCAACGCTTCCTCTGCACCTCCAAATAGTCGTCTATATTCAATTTCAACTTCACCTTTAAAAGCGCTCTGCCAGTCATCAGACATGCCAGTTGTTGCGTGTTTACCTATGGCATCTCTACCGATGTTCCAGATACAATTTTTTGCTGCAATATCGAGGCATTCAACAATTTCCTCATCTGTAAAGTCAAGATGTAGAAATGCTGCACGCAGACTATTCATTTCAATATCCTTACTCAAGGATTCAATTTTTATTAAAATAAATCTTTTATCCAATGGAAAATTGACCATGCCATTAATAACGCCACGGGAG
>JAZDGM010000127.1:0-9581 GCA_043806915.1 Pseudomonadota bacterium | reverse complement strand
GCGTCTACATCATGAAGGACCAGTCCGGGCGGGTCATTTACGTGGGCAAGGCCAAGACCCTGCCCAAGCGGGTGGCGAGCTACTTTCAAAAAAACCAATCTTCCTACAAGACCGTCAAGCTGGTTTCCCAGGTGGAGGACTTCGATTTTATCGTCACGGACAACGAAAAGGAAGCCCTGATCCTCGAAAACAGCCTCATCAAAAAGCACCGCCCCCGGTACAACATCATCCTCCGGGACGACAAGACCTATCCCTCGCTGCGGCTGACGGTGGGGGAAGACTTCCCCCGGCTCGAGGTCGTCCGTAAGGTCGCCCGGGACGGCGCGGTCTATTTCGGGCCCTTTTCCTCGGCCACGGCCATGCGCCAGACCATTCGGCTGATCCGGACCATCTTTCCCCTCCGGCAATGCAAGCGGTCCGACGTGATGGCCGTGAAGAGGCCCTGCCTGAACCACCAGTTGGGACGTTGCCTCGGACCCTGCGGCGGCGGGGCCGCCAAGGATGAATACCGGGCCATGGTGGACGAGGTCATTCTGTTTTTCCAGGGCAAAAACCGGGAACTGACCGACATTCTGAGCGGCCGGATGAAAGAGGCGGCGGCCCGCCTGGATTTCGAGGCGGCGGCCCGTTTTCGCGACCGCTTGAACTATGTGGAACGGACCCTGGAAAAACAGAAGGTCGTTTCCCCGGACTTGAGGGACCAGGACGTGATCGGCCTGGCCCGGGACCACGGCCAGGTCATGGCCTCGATCTTGTTCATCCGCCGGGGCGCCCTGCTGGGGGCCAGAAACGTGCCCCTGGGGCCGCGACTGGACGGGGACGAGGAAGTGATCGACGCCCTGCTGGGCCAGTATTACGGCCAGGACAATTTTACGCCCCAGGAAGTCCTGGTCCCGGTCCGTCCCGCGAACTGGGACTTCATTCAGGAATGGCTCAAGGAAAAACGGGGGAGCGCGGTTCGGCTGTTCAGCCCTTCCCGGGGGCCAAGGAAGCATCTGCTGGAACTGGCGGAACAGAACGCCCGCACGGCCCTGGCCGAGCGCATCCGGGCCGCCCAGCTTGGCGGCGACGCCCTGCTGGAACTTCAGAAAAAGTTAAGCCTTCCAACCCTGCCCCACCGCATCGAATGCTTCGATATGTCCCACCTGCGCGGCGACGCCTCGGTCGGGGCCATGGTGGTCCTGGAAGACGGCAAATGGGTGAAGTCCGCGTACCGGAAATATAGAATTAAAAGCGCCCCGACCCAGGACGATTACGGCATGATGTCCGAAACCCTGGGCCGCCGCCTGCAAAGGGCTGACCCGCCGAAACCGGACCTGCTGCTCCTGGACGGCGGGCGGGGCCAGTTGGGGGCGGTCCTGGCGGTGATCGAGGACCTGGGCGTAACCGACCCTCCCCCCCTGGCCGGCTTGGCCAAGGGCCGGGACGGCGAGCCCGACCGGGTCTGGCTTCCCGGTCGGAAGAACCCGGCCGACCTGAAGGCTGATTCGCCGGGCTTGCTGCTTCTGATGAAGGTCCGCGACGAGGCCCATCGCTTTGTGCAGTCCTACCACCACCAGTTGCGAGCCAAGTCGGGGGCGCGGTCCAATCTGGACGTCATTCCCGGCGTCGGCCCGGCCCGCCGGAAGGCCCTCCTGGATCATTTCGGGTCCCTGGACGCCGTGAAGGGGGCCGACCTGGACGAATTGAGCCGGGTCCAGGGGCTCGGCCGGGCCGCGGCCGCCAAGGTCCACGAGTTTTTTCACGGCCGGGCGCCGGAGAAGGAATAAAACCCCGGGCCGCGGGCTTCTACTTCGTCTTGGAAAAACGCCCTTCCCGATAATCGAACCCGCCGAAGGTCTCGGTCGCGAGCAGGGCCGCGCCCAGGGCCAGCAAGGATGAAACAAATATCGGCCAAAAGGCCCAGCCGTAAGCCTCGGCCGAAAAGGGCCCGCCGGCCGGACCCCGGGCCTGCAACATCCACCCGACCAGGGGCTGGAGCAGGGCCCCGCCCAGGAATGGGAAGAAATTGACCAGCCCCACGGATGTTCCGGCCATGGAGGTGGGAAAAAGCTCCTTGGCCGTCGTGAACCCGATGGGAATGATCGCCGAGCTGGTCAAGCCGAAAAGAAAGCAATGGACATGGAGCCAAAAGGGGGTCAAGGCGCCCGGAAAGAAGGCCAGGGGCGCGACGACGACAATCAGGGCCAGGGAGTCGGCGACCAGGAGTTTTTTGCGGGAATGGACCCGGTCCGAAAGGTAGCTGAATAGCGGGCTGCCCACGATCATGGCCAGGGCCTGCATGGACAGTATCCGGCCGGCCTGGGCCTTGGTCAGGCCGAAAACGTGCATCAGGTACGGCCCCCCCCACAAGCCGCCGAAGGTGAAAAAAATTCCGGCGGTGAAAAAAAGCCAGGCCGCCACCGGCCAGAAGGCCCGCCGGCGCAATACCAGGGTTATTCCGCTCTTCAGGGAAATCGCTTCTCCCGCGCCGGACTTGCTCAAGGGCTCCTCCACCGGCGGGAACCCCAGGTCTTCCGGTTTGTTGCGGACCAGAAACCAGAGGGCCGCGGCCAGGACCAGGGTCACGACCCCGATGGCCACGAAGCTGCCCCGCCAACCCAGGACGGCCGACGCATAGGCCAAGGGCGCGGCGGCGGTCAGGACCCCCAACCCGCCCATGGCCATGAGGACCCCGGCCATCATGGCGAATTCCGAACGCTTGAACCAACTGGTCAAGGCCTTCATGGCGGGCACGAAGAGCATGGACACTCCCAGCCCCACCAGCACCCGGGCGACAATGGCCCAGGAAGCAGTGGGGGCCAGGCCGAAAAAGATCGAGGCGCCTCCGGCCAGGACGAAGGACACGGTAATGGTTTTTCTAGGGCCCCAGGAATCCGAGAGCAGCCCGGCGGGCAGTTGCATCAGGGCGTAAGGATAAAAATAGGCGGAGCCCAACAGCCCCATCAAGGCCCCTCCGGCGGACAGGTCGCGCATCATGTCCACGGCCACCACGGCCGGGGAGAGGCGGTGAAAATAGACCAGCAGGTAACCGGCGGCCAAGAGCGCGAATATAAGCCACCGATAGGGGACGGGCCGGGGCGGGGATTGGTCCCTGTTCATATTCACTCCTAATTTTGGGGATGCGGCCTTACTATACCTCGGAAATGAGTTCCGACCAAGAGGAATCTTTTGACAAGACCGGCGGGGTGGACTAGAATCAAACCTTTACCGGCGGACCGGCCTGGGCCGGCCGTCGCGGGAAAGAGTGGTTGCGACCTGCCATGTCCTTGAGATTCAACGATGCGCCGGCCAGAAAACCCTGGGCCGCGGTTGGGGGCGGGGTGAAGCTGTTTTTCGCCATGTCCTTGTTCTGGGCGGGCCTGACCAGCATACTGGTCGGAATCGCTTATTCCCAGGAAAAGGGCGCCTGGGCCGCCTTTGTAACCGGAACGTTCATGGGTCTTTTCGGAATGGCCCTGGTCTGGAAAGGGGTCCATCAAGTGCTGAAAAGTCTCGCCCCTCATTTTTACGAGGAGGAAGACGCTTGACCCCCGCGATGGCGCCTTCCTCCGTTCCGACCGAGGCCGTGTTGGCCCAACGTCACGGGATCGTCCGGATCGAGGAGCCGCTGCCCTTCGGCCCGGCGTCGGTGAATTTCTACCTCCTGTGCGGGCCACCGCCCGTGCTCATCGACGCCGGCATGCGCACTCCCAGGGCCATGGACCTCCTACGGGAGGCCGCGGAATCCGTCGGAGTCGAACTCCGGGATATCGCCCATGTTTTTCTGACCCACGCCCATGTGGACCACGCCGGGCTGGCCCCGACGCTGGCCGAGCGTTACGGGGCGGAAGTCTGGGCCCATCCCGGGGAAGCGGTCCGGCTGGATGGGGGGCAGGCCCGATTCATGGACCAGGCCCTGCCCCGGCTTCTGGCCCGCCTGGGCGCGGCGCCGGACATGGTCGAGGTCTTCATGGGCGGCCTGGCGCCGGCCATCGACAATTACCGGCGCCAAATAATGGACGGCTTCAGAATGATGGTTCCAGGCATGAAACTTCCGGTCAACGGCCTGGACCTCGAAGTCAGGCACACGCCCGGACATTCCTTCGGCAGCGTCTGCTTTTTGGAAAAAAAGCTGGGCCTGCTGTTCAGCGGGGACACCTTGCTGCCCCTGGGGCCGCCCCGGACGGTTATCTCCCCGTCCGGGCCCTCCGACCTGCCCTGGGGCGGGCTCGCGGCCCTGGAACGCAGCCTGTCCGACCTGGCCGCGACAGGCGCCTCGACCGTCCTGGCGGGCCATGGACCTCCAGCCCCGTTCGGGGAATTGATCACGGAAGCCGGCCAGGGCTTGGCCGCCCGGCGCCGCGCGGTCCTGAAGGCTCTCGGCGCCGGGTCCACTCCCTTCGGGATGGTCCGGAAGACCAGCGGGACGCCCGCCGTGACCGTTCTCCGCTTGATGCAATTGGCCGAAACCCGCTGCACCCTGGAAGCCCTGGCGGGGGAAGGCGGGGTCAACCTGGAAGTGATTGACGGCGTGGAATACTTTTCGCCCCGGTACTAGGGCGGCGTGGCGGCCCGGGAAAGGCCCCCGGAACACACTGGATTTTTTAAGCGCGAAAATCGGCGCTGAAAAAAATTGACAGCCCGGCCCTGCTGTGGTCAATTCTTTTTTCAAAGAGCCTTGAAGTTTCGTGGGGCGTTGTATCGACCTGGCGGACAAGCGGGGACGAGGGGTGACTGTCGACCGGCCCCCTGGTCCGGTTTCACCGGCATTCGTTTACGGCGCGGGACCGGACGTTCGCCAACGGATGGTAACGCGCGGGGGAGGACTGGATGATCAAAAATTTCATCAACCGGGTGGTCCAGGGGGAAAACCTCGCGGCGGCGGAAATGACCGCGGCCATGAACCTGATTTTGGACGGCTTGGCCAAGCCTTCCCAGATCGCCGCCTTTCTGGTGGCGTTGCGCCTCAAGGGGGAAACGGTCGAGGAAATCGCCGCCGCCGCGGAGACCGTGCGTCAATATGACCCGCGGATAAACATCTCCGACGAGGTGGTCGTTCTGGACCGCGACGAGATCAACCTCGACGAGGAGACGGTCTTCAAGGCCTGCGGCCTGGCCGGCGGGGCTACCAGGACCTTCAATATTTCCACCGCCACGGCCTTGACGGCGGCCGGCGGGGGCTTGAAAATCGCCAAGTTCGGCTCCCGCGCCGAATCGAGCTTCTGCGGCAGCGCCAATGTGGTGGCGGCCCTGGGCATTAACCTGGACCTCACCCTCACGGAAGTGGAACGGTCCATCGAACAGGTCGGATTGGGGTTCCTCTACGCCAATCTATTTCATACCCCCCTGGCCCTGCCGACCCAAGTGCGGCAGGAGATCGGGGTGCGCACCATTTTCAACCTCATCGGCCCCCTGTCCAATCCGGCTGGAGGCAAATATCAAGTCCTGGGAGTATACCTCCCCGAAAGAACGCGCCTCATGGCCCAGGTCCTGACCCGGTTGGGCTGCGAAAGGGCCATGGTCGTTCACGGCCAGGACGCCCTGGACGAGTTGACCATCACCGGGCCGACCCAAATAAGCCGGGTGGAGCACGGCTGGGTGGAAGATTTTGAGTTCTGGCCCCGGGACGCGGGACTGCCCCTGGCCCAGGCCTCGGACATCACCGGAGGCGGGGCCGAGGAAAACGCCGCCATCATCCGGAGGATTCTGGACGGGGAGCCCGGTCCCAGGCGAAACGTGGTGTTGTTGAACGCCGCCGCGGCCTTTTTCGTGGCCGGCCGGGTCCCCGACCTGTCAACGGGAGTGGAAATGGCGGCGGAGGCCATCGATTCGGGCCGAGCCAGGAACAAGCTCGATGAACTAATCGATTTTACTTCTAAATGCGGCGTCTACCAACACAAGGACGTCAGTTGAGCGGCGGGAGGACGGGTGAGGGATTTGGACCGGGAACAGCAGCGGGCTCAGGCTCTTTTATCGGAATTGGAAAACATTCTTCATAATGTCTACGAGGACATGATCGTTTCCAGGGACAAGGTTCGCGTCCTGACCGGCCAGGCCCGGAACCTGACCTCCGACGAATCCGCCTGGCCGGGCGGGAAGGCCGCCAGGGACGAGTTCATAACCTCCGTGGAAAAACTAGAAAAAAAGATTTTTCAGACCCTCGACCTCAAAAGATTGAAGGAAGAAGGACTGGTCAAGGCTGTCCGGTTCTGATTCCAAACCCAGCCCGCCGGCCCCAAGGCTTGATCCCCGGGACTTTTTCCACCCGCCCGCCGCGCGGGCCGGTCCGCGGCGGGAAAAGTATGGACCCGGCGCACCGAATGCTATATTATCAGGGGTGAAAGAATCTCGGCCCTAGCCCCGGCCGCCGTAAGCGCCCTTGAGGCGGGTCCGGAGGCCCGCGGTCTTCATTTCGAACCGGACCTGGAGCCCACGTCGATCTGAAACATGCCTAGCCAGACCTTTTGATGACGAAAAAACCGAATTTTAACGTTTCTCAAATGTCGTATCGAATAAAAACGGATTGCCGGGCGACCCGGTCCGGGAAAAAGGAACCGGCCGCCGAAATCCGGCGGCAGGGGAGGTGAAAGGTGGTCGGAAAACCAACTCCCGTGGATCATGGATCGCCGCGCCCCTTTCGCAACGGGAGACGGGAGCGGTCCTCGCGTCAAAAATGACGCCTTCGACCACCAGGGTCACCGTCCAGTATGGCAATAAGTCAACCAACCGGGTCTTCCGTGAACCCGGTTCTCGAGTCGAAACATGTTTGACGTTGTGAGTCGTTCGATATTGGATTTGGGGGAAGCATCGCGGCCGACGTTTTTCCCGGCCGCCGGGGTCGACGAGACTTTCCTGTCCGGAGTGCAGGGGAGCTTCGCCGGGCTGGGCGTGGAGTCGGACCTGACCACATTGCTTCCCGCCATTCTGATCCTGGTCGCCATAATTTTACTGCTTCTGGCGCTGTGGAAACTTTTCAAACCGGCCGAATATTCGTTGGCCAAGCGAAAAGTCGATCAGATCGTCATCCCGGCCGACATCAGGGAAATTATCGAACGATCGGTGACCTTGCGGGCCATGTACGAGATCGAGGTTTTCGATAAGGCCTACAAACAGATTTACAAAGGGCAGATTCTGGGAATCAACGAAAGGGGGGAACTGGAGGTCGAAATACCGATTTTTCAGGATGTCAGCCTGGATTTCCGGGACAAGGACATTCACGCGGCCTTTCGGATGTCCCGGTTCGGCAAGCAGGAATTCTTCCAGTTCGATTCCGTCAGCAAGGGGTTGGGGCGCGGCCTTATTTCGCATCAGAAGGAGCGGGTCCTCTTCCTTTCCATGCCCCGCGGCTTGGAAATAGGGCAGAAGAGGCGCTACATCAGAATCCGTCCCCGGGGGGCGTTCCAATTCAGCGTTTACCTGCTGGCGCCCGCCATAGCGGCCAACCCCATGCCCTTGAAGGAGCTACGACGCCTGCATGTCACCGAAGCGGACGACGTGAGCGTCGGCGGTCTCCGACTGGTCGTCACGGCCCGGACCTCGGAGATTCGCGTCCAGGCCGGCCAGGATATTTACGCCCATTTCCGGCTGCCCCTGGCCGGGCTGAACGTGAAGGACATGGTCCCCGACCTCATTGTTCAGGTCAAGGTCGTTTCGGTGGCCCGCCAAGCCACCGGCCGGAAGGTCATGAGCTCCCAGGCCGTGGAAAAGACCCCGGCGCCTCATTACATCCGCTTGATGTTCACCGGCCGGGGCCAGGTCAACCGGAAGGAACAAAACGTCTCGTTCCGACCCTTCACCACGCTGCTTTTCGACGACCTGGGCCACTGGATACAAGCATACCAACGCTTCAAAATCCAGGAAGAAAAGGGCACGGGCTCCAAACCCCTGCACGTGGCCAACGTCTACGCCAAGAAACCTCCGGCCACGCCTCAAAAATACCCGGCCCAGCCGCCGAAGCGGACCCCGGTCGGGCCAGGTCCCGCGCGTAAGGACGAGAAGGACGAGAAGGACGACGAAACCCGGTAGGCCTCCGGGTCAGGCCGAGGGTCGCGCCGGCGGGGCTAGAGCCATTTTCTTTTCCTGAAAAAAACGAACATAATCAAGGCCGCGACCAGCATGACGGCCCAGACGGCCGGATAACCGTATTTCCATTTTAGTTCCGGCATGTTCCAGGGCGACGCCGCCGAATCGAAATTCATGCCGTAAACTCCCACGATGAAGGTCAAGGGAATGAAGATGGTGGCGATGATCGTCAGGACCTTCATTATTTCGTTCATGCGGTTGCTCAGGGCGCTGAGATACAGGTCCGACAAGGCCGCCGCGACCTCCCGGTACGAGGCGATCAGGTCCACCGCCTGAATGACGTTGTCGTGACAGTCCCGGATAAAGGGCCGGGTGTCTTCCTTGACGAGGGTCCCGGCGTGGTCCAGGAGGGCGGCCGTCACCTCCCGCACCGGCCAAAGCGAACGCCGCAGGTGGAGCAATTCCCGTTTGACTTCGTTAATCCGGTGGACCAGGCGGTGGTCCGGGGACAAGACGACGAGGTCCTCGAGGTCTTCCAGACCGTCGCCGATGGATTCCAGGACCGGAAAATAATGGTCCACCACGGAATCGACCATGGCGTAGGCCAGGTAATCGGCCCCCCGGACCCTGATTCGACCGGAGGAACGCTTGATTCTCTCCCGCAGGGGGTCCAGGAATACCGCCGGGCCTTCCTGAAAGGTAATGACGACGCCTTCCTCGAAAAAAATCCCAATCTGCTCGAACTTGGTATTTTGGTCCAGCCGGTGCGCGGCCTGCAGGACCATGAAGAGCAGGCGCCCCGATTCCTCGAGCTTGGGGCGGTGCGCGCCGCCGAGCAGGTCCTCCAGAGCCAGGTGGTGGATTTTAAAGTAATCCCCGATTTCCTGGATCAGGCCGAGGTCGCCCAACCCCGCCACCTGAACCCAGATCACGGGAAATTGTTTCCGCGGCTTGTCGAGTTCGGCCGCCGCGTGGACCGGTATTTCCAGGGTTTTTTCCGGACCGTAGGCCAGGACCGTGATGGTGGTGGGAAGCCCTCCGAGCCTGGCCTGAAGCGTGGCCGGCGGCTCTCCCGGCTTGATGGTCAGTCCGGAGCTGTATTTCTTTTTTTTCGCCGGTTTCATGAAATTAGCCTCCTCGGTTCGAGTCCTTGCCTTTCTATGGCAATATTCAGGATAACCCGTTTTTTTTCAAGCGTTATTAACGCCCCGGCCGGGGGGAGCGTCTTTGCCCACCGGAATCCCAGGGTCGCCGCGGTCGCCAACCTGCCGGCGGATGGCGCTTTTCAATCAATTGCCTCCCTCGCCCCCACGGGGTTGAGGCGAGGGGGGGTACTGGGTTCACCCTAACATGGATGTCCTTGTTAACTTAAAGCCCCCCTCACCCCAGCCCTCTCCCCCCATGAATGGGTGGAGAGGGAGAACAATCACTTCTGTTTTGTTCCTTTTATTCTGAAAGACAATACCTTGCCCCAAACGGAGGCGAGGCCGGGCCGGCCAATTATCTCCCTCGCCCCCGACGGGGGGAGAGGGTTGGGGTGAGGGGGGCTTGGCTTACCCGGGCCGACGGGGCTGGCC
>JAZDGM010000126.1:0-108893 GCA_043806915.1 Pseudomonadota bacterium | reverse complement strand
ACGTTGGCCGGCGCCTTGCGGCGGGGCTGCTCCGCCCCCCGCGCGCTTGGCGGCGGTTTCACGCCCCGAAACGTCCTGTTTCGAGGGTGGAAAGGGCGGGCGTCCCTGCCCGCCCGAAGAAGTCCGGGGCGTTTGGAAGTGCTTGGCCCGGCGCGCCGCCACTGGCCTAAAAATAATGTCATTTCAGTAGGTTGTGTTGAGATGTAGGCGAAACCAACAGCTTGGCCGGCCCCGTCGGCCCGGGTGAACCAACGACTCCCCCCCTCGCCCCATCCCCGTGGGGGCGAGGGAGATAATTGTCCGGCCCGGCCTCGCCTCCGTTTGAGGCAAGGTATTGTCTTTCAGAATAAGGCTGGTTCCCAAGCTCTAGCTTGGGAACCTCGGCCAGGGAAGCTCCGGCTTCCTCACTTTAGAGATGTAGCGCCCCCGCCTCCGCCCATAATCGCCGGTCAGGGGATAGACCTTGCCCGGCGAGCCTTCAGGCCTGGGTTCAACGAGACGGATGAAATTTCAAACCGACTAATATCGCTACCTTCACCACCGCGCTAGGACTACGGAATGTAAACGCTGCTTCGGGTTCCCAAGCTCTAGCTTGGGAACCAGCGGTCATGTCGGTTGGACGGGATGGGGTAACCCCGCATCTTGGCTCGCCCGCCGGCCCGGATGAACCAACGGATGAACCAAGGCCCTCCCTCGCCACAACCCTTTTCCCCGCTGGGGGCGAGGGAGATATTTATACCGCAAAACCGCCACATTCGATGGGGCGAGGCGTGGTTTTTCAGAATGAACTAGCCCGAAGCAAGCTTCGAGGTAGTAGACCCTTTTCGAATATAAGGAACACCGGGGTGCGTTATTCTCCCTCTCCACCCCTTCAGGGGGGGAGAGGGCAGGGTGAGGGGGGGTTATTTTCACCGCCCAGCCCGGTCCCTGTTTGGGGGGCCGGGCCTGGAAAAATCGGGGGCCGCCCTAGTAAGAAGACTAAACCTCGGGCGGCGGTTTGGGGAAGCTCGGCAGCGCCGGGTTGGTGGTCGAGGTGGTGGTGGTCGTTGTCGTGGTCGTCGTTGTCGTGGTCGTTGTCGTGGTGGTGGTCGAGGTGGTCCCGAAAGTAGTGGTGGTGGTGGTCGAACCGGCGCCCGCGCCGATCCGGGTCACTGAACCGGCGGGCATGGTGGTGGAAGGGCCGACGGTTTTGGTTTCCCCCCCGCCGCCGGTCGTTCCGGTCGTTCCAGTCGTACCGGTTGTCACGGTCGTCCCGCCGGTCCCGCCGCTTTGGTCCGCGGCGCCGGGAGCGGCGAAAGAGGGGGTGATCCGGTCGACGTCCTCGAACATTATGCCTTGGTGCAGGTCGCGGAACATTTGCCGGTTGATGGTCAGGGGAGGCCTGGGAATCTGACCGGCCAGAATATCGGTGACCGTGTTGGGGGTCAGGACGACCGGACGTCCGGGCAGGGCCAGGTTAGAAACCACCACGTCGTTTTGGAACGACGCCGCCCTGGTGACCTGTTCGCTGACCTTCCAGACCATGAACACGGTCCCGCGCACGCCGATGACGGCGGTGTTGGTGGTCACGTTGAACTTACGGTTCCGGTACCCGGTGACGTCGTTGACGAAGCACTTGATTTTTCCCCATAAAAGCCGCAAACCGGCGCCGCGGGTCTTGGCCTGGGGGTTGTACACGTATTCGTCGATCACCAGGGTGGTGTTCTCGCCGACGCTGATGATGCTTTGGTCGGAAAAAACAATGCGCAACTTCCCGTCGGGTCCGGTCTTGATGGCGTCTTCCTGGTAAACATGGGTCCCGACCTTGATCGGCAGGGGCTTGGCGTCTTCCTTGTGGGTTATCTCGGCCGCGCCTTGCAGCGTCGTTACCACGCCAACCCTCTCGGCGGCGCCGGCGGGCCGGGGCTGGAAAACAACCGCGGCCGCGATCAGGACGACCAACAGCCCCGCTTTGAAAATCCAACGATCAGACATGGCTTTCATGGCGATTATCCTAAAAATGAAAAGGGTGACCTTATGCTAAAACGCCGCCGAAAGAAGGATGGTATAAACGTTTTTCTTGAAACCGTAAATATCCTGGCCGTATTTATTGTTTAAATTTGAATCGTTATAGGTGTACACCCACTGGAATTCGGCCCGGAGGAATTTCCCGAGCGAGCGACCCAGCTTGGCCGTGACCTGGGTCCTTTTGTCACGGCGTTTTTTTTCGGGGTCGATGTTGATGTTGGGATCGAAGGTGGTCGAGGCGTAGGCGCCTTCCACGTCGCCGTCAAAGCCCAATAACAACGGGAAGGATAACCCGCCCTTCAGTTCATACATCCGGTACCGGGCCCCGCGATCGCCTCCGGCCGGCTCCTCGAAAGTGGCCCAGGCCCCGACCCGGGCCGTCAACCCGATCATGTCCCGCGACGGGGAGGGGATAATCGTCAGGTATTGGGTAATCCCGCCCACGTAGTAAAAGGCGTCGTCGGTCTTGTCGTATTTGCGGTGGTATTCCGCCGAACCGTGGATCATGGTCATGGCCCGGGGGCAGAGGATCAAGGACAAGGTCGGACTGACGGCCCAGACGTCCATTTTGGAGGATTTGTCGGCGATATAATGGGAATAATTACCCCGGAGCTGAAAATAAACCGGGTTTTCGCTCAGGGCCAAAAAAATTCCGCCGGTGTGCGACGTGGTGTTATTTTCGTGAAGCGTTTCGTATTTACGCCCGTTGAACGAATAGGACAAACCCGTCTGGACGTTTCGTTGGTTGAGAAAGTAGTAGGTCCCGCCGGCCCCGAGGCCGAAATTCCAGTCCGCCTTGTCCCTGGTCCCGGCGTAATAGGCGTCCGGGCCGTAGCCGTCCAAGGGCTTCATGAAGACGTTGTCGTCATACTCGCCGAGCAGGGTCAGGTTCAAGGCCCAGGGTTTCCTGGCCCATTCCTCGTCCCGGACCATTTTCTCGAACTGGTCCAACTGCTGGGTGAACTGGGCGTCCAGGGGAAAGGTCCTCGTCTTCTCGATCCGGGCTAATGTTTCCGGAAAATTTTCCTGCCGGTAGCTGGAAATGGCCAGGTGAAACGAGGCGGATGGCGCGAGGACCTTATCGAGAACCGCGGCCTGCCCGAAGTCGGCCTCGGCCCGGTTGAAATCGCGGAGTTCCATGGACATGGCCCCGCGGGCCAGGTATAGGTCGGCCCGGTCCGGAAGCAGGGCCAGGGCCTGGGAATAAGCCTGGATGGCCTGAAGATAGCGGCCCAGGCGTCCGTATAGGCCGCCCAATTCCACATAGGCCGCCTTCTTTGCGTCCAACCCCTGGGGTATTATCTTTTTGAACTGTTCCTCGGCCTCGTCGAATCTTTCGAGTTGCATCAAGGCCTGCCCCCGGGTCACCTGGCCGTTAAGGTCCGTGGGATTCAAGACCAGGCCCCGGTCCAGGAAGTCCAGGGCGACGTCCGGATGGCCGTCGTCCAGCTCAAACCGGCCCCGCTCGATAAGCGGCCCGGCCCCGGGGTCCCCGGCCGCGGCCGGGACGGGAAATTGAAGCAGCAAGAAAAGGGAGGCGACCGCCGCCCAAATGATTTTTCGAGTCTTCATTTTTGTTCCCCGCCCGCTGATTTTGTGTTCGAATGGCATCCTATCCTTCATAATCTATAATAATTTTCGTGGAAAAGCAAAGTCAAGAAAAAAGCCCCGCGTAATTTTTCGCCGGCCCGGTCGCCAGGGGAGCGGTCCTGAAAACCGCGGCGCGCCTGGTCCGGAAAACGAAGTTGTTAATTCCATTTCCAGGTCTAATTTCGCGCGGCCCGCCGCGGGGTGGATCATTTACCGCCCCCCGGTCGGGCCGTCCGGCAAATTTACCACGCCTGGGGTAAAAATTACAAAATTGTCGTACCAGGCGCCGGTCAATGGACTATTTTGTATATTTATCTTAAATCGATTTTAGCTTACTTTGATCAACTACTTGAAAAAAAATAATTTTTCTTGTTGGTACATCAATTGCTTTATCCAGATCGAAAATAACGCGGAGGAGAAAACATGAAGAAAAAAACGGTATTGTTAGTTGTCCTGCTGGTCCTGGCGGCGGCCGTCGCCTGGGCGGGCGACGAACCACCCACGCTGGAATCCAATAAAGCGGCCATCGAGCTGGTCCAGAGTCACGCGGACTATGTCTGGACCCTGGTTTGCGCGGCCCTGGTCTTTTTTATGCAAGCCGGCTTCGCCATGGTGGAAACCGGCTTCACCCGGGCCAAGAACGCGGTCAACATTCTCATGAAGAACCTGATGGACTTCAGCCTGGGCACCCTGGCCTACTGGGCGATCGGCTTCGGTCTGATGTTCGGGGTCAGCGCCGGCGGGTTCATCGGGACTACGGACTTTTTCCTGTCCGGCTGGACCCCGGGCGGGGACCCCTGGGTCCTGGCCTTCTGGATGTTCCAGGTGGTCTTCGCGGCGACGGCGGCCACCATCGTATCCGGGGCCATGGCCGAGCGGACGAAATTTTCGGCCTACCTGGTCTATAGCGTCGTGGTCAGCGCGGTCATCTATCCAATCTTCGGCGGCTGGGCCTGGGGGGGCTTGTTCCATGGCGGCGGCTGGCTGGAATCCCTTGGGTTCATCGACTTCGCCGGGTCCACGGTGGTCCACTCCATGGGCGGCTGGATGGGCTTGGCCGGGGCCCTGGTCCTGGGACCCCGCATCGGCAAGTTCGGCAGCGACGGAAAAGTGAAACCCATCCTGGGCCATAACCTGCCCCTGGCGGCCCTGGGCGTCTTCATCCTGTGGCTGGGGTGGTTCGGATTCAACCCAGGTTCCACCACGGCGGCCAACAAGGACATATCCTGGATATTCGTCAACACCAACATGGCGGCCGCGGCGGGCGGGGTCATGGCCCTGATCGTGAGCTGGTGGAAGTTCGGAAAACCGGACATCAGCATGAGCCTCAACGGCGTGTTGGCCGGCCTGGTGGCCATCACCGCTCCCTGCTACACCGTCACCCCGGCCAGTTCGGTCATCATCGGCCTGATAGCCGGCGCCCTAGTGGTTTTCTCGGTCCTGTTCTTCGATAAGATCAAGATCGACGACCCGGTCGGCGCGGTCTCCGTCCATGGCGTCTGCGGCGCCTGGGGCACCCTGTCCGCCGGAATATTCAGCATGGAAGGCTTCTCGGCCAAGGTGCTGGGCGTGCAGGCCCTCGGCGTGGGCGTCTGCTTTATCTACGCCTTCGGCCTGGGCTTCATCCTGTTCAAGCTGATCGACAAGTTCATGGGCCTGCGGGCCTCGGCCGAGGAAGAAGTCGACGGGCTGGACTTCCACGAGCATGGCAACACCGCTTACCCCGACTTCCAGATTTCGGCCTACGCCCAGAATCAGAAGTAAGCGGATCAGACCGGACAACTTTCGGAAAGGATGATAAAAACCATGAAAAAAGTGGAAGCGATTATAAAACCCTTCAAGGTCGAGGATGTCAAGGACGCCCTGTCCATCATCTCGGTGGAAGGCATGACCGTGACCGAGGTCAAGGGCTTCGGCCGGCAGAAAGGGCACAAGGAAATATATAGAGGGGCCGAGTACGTGGTGGATTTCCTGCCCAAGGTGAAGATAGAGATCGTGGCGGAAGACTCCAAGGTCGAGGCTATCGTCAACGCCATCAAGGATTCCGCCGGGACCGGGAAGATAGGCGATGGAAAAATCTTCGTGACTCCGGTGGAGGAAGCGGTTCGCATCAGGACCGGGGAAAGGGGGAACGAAGCGATCTAGGCGCGGTCGGGGAAAGCGGCGGGGCCTTCCGCCGGGGGGGTCCTTGTCCCAAGGGGTCCTCCCCCCGGCTTCCCCGCCCGCAAGGGGGGAACAATCCTCGGCCCCCGCGGAAAGCACGGAAAGCCGTCGGCTCGGACCCCGACGGCTTTTTTTCGTCCCGCCCTCCCGGCCGATCGGAGTTGCACCCGGTGAAACTTTTTCTTGACTTTCTTTTTAAGTCCTTGTAGTGGAGACCATAACACGCCATGAAGGCGTGAATATCGTAATTTCAAAATAATAAGCCGCAGCCACGAAGGCGCTATTGACCTGCATGAGGCAGGGCGCCTTGGTGTGATTCGGGAGAGCCCCACACGAGGCCCTCCCTTTTTTTTTGCCCAATGGAGGTTGTATGTTTTCCGCCGAAAAAGAACGAATACGCGGATATTGGAACGGCCGGGCCGCCGCCTACTCCCGGGAGTTCGGGCACGGTTTTTTCGACGGTTCCGAGCCCACGCTATGGTCCAACCTGCTCCAAAGGAACCTGCCGGTCCGGCCCGGCGCCCAGGCCCTGGACCTGGGGACCGGCCCGGGCTTCATGGCCCTGACCCTGCACGATCTCGGCTTTCGGGTCACGGCGTTGGACGTTTCCGAGGAGATGTTGAAAGTCGCCGCGGACAACGCCGCCCGCCGGGGCGCGACCGTGGAATTCCGGCAAGGCGACGCCGAAAACCCGCCCTTCGCCCCGGAGTCCTTCGACCTGGTCATCTGCCGCCACCTGACCTGGACCCTGACCAACCTGCCCCGGTCCCTTTCCACCTGGAAAGGACTGCTCCGGCCCGACGGCGTCCTGGCCGTGATCGACGGCGTGTGGGGTTCGTCCACCGGCCCGGCCCGGGTCCGCCGGCTCGCCGCCGACGCGGTCAAGGCCCTCAAGGACAAAAAGTGGCCCGGGGATTGGCGGAAATCCTATGTTTCCGACACCCGGACCCTGCCCTACCTGGACGGCCTCCAGCCCGAACTAGTGGTGGAAGCCCTGGCGGCCCGCGGCTTTGAAAACATCCGGCACGACCCGCTGCCGGACGTCATCCGACACGAACGTCGCTTCGCTCCCCTCGAATACCGCATCCGGCATTTCGGTTCCCCCAGGTACCTGATAGCCGGGACATCAACGTCCCGAGGTGGGGCCTGTGCGTCCCAAGCGGCGTTGTTATGAAAAAAACGTCGGCGTCTCGGCCATTAACTTGTGCCCCGACGCCGAATAATTCTTGCAATTTCGGGTCGCCTTTGTTAGGGAAAGTTTAATTCAGGCGCTCGCAAGAGCATAAAAGGGAACCCCGTGCGAATCGGGGACGGGCCCGCCGCTGTAATCGGGGACGAAGGCAGCCGCAAGCCACTGGCCAACACTTGGCTGGGAAGGCGCTGCCGGTAGGATGATCCGAAAGTCAGAAGACCTACCTGAATCAACGGTTGACGTTCCTCGTGGATAGGGAGCGGCGTCACTATAATCTTGGACAACAGGGCGTCCCGGATCGACAGTTCAGTCGGTTCGGGTTTTTTTTTGAGGAAATCACGGCCGAGGCGCGAAATAGCACCCTTGCCCCATCCAGCCTTCCGGTCCGCCCCAGGGACCGGACGGCCGGGACTTCACCGTCCCGAGGCGGGGCTTGTTCTTTAATATAAATGGATGTCCCAAATATTTTCCGGGAACCGGAAAAAAGGAGAATGTCGTGAAAATAAATCGAAAAATAATGATCGTGCTGGGCTGCGGACTTCTCGCGCTGGCCTTGGGGCTGGGGTCCGCCCTTGGAGCGGAAAAAACCCTGCGGATCGGTTCGCCCTGGGGGGCCAAGACCCTGGACCCGCAAAAGGATGGCTTCCTGTGGATGCGCCTGGGCGTTCTGGAAGGCCTGACCGACGTCGACCAGGAACTACGGCTCCGGCCGGCCCTGGCCGAATCCTGGAGCGTTTCCGCCGATCATAAGGTCTGGACCTTTAAAATTAGGCCCAACGTCCGCTTCCACGATGGGACCGCGCTGACAGCGGGCGTCATGCGGGACTGCCTGAAACGCTTGAGGGACCAGGGGGCGCTTCTCAAAAACGTCCCCCTTGAATCCATCGACGCGCCCGACGACCTCACCCTGACCATCGCCACCACCACCCCCTTCGCGCCCCTGCCGGCCTATTTGTCCAAGGGGGAGGCGGCGGCCCTGGCGCCGTCGTCCTTCAACCAGGCCGGGGAAGTCGTCAAGCCCGTGGGGACCGGCTTCTTCAAGCTTGAGTCCTGGCGGGTCAAGGAGGAAATAGTCGCCTCGGCCAACCGGGACCACTGGAGCGGAACCGCGCCCCGGGTCGACCGGGTGGTTTGCCGGTTCGTTCCCGAGGCCATGACCCGTTCCGCCCTGGTGCGCACCGGGGAATTGGACATCGCCCAGATACTGCCGCCGGACCTGGCCAAGTCCATGGTTGCCGATCCGTCCTTCAAACTTCAGTCCCTGCCCATCGCCCGTTGCCGCATCATCGACTTCAACCTGGCCCGGGAGCCTTTTTCCGACATCCGGGCCCGCCGGGCGGTTAACCGCGCCATCAATCGCCAAGACCTCATCGAGTTCGTCCTGGACGGGTTCGGGGAGCCGGCCAAAAGCCTTTTTCCGAGCGTCATTTTCTGGTCGAATTCCCAGGCCCCGGCCTATGAATACGACCCGGAAAAAGCCAAGGGCCTGTTGGCCGAGGCTGGCTGGAAGGACGAGAACGGCGACGGCGTTCGGGAAAAGGACGGCCGGCCCCTGGTCGTGAAGTTCATCACCTATTCCAACCGGGCGGAGCTGCCGCCCCTGGCCGAGGTCATCCAGAACCAATTGTCCCAGGTGGGGGTCAAGGCCGAGTTGGTCGTCTTGCAGGTGGACGCGGCCAACGAGATGAGGAACAAGGGCGACTTCGACCTGAGCCTGGTCGGCCGGGGCCTGCTTTTCACACCCGATCCCGACGAAATCTTCATGACCGACTATTTTTCCGAAAACACCTTCAAGGACGGCTGGGGCGCCTATCACTACCGCAACGAGGAAGTTGACCGCCTCATTCTGGCGGGGCGCGCGGAGTTCGACGCCGGCAAGCGCAAGGAAATTTACGACCGGGTTCAGGAATTGCTCCTGGAAGACTCGCCCACGACCAACCTGAATTATTACGTCAATGTGGATGTCCTTAATACCAAGGTCAAGGGCTACCAAATGCATCCCAACGAGCATAGTTTCCGGCTCGAAAGCGTGGAGCTGGACTGATGGAACCGGATCAAATCAAGGATTTCATGCGGTCCACGCGCTGGAACCGGAATAACGCCGTCGCCTACGACGCCTATCGGCGCCTTTCCCGGCGGGATGGTTGGAAGAGGTTCCTGGCGCGGACCCTGGCCCCGACCCCTCCCGGGGCCAAGGTCCTGGAAGTCGGGTCGGGAACGGGCTTTATCACCTCGATTTTGGCGGAATTGGGTTTCCTGGTCGAGGGCCTGGACCTGTCCGAGGATATGTTGGCCATGGCCAGGAACAATCTGGAACGGGAAGGCCTGGCTTCCAGGGTTTCGCTGGCCCAGGGCGACGCCGAGGCCCTGGCTTTTTCCGACAATCAATTCGACATCGTGGTCAGCCGGTGGGTGTTGTGGACCCTGCCCCGGCCGGCCGTCGCCCTCGCGGAAATGGCCCGCATCCTCAAACCCGGCGGGACGGCCGTGCTGATCGACGGCAGGCGGTTGAAACCCGGGGCCTTCGGCCTGTTCCGGTCGAACCTGCTGAACTGGGCGCTCACGGGCCGCCGCCCCGGCTGGGAGGGCCCGGAATACGCCAAAGTCCAGGACGCGTTGCCCCATTTCACCCCGGACCGGACCGCGGCCGCCTTCCGGGCCAACGGCCTGGAAATCAAGGAAGTCCGGGAAGGCCTGGAAAGCGAGACCGATGGAGGTTTTTATTCCTGGCTGTCCGGGGGCGCCTGGTCGTCCTATGTGGTCAAGGCCGTCAAGCCGGCATGAAGTTATTTATTATTAAACGCCTCCTGTCCCTGGTCCCGGTGTTTTTCGGGATAAGCCTGGTCGCCTTCCTCTCCCTGGCCCTGTGCCCGGGCGACGCGGCCAAGATAAGCCTGATGTCGCTGATGGGGGCGGAAACGCCCCCGCCCGCGGCGGTGGAAGAGCTGCGGATAAAAATGGGGCTCGATCGGCCCCTGTACGTCCAATACGGCCTCTGGGTCAAACGGGTCTTTTCCGGGGACCTGGGGCGTTCGTACCAAACCGGCCGGACCGTGGCGGCGGAATTGAAACGGGCCTTTCCGGCCACGGCGCTGTTGGCGACTTTTTCCATGGTCCTGACCTTGTTGCTGGTCATTCCGGCGGGGATGATTTCCGCCGTGAAAAAAGGCGGGTTCCTGGACAAGATCGCCCTGTCGGGTTCCCTGATCCTGGTTTCTTCCCCGAATTTTTTCCAGGCCATCATCCTGATCCTGGTGTTTTCCATCGGTTGGAAACTGCTTCCGGCGGCCGGGTATGGTCAGTTCAAGAACATTATTCTGCCGTCCCTGGCCCTGGCCTTGACCAACGCGGCGATTTCCACCCGGCTGATGCGGACCAACGCCTTGGAAGTATTGGGAGAAAAATTTATCCTCGCCGCCCGGGCCAAGGGCCTGTCCGAGGCCCTGGTCGTCTGGAAGCACGCCCTCAAAAGCGCGATCATCCCGCTGTCCGCGTACCTGGGGACCCAGTTCGGCTATCTGTTCGGCGGCGAGGCGGTGGTGGAATCGATCTTCCTCTGGCCCGGCCTGGGGCGGCTGCTGGTGGAATCCGTCTGTTCCCGGGACGTGTTCGTGGTGCAGGGCTGCGTCCTGGTTATCGCCGGCTGCTATGTGGTCATAAATTTGATGGTGGATTTGCTCCACGCCTGGTTGGACCCGCGGGTGCGTCATGCGACAAATTATTGAATGGTTTTCCCGGCCCGGCGTCCGGGGAATGTTCCTCGGCGGGGTGGTCCTGCTGGCGATGCTTTTTCTCGGCGTTTTCGCCGATTACCTCGCCCCGCATGACCCGGCCCAGCAAATCCTGGCCCAACGCCTGACCGGTCCCAGCCGCGACTTCCCCATGGGAACGGACGCCCTGGGCCGCTGCGTGTTCAGCCGGATCATTCACGGCATCCGTCCCACCCTGGGTCTTTCCCTGGCCGTGACCCTGGCCGTGACCCTGCTCGGAACGGCGGTGGGGCTCCTGGCGGTCTCGATTTCCCGCCTGGACGGCCTGGTGATGAGAATCACCGATTGTTTTTTCGCCTTTCCACCCCTGGTCCTGATTCTCGTGACGATCAACATCCTGGGCCCGGGCCTGGCCGGGTTGGCCGTCGCCCTCTCCCTGCCGGGCTGGCCGAAATACGCCCGGGTGGCTAGAAGCATGGCCCTGGGCCAAAAAAGGAAAACCTTCGTCCAGTCGGCTCGGGCCATGGGCGCCGGGCGTTGGTATATTGTCGTCCATTGCTACCTGCCCGCCGTGCTGGCCCCGGTCCTGACCATCGCCACGGTCGGCGTCGGCGCCAAGATCGTCTATATCGCCGGTATGGGGGTGCTGGGCCTGGGAGTGCAGCCGCCCCTGCCGGAATGGGGCGGCATGCTCTGCCAGGGGCTCCCTCTCCTGGCCTCGGCGCCCCATGTTTCCCTGTTTCCCGGAAGCGCCATTGTGTTGGCTTCCGCCGCCTTCACCTTGTCCGGCGAGGGCTTGAGGGACTTTTTGGACCCCAAGGGCCGGGAACTGGAGGAAGCATGGCGACGTTGACGACCCCGGTCCTGGAACTGGAAAACCTGACCATCCACCTGCCCACGGCCGCCGGGGTGGTCCGCGCGGTCGAGGATTTCAACCTGACCATCGGCCGGGGAGAAAAATGGCGTCTTGTGGGAGAGTCCGGTTGCGGCAAGACCATTCTGGCGCTGGGCGTCTTGAGACTTCTGCCCGCCGGCGCCCGGATTTCCGGGACGATCAAGCTGTCCGGGATCGACGTGACTAGTCTGTCGGCCCGGGAACTCACCAGGATCAGGGGTCGGGAAGCGGCCCTTATTTTCGAGCAGCCCGCTTCCTGCCTTCATCCGTTGTTGACCGTGGGCGACCAGGTGGCCGAGGCCGTCCTGGTCCAGGAAAAAATCGGCCGCCGGGCCGCCTGGAAAAAAGCCGTGAACCTATTGGACCGGGTCCGGCTGCCGGCGCCGGAAAAAAGGGCCGGGCAATACCCCAGCGAGTTATCCGGGGGCATGGTTCAAAAGGTCATGATCGCCATGGCCCTGGCCCGGAAACCCAAGCTGATAATCGCGGACGAGCCGACCACCGCGCTGGACGTCTCGGTGCAGGTCCAGATCGTCGAGTTGCTGGAGGAAGTATTGGCTGAAACCGGCGCCTCCCTGCTGCTGATCAGCCACGATCCCGACGCGGCCCGGGGCCTCTGCGGCCACGCCGCCGTGATGTACGCGGGCCGCCTGGTGGACCTAGGCCTTCAGGATAGCCTCCTGACGGCGCCGCGGCACCCCTACGCCCAGGCCCTTTTCGCGGCGTTGTCGGGAAACGAGCCGCGTCCCATTCCCGGTCGGGTCCCCAGCCTGACCGACCTGCCCCCGGGGTGCGCCTTCCATCCGCGCTGCCCCGCGGCGCAACCTCGTTGCGGGATGGAGGAACCATTATTGATAGGTAACGTAAGATGCCACCGTCAAGCCCCCTGCTCCGAATAGAAAACCTGACCAAAACCTACAAGACCGGCTTTTGGGGCGGTCGAACGGCCGCGGCCCTGGACGGGGTGTCCCTTGAACTCGAGGCCGGCCGGACCCTGGCCATTGTCGGGGAATCGGGTTCGGGCAAAAGCACCCTCTGCCGGGCGGCCCTGGGCCTGACCGCGCCGACTTCCGGCCGGGTCCTTTTCGAAAACCGGGACCTAGCCGGGCTCAACGGAAACCTGAAAGCCCATCGGCGCCGCGTGCAGATGGTTTTCCAGGACGTCGACGGAGCCCTGAATCCCCGGATGAAAACCCGGGACTTGCTTCTGGAACCGGCGCGGATTCACAAAATTCGCTTGGACGACCCCGACCGCTGGGTCGCCGAACTGCTCGAACTGGTCAACCTGACGCCGGACCTGCTCTGCCGCTATTCCCACGAGCTATCGGGAGGCCAGCGCCAACGCCTCGCCCTGGCCCGGGCGGTCTCCCTTTCCCCCAGCCTGATCGCGGCGGATGAACCCATTGCGTCCCTCGACCGTTCCGCCCAGGCCCAAGCCCTGGTCCTGATGAAAAAAATACAGGAAACCCTGAACGCGTCCCTCTTGTACGTCACCCACGACCTGCGGACGGTCAGGTTCCTGGCCCATGGCCTCGCGGTTATGTACCTGGGGGTGTTCGTGGAATACGGCGCGGCGGGGGAAGTGTTCGACGACCCGAGGCACCCCTATTCCCGGGCCCTGTTGGCTTCCGCCGCCCGGGAAAACGGCCCCGGGCCCAACCGGAAATTCCTGAAATCCGACCCCGGGAGTTGTTTCGACCTTCCCCCGGGCTGCCGCTTTCACCCCCGCTGTTCCGAGGCGGCCGCCATCTGCGCGAAGAGCCGCCCGCCCCTGAAGTCCTTGTCCGAAAAACGCAGCGCGGCCTGCTTCGCCCTCTGAACCGGCGCCGGGGCCGCCTGGCTTGGTCAGGCGGGGAAAGAACCGGGCCGCCGGGAATTGATGGGGCGCGGACCCTGGCGTTTAACTGGTTTAGCCGATTGCATAACCCCGGACCCGGACCCAAGTTGTCGCTAGATTCAATTATGACCGGCCGCAAGGCTTTTGACGGCCCCAAAGCCGTGTTTTGCAATTGGCTCGGTTGAGCGATTAATCCATCACATGGCGTTTGTAATGATGACCCCGGGAGTGACCGCCGGAATGGTTTATTTTGGTAAGGCTTCCAATGTCGTGGTGAAAAAGAAAGACGACCAGGGCCCCCAGGACCAGGGTGGTAATGAGCGTCCCGACCAACCCGGCTTTCCAAGCCCACCCGCGGCGGCGGCCTTGTGTGGGGGCGGTTTTGGTTTTCGACGCGGTCGCGCCCGAAAGCGAGGCGCGGGTGAAGGCCGCTCCTTGACGCCCAAGGGTTGATGCTCGCGGTTGAAGATGGTTTAGAGCGTCGTGTTTTTTAAGCGGCGCCGGCGGCGCCGTCCGTGAATCATCAGTTCCAACTCCGGCCTCGGGTTTCCCGGCCCGCGTCGCGCGGTCTGATTTCAACGCGGCGGTCCTGGGAGGCGTGGCGTTCGCCTCCGGCGAAAGAATGTGGGCGGACTTCGCGCCCTGTTGGACCGGCTCGCGGAAAAACCTGTCGGCGCAGGACGCCACCACGCCAAAAGGGGCGTAAGACTCGGTAAAGGACCAAACCGGCAGGGACTTTAACTCCCGTTGGAATTGCTTGCGGTCCTGGTTGTCCTCAAAGGTCTGTTCCGTGAGAAAAAGAACGCCGCCGCCCATTTCCCCCCTTCCCCGGCCAACCCGTCCATTTCCGAGGTAGGCGCGCCAACCGATCATGTTATTGGCCTGAACCTCAATCAGGTGGGGGCCCAGGCGGAATTTTCCCGGGCAAGGGTGGTTTAGGGAGGGGCTTTTTCGGTGATCCCTTGGTTTTTGCGTCGACCACCCGGTAATGGCATCCTCCCGGCAATAGTATTTCGTCCTAGTCCATGGCGGCGACTTTTCGAGCTGTTCTTGGAATTCTCCAATCAGGAGCCCGATTTCCTCGTTGCTCGGCCGGCCAATGATCAGAATGTCGCCATTGACAAAGCAGGGCCCGCTTTGTTGAACTCCAAAGTCCGAATATTTTTCCCATTGAACAGTGGTCTCGCCTTGTTCGATTATTTTGTAGTCGTGGAGTCGGTAGGTTTTTTGCCTCAACATCAGGCGCCTCCCTGTCGGCCTCATAAGTCAACAATATTGTCCCCGGTCCCGGAGCAAGGATTAAGTGGAAATGGTTTCGCGCCCTTGCGTCTGTATCTGATTGGAAAGCGTGGTTCGGCTTTTCTGCTTCCGTCCCCGGGGGGCTGAAAAAACAATAAGTCATATTAATAATACCATTTGAACCCCACAAGTCAATCCGCCTCGATTTAGTATGTAAAATTATATTGTTGGACGAAACATCGGGGACAGCGGCAATTTAATTTCCATGAAATCAACCAGTAAAAAGCGGTGGGTTTAAGTTCAAATAATTTTAAGTTTCACCTGGAGCGTCTTCCCGGCGGGACATCAAGTCGGGGTGGCTGTGGTTGAACAAGCCGGCCGACGCCTTCCCCATAGCCGGCCGCGGGAAGCTTCATTCCTAGGGCCGCCCCCGTTTTTTCCCCGGAACCCGGCGCCAAGTAAAAAGTAGTTGGAACGGCCATTTTTTATTGACTACTTCTCCTTGCGGACCTTGGCCGGCGGAATATACTTGAAGCAAGCATACATCGCTGGATCCACTTGAACATGCCAACGAGCGCCTTCTCCATAGCCGGCCGCGGGGAGCTTCAACAACCATAACCAAGGGGGAGATACAGATGGTAATATCATTAAAGAAGGGCCATCGCGCCGGGGCCTTTTCGGCCCGCATCCCGGTCTTGGTCCTGGCCTTGTTTCTGGCCGCCGGTTGCGACGGAGGCGGCGGCGGCGGTGGAGGCGGCGGAATAATCCTTGGCGGGGCCCCGACCCCCAATCCGTCCACTTTGAGTTCGGCCGTGGTCCTATCCGCCAACGACCTTGGCATGCACTGCATGGATCGCGAATTTTCGATTTTTTCGATCCTGCCTCCGTTCAACGTGATCACGGCCCAGGTCCTGGCCAGGGACGCCGCCGGAAAGCCTTATCTCCTGGGGGACGGCGAAGTCACGGTTCGTTACGACGCCGTCGCTGACGCCTCGGGCTCGATAAATACCACTAGTATCGGAAAAACGGATTTTTGGACCTACTCGAGCGGCCTTTTCGGGGTCAATCTTGAGGCCGGGCAAGGTTTGACCGGCCTATACATGCCTAGCGACAACCCGCAAAACCCCGGACCCCAGCTTGCGGAATACGACGCGGTCCACGACTGGTTTCACGCCTTCGGCCTGCCCATCACCCCCTTGGATGACAACCTGGCGACCAATCCCTATTCCCTGATGCGAATCGGGGCCTACAACGTAACGACCGGGGAACTGGTCGGCCGCCTGGATATTGTCGCGCCGGTCGCCGCGGAGACGGACTGCCGGACTTGCCATCGGACCGGAGGCATCGCCTCTGTCGACGCCGGCGTCGCTTGGGCGAACCTCGCGGACCAGGAAGTCGAGGCCAAGGTAAATATATTAAGGCTACACGACGCTCGTCGCGGGACCAACCTAGAGGCGGCCGAACCGGTTCCGTGCGCCCGATGCCACTATTCTCCGGCCTTGGACCTGACCGGGGCCGGACCTTCCGGCGAGCAGGTCGGGCATTCGCTTTTTTCAAGGTCCATGCACGATTACCACGGCGGTTTGACCGACGCCGGGGGAGCGCCGGTCTTTCCTCCGGATGGAACAATGGACGAGACCTGTTATCAATGCCATCCGGGGAAAGTGACCCAGTGTCAGCGGGGCGCGATGAAAACCGGCGGCATGGACTGCCTCGACTGTCATGGCGACATACTCTCCGTGGGCGGCCGCTTCCCGCTCCTGGCTGGAGGCAGCATCGACGGCGCCAATGACGGCGGGTCCCGCCGACCCTGGTTGGACCTGCCCCGGTGCCAGGCCTGTCATACCGGAGACGCCCTGGATCACCTTTCCGGGCCCGCCCTGGTCCCGGACCCCAAAAGCGGCGGCATCCGCCTGCTTCGATCTTACCGCGTGGGCGACGATTCAGCCTCGCCGTTTCCGGCGACGAATAAGCGTTTCGCGGAAAACGACGGCGTTTTGTACCGGTTCAGCAAGGGGCACGGCGGTATAACCTGCGAAGGCTGTCACGGGAGCACCCACGCCGTCTGGCCCAACGCCGCCGGCGCGGCCAACGATAACGTGGCGGCCCGGCAACTTCAGGGTCATGCCGGAAAAATAATCGAATGCAACGCCTGCCATGGGGCCGGGAGTCTCCCTCGAACCGAAAATGGGCCTCATGGCCTGCATAACGTCAATGACGCGAGGTGGTACGACGACGGGCACGAAGATTTTTTCGAGAACAACAAGAAGAACTGTCAGGCTTGCCACGGTCCGGACCTGACCGGGACGCCCCTGGCGGCGACGGCGGCGGCCCGCGCCTATATAGTCGAGGATAATACGGTCAACATCGCCGCAGGCGTCCCGGTTCGTTGCGACGCCTGCCATGAAATGCCCGATTGATATTGGGGGGCGGCGGCGGTATTTTCGCTTTACCGGCCGTGATCATTTGAACATGCCGGCGAGCGCCTTCCCCGCGGCCGGCCGCGGGGAGCTTAAATCGCCATAAGAGGCCGTCGCGGTCGATCCTTGACATTGACCAACTCCGGCCGGGGAGTTAAATTAGGGAGTGGGGGCGGGCTTGGGGTTTTGGGGAAAAGCCGTCGGGGGATTTTTTTTCTTGGGGAAAAGCGGCGCTTCGGTTATTCCCTCGGAGTGGGAATTCAACGAGTTTTAACCACAAGACTTCCTCGGACAAGACAAGTCGCGGCGCCGTATTCTTTTTCCCCGCGGACAGGTTTTATAAATGAGTGAAAAAGAGACGAACGCTCGGCCGGCCGCCGGAAGATTCGGCCGCATATCCTTTCTGTCGGCCGTGCTCATCCCGTTCACGCTTCTTCTGGTCGCCACGGTCGGGTGGGCCGGCTACGTTTCCTTTCGCAACGCGCGCCGCGAGGTCAACCTGACGGCGGACCGACTGCGGGGGGAGATCGTCAAGCGGATCAAGGACCATCTCGTTGTTTTTCTGGAAACTCCGCATCGCGTCAACGAACTGAACGCCGACTCCCTGCGCCGGGGGCTTCCGGACCCGCGCGACCAGGCGGAGCTGGAAGGTTATTTCCGGCGGCAGATTAACGCCTTTCCCACGGTGACCAGCATATATTTCGGCAACGCGCGCGGCGGCCTGGTCAACAGCGGCCGCGAAGGGGCGAGGGGGTCCCGGTACGTCATCGTGACGGATGACTTCGCCGCGGGGACATTAAGGAAATTCGCCCTGGACGAACATGGAAACCGCGCCGAATTGCTCACGACGGCGCCTAATTACGACGCCCGAACGCGACAATGGTACACCCGGGCCCCGGAAAAGGGCGGGCCGGCCTGGAGCCCGGTCTACATTCTGTCCACGGGACAGGACATGGCTATCGCGGCCGCGCGCCCGGTGTACGACGACCAGGGAATCCTGCTGGGCGTGGCGTCGGTGGACCTGTTTCTGTCCCACCTCGGCGATTTTTTACGCCACCTCAGGGTAGGCGAGACAGGACAGGCGTACATCATGGAAAGGTCCGGGCGGCTGATCGCGTCCTCGGCCGGGGAGAGCCCCTTCACCGCCAAAAACGGCGGGGCGCCCCAGCGACGCCTGGACGCCGAGGAAAGCGCCATGCCCCTGATCCGTCGGTCGGCCGGGGTCTTGCGGGAGCGCTTCGGGGATTTCCATAAAATCGGCCGGGAAGAGTATCTGGAATTCAATCTCGACGGGGAACGCCAATTCTTGCAGACCGCGGCCGCGTCGGACCGGTCTGGACTGGATTGGCTGGTCGTGGCGGTTATTCCGGAACGGGACTTCCTGGCCGGAATTACAGCCCAAAACCGGGCGACCGCCCTTATCATTCTCGCCGCTCTCGTTGTCGCCGTTCTGCTGGGGTTTGTCGCGGCCAGGGGAATCACCAGGCCCATACGGCGCCTCAATGCCGCCGCCCAGGCCCTGGCCGCCGGCGACCGGGCCCTGTTCGTCGCCGAGGACAGTTTGGTGCGGGAGCTTAGCGAACTGACCCGGTCCTTCAATCGGATGTCCATCCAACTCCATTCGGCCATGGAAAAGCTGAAGCAGGAAAACGCCGAGAGAAAACAGGCCGAGGAGGCGCTGAGGGAGAGCGAGGAACGCCTGTCCCTGGCCCTGGAAGGGGCGGACCTGGGCGCCTGGGACTGGACGGTCCCCACGGGTTATGTGGCCTTCAACCAACGCTGGGCCGAAATGCTGGGTTACCAACCCCGGGAACTCGAGCCGAATGTAAAAACATGGGAACATTTTCTACACCCCGAGGACCGGGAAGCGGTCCTTGAAGCCTTGAACCGGCACCTCCGGGGAGACAGCCCGAAATATGAAACCGAGCACCGCCTGCGTCACAAGTCCGGCCATTGGGTTTGGGTCCTGGACAAGGGCAAGGTGATCGACCGGGATGAAAACGGCGCCCCGACGCGGGTCTGCGGGACCCACCTGGACATCGGCGAACGCAAGCAAGTCGAGGAAGCCCTGCGGGAAAGCGAGGAAAAGCATCGGACCTTTATCGAAAACATGATGTACGGGACCTTGCTGACCGGCCCGGACGGCAGGATTTTTTCAGCCAACCAGGCCGCCCGCGATATGTTAGGCCTGACGGAAGCCGAGATCATCGGCGCCGGCCGAAACGCCGTGGTGGACCTCGATGACCCGAGGTTGCCCGCCGCCCTGGACGAAAGGGCCGCCAAGGGAAAATTCCAGGGGGAATTGAATTTCAAAAAAAAGAACGGACCGGTCTTTCCGGTGGAAATCAGTTCCAGCATTTACCTCGATAAAACCGGTCGCGAAAAGACCTGCATCGTGTTCAGGGACGTCACCGACCGCAGGCAGGCGGAGGAGGCCCTGCGGGAAAGCGAGGAAAAATACCGCAAGCTGTTTGAACATTCCCCGGTCGGCCTGGGCATATCCAGCGAGGATGGCGAGCTTGTCGCCTATAACGCCGCCATGCTGAAACAGGGGGGGTACTCCGAGGAGGACATGGCGAAGGTCGACAGCGTCATCGGCCTGTATTTCCATCCGGAAGACCGGGCCGGGATCATGGCGAAAGCCGCCCGGCTGGGGTTTCTTGACGAGGAGGAAGTCCGGTTCAGGCGCAAGGACGGGACCCCCTATCATTGCCTGCTGAGCCTGGGACGGGTCAAGATCGGGGGCGGAAGTTATTGGCTGGCCATGGTCCAGGATATTTCCGAAAGGAAAAAGCACGAGCAGGAAAGGGAAGACCTGATCGCGCGGCTTCAGTCGGCCTTGGAGGAGGTCAAGACCTTGCGGGGGTTCATCCCCATCTGCGCCAACTGCAAGAAAATCAGGGATGACGAGGGTTACTGGCAACAAATAGAGCGGTACATCGAGAAGCGTTCCGAGGTCCAGTTTTCCCACAGCATCTGCCCCGACTGCGTGAGGGTCCTGTATCCCGATATCGCCCAAAAAATCCTGAACGAAACGGGCGACGACTAAAGCGGGCCGCCGCGGCGGGCCGGAAGCCCGCCGGCTCAACTTCCGGGCGCCGCCATCAAATTGTTTCTTCCCATGAAGCGTCGCATCCGACATAATGGCCCCGGCGGCCTTGTTCCGGGACCGACGACCCCACTCCAATGGGGACCCGCCGGCCGCGGGCGTCGCCGACAAAAATTACAGGAGAAGGCGTCATCAGCCCTTCCACGGTCTCCCGAAAACCTCGGGGACCGGGACAGGCAGGCCGTTGGCGGCGGTGACAAGCGCCCATGAAGGAATCCGACAACTCGAAATCCCCGGCGCCGGCCCTTACCCGGGCCCTGGCGGTCCTGGAGGCCCTGGCCCAGGACCCCTACGAGATGAACCAGGCGGAACTGGCCGAAAAGCTTGATATTCCGCCCGCGTCCCTCTGGCGCATCCTTAAGGTGCTCACCGACGGCGAGTACCTTATCCTCGACCGCAAGCGGCACACTTATCGTTTTGGGTTCAAGTTGATGCGCCTGGGCAGCGCCATGCTCAACGAGGGACATTTCCGGAGCCAGGGCCGGGAGTTTCTGCGGAAGCTCTCGGACCAGACCGGCGAGACCGCCGAACTGGACGTTCGCATTCGGGACCAATTGGTCCTGATCGATCAAGTGGTGGGGGCCAACGCGGTGTACCTGTATTCGCATATCGGCAGCACCATGCCCTACTTTCACGCCACCGCGCCGGGCAAGGTTTTTTTAAGCCGCATGGAAAGGACCAAGCTGCACCGGGTCATGAACAAGATCGGTTTTCCCAGGTTGACGCCCCACACCATCCAGGACCTGGAGGCCCTGGAACGGGAACTGGCCAGGGTCGCCGCCGCCGGTTACGCCATCGACGTGGAGGAGATGCGTGAGGGAGTGGGCCGGGCGGCCGCGCCGGTCATGGACGACCACGACCGGATAGTCGGCGTGATCGCCATCGCCTGCCCGGCCTTTCGCCTGCGGGAGCCGGGCTTGGCCTTGGAATACGGCCGCCTGGTCAAGGAAGCGGCGGACGAAATGTCCACGGCCCGCGGGGCCGTCTGAGTCCGTTCCGGCGGGAGCGGATGGGGCGGTGGTCACAAGGGGGCGGCGGGCCGGAAGCCCGCCGCGAAACAGGGTCCGGGGAGGGGCGTATCAGGATTTCGTCTTCATTTCCCTGATCATTTCCCGGGCGATGATATGTCGTTGAATCTGGTTGGTCCCCTCGAAAATCTGGGTCAACTTGGCGTCGCGGAACATCCGTTCCAGGGGAAAGTCCTTGATATAGCCGTACCCGCCGAGCATCTGGACCATGTCCGTGGTCACGGCCATGGCCGCGTCGCTGCAGAAGCATTTGGCCATGGACGCCAGGGACGTGTTTTTACGACCGGAATCGAAGGCCTGGGCCGCCTTTTCCATCAGGCCCCGTCCGGCCTCGATGCGCATGGCCGCGTCCGCGAAGGTGAAAGCCAGGGCTTGGTGTTCCACCAGGGGCCGGCCGAAGGTTTTCCGTTGTCCGGCGTAGGCCAGGGCGTTTTCCAGGGCGCCCTCGGCGATGCCGAGGGCCAGGGCCGCCACGGCGGGACGGGACATGTCGAAATCGGCCATGGAGATCAGGAAGCCGTCCCCGGGTCGTCCCAGGAGGTTTTCCGCCGGGACCTCGACGTTGTCCAGGATGACCTCGGCCGTGTTGCTGCCCCGAAAGCCGCATTTATCCTCTATCTTGCCGATGGAGAGCCCTTTTCGTTCCCTTTCCACGATGAAGAAGGACAGCTCCCGGTCGCCGGTCCTGGCCAGGACCGAGTACAGCCCGGCCACGGCCCCGTTGGTGGCGAAGACCTTCCGGCCGTTGAGCACATAAGAGCCGTTGTTTTTTTCGGCCCGGGCGGATATCCCGGCCACGTCCGAGCCCGCCCCGGGTTCGGTGACCAGGTAGGCCATCAGTTCCCGTCCCTCCGAGACGCGGGGCAGGAACTTGTTTTTCTGGGCCTCGTTTCCGGCGTGAACCAGGGGGAAGGCGCCCACGGCCTGGATGATCATCATCAGGGCCGAGGAGGCGCAGACCTTGGCGATCTCCTCGATGCACAGGCAGAGGGTCCGGCAGGGGGACTGGGCCAGGCCGCCGTGGGCCTCGGGGAGCATGATCGTCAGCAGGCCCAGGTCCCAGAAGAGGGAGGCCGTGTCGTGGTCGAAGGTCCCGGCCTGGTCCACGGCGGCGGCCTTGGGCCGCACCCTTTCCCGGGCGGCCCGGCGCACGCTGTTCAAAAATATGGTTTGTTCCTCGGTCAAGGCGGTCGTGTTCATGGCCTAGGCCCCCAGAATGGCCCGGCCGGCGGCCAGCCTCATTATTTGGTTGGTCCCGGTGTAAATCTGGGTGAGCTTGGCGTCCCGCATCATCCGTTCCACCGGATAGTCCTTCATGTAACCATACCCGCCCAGAATCTGCACGGCGTCCGTGGCGACCTTCATGGCCATGTCCGAGGCCGTGAACTTGGCCAGGGCCGCCGTGGTCCCGGCTTGGCGCGTTTCGCCCCGGTCGAAGAGCCGGGCCGCCTGGAGGGTCAACAACCGGGACGATTCCAGGGCCGCGGCCATGTCCGCGATCATGAATTGAATGGGGGCCAGGGCCGCGATGGGCTTCCCGAACTGGATGCGTTCCCGGGCATGTTTCACGGCCGCGTCAAGGGCCCCCCGGGCCAGGCCCACGGCCTGGGCCGCGCAGAACAACCGGCTCAGGGACAAGGTTTCCATCAGCAGCCCAAAGGCCCGTCCCTCCTCGCCGACCAGGTTTTCAACCGGGACTTCCATGTTTTCGAAAAATAGTTCGGAATTGATCGAGCCGCGCATGCCCATTTTGTTTTCGTTTTTGCCGTATGACAAGCCGGGAAAGCCTTTTTCCACCACCAAGGCGCTGAGGCCCTTGGCCTTCAAGCTCGGGTCGGTATAGGCGAAGAGCACGAAAAAATCGGCGACGGACCCGTTGGTGATGAAACATTTCTGGCCGTTGACGATGTATTTGTCGCCTTGTTTGACCGCCCGGGTCCGCAGGGAGAGAATATCCGAGCCGGCCGAGGGTTCGGTGACGGCCAGGGCGGCGAGGGCCCGGGAATCTCCTTCCAGGCGGCGCAGGTATTTTTCCTTGAGCCGGTCGCTTCCCCCGTGGAGGATCGGCAGGGCGCCGTCGGCCTGGGCGATCAGCAGCAGGGTCGAGGAGGCGCAGCCGCGGCTGATTTCTTCCAGGATCAGGGAAAAAGTGAAAAAGGATGTTCCGGCGCCGCCGTAGGCAGCGGGCAGCCACGGGTTGAGCAGCCCGTTGTCCGCCAGCAGGGCCAGGGTTTCATCGGGAAAGCGGGCGCTTTGGTCCAGTTCGGCGGCCCGCGGCCCTATTTCGTCGTCGACCATGCGGCGCACGGTGTCGAGGATCATTTTTTGTTCTTCATTCAGTTCGATCATGCCGATCCCTCCAGTTTTTAATAACTATTTAATCTTCTCCCCCGACGCCGCGCAAGTCCCGGCCGAGAGGGCCTAGGCCTTGATGAACAGGCCCTGTTCCATTTCTTCCCTGGCCAGCAGCTTGGCCTTGTAATGGATTTTCTTGCCCGTGGCGGTCATGGCCACGGAGTCCACGAAACGGTAGTACTTGGGGCGCTTGTACCGGGCCAGCATGGGGTGTTCCCGACAGTAATCGTTCAACTCCTCCACCGTGAGGGACGGGTCCTTCCTGATCACGTAGGCGACCACGACCTGCCCCCATTTTTCGTCCGGGACGCTGGTGACCACGCTTTCCTGGACCTTGGGATGTTCGTTGATCGCGGCTTCCACCTGGACCGGCTGCACGTTCTCGCCCCCGGTGATGATCATATCGTCCTTGCGACCGACGATGGTCACGAACTCCTTGTCGTTCCAGGTCCCCAGGTCGCCGATGTAGAGCCAGCCCTTGTAAAACTTGAGGTCCGCCTCCCGTTTGTTGTTGATGTAATCGTAGGAGCATTTACCCGACGACTTGATGATGACCTCGCCCACTTCTTCCCCGTCCCTGGCCACGAACTCATCGGGCTCGGCCAGGCGGTCCGGGTGGATTTTCACCACGGCCATGTCGTCGTCCGTGCAGGACCGGCCGGCGGAACCGGCCATTTCCGGAAGGTCCCACGGCCTCAGAAAGGTGTTCCAGAAGGCCTCGGTGGAGCCGTACCCGTTGAAAATATTGGGAGTCAGCTCCTTTTGGAACTTCAGGCAACTGCTTTTGTCCAGGGGCGCGCCCATGGTGACGATCCCCTTGAGCCCAGCCAGGTCCCGCGGGTTTTTTTTCTGTTCGTCGTGGAGCCCTTGCAGGGTGACTGGAGCGCCGATAAGGAAGGTTAGGCGATATTTTTCCACATAGTCAAGGACCAAGGCCGGGTCAAAGGCCTTGAGGACCGCCACTTCCCCGCCCACGTACAAAGTGGGGTTCGGTCCGCCGGAATAGAGGCCGCCGCGATGAAACCAGGGGGTCATGTTCATGGTCTTGTCCAGGGGGGTGAGGGGAAAGTGCATGAGCACGTCGTGGGCGCTGAATATTTCGTTGAGGTTGTTCAACGGGACGCCCTTGGGCAGGCCGGTGGTCCCGGAGGTGTAAAGCCGGGTGGTTTCATCGTAGACGTGGGTGGGGCGGGGGACGGCCGGAGCCTGGGTCGAGCGTCCCGCCGTGAATTCCTCGTAGGAGACCGCGCCGGCGAAGGGTTTTTCCCGGCCCGAGGGGTCGATCATCACCACGGTCTCGGGTTTGAACCGGGCGTTGGCGAGGGCTTTTTCGGCCATGTCCCGGAGGCCCGCGTCGAAAAAGTAGGCCCGGGGACGGCTGTCGTCCAGGGTGAACGCGGTTTCGCCGTGGGAAAAGCGGAAATTGACCGGGCAGTTGATGGCGCCCAGCTTCTGGGGCGCCAGGTACAGGAACACGAATTCCGCGGAGTTGAACAGTTGGTACATCACCACGTCGGACTTGCCCACGCCCGCGGCCGACAAGGCGTTGGCCAGCTTGTTGACTTCCCGGTCAAGTTCCCCGTAGGTCCAGGTCAGGCCCCGGGTCGGGCAGGTCAGGGCCGGCCGGTCGCCGTACCTGTGCACGTTGCGCAGGAACCCGTTAAGGTAGGTGAATTCGTTTTCAAACGCGTCCTTGAACCTCGAGACGTCGTAGGTGGGTCCCGGCGGCATGTTCTCCCTCCGTTCTCTGGTCGACATGGCCCCCTGTCGCGGGGGAATGTTTGTGGTTTGAAGCCTGTTTTTTTCCGGTGGTTGCGCGGGGCCGAGGCCCCGAATATCAAATATGAAATAAATATTTCATTGATAAAATAAACGGGGCCGGCCACGTTGTCAAGAAAAATATTCCTTTTTTTAACTTCCGGAAAAGAAACGGAAAAGAGCCGCCCGCCGTTTCGCGGTGGCGGGCGGCCCGTCTCGAGTCGCAATCGGGTCTGGGAAGGCGGGACGGCCCGGCGGCGCCTTATTTCCAGTACATGGCCTTCTCCACGGCCGCGAGCAAGCGCTGGACGTCGGCCCGGTGGACGTCGCCGATGTCGCCGATTCGAAAGGTGTCCGCGCCGGTCACCTTACCCGGGTATATCACGAAGCCTTGTTCCTTCAGCAGGTTATAGAAGCGCCTGAAGTCGAACCCCGGTTGGCGGGGATAAAGAAAACTGGTGATGATGGGGGAATGGTATTCGTCGGGCAGCAGGGTTTCGAACCCCAGCCGGCGCAGGCCCAGGACCAGCAGGCGCTGGTTTTGGAGATAGCGCTCGTGCCGGGCCGGGACGCCGCCCTCGTCGTCCAGTTCGACCAGGGCCTGGGCGAAGGCGCGCACCGTGTGGGTCGGGGAAGTGAAGCGCCACTTGCCGTTTTTATGTTCCATTTCCCGCCACTGGTCATGCATGTCCAGGGACAGGGACCGGGCCCGGCCCTCCAGTTTTTCCATCTCCGACCTCCGGGCGATGATGAAGCCGAAGCCCGGCACGCCCTGGAGGCATTTATTGGCGCTGGAGACCAGGAAATCGACGCCGATTTCGGCCAGGTTCATGGGGATGCCGCCGAAGGACGACATGGCGTCCACGATGAAGAGCCGCCCGTGTTTTTTGACGGCTTTCCCGATTTCATGGACCGGGTTCAGCAGGCCGGTGGTTGTTTCGCAGTGGACCGCGGCCGCGTGGGTGATGGCGGGATCGGCGTCAAGGGCCTGTTCGACCGCGGCCGCCTCGAGGCGGGATGTTTCCCCGACGTCCAGCACAACGTGGGGCAAGTTCAGGCGGTCGGCGATCACGGCCATGCGTCGGCCGTAGGCGCCGTTGGCCAGAATAAGGAGCTTGTGCTCCGGGGCGAGGGCCGAGCCCAGACAGGCTTCCACGGCAAAGGTCCCGCTGCCCTGCATCAACACGGAGGTGTAATCCCCGTCCGGGCCGGCCAAGTGGACCAGTTTGCGGCGAATGTCCTGGACCAGGTGGTTGTAGTCGTCGTCCCAGGTGCACCAGTCCCTGAGCATCGCGGCCTTGACGGTCCGCGTGGTGGACAGGGGGCCCGGGGTCAGGAGCAGGTACGGGTTGTCGGTCGGCATGGCGTCGTTCATTTTTCCACCCATGGGTCGGTAATGTGGTTATCGCGGAATCGGTCCGCGTCTATTTCACCCAATGATTCGTCGATAATGTCGAGGGCCCGCTCCAGCTCGGCCGGGGCGATGGTCAGCGGGGGCGCGAGCGTGAGGAAATTGCCCTGGGAGACCTTGAAGGACAGCCCCTTGGCCAGGGACCGGTACATGGCGTCCTCGGCTTCAGCCGGGGCGGGAGTCTTGGCGCGCCGGTCCGTGACCAGTTCGAGCCCCAGGACCAGGCCCAGGCCCCTGACGTCGCCCACCAGGGGGCGCCGGGCCATGATATCCCGGAGGCGGGCCAGGGCGTGTCGGCCCAGGGCCTCGGCCCGCGGGACCAGCCCTTCCCGTTCGATCACCTTGATCGCGGCCAGGGCGGCGGCGCAGCCCACGGGGCTTTTTTCGTGGGTGTAATGTCCGAGGGATTTTTCGGCGAAGCGGTCGTATTCCGCTCGCGTCAGCATTCCGGCCAGGGGGAACAGCCCTCCGCCCAGGCCCTTGCCGAGAATCAGCATGTCGGGAATGACCTCGAAATGCTCGCAGGCGAACATTTTTCCGGTCCGGCCGAGGCAGAGGGCGGTTTCGTCGAGGATCAGCAAGGCGCCGCGCCGGTCGCAGGCCGCGCGGACCGCTTTCCAGTACCCGGGCGGGGGCGGGTTGACGGCGGTGCACCGGATGGGTTCGGCCACCACGGCGGCCACGTCTCCTTCCTTTTCCAGGACGTAGTCGACGTACCGGGCGCATTTCAACCCGCAGTCCTCGCACTTCCCGGCCTGGTCCCAGAGGCACCGGTACGGTTCGGCCGGGGGGACGTGTTCTATTCCGGGCAGCAAGGGGCCGAGCCCGGCGCGGAACTGTCGTTCCCCGCCCACGGACAGGGCGTCCAGGGAGGCCCCGTGGAAGGCGTCCCACATGGAAACGAACTTGAAGCGTCCGGTGACCAGGCGGGCCAGTTTCAGGGCCAGGCCCAGGGCCGAGGTCCCGCCCGGGGTCAGGAGGACCTTGTCCAGGCCGTCCGGGGCCAGGGAGGTAAGTTTCCCGGCCAGCTCCACGGCCGGCCGGTTGGCGTACCTCCTGGGACAAAAGGACAGCGACTGTAACTGGTCGATCACGGCCCGGGTCACTTCCGGATGGCCGTATCCGACCTGGTGGACGTTGTTGCCGTGGAAATCGAGAAATCGGCGGCCTTGCAGGTCGACGAGATAGCTCCCTTTTGCGGCGGCCAGGCCGTTGAGGCAGGGGGTGGAAAGGCTTTGCCGGAGAAAATAGCGGGCGTCCTCGTCGAGCAGTTCCCGGGTTGTCGGGGATAGGTTTTCCCGGACCCACCTTTCCCGGCGGGACGTCAGGTTGACGTCGCCCTCGGCCCGGTCCGCCAGGGAAGCGGCGGCGGGGTTTTCGGCCTGGCGGGTTAAGGAATCAGTCGTCATGGGCTCCTCCAGCTTATCTCGCCAGCCAGGCGTCGGCGCGGCGGCGCAACCCGCGCGTGCAGGCGCCGTAAAGCAGCCGGGCGAGGATGTTGGTTAGGACCACCAGCACGGACATGGCGCAGGCCGGGGCGATGTCCCCGGCGTCGTCCATGTTGGCGATGGCCGCGGCGGCCGGCTTGATGTCCGCCGAATACAGGAAAATGACCGCCGAGACGGTGGCCATGGAATTGACGAAATAGTACATGCCGATTTCCAGGATGGCGGGTAGGCAGACCGGGACCGTGACCCGGGAGAAGGTCGACCAGAACGGAACGCCCATGGATTCGGCCGCGGACTCGAATTCCCGGTCCAACTGCTTGAGGGCCGTGGCGGCGCTTAGGAAGCTGACGGTGTAAAAATGCACGACATTGGAAAACACCAGGATGGTCATGGTCCCGTAGATGAAGTTCAAGGGGTTGGGAATCTCGAGACCCATGATGGTCCAGCCGGGCGAATTGAAAAAGAAGATGTAGCTCAGGCCGATAACCAGCCCGGGCAGGGCCAGGGGCAGGATCGAGAGAAAGTAGGCCAATTGCCGGAGCAGCGGCAGGCCCGGGCTTTTTTCCACCAGGTAGGCCGAAAGGAAGGTGGCGGCGGTCCCCACCACCGCGGAATACAAGGACATGCGGATGGAATTGAAGAACGACTGGTACCCGCCGCCTCCGGTCCCGCGAAAAGTATAGTGCCACCAGCCCAGTTCCAGGTTGTACGGCCAGACCTTGACCAGGGAGGCGAAGACGGCCGTGGCGAAGAAAGCGACGATCAGCGCGGCGATCAGGCCGCAGTAGGCCAGGAAAAACCAGTCCCGGGCCCGATCGGGCCCCGGGACCAGCGGCACGGAGTTACCGGTGAACATGGCCGCCTGCTTGCGTTGAATGACGCGGTCGCCGATGAAGGCGGCGGCGGGGGGTATGAGCAGGACCACGCCGACCACGGCGCCCATGACGAAGTTCTGCTGTCCGATGACCTGCTTGTAGATGTCCACGGCCAGGACGTTGAAGTTCCCCCCCACCACCTTGGGCGCGCCGAAATCCGTGAAGGCCAGGACGAAGCAGACGAAGACGGAGGAGAGCAGGCCGTACTTGACGCTCGGCAGGGTCACGGTAAAAAAGGTCCTGGCCTTGGAGGCGCCTAGTGAATCCGAGGCCTCGTAGAGCCGGGCGTCGGTCATGCGCAGGGCGATGGACATGATCAGGACGGCCTGGGGAAAGGTGAACAGGACTTCCGAAATAGTAATGCCGACTTGCCCGTACAAGCCGATGTCTATCCCCGGGACGGCGCCGAAGAACCCCCGGGTGATCAGGCCCTTGGCGCCGAAAAGATAGACCAGCCCGATGCCGTTGAGCAGCGTCGGCGCGAACAGGGGCGCCATGGCCAGCCCCCGGAATATTTCTTGGCCCGGCAGGCGGGTCCTCGTCAACGCATAGGCGTACAAAAAGCCCAGGACCACCGAGACGGCCGTGGCGGTCAGGGACACGGACAGGGAATTGTAGAGGGAATTGGACAGGGCCGGGGTCCGGAAGTAATGGATATAGTTGGCCAGGCCGACGAACGCGCCGTCCCGGTCCATGAGGCTCTTGGAAATAAGTTGGAACAGGGGCAGGACCACCACCACCACCAACCACAGGATGACGAGGATGATGAGTCCATTCATGACCAGCCGGCTTGTGTCGACGCGGTCGAAAAAGCGGGGCGCGGCCGCCGGCGCGGCTTCGAGGGTTGGGGTCATGGGCGGCGTCTTAATTGACGGGGACAGGGTAGACCCGCAGCCGCTCGGCGGGCAGGTGGATGTCGACTTTTCCGCCTCGTTCCAGGCCCAGGCCCCGGGCGAGGTCCGCGGCGAGGTCGGCTTCCAGCTCGACGGCGGCGCCCACGTCCTTGACCTTCAATCCGATTCGAAACATGGCGCCCCGGAATTCAACCCAGTTGATCGTGGCCGGCATGACGTTTTCCCCGGGGGCGCTCCCGTTCAAAAAAGCCACGTCCTCCGGCCGGATGGCCACCAGGGCCCTGGACCCGGTCTTGAGGCCGTTGGCTTCGTGGGTCACGCGCAGTCGGGACCGGCCCACCTGGTAGCTTTCCCGTTCCATTTTCACGGCGCCGGGCAGGAAGTTCATGGAACCGATGAAGGAGGCCACGAACGGCGAATTGGGCCAATCGTAAATCTGGCGCGGCGGGCCGAACTGGGCCAGGGTCCCCTGGTTCATCACCAGGATGCGGTCGGCCATGGTCAGGGCTTCTTCCTGGTCGTGGGTGACCATGATGGTGGTGACGCCCAGTTCCCGTTGCAGTTCGCGGATTTCGGTCCGCAACTTGACCCGGACCTTGGCGTCCAGGGCCGAGAGGGGTTCGTCCAGCAACAACAGGGACGGGGAAGGCGCCATGGCGCGGGCCAGGGCCACGCGTTGCTGCTGCCCGCCGGATAGTTGGGCCGGGTATTTTTTCCCCAGGCCGGACAGGCCGACCAGGGAAAGGAGCTCCATGACCCGCCGCTTGACGTCCAATTTTTCCCGACGCCGGTTTCTAAGGCCGAAGGCGATGTTGTCCTCGGCCGTGAGATTGGGGAACAAGGCGTAGGACTGGAAGACCAGGCCCACGTTGCGTTTGGAAATGGGCAGGCGGGAGACGTCGGACCCCTCGATGAATATAGTCCCGGCGTCCTGGGGGGCCAGGCCGGCCACGGCGCGCAACACCGTGGTCTTGCCGCACCCGCTGGGGCCGAGGATGCTCAGGAACTCGCCGCGTCGGGCCTCGAAGGAAACCCGGTCGAGCGCGGTGAATTTTCCGAATGTTTTGACCAGGTCCAGGACTTCCAGGTACGGCGCCGCCGTGTGGTGGAGGGACATGACTCGCTCCTTGGGAAAAACCAAGACGGCCCGGGGAAGATCAGGGGACCCCCCCGGCCGCCCTTGTTCACGTCATTTTTTGGGGTCGGACTTGGAATCGTAGCGCTTGCTCCACTCGTCCAGAATCCGCTGGCGGTTCTTGGCCGCCCAGTCGAAGTCGTTCTCTATCAGTTGGGCCTCGGGCTTGGCGGGGTAGCCCTCGGGGATAGGCGAGCCCACGTCGTAGGCGGTGACCGGATAAACCTTGGAATACAGCTTCATCACGTCCCGGCCGATGGCCCAGTCGAGGAAGGTCTTGGCGGCGGGTTTGATTTCGGGTTTCTTGATCAGGCAGTTGGCTTCCACGTCCCAGCCGGAGCCCTCGGCGGGAAACTTGGTCAGGACCGGCTCGCCCTTCTGTTTCTGCATGAATCCCCGGTAGGCGAAGGATATGCCGATGATCGTCTCGCCGGAGCCGGCCAGCTTGCAGGGTTGCGAACCCGAATGGGTGTACCGGCTGATGTTTTCGTTCAGCTTGTCCAGGTATTTCCAACCTTCTTCCTCGCCCATCATCTGCAGGATGGCGGAAACGGTGAGGAAGCCCGTGCCGGAGGAGGCGGGGTTGGGCATGATGACATGACCCTTGTACTCGGGTTTGATCAGGTCCGCGAAGGACTCGGGGTAGGGAAGCTTGGCGGCCTCGCATTCGACGGTGTTGACGCAGAACCCGGTCATCCAGGCTTTTATGCCCACCCAGTGCGGCGGGTCGTTCCCGTCCCGCATCCTGGGCCGGACCTGTTCCAGGCCCTGGGGCGCGTAGGGTTCGACCATGCCGGCCTGATCGAAGAGCATCAGGCTGGTGGCGGCGGTCCCCCAGACGACGTCGGCCCGGGGGTTGTCCTTTTCCGCGAGCAGCTTGGCCGTGACCACGCCGGTGGAATCGCGGACTATCTTGACGTCGATCTCGGGGTGGGACTTCTTGAACTCTTCCAGGTAAATGGGTATTTCGTCGTCTTCCAGGGCGGTGTAGACGAGGATTTCCTCGGCCTGGACCAGGGAGGCCAAGCCGAGCAGGGCCGCCAGGCCCACGGCGATAAGGCGGGCGACTAGTTTCATGGGGGTTTTCTCTCCTTCATTATTTAAGTCTCTGGTCGACTATTACCGGGTGTTTTTCGCAACGACGTGACAAACAGACGGATTTTCGGTCTCGCCAATCGGGGGGCCGGGGCGGGCAGCGGTGGGGCGCCGGCGCGGCCCGCGCTTCCCGGGGCGACGCCGACAGGGGTTATGTATATAAAAGACTGAATTTATTGCCTAACGTAATGGTTGTCTTGAATGGTCGCGGAAAGATGGTTAAGCTTAGGTATATGGAGTCAAGATGTTCAGATAGGCCGCGGTCGACTTTTTTGGATGCCGGCCGGCCAAGCGGAGCGCCGATATGACAGTTGAATCGAACGCGACCCCGTCCGTGATCCTCATTGTCGAGGACGAGGTCATCATCGCCGCCGACCTGGAGTCCCGCCTCGAGGAGTTCGGCTATGAAGTCTCCGGGAAAGCGACATCCGGGGAACAGGCCTTGAACATGATCGAGGAACGCCGGCCGGACCTGGTCATGATGGACATCGTGCTCAAGGGGAAGCTGGACGGGATAGACGCCGCCGAGGTTATCAAGGATAGATGGGGCCTCCCCGTGGTCTTCACCACCGCGTTCGCGGACGCGGAACGCCTGGAGCGCGCCAAGCTCGCCTATCCCTTCGGCTACCTGCTCAAGCCCTTTCAAGACCGGGACCTTGGGATCGCCGTGGAAATGGCGCTGTACGCGGCCAAGGTGGAAGCCGCGCGCGCCAAGGCCGAGTCCGCCCTCCTCGAGGAAGCGACGTGGCGGCGGATGCTGGTCCAGGGGTCCAGGGACGGGATCGTGGTCTTGGACCACCAGGGCAGGGTTTACGAGGCTAATCAGAAATTCGCCGATTTGCTCGGGTATTCCCCGCAAGAGGTTGTCGACCTGCATGTTTGGGACTGGGACGCGCAATGGAGCAGGGAACAATTGCTGGAAATGCTTAACACCATCGACGAGGCCGGCGATTATTTCGAGACATGTCACCGCCGCCGGGATGGGTCGCTGCTGCAAATTGAAATCAGCACCAATGGCGTGTTGTTCGACGGGCGTAAATTGGTTTTCTGCGTCTGCCGGGACGTCACCGCGCGAAAAAAAGCCGAGGAGTCCCTGCGGGAGAGCGAGGAACGCCACCGGACCATTCTGAAAACAGCCATGGACGGGTTCTGCCTGGTGGACCAGCGGGGCCGCCTGATGGAGGTGAACGAATCCTACTGCCGCATGTCCGGTTATTCCGAGCCGGAACTATTGTCCATGAGCATGGCCGACCTGGAAGCTTATGAAACGCCGGCCCTGACCGCGGCGCGCCTGGAAAAAATCATGAAACACGGCGCGGACCGTTTTGAAAGTCAACATCGCCGCAAGGACGGCGGCCTCTTCGCGGTGGAAGTCAGCGCTCAATACCACGCCGAACAGGGCGGGTTGTTCGTCGCCTTCATACGGGACATAACCGAGAGCAAGCGAATCGAGGCGGCCCTCGAAAAGAACGAGCAAGTGGTGCGAAAAAAACTTCAGGCGATTTTGGAGCCGGAAGGGGATATCGGCTCGTTGGAACTGGCGGAAATGATCGACGTGGAAGCGGTGCAATCCCTGATGAACGATTTTCACCGCCTCACGAACATCGGCATCGCCATTCTTGACCTCAAGGGCCGGGTGTTGGTCGCGACCGGCTGGCAGGACGCCTGCACCAAGTTCCACCGCGTCCATCCCGAGACTTCCAAGTATTGCCTGGCCAGCGACACCGAGCTGTCGAACGGGGTCGAGCCGGGCCGGTTCAAGATCTACCGCTGCAAAAACAACATGTGGGATATCGCCACGCCCATCATGGTCGGCGGCAAGCGGCTGGGCAACTTGTTCCTCGGTCAATTCTTCTTCGAACACGAGGAGCCGGACCTCGATTATTTTCGGCGCCAGGCCCTTCGTTACGGTTTTGACGAACGGGAATATCTCGCGGCCCTCGACCGGGTCCCTCGCTGGAGCAGGCCGACCATCGACGCGGTCATGTCTTTTTATTCTAAATTCGCTCAAATGCTTTCAACCCTCAGCTACAGCAACATCAAATTGTCCCGGGTGTTGGCGGAAAAGGGAGCGTTGCTGACTACGCTGCGCGAAAGCGAGGAAAAATACCGTCTTCTGGTGGAAAACGCCGGCGAGGCGATTTTCGTGGCCCAGGACGGCATGATCAAGTTCGGGAATCAAAAGCTCCAGGATATTGTCGGACGCCCGCGGGAAGAAATTTTTTCGAATTTTTTTACCGAGTTTATTCACCCGGATGACCGTTCCCTGGTCCTGGGGCGTCATGAACGTAGAGTGCGGGGGGGAGACCCGCCCGCTATTTATTCTTTTCGCGTGACGGCCGACTCGGACCGAGTTCGTTGGGTTGAGATAAAAACAGTGTTTATCGAGTGGTTGGGCCGTCCGGCCACCCTGAATTTTTTGAGCGACATCACCGCGCGCAAGCAAGCCGAGGAGGCGCTGGAACAGGCGTTTTTGGAGTCGGAGCGCCGGACGAGGGAGTTGCAATTCCTGCTTGAAGGGTCCAAGGCCATTCTTGAGGGCGGCGACTTCAACCCCATTGCCCGGCGTATTTTCGAGGCGGCGCGGGAAATGACCGGGGCGCGGTCGGGCTACGTGGCGCTTTTGAGCGCGAACGGCGAGGAAAACGAAGTGCTTTTCCTCGAATCCGGCGGGCTTCGCTGCACGGTCGATCCCTACCTACCCATGCCGGTGCGCGGGCTTCGGGGCGAGGCGTACCGGACCGGGCGCGGGGTTTACGACAACGACTTCATGGGCGGTCCGTGGGCGGGCTTCATGCCCGCCGGCCACGTCGTCCTCCGGAACGTCCTGTTCGCGCCGCTCAACATCGACGGCCGGACCGCCGGGATCATGGGCCTGGCCAACAAGCCCGGGGACTTCACCGACGACGACCTGCGCATGGCCGAGGCCTTCGGGGGACAGGCGGCCATCGCCCTGCAAAACAGTCGACGCTTGGAAGCGCTCCGGGAGAGCGAAGCGGTTCACCGCGCCCTGGTGGAAGGGCTGCCGGATATCGTGATGCGCTTTGATCGCGAGGGGCGCCACCTGTTTGTTTCAAGCAATGTCGCCGCCGTGGTCGGCCTAGAGGCGTCGCTCTTTTTAGGCAAGACTCATCGGGAGTTGGGCTTTCCCGAACACCTGTGCCGGTTTTGGGAGGAAGCCGTCGCGCGGGTTTTCGATTCCGCCGAGCCTTTCGAGACCGAGTTCCCTTTTCACGGGATAGACGGAGACACGATCTTCAACTGGCGCCTGATACCGGAAGGCGACGCCGACGGGCGGGTCCGGCACGTCCTCTCCATCAGCCGCGACATTACCGCCCATCGCCAAGCCGAACGGAACTATCAGACCTTGTTCCGCGAAATGCTGGACGGCTTCGCCCTGCACGAGATCATTCGCGACGCCGAGGGCCGTCCCGCGGACTACCGCTTCGTGGCCGTCAACCCAGCCTTCGAGCGCATGACCGGCCTAAGGGCCGAGGATATCGTGGGGCGGACCGTCCTCGATGCCCTGCCCGGCACGGAACCGCACTGGATAGAGACCTACGGCCAGGTGGCCCTCGGCGGGGAGCCGGTTTTTTTCGAAAACTATTCGCGGGAGTTGAATAAATATTTTGAAGTGACCGCGTTCCGCCCGGCCGCGGGACAATTCGCCTGCATCTTCCAGGACGTCACCGATCGCAAGCGGTCCGAGGATGAAAAAATGCAACTTCAAGCCCAACTGCAACAGGCGCAAAAGCTGGAAGCCATCGGCGCCCTGGCCGGAGGCGTCGCCCACGACTTCAACAACCTGCTCCAAGCCATCAACGGGTTCTCCCAATTCCTGCTGATGAACAAAACAACCAGCGACCCCGACTACCCGAGCTTGGTCGCCATCCAAGACGCGGGCGCCAGGGCGGCGGAGTTGGTCCGTCAGCTTCTTTTTTTCAGCCGAAAAGCCGACGCGGAGCGAAGGCCGGTGGAACTCAACCAGGAAATCGCGCGGTCGCGACGGATGCTGGAACGAACCATCCCCCGGATGATCGAAATAGAAGTCCGCCCGGGCGGCCGGCTCTGGACCATTCAGGCGGACCCGACCCAAATCGAGCAAATCCTGCTGAACCTCGGGACGAACGCCGCCGACGCCATGCCGGACGGGGGCAAGCTGGTCATCGAAACCAGGAACATCATTCTGGACGCGGAAGACGCTCAAAACCACCTCGGAACCCAACCCGGTCGATACGTCCTCCTGTCCGTCACCGATACCGGCCAGGGAATGGACCGGGAAACCATGGAAAAAATTTTCGAGCCCTTCTTCACCACCAAGGCCTTCGGCCGGGGAACGGGGCTGGGCCTGGCCTCGGTGTATGGGATAGTGAAGAGCCATGGCGGCCACATAACGTGCCGCAGCGCCGTCGGCCGAGGGACGAAATTCAAGATTTACCTGCCCGCCCTGGAAACGGCGGAAGTCGACCAAGCCCTGGAAAAAGGGCCCACGCCGGTCAACGGCGGCTCCGAGACGGTCCTGATCGTGGACGACGAGGCGATGGTGCGCGGCATCGCCCGGCAGGCTTTTTTGAAGTTCGGCTACACCGTGCTCACCGCCGCCAGCGGCGAGGAAGCCCTGGCCATCTACTTCGCCGACCCCGCCAAAATCGACCTGGTCGTCTTGGATATCGGCATGCCGGGGATGGGCGGGAGTAAATGCCTTCAGGAAATCATTAGACTGGACCCCGGCGCCAAGGTCATCATCGCCAGTGGATACGTCGCCAACGGCCAGGCCGGAAAATACCTGGAAGCCGGCGCCGCCGGATACCTCGGGAAGCCCTTTGACCTGGCCGAGATGCTGAATCTGGCGCGCCGGGTCTTGGATGGTGAAACCGAGAGTGATTGAACATTTTTTTAAACGGGACGCGTCGGGTTTCAACCGGTGGAGTTTGTCCCTTCGGCCGCCGGTCGCGCGGGAGCGGGCAGGCGCGGGGGACCCGTTCCAACGAACCCTGGGCAGCCGCGGCGGGCGGCGGAATGTAGGGGCGCCTCCCCGTGGGCGCCCTTTTTCCCGGGGCACGCAACTGTTTATGTCGCTAAGTTTGCGTTAAAATCAACCCCGGCCGCTACGGCGGGCGTCAGGTAGGGGCGCCTCCCCGTGGGCGCCCTTTTTCCCCGGGATACGCAACTGTTTATGTCGCTAAGTTTGCGTTAAAATCAACCCGGCCGCGGCGGGTTTTCCGGCGGGGAATTTCCCGTTTGGCCGCGGCCAGGCTGGTCGAAACCGGGACTAGGCGTTACCGTTGATTATATAGGCTAGGGAGGGACCAACAGCCGTGCCGACAAGGGAAGATGAATATCGAAATTCCGCCCGTGGCTACGATTTTTTGACGGCCCGGTTTCTAGACCCGCTCCGCGGGCGGACGCGCCTGCTGGCCGAACGGGAAAAACCGTTAAGAGTTCTCGACGTTTGCTGCGGCACGGGGCGCCAACTGGCCCAGTTGAAGGGCCTGGGCGCCCTGCTGGTCGGCCTGGACCTGAGTCCGGCCATGCTGAAACGGGCCGGGGCCCTGGTCGGACCGGACGCGGTCCTTTGTCGGGCCGACGCGACCCTGATTCCTTTTCGCGACCGCTCCTTCGACCTAGCCGTCATCTCCTTCGCCCTCCACGAAAAGGCACCCGGGGTCCGCGCCGTTATTCTGCGGGAAACGCTCCGGGTCCTAGCGGACCGGGGGACCCTGGCGGCGGCGGATTTCGTGGTCCCGCGAACACCTTGGGAACGGGTGAAGTTCCTGGCGGTCCGGTTGGTGGAACGGGCCGCCGGGGGCGAGCATTTCGTTAATTTCCAGGAATTCATGGGCCGGGGAGGAACCGAGGCCATGTTGGCGCGAGCGGGCTTGGAGTTCGAGGTCCTGTCCCGGGGGGTGGGCGGCGGCGCGGCTGTTTTTCAGGCCTTTCCTTGGCCGGCCGGCCTTGACAAGGCCTGAGGGACCCGGCTATATCTCATTTCGCCCCCGCCTGACGGCGTCCGGTATTTTTCTTTAGGTTAGCAAGGAGATTCCCCATGCAAATTTTTATTTCCGGTTCCCTGGCCTATGACCGGATCATGGATTTCCCCGGGAAGTTCGTGGACCACATCCTGCCCGACAAGGTTCATCTGCTCAACGTCTGCTTTATGGTGGACGGATTGACGGAAAAGTTCGGCGGCACGGCCGGCAACATCGCCCACACCCTGGCGTTGCTGGATGAAAAGCCGTTGATCCTGGCCGCTTGCGGCCGGGATTTCGACCGTTACCGCGTCCGCCTCCAAGAGCTGGGGCTGTCCCTGGCCGGCGTCAGGTGCGTCGAGGACGAACTCACCGCCGGCGCGTACATCACCACGGACAAAACGGACAACCAGATCACGGCTTTCAATCCCGGCGCCATGAAATACCCTTCCAAGTATGAATTCGACGGCCTCGACCCCCGGCAAGCCCTGGCGATCGTATCCCCGGGAAGCCTGGAAGACATGGCCGTGTATCCCGAATTTTTCCGGAAAAAGGGCGCGCCCTTTATTTTCGATCCGGGCCAATCGATTCCCGCCCTGGGCGGCGAGGGCCTCCGCAACGGGATCAGGGGGTCCGAGATTTTAATTTCCAACGACTACGAGCTGGAAATGATCACCCAGGCTTCCGGCTGGGACCAGTCGACCATCCTGGAAAACACCAAGGCCATTGTCACGACCCTGGGCGAACACGGCTCCCTGGTCCTGACCAGGCAGGGAAAAATCGATATTCCCGCCGCCGCGCCGACCCGGGTCCTCGACCCCACCGGCGCCGGGGACGCCTACCGGGCCGGGATGATCAAAGGGCTGGCCCTGGGCCTCGACCTGCCCGCCGCCTGCCGGGTGGGCGCCGTTTCCGCCGTTTACGCCGTGGAAAATTACGGCACCCAGGAACACCGGTTCACTCCGGCGGAATTTCGGGCCAGGTATGGCGATAATTTCGGGGAAGACCTGGCCTGGTAAGCCGGCGACGCCGTCCGGTCCCCCCACGCGGCGCTCGGACGGCGGGATGAACCAACCGGGAGGTGGACATGGACAAGACGAGTTGGGCGCGGGACCTGCTGCGGCCGGAGGCGTTCGGGCTCGCCGCCGGGGAGGTGGAACTCATCGAGACCCACATTTCCTGGGTCTTCCTGGCCGGGGACGTGGCCTATAAAGTCAAGAAGCCGGTGGACTTCGGCTTCCTGGATTTCACCTCCCTGGAAAAAAGGCGCTTTTTTTGCCAGGAGGAAATCCGCCTGAACCAAAGGCTGGCGCCGGACGTATATCTGGGCCTGACTCCGGTCGTTTTGGACCGGGAAGGCCGCGCCGAATTCGGCCGGGAAGGGGACCCGGCCGTGGAATGGGCGGTCCGCATGCGGCGCCTGCCCCAGGACCAAATGATGCTCCACCGGTTGAGACGGGGGGAAGTCGGGCCTGAAACCATGGTCCGCCTGGCCCGGAAGTTGGATTCCTTTTATCGCCGCGCCGAAACCGGGGAACGGGTGAACGCCTTCGGCCGGATCGAGAACATCCGTCACAACACCGACGAGGATTTCTGGCAGACCATCGACTACGTGGACGTGGCCTTGTCGTCGCCGCGGTACGACCACATCCAAAGATTCAACGACGACTTTATCCGGGAGCACGAGGACCTGTTTAACCGGCGGATCGACCAGGGCCGCGTCCGGGACTGCCACGGCGATCTGCACCTGGACAATATCTGCCTCGAGGACGACGATATCCGGATTTTCGACTGCATCGAATTCAACGAATCGTTCCGCTGTTCCGACGTGGCCGCGGACCTGGCCTTCCTGGCCATGGACCTCGATTTTCACGGGCGGGGCGACCTCGGGCGGCTGTTGATCGAGTCCTACGTCGAGCTGTCCGGCGACGTCGAGGCGCCGTGCATCCTGGATTTCTATAAGTGCTACCGGGCCTACGTCCGCGGCAAGATCAATTGTTTCAGTTTCGATTCGCCGGGGGCGACCCGGGCGGCCCGGGACCAAGCCCTGGGCCAGGCCCGGAAATACTTCGCCCTGGCCTACCATTACGCCCAAGGGCGCCGGCGGCCCCGGATTCTGGTCTTTTTCGGACTAATGGGGTCGGGCAAGACCCGGTGGGCCCGGGAAGCGGCCAAAAGACTGGGCGCCCAGCTTATAAGTTCGGACCGGGAAAGGAAGCGCCTGGCCGGCCTGCCGTCCGAGTCCCGGGTCTACGTTCCCTTCGGCCAGGGGCTCTACTCCGGCGACATGTCCGAAAAGGTCTACCGGACCATGCACGATTCCGCCGCGCGGCTGGTCGAAACCGGGCTGGACGTGGTCCTGGACGCCTCGTACATGAAAGGGGAACAGCGGGAAGCCGCGCTCAACACGGCGGCCCGGGCCGGGGCCGACCTGCTGTTCGTGCTGGTGGAAGCGGACCGGGATACGGTCCTGGCGCGGTTGAAAGCCCGGGAAGCGGAGGGGCGGTCGATTTCGGACGGACGGCCCGGACTTTTCGACGACCAGGCCCGGAATTTCGCGCCCGTCGGGGACGATTTTCCGGCGCCCCTGGCGAGGTTGTCCACCAGGGGGCCGGTCGAGGAAACCGAGCGGATGTTTAGCCAGGCCCTGGGCCTGTAGGGGAAAGCCCGGGGCTCCCCCGGCCGCGGGGCCGGGGGCGGGCCGGGGGTCGGGTCAGGCCCCGGCGTTGGCCGCCTTCAGGGCTTCCTTGAAGGCCTTTCTATCCGGCGGGGGAGGGGCGATGTCGGACCTGACGTCCAGGACCACGGCTTCCGAGGGGCAGAGATTGGCGCAGACCCCGCAGCCGAAACAGCGGTCCAGGTCCACCGCCGGGCTCCCCTCGGCGCCCATGACCAGGGCCTGGGCCGGGCATATTGTAATACATGTTTCGCAGCCCGTGCATGTTTCCGCGTCGAAGACGGGCTTGAAGCCCGAGTTCAGGGCCAGGGCCGGCTTGGGCTGCCGCAAGGCCCCCTTGATGATCATGCAGTGATCCGCGCAGCAGTTGCACAGGAAATCGATGTCCCGGCGATTGGTCGTGCAGTGGACCAACCCCGCTTCCTCCGACCGTTTCAGGGCGTCCAGGGCCTGGGCCTTGTCGGCCCGGCGGGATATTTTCCGGTCGATTAAAAACTTGGCGCCCGGACCGAAGGACATGCAGACGTCGTTCGGTTTGCCGCAAACATCCTTCTCGTCCAGCAGTTCGGCCTCGTGGCGGCAAAAACAGGTCCCAATGGCGATATCCTCGGCGTTTTCGATGTACGCGGCCACCTGGTTGTAGGTTTGGACCTGGTTGCCGCCCTTGATGACCCGGTCCACGGCAATGGTCCGGCTGAAGGGGAATTTGACCTGGACGTGATCCGCGACCGCGTCGTACGCGGTCTTGTAGGCGTGAATGAGCCGGGCCGCTTGGCGGTCCCGGTCGGTTTTGGTCCCGCGCATGAACTGGTATTCAAATATCCCCGGCACAAAGGGCGGGCCGTGGTAGACCATGGTTCCCCCGATGTCGATCGCCGTCGCCAACCCCTTGTCGGCCATCCTTTCCAAAATATCGGCGGTTTCCGCCTCCGACTTGCCCGCCGCCGCCGCGACCGCGCCGACCGGGCTGAATCCCCGGGGAATGGCGTTGCTGATCCCGGCTTCCTCGGGAGTGAACAGGAACTCGACCAGTTCGAAAAACTCGGGCAGGTCCTTGCCCGGGTAATCCCCCGCCCGCCTGGCCATGGTTTCGCAAAGTTTTCGGTAAACTTCCGCCGGCATGTCTTCGCCTCCTTTGGTTTAAGAGCCCGTGGAAAAAAAGCCTCGTCTCTCGCCTAAAATCTCGTATACTAAATAATTGCTCAAAAAAAACTAGCCCTGGACGTCCTTCAGCAGGCGACGGAGCAGTATTCTTTCTTCCTGGGTGAGCGCCGCGAGAATTTCCTCGTTGGCGGCCCGACGTTCCCCGGCCAGGACGGGATGCAGGTCCCTGGCCCGTTCCGAGAGAAAAACCCGGGTGATTCTCTTGTCTTCCAGGTCCTGGTTCTTGACCACCCAGCCGTTGTCGGCCATCCGGTCCAGCACGCCGGACAAGGTGGCGCTGTCCAGGGTCAGCCTCTTGCCCAACTCCCCGGCCGGCACGCCTTCCTCCAGCCACAGGGCTTCCACGATCAGGTGCTGAATGGGGGTCAGCCCGTGGGCCTGGAGCCTTTTTTTGAAATGGCCGTGGGCCTTTTGATAGGCCTTGGCCAGGAGGTAAATGATGCATTCGTCGTACGGGGCCATGTTGATTCCTTGCATACAAGATAATAAATGTTTTTCGGGCCGTCAAGAAAAAATTGCCGGGCGATCTTTTCACTCCCGGTCGTCGACTCCCGGGACCGGGATTTTCGATTCGCAGGGCACGCCGGTCTGGCAGAGCCCGCAGCCGTACCCGTCAAAGCCGTAATTTTCCTTGACGTAATCCGCCGTCCCGGGTTTGAGGTGACCCAGGCACTTCAGCTTGTCATGTCCTTTTTCCGAAAGAGCGCCCACGGGACAGCGGCCGATGCACTTGAGACAGGCGCCCTTGGAGAAAAAGAGGCAATATTCCCGGTGGTTGGTGTATGGGCGCGGCGTGGCCGGGATTTTCACCCGGGCGATCACCGACCCGACCCGGTGGGCCTTGCCCCGGGCCGTGATCAGGCCGTCGCAGAGTCCGAAAGTCCCGAGGCCGCCGGCGTGGGCCGCGTGGCGTTCCGACCAGGTGGAGGCGATGGTGAATTTTTCCGAGCCCTTGATTTCCCATTGCGGGGCCAGTTGCGGCGCCAGGGCGGAAACGCCTTTTTCCCGCAGGGCCTCGACAACATGGCGGCGGAGCTTGACGTTGACCTCTTCCCCCATGATCCGGGCCCGGGCCCACCGTTCCGCCGGGAAACGGTCCATCTTCCGGTTGTCTTTTCGGGTGGCCTCGGTCTGGGGCAGTATCCAGGAAATGACGGTCAGGTCCTGGGCTCGGACCGGTGTATCCAGAAAGTTGAGGGAAAAAATTTCAAGCGGGGTGAAGTGGAACGGACCGATATGTTCCTTGTACGATTCGTAAATCGGATCGTCGCCCTGGGAGAAGCCGATCAACGGCTGGTCGAAGGCTTTTTCTTCGTTGAAGGCCTTGAGGGTGTTGGCGGGCGAGTTCAAGATGAATTCCTCGATCAGGTTTTCGATCCATTCTAGTCCGACGGCGGGGTCGTTCATGGCTTTCTTCCATATTCCAAGGCTGTCCGGCCTTATACGGCCAGGTTGGCGACGATTGTTCCCGATGTTTTTCGGTCTAGTTTCTTACTCCCGCCCTCGTTTGTTGTCAAGGCGGCCCGGGCTGTCTTGACAACAAACGACGGTGGCCGGCGGGTCGGAGGATTTTTCGAAACATGAAGAAAATAAAAAAATGCCGGCGACTGCCTGTTCTTTTCCCGGCCGATAATGCTATTATCGGCTGAACAGCCAACCGAAAGACACGTTTCAGACCGGATGGGCCATTCAAGCCGGGCCGGACGGGCTAAAAGCTCGGAACCATGCCCGGGGCCTGGAACCGCTCATGGACCATTCCGGCGGTCCGGGGTTCTTTTGTGCGCCGCCCGCGCGACCGCGACGTGGAGGGACCAGTGAAGTTTCGCATTGTCTTGGCCGACGACCATAATTTGTTTCGGGAAGGGCTCCGGTCCCTGCTCCAGGGAATCGAGGGCGTGGAAGTGATAGGGGAGGCGGAAAACGGGCGGTCGGCGGTGCTCCTGTGCCGGGAGCTTCGGCCGGACTTGGTGATCATGGATGTGGCCATGCCGGAGTTGAACGGCATCGAGGCCGCCAGGCTGATCATGGAGGACGATCCGGACGCCCGGATAATCGCCTTGTCCATGCATTCATCCAGGAGATTCGTCCTGGACATGCTCCAAGCCGGGGCCATGGCCTATCTGTTGAAAAACTCCGCGTTCAAGGAGTTGGCGGCGGCCTTGGCGGCCGTGAAATCAGGGCGGGCCTACCTCAGCCCGGCCATAGCCGCGGTGGTGGTCGAAAAGATCGCCTCGCCCGACCACGAGGGGGGCGGAGGCCCCGGGGTCCTGACGGCCCGGGAACGGGAAGTGCTGCAACTATTGGCCGAGGGCCTGAAGGTGACGGATATCGGGGCCAAGCTCAATGTCAGCGTCAAGACGGTCCAGACCCACCGTCGGAACATCATGGCGAAAATAAAAGTGAAAAGCCTGCCGGAACTGACCAAGTTCGCCCTGCAACACGGCCTGACCACCCTTGACCACTGAAAAGCCGGAATACGGCCGGCCCCCTACGGCCGGCCGCTCCCGGGTTTTTCGACGGGGTCGTCGTCCAGGAGTTCCGGGAAGGCGCCCAGGGGGGATTCCCGGCCGCGGGACCGGGCCTGCGGTATTGCCTCAAGCCTTTTTCTTTGGTATAGCTTTCCCAGCCGGTTCAAGGCGCGTCCGAACTAGGGACCACCTATTCTCGCGGAGGATTTTTCTTGAAGGTAATAATCGTTGGAGCGGGAGAGGTCGGGTATCATATCGCCCAAAAGCTTTCCCGGGAAAACAAGGACGTGGTCCTGATAGACCGCGGGGAAGAACGGTTGAAGCAGATCTCGGAAACCCTGGACGCGCAGGTGTTGTGCGGTTCCGGGGCCAGTCCGTCGTTGTTGAGGGAGGCCGGCATCGAGTCCGCGGACATGATCATCGCCGTCACGGACAGCGACGAGGCCAATTTGGTCGCCTGCCTGATGAGCCGGATCATTTCCCCTCAGACCACGCGCATCGCCAGGATTCGCAATCAGGAATATCTCGAATTAAAGGACCTGAGCCACTCCGAGGCCCTGGGGCTCAACCTGGTCATCAACCCGGATTCCGAGGTGGTCAAGCAGGTCCTGCGGCTCCTGGAAGTCCCCGGCGCGGTGGACGTCATCGACTTCGCCGACGGGCTGGTCCGCCTGATCGGTTTGAAAATCGGGGAAAAATCCCGCCTGGCCGGCCAGACCATGATCGGGCTGCGCGAAATAGACCCGGAACAACACCTGTTGGTGGCGGCCATTTATCGGGACGGCAAGGTCACCATTCCCCACGGCCTGACCAAGGTCGAGGCCGGGGATTTGGTCTACGTGGCGACCAGGCCCCGGGAAGTCGAGCAGGTCCTCAAACTTTTCGGGCTGCGGCCCACGCCGGTCAAATATGTCATGATCGTGGGCGGCGGACAGGTCGGCGGGCAGCTCGCCCTGAAACTCGAGGCCAAAAAGGGGATCAGGGTCAAGCTAATCGAGCGGAGCGCCGAAAAATGCCGGGAACTGGGCGAGTTACTCGATAAAACGGTCGTGTTGAAGGGAGACGGGACCGACCAGACGTTGCTGGAAGAGGAAAACGTGGCCGACGTCGATGTTTTCATCGCCCTGACCAACGACGAGGAGGAAAACGTCCTGTCCTGTCTTCTGGCCCGCCGGCTGGGCGCCCACCAGACCATCACCCGGGTGAATAAATTTTCCTACATCCCCCTGGTGGCGGCCATAGGACTCGACACCCTGGTTTCGTCCCGGCTGTCCGCCGTGTCGGCCATTTTGCGCAGCATCCGCAAGGGCAAGGTCGTCTCCGCCGCGGCCCTGAAGGGCGAGGACGCCGAAGTCCTCGAGTTCGAGGCCTTGAAAACATCCGACATCGTGGGCCGGCCCCTCCGGGACATCAAATTTCCCCGCCAGGCCCTGATCACGGCCATCGTCCGCCAGGGACGGGTCATCATACCCCGGGGCGACACCGTGATCGCCCCCCGGGACCGGATCATCGTCTTCGCCCGGCGGGAAGCCATACCCAAGGTGGAAAAAGCCCTGGCGGTCAAGCTGGAGTTCTTTTAGTGAACCTTGGGTTGACCATCAACCTTGTCGGGATCCTGAACCTTTTCCTGGCCCTGGCCCTGGTCGTCCCCCTGCTGGTCTCGCTGGCCTACCGGGACGGCGCGGCGTGGTGTTTTATTTATTCCATCGCCCTGACCCTGGCCGCTTCCCTATTAATGTTCGTTTGCACCAGGAAAAAGGACGACCGCCGGGAAATCCGGCATCGGGAAGGCATGGCCGTGGTGGCCCTGGGCTGGTTCACCGCCGGAATATTCGGGGCCCTGCCGTTTTACCTGTCCGGCGAATTCCCTTCCTATCTGGATAGCCTCTTCGAGGCCGTGTCCGGGTTCACCACCACGGGCGCGAGCATTCTGACCAAGGTGGAAGGCCTGCCGGCGGGCCTGCTGTTCTGGCGGAGCATGACCCACTGGCTGGGCGGCATGGGCATCATTGTTTTGACCATCGCCATCCTGCCCTTCCTGGGGGTGGGCGGCATGCAGCTTTTCAAGGCCGAGGTCCCCGGGCCGGTGGCCGACCGGCTCCAGCCCCGCATTACCGAAACGGCCAAGGAACTATGGAAGGTCTACCTGGTCCTCACCGGGGCCCAGGTCCTGCTTCTCCATTGGGGCGGCATGAACCTGTTCGATTCCTTCTGCCATACCTTCGGGACCCTGGCCACCGGCGGCTTTTCCACCAAGAACGCGAGCATCGGGCATTACGACAGCGTCTATTTCGACGTGGTCATAACCGTGTTCATGCTGCTTTCCGGTCTGAACTTCGCCCTCCACTACCAGGCCCTGCGCGGCAACTTCGCCCCCTTTTTCCGTAACTCCGAGCTACGCTTCTTCCTGGGGGTGTTCGCCGTCGGGACCCTTGTCGCGGCCTGGTCCACCTGGCGGGGAGACCTTCTTTCACCGGCCCAGTCCCTCCGGCACGGGGCCTTTCAAACGGCCTCCATTTTGACCACCACCGGTTTCGCCACCATCGATTATGAACTCTGGCCGCCCCTGGCCCAGCTTATCCTGGTCCTGTGCATGTTTATCGGCGGGTCCACCGGTTCCACCGCCGGCGGGGTCAAGTGCTTGAGGATAATGCTTCTCTTTAAGCAGGGCCACCGAGAGTTGCGGCGGCTGATCCATCCCCGGGCGGTCATCCAGGTTAAACTGCGGGGTCGCCCGGTCTCGGACGAAATTATGAACTCGGTCTGGGGGTTCTTTATTCTTTTCGTGGGGCTCTTTCTCGCCGCCTCGGTCGCGCTGGCCGCCATGGGGCTGGACCTGGCCACCGCCCTCACCGCCGCGGCCGCCTGCATCGGCAATATCGGACCGGGCCTGGGGAGCGTCGGTCCGATGGAAAACTACGCCCACCTGCCAGACGCGGCCAAGGCGGTCCTGGTTTTGTGCATGATCCTGGGTAGGCTGGAAGTCTACACGGTCCTGATTCTTTTCGTCCCGGAATTCTGGAAAAAATAGCCGCGCCGGCCCGACGGGGCGAGGCGCGTCTCCGCAACCAATGAAAACGCCCGAAGGGCGTTTTCATAAAAACCGGCTAAATTAATGTGGAAATAAAAAGCCGGAGAGTCCGAGGACTCTCCGGCTTTTAAGGGCGCCATTGCGGTTAAGGAGGGTCTACTTTTTGTTGCTCCGGCGCCAGATGCCCTGCTTTTCGGCTTCCTTGACGAGGCCGTCGCGAAAATCCGGGTGGGCCAGGCCGATAACGGCCTCGGCCCGGGCCCAGGTCGGCAAGCCCGGCATGTGGGCCATGCCCTGGTCCGTCACAAGATAATCGACCATCTGGCGGGGGATGGTGGTGATGGTACCGGGGGAGAAAGTGGGGACTATTCGGGAATGGAGGCAGCCTTCCTTGTCAGTGAAGGTGGAGGATAGACAGATGAAGCTTTTACCGCCTTCCGACCACTGCGCGCCCAGGACAAAGTCCCACATGCCGCCGTTGCCTGAAATCTGTTGCGCGCCCATGCTCTCCGCGTTGACCTGGCTGTACAGGTCGACCTGCAGGGCGTTGTTGATGGATACGAAATTGTCGTGCCGGGCGATGATCCGGGGATCGTTGGTGTATTCCACCGGGTACGAAGCCGCGGCCGGGTTGTTGTCCATGAACTCATACAACCGCTTGCCGCCCAACGCGAAGGTATAGGCCACCCGGTCGCGGTCGAAGCTTTTTCTCGACCCGTTCATCCGGCCGGATTCGATCATGTCGACGTACGCGTCGGCCAGCATTTCCGTGTGCCCGCCCAGGTTCTTCAAGTCGCTCGCCGCGATCATCCGGCCGACCGCGTTCGGCAGGCCGCCGATGCCCAGTTGGATCACGCTGCCGTCCTTGATGTGTTCCATGACCAGGGCCGCGATCTTCTTGTCGGCCTCGCTGGGGGCCGCCGCGGGCGCGTCATAGGGGGTTTGGTCGCAATGTCCCTCGACGATGTAATCGACTTGGGAAATATGAAGCGCCTCGCTCGCTCCGCCCAGGCAGACCGGAAGGTTCCGGTTCACCTCGACGATAACGAACTCGTTCGCCGCGGTTTTGGCCTTGGTTTCCGAATTCTGGGGCCCCAGGTTGAACCACCCGTTCTTGTCCATGGGGCAGACCTGCAAAAAGGCCGCCTTGCGCCGGCCGCCCAGGCCCCGACGAAGCTGCGTGGGGGCGAGATGATACAAAACCGGCACATAGTATATTTCGGGATTGGCCAGGCTCAGAAGCCTAGTCAACTTGCTGTACTGAAAATCGTGGTAAACGAAGGACCCGGGCAGTTGCGAAGTCGCCGGCACGGGGGGGAGAGTGACCGCGGCGTAAATATGGACGTCCCGGAGCTCCCCGGCTCGGGCCGCCAAGGCCTGATCGCAAGCCACGGGCTTGCCGTTGAAGTAACCGTAGTCCACCACATCGCCGCTCTCCACCACCTTGACCGCTTCCGCGGCGGCGACCAGTTTTTTTCCGTATTCCTTCTCGAAATTCACGTCCCGCTCCTTTTTTCCTGGGAGCCCTCACCGGGGCGCCTGTGTCTATAGCTCATTTTAGTTGTCGCGACAACTAAAAAATCAAAAAAATTTCACCCGCAGTTCGACAGCAGCTTTTTTAGAATCAGAATCATCAGTTGGACTTCCTGTTCGGAAATGCCGTCGTTCAGGCGGGCATGCAGCCCCGTGAACACCGGCGTCAATTTTTCCCGTAGGTTCCGGCCTTCCTCGGTAAGATATATTTCGTAGACCCGGCGGTCGGATTCCTGGCGGCGGCGCACGGCCAGCCCTTTTTTTTCCAACAAGTCCAAAATTCTGGTGATCGTGGTTTTATCCTTGACCGTCTTGCCGGCCAGCTCTCCCTGGGAGAGGCCGTCTTCTTCCCACAGGGCGCAAAGGACGGTCCATTGCTCGGGCGTGACGTCCAACCCGGCGTTCTGGAATTCCCGGCGCAAGGCGGCCTTGGCGGCGATGGCGGTGCGGTAGAGCAGGAAGCCCGCGGAGTCCTCGAAGTAGAATTTTGAAATATCCTCGGTCATTGGTTCCCGCTCCCCGATAGTTGCTATAAATATAATAGGCCAGACAACCGTATCTGTCAAGAACTTCCCGCTTGGTTTTATTCGCGGCCCCATCTAACCGCGGTCAGGTCCAGAGACCGGCCGTTCCCAGGGCCGCGCCAACCAACCCGACCGCCCAATCCCGGGGCCGGAAGTCGAAACGCGCCTGCCAGGCGGCGGGGTCGTCGAGGCCGCGCGCCGCCAGGGCCAGGGTCTGATCCCAGGTTTTCCGGCCCAGGGAGCGGACGGCGGTCTGGAGGGCGAGGGTGATCCGGCGGCGGGCCGGCAGGTGGGGCAAGCGATAGTCGGCGACTTTTTTCGCGGCGTCGTAGGCGTTCCAGACCAGGGGCATGAAATGGATCATCAGGGCCAGGGCCAGGGCCGCCTGCCAGGCTTTGTTTCCCAAAAGCGGCCGGAGCAGCCAGGCTAGGGCCAGGCCGAGGCTCCGGGGGGAGGAAGAAAAAGCCAGGGCCAGGCCGATGAACAGGACCGCGGCCAGGCGCAGGCCGAGGAGGCCGGCCTGGGCGGCGGCCGCGGCCCAGGGGACCCCGGAAAGAAGATCGACCGCGAGTTTGAGGACCGCCCAGAAGACCACGAATAAAACGTACCGACGGACGGTGGAACGGTGTTCCCGGCGGCCGCCCTGGAGGGACCACAGGACCCCCCCGAAAAAAAGGAAAAAGGCCAGGACGCCCCCGGCGCCCACTTTCCAGGTCAACAGGCCGAACAGGAGGCCCAGGCCGATTTTGACGCGCGGGTCGAGTTGTTGAACGAATCCGGAAAACCGGGTGGAGCGGGACGCGGCGTGGGTGTCAGGACTCACGGGGCCCCCAGTCCCAGGACCGTATTCCCAGGCCGGCCTGCCAGGAACAGGGCGGACGAACGGAAAATTCGGTGAGTCGGGCGAAAACCTGGCGGCCGTTTCCGGACAAACCGACCCGGCCCCGGTCCAGGACCAGCCATTGGTCCGCCAGGTCGGCCAGGGGTTCCAGGTCATGGGCGGCGATCACTTGGGTGAGGCCGGCTTCCCGGTTTTCCCTTAGAATTTTACGCATTTCCAGGATGCCGGGGTAGTCCAGCCCGGAAAAGGGCTCGTCCAGCAGCAGGACCTTGGGCCGACGGACCAGGGTCGCGGCCAGGCAGAGACGGCGTTTTTGTCCCCACGACAAATCCTGAACCGGACGGTCCCACAACTCGGCCAGCCCAAAGCGGGCGGCCGTTTCCCGGATAAAGGGCGGTTTGGCCGCGGTGGAACTCCAGCCCAGGGTCAGGTCTTCCCCCACCGTGGCGCCCAGTATCTGCAGGTCCGCGTCCTGCACCACCAGCCCGGTCAGGGACCTGATCTCCTTTTCCCGGCCGGGAGCGGAAAAGGCCCCGACCTGGAGTCTTCCCTTGGTGGGGGAAAAAAGACCGGCCAGAAGGGACAGCAAGGTGGACTTGCCGCTGCCGTTGGCCCCGATCAACCCCAGAATTCGGCCGGCCTCGAGTTCAAAGCGAATATCGGACAGGGCCTCCGCCCGCCCGGGGTAGGAATAGAACAAATCCGCGGCGATTATCACTGGGGCGCCAGCTTTTTCGTCGTCAGGTATTTATAAAACCCGACCGCGGCGACCAGCTTGATCGCGTCCCCGGGGACAAAGGGCAGCAGTCCCACGGCCAGGGTCTTGGTCCAGTCGAATCCCAGGGAAAATTTCAACCAGATCAAGCCCAGGCAGTACATAACGGCGAAGCCGGCCAAGCCTCCGGCCAGGGTTCGGACCCAGGAAAAGCCGCGTCCCCGGGCGCCGAGGCCGGCGGCCAGGGCGGCCGGGATAAAACCCAGCAGAAAACCGCCGGTGGGGCCCAAAAGATGTCCCAGGCCGGCCTTGCCTCCGGAGAAAACCGGCAGTCCGATCAAGCCGGCGGCCAGGTACAGTCCGACGCAGACCGCTCCCTGGATCGGTCCCAGGATAAAGCCGGCCAGGAGAATGAAAAAGGTCTGGAGGGAGATGGGGATTGGTCCCAGGGGGAAATGGATGAACGCCCCCACCCCGATCAAGGCGGCCAGGAGCGCGGTCCACACCAAGCGGTGCAGCGACGCTAAAGGGTTGGACATGTTTTTTCCTCGTTTTCCGGCGAAGCCGGTTCCGTTTCCGGCCGGAGCATACCCGGGCGGCGGTTTCATGGTCAAGGATTTTTACGGTTTCATGGTCAAGGGCCTCCGAACCCCAAGCCGCTAGGGGCGAGGCTTCCCCGGCCGCCGGGGGGTATAAGGAAAGGCGTCGCCGGAAAGTTTTTCGGTTCGGGCCGGACGCGGTTTGGATATTGACAAGTGGGAAATCTTACTTTAACGTCAACGTAAAATTTATGGCGGCCGCCGGCTTGACGCCACAAACGGCCCCGGGAGTCGAAACGTTTTGCCGCACGATCAAAAGGCTTGGACCATCAGCCAATTGGCCGCCGAATTCGGGATCAGCACCCGAACCATAAGGTTTTACGAGGAAAAAAATTTGATCGCCCCGGACAGGACTTCGGGCGGTCACCGGATTTACCGGAAGCGCGACCGGGCCCGCCTCAAATTGATTCTCCGGGGGAAACGGTTCGGGCACAGCCTGGAAGAGATAGCGGAGATGATCGGCTTGGCGCCGGAAGAGAAGGGCGAGCGGGAACAGATAGAACGGACCCTGGCCTACGGCGACCGGAACCTGAAGGAAATCAGATTGAAGATCAAGGAGTTGAGGCTTCTGGAACGGGACATACTTGAAATCCGGGATCGGCTCCTGGACAAATTGAGGGAACTGGACCAAACCGCAACGGCGGATTGACGAGACCGCCGGCAAGGAGGATTCGATGTTTGATTTCCTGTTGAACGAGGAACAAAAAAAGGCGAGGGACGAGGCGCGGGCCCTGGTCAGGGAGATTCCCCGGCGCATGATCCTGGACATGGACCAGGACAAGATTAAATTTCCCAGGGAATTCCTGAAACAGGCGGCCGCCCGGAACCTTTTGGGCTGCCGGTATCCGAAAAAATGGGGCGGCCGGGACCTGGATTGGGTGGCGACCTGCGCGGTCATAGACGAAATAGGGACCTTGGGTTACATTTTCGCCTGCGTGTTCGGAGTGGGGGCGGAATTGGTCTGCGACGCCATAATCCGGCACGGCACGGACGAACAGAAGGAAAAATACGTCAAGCCTCTCTTGGCCGGGGAAATTTTCGCGGCGGAATGCCTGACCGAGCCCCGGGGCGGTTCGGATTTCTTCGGGACCACCACCACGGCGGAGGACAAGGGCGACCATTATTTGGTCAACGGCCAGAAACGGTTTATCGTGGGCGCGGAAGGGGCGGACTATTTCTTCGTTTACGCCCGCACGGACGCCGACCCGAAGGCCAATCCCCACCAAGCCTTGACGGCCCTGATCGTGGACCGGGGTCCCGGCGTGGAAGTGGAATACCTCTATGGGCTGATGGGGTCCCGGGGCGGCGGCGCCGGGCGGCTGGTCTTCAAGGACGTCAAGGTCCCCAAGGAAAACGTGGTGGGGAGGGTCAACGGCGCGTACGACGTCTTCACCACCATGATGATCCCGGAACGGTTGGGGACCTCGGCCATGACCATCGGCGCGGCTCGTCCGGCCCTGGAAACGGCGGTGGGGTATTCGACCCGCCGCAAGGCTTTTGGGCAGCCCATCGCCCAGTTCCAGGGGGTCAATTTCCAAGTGGCGGAAGCGTCCATGCTGCTGGACGCGTCCCGGTCCATGGTCTACGCCGCGGCGCGGGCGGTCGATTCCGGCCTGCCGGCCCGGGCCACCCGCCGCATGATCTCGGAGACCAAGAAATTCACCACCGAGGCCTGCCAGAAGGTAGTCCACAACGCCATGCAGATCATGGGCGGCATCGGTTACACCAACGTCTTCCCGGTGGAACGGATATCCCGGGACCTCCGGCTGGCCTCCATCTGGACCGGGTCCAACGAAGTCATGTCCGTGATCATCGCCCACGAATTCTATTCGGAATATTCCAAGCGCAAGGCCCAGGGCCTGGAAAGGGACTACGAACTGGACGCCGAGGAAGCGTTCGCCGAGGGCGAAAAGATTTACGAATGAACCGGAAGCCGGGGGCCGGGACAGGGTCCCGCCCCCGGCCGCGGTCCCGCTTCGGCGTCGGTGTAAGTAAAAAGGTGGTTGAAGAGCTTTCCGGAAGGCCTTACAATTAAGCGACCAGGCCCGGGAGGCCTGAAAAAAAGACAAGGCGGGAAAAATGCCCCGGGACCGACGCAACGAAATAACCGACGACGAAGTTGAACTCCTCCTGGAAAGCCTGGATTGGTTTTCGGACCTTTCCGAGGAAAAAAAAGCTTCCCTGCGGGAAGTCTTTTACACGCTTATCTGGAAAATCCAGAAAATGGACGCCCGCATGGCCAAAATCGAGGACCGGCTGACCAGCCTGGACCAACATATGTCGGCCATATTCACCCTGATATCCGAAAAAAAGGAACTGCACTGACGAGGCCCCGGCCAACCGGAACGGCGCGCTCGAAACCGTTCACCCGTCCACGTTAACCGGGGTCCGGCAGGACCGGCAGCGCTTGGCGCCCCTAAAAAGCGGCGCCCCGCATTCGGGACAGGCGTACCGTTTTTCCTCGGCGGCCACGTATTCTTCGGTCCCCAGCTCCCGCCAGGCCGGAATGGCCCGTAAAATGACGCGCTTGCCGACTTCAATGGGGAAATCGTCGATCATTTTACAGGGAAAATCAGCGCACTGGTGACAGCCCTGGTAACCCTTGCCGGAAGCGCAGTCCCGGTAGGAACAAGTTTGGCAGAAAACGGGGCGGATGTCGGAACCGCAGCCCTCGCAGGCCAGGTCCGTGGGCGCCACGCCGTAAACCTTGGCCAGTCGTTCCTTGAAATTCAGGTCATTGGCCCGATGAGCGATCAATACGCCGCATACGCCGCAATACAATCCGCATGGAGCCAGAAGTTTCTCGTCGACCATGGCGTTTTTAACCTCCGCGCCGCCCGCGTCGCCGGGCGAGTGAGAAGAGAGGGGAAACGGTTTGTCGGGGTCGGGCCTGGCCCCGGCCCGGCGAGTTCCGGCTCCCAAGCCCGCGCTTGGGAGCCGGCCTGGCGAACCGGCCTTGGCCCTGGGAGAAGGCCGGTTCGCGTCGGTCGGATTAAAAGGGTTTTTTGATGAAGGCGCCGCCGCCGAGTTCTTCCTCGATTCTCAGCAGCCGGTTGTACTTGGCGATTCTTTCGGACCGGGACAGGGACCCGGTTTTGATCTGCCCGGTCCCGGCGGCCACGGCCAGGTCGGCGATGAAGGAGTCCTCGGTTTCGCCGCTGCGGTGGGAAACCACGGCCGTGAACCCGGCCTTGTGAGCCATTTCGATGCACTCCAGCGTCTCGGTGACGGTCCCGATCTGGTTGAGCTTGATCAGGATGGAATTGGCGGCCCCTTCCTTGATTCCCCGGGACAACCGTTCCACGTTGGTGACGAAGAGGTCGTCGCCCACGATCTGAATTTTGTCGCCCATGGTTTTATTGAGGAATTTCCAGCCCATCCAGTCGTCCTCGTCCAGACCGTCTTCTATGGAGACAATGGGGCGCCTGGCGACCCAGTCCTTGTAGAAGCCGACCATTTCCTCGGAGGTCCGCTCGGAATTGTCGGACTTGTGGAAGATGTATTTTTTCTTTTCCTTGTTATAAAACTCGCTGGCCGCGGCGTCGAGGCAGAGGACCACGTCCCGGCCGGGTTTGTATCCGGCGGCCTCGATGGCCTTGAGGATGAACTCGATGGCCTCGTCGTTGGACTTGAGGTCCGGGGCGAAGCCGCCTTCGTCGCCCACGGCGGTGGATAGTTTCTGGGACGAAAGCACCTTTTTGAGGGAATGAAAGACCTCGGCCCCGATCCGCAGGGCCTCGGAAAAGCTTTCGCCGGCCAGGGGCATGATCATGAATTCCTGGATATCCACGTTATTGCCGGCGTGGCTGCCGCCGTTGAGGATATTCATCATGGGCCGGGGGAGCTGCCGGGCGCCGGCGCCGCCGAGGTAGCGGTACAGGGGCAGCTCGCAGGCCTCGGCCGCGGCCCGGGCCACGGCCATGGACACGCCCAGGATGGCGTTGGCGCCGAGGCTTTCCTTGTTCTTGGTCCCGTCCAGTTCGATCATGGCCCGGTCGATTTCCGCCTGGTTGAGGCCGTCCATTCCCAGGAGGTGCGGGGCGATAACTTCCTCGACGTTCCGGACCGCCTTGAGGACGCCCTTGCCGCCGTAGCGCTTGGGGTCCTTGTCCCGGAGTTCCAGGGCTTCATGCCGACCGGTGGACGCTCCGGACGGCACGGCGGCCTGCCCGAAATATCCGTCCTCCAACCACACGTCCACTTCCACGGTGGGGTTGCCGCGGGAATCCAGAATCTCCCGGGCGGTAATTTCCATTATCGGTAACATATCGGCCTCCTTATCGCCTGTTGACAGGGCCTTGTTGGAAGTTATGGTTCTTTTATGGGGTTATATCAAATTCCAGCGGGATTTCAACGGGAAACCGGCCGGATGACAAAAATGGCGTCGGGGCGTTTTCGGGGAGGAGACGGAGCGGACCTGGAAAAGAAAGAACCCTCCGGCGGGGGGGTAGCCCCCGGGGGAGGGTCTTTTTATGTATTGGGGATCGGGTCTTGGTGCGACCCGGTCCCTCTAGGCCGTGGTTCGGTCGAAACGTATAACACAAAGACCGAACCTATCCAAGAGAAAAATAGTAAAATTATTCCTTCAATTTCTTGAATTCCGCGGTCATGACCGGAACGGCCTCGAACAGGTCGGCCACGATGCCGTAGTCGGCTTTTTGGAATATCGGGGCTTCCGGGTCCTTGTTGACGGCCACGATGACCTTGGAGGAGCTCATGCCGGCCAGGTGCTGAATGGCGCCGGAGATGCCGCAGGCGATGTACAGGTTGGGGCTGACCACTTTGCCGGTCTGGCCGACCTGATCGGTGTGCGAACGCCAGCCCGCGTCGACGGCGGACCGGGATGCTCCGACGGCGGCGCCCAGGACGCCGGCCATTTCCTCGAGGATGCCGTAGTTTTCGGGGCCCTTCATGCCGCGACCGCCGGACACGATGATATCGGCCTCGGTGAGTTCAACCCTGCCGCTGGTGTCCTTGAGAATGTCGACGACCTTGGTCTTGAAGGCCGAGTCGTCCAGTTTCAGGGCCGTAACCACGACTTCGGGCTTTTTGCCTTCCTGGGCTTCAACCAGGGGTACGACGTTGGGCCGGGTGGTGGCCATCTGGGGATCGCCGGCCGGGATAATCTCGGCCATGGCCTTGCCGGCGTAAATGGGCCGCTTGGCCAGCATTTTCTTGTCCGCGCCCATGGACAGCTCCAGGCAGTCCATGGCCAGTCCCACGCCCAACCGGGCCGCCAGGCGGGCCGAGAGGTCCTTGCCGGTGGTGGAAGCGGCCATGATCAGAACGGCCGGTTGACCTTCCTTGACCAGGTCGGCGATGGCCCGGCTGTAGGCCACGGGCAGGTAGTCCTTCATTTTTTCGTCGTCAATGACGTAAACCTTGTCCACGCCGTAGGGACCCAGTTTTTCGGCCAGGGGGGTCACGCCGGACCCGATCAGGACGCCGGAGACCGTGGTTCCGGCCGCGTCGGCCAGACGCCGGGCCGCGCTGGCCGCTTCATAGGAAACTTTTCTTAATTCGCCATCCCTCTGTTCGGCGACAAACCAAATTCCTTCCGCCATTTCTCTTTACTCCTTTCCTTCCCCGGCCTTATACGACCTTGGCCTCGTCGTGAAGCAGCTTGACCAGCTTCACGGCTTTTTCTTCCGCGGTTTCCCCGTCCACGATCTTGCCGGCGGCTCTTGAAGGAGGCGGAGTGATGGCCGCGACCTGAAGCCTGGAGCCCAGGGTCACGCCCAAGTCGGCGGGCTTCGTCTTGGCCATGGGTTTTTTCTTGGCTTTCATGATGCCGGGAAGCGAGGCGTACCGGGGTTCGTTGAGGCCCTTCTGGGTAGTCAGGAGGAAAGGCAGGCTGGTCTCGTAGACCATGGTCTGTCCTTCCACCGGACGGTGAAGCTGGGCCGAGGACGCATCGGCGGCGACTTCGCATTTGACCACGAGAGCGACGTGAGGAATATCCAGCACCTCGGCCAGGGCGGGCCCGACCTGGGACTGGTCATTGTCCACGGCCCGCTGGCCGCAAGTGATGACGTCGAACTTGATGTCCTTGAGCGCGGCGGCCAGAAGCTGGGCCGTGGTCAGGGCGTCCATTTCCGTGCTTTCCGTCTCGATGTGAATGGCTTTGTCCGCGCCCATGGCCAGGGCCGTCCGGAGGCTTTCCACCACCCGGGCCGGACCGGCGCCGACGACGGTTACGGTCCCGCCGAATTTCTCCTTGAGACGCAGGGCTTCCTCAACGCCAAACTCGCAATAGGGGTTCATCACCCATTTGATATCGCTGGTCTGGATGGATTTTCCATCAGCCGCGACCTTGATCTGGGTTTCCGTGTCCGGAACCTGTTTCAGACATGCGATTATTTCCACGTTCTCCTCCTTTCGTAAGGGCGCGCCAGATGCCAGTGGGAGCGACCTCATTTCGTTATTGGGTCCGGGGAACCCGCCGTTTCCCCCGGTTTCTGATGTCAGGCGGCGATGCCTTTTATAAAAAAGTCGCTGATCTGTTCGGCGGCGACATTTATACTGTATTTACGTTTCGAGGACAAGACCCAAAACCGGCTCATTTCATCGAGCGCCCCAAAAAAGGCCCGCTTGAAAATTCCCGGCTCCACGTCCCGGCGGATCAAGCCCCGGGCTTGGCCGTCCCGGATGATCCCGCTGACCAGGTTGAGGTATTCGTAGAACTTTTCGTTGCGGTATTCCTTCATGAACTTGGACGACTGACGCAGCTCCACCTGGATAATCTCGGCCATGTCCTTGTCCCGCTCGATCAAGGACAGATGGGCGTAGGCGAAACGCTTGATCTGTTCCAGGGGGTCGTCGGATTTTTCGATTTCGTGGCGGACGTTTTCTATGACCTGGGTCATCCCTTCCTCGAACAGGCGGATCAGGATGTCGTCCTTGTTCTCGAAGTAAAGGTAGATGGTGCCGTCGGCCACTCCGGCTTCCCGGGCGATTTCCGAAACCCGGGCGTGATAGAAGCCCTTGCGCGCGAAGACGCGGACGGCGGCCTGCAGGATGCTCCGGAACCTTTCCGGTTTTTTGTTTTTAAGGTCGGTAAGACTCATGTGCCTGTCAGTTTCCGGCCGGCGGTATTGATGAATGACGATTCATTCAATAAGCTCATAGCAGACCCCCCAGGACCTGTCAAGAACTTTTTCTTTCCGCTTTTTCCAAAGGTTAGGCCCGGATAGACCGGGGACCCGCCCCCGGGGCGGACCCTAGGCCTTGATGATCGGAAAGATATAGTCCAGAAAACCGATGGCGGCCAGCACGGTGCCGTAGGTCTTTTTGGGCGTGAAACTGCGGACCACGAGCCGGACGTCGATGGTTTCGAACCGATCCTCGCCGTAGCCCCGCCGTTCGTTCATGCCGGACATGGAATCCCGGAGGTTTTGTTCCGCCGCTTCCTGGTAGGCGTGGCCGTTGTATTCGGCCACGAAGCCGCCGATGAGCCGGCCGTCGGATTTGCGCCGGACCTTCCAGGTGATCAGGCCGGCGGTCAGCAACTCCCCGTGCATGCCGGACATTTCCGAATGAATCGTTTCCAGGACGGCGCCATGGTGGATTTTTTCGGGCATGAGAACTTCCACCGCCTCGGGCGGCATGACGGAAGAATACTTGATGACGTTGCAGTTCTCGATGTTGGCGGCCTTGAGGGCGTCGTCGTAGGAACCGGCGTGGACCCCCACGTCGCTTTCGCCTACTCCGGAAGTGATGAAAAAACTTCTGGGGATACGGGTCCCCAGGATAATGGTCTCCATGGCTCGCGACTCCTTTTTCGTCCCCGACGCCGGGCCCGGGGTTCTGGGGTTTTTATATTTCTCGGGACCGGATGATAACAAAAGAACGGCCGTCCGGCAACCGCGCGCGGCGCCGGGGGTGAATTCGGCGCGGCTTTACTGTTGACATTGAGCCGGGATAAAGGCAAGAAAGGTAAAACGTTTCGTCATAAAGGGGCATGGCGCGACCGAAAAGAGGCCGCGCCCGTAATCCCATGAGTATTTTGAAGGAGTTTAAATTGATTCCGGAAGACGACCCCAAGCAGGCCTTGCGCCTGCGACGCTCCCTGCTGGCCGTGGGCGGGGGGTTTGTTCACACCGTTCTATGCGTCATCGGCCTGGCCATGGGGTTCTGGCAGGGGACCGGCGAGGATTTCGTGCGGTTTTTCGGTTTGATCTGGATCGGCAACCTGTTGCTGATCGCCTTCTTCCGTTCCGGGTTGAATAAAAAGCTGCCCGACCCCAGCTTCACCCTGGGGCAGATCGCCTGGGCCACGTTGGTGGTCATGGGGTCCGCTTTTTTTCTGTACGACCTGCGCATGGTTTTTCTGATGCTCTATCTCCTGGTCATGGCCTTCGGCGCCTTCAGGCTCAAGATCGGCGGGTTTGTCCTGGTCGCGGCCATGGCCATTTTCGGGTACGGCACGGTCATACTGGTCCATCATGGCTATTACCCGGAAACATTCGACCTCCGGATCGAGTTCATCCAGTGGCTGGGCTTCGCCATTGTGCTCTGTTGCTTCGTGTACGTCGGGACCGAGCTCAGCACCCTGCGCCGCCAGGTCGGCCGGCAGAACCGGGAGCTTACCGCGGCCCTCGAGCGAATCCGGGAGTTGGCCATCAGGGACGAATTGACCGGGCTGTGGAACCGGCGGCACATTCTAGATATTCTCAATTACCAGAAGGAACTGGCCGACCGCGGCGATTATTCCTTCGTGGTCTGCTTCATGGACCTCGACCATTTTAAAAAGGTCAACGACCGCTTCGGCCATAACGTGGGCGATATTGTCCTGCGGAATTTTTCCCGGATAACCGCCGGCTTGATCCGGGCCGTGGATTACCTGGGCCGGTTCGGCGGCGAGGAATTCATCTTGATTCTGGCCCAGGCGTCCCTGCCCGAGGCCTTGTCCGTGGTGGAACGAATCCGGTCCAGGGTGGAAAAATTTTCCTTCGGCGACGTCGACCCCGAGTTGAGGATCACGGTGTCCATCGGGGTCACCCAATACTGCCCCAGGGAAAATTTGGAAGAGACCTTGCGGCGGGTGGACCAGGCCCTTTACAAGGCCAAGGGCGCCGGCCGGAACAGGGCCGAGGTCGACCGGGGGCCGGGCGCGATCGCGGTGACGGCGTCGGACAATTGTTCCATCAAATCATAGCCGGCCAAACTTGCCTCGGGCCGGCGGCGGAAGAAGAGGTTTCATGATCGAGATAAAACCCGGCCTGTTCCTGGACGAACGGGACATCAGCCACGACTTCGTGCGGTCATCCGGTCCGGGCGGCCAGAACGTCAACAAGGTTAACACCGCGGTCCAGCTTCGCTACGACGCGGCGGGTTCGTCCTCCCTGCCCGAGCCGGTCCGGGAGCGGCTGTTGCGGCTGGCCGGAAAAAAGGCGACCAAGGACGGGATCATCGTCCTGGACGCCCGCAGGTTCCGGACCCAGGAACGAAATCGCCAGGACGCCCTGGAACGCCTGGTGGAACTGGTCCGCCAGGCCGCGGAAAAGCCCCGCCGGAGGCGCAAGACCCAGCCGTCCCAGGCGGCCCGCAAAAGGCGGCTGGAAGCCAAGCGGGTTCAGGGGCTCAAAAAACAGTTCCGGCGTACCCCCGGGGACGGTGAATAGGGTCAGGCTTGCCCCGATACCCCGGCTGGAGGACGAAGCCTGGCCCGGCGTGTGGGTAAAGGGTCTAGAATAAAGGCTGGTTCCCAAGCTCTAGCTTGGGAACCCAGGCGAGGGAAGCTCTAGCTTCCCCACTTTACGGTCTGGTTTTTCCCGCGGTGAAGGCCCTATTTGGGTGAAACGCCCCCCCCCCGCCCCAGCCCCCTCCCCCCTGAAAGGGTGGAGAGGGGGGAACGCCGGAGGGCGAAGCCCTTCCCGCGGGGGTTCAAATCCCCAGGTACGCGGTCTTGATGTGGGGGTTTTCCAGGAGTTCCCCGGCCGGGCCTTCCATGGCGATCCGGCCGTGTTCCAGGACGTAGCCCCGGTCGCTCAGGCCGAGGGAATGCTTGACGTCCTGTTCCACCAGGAGCACGGTGGCGCCTTTTTGGGCGATGGTCCGGACGGTCTCGAAAATGCTTTTTATCAGAATGGGCGCCAGCCCCAGGGACGGTTCGTCGAGCATCAGCAGCTTGGGCCGGGCCATGAGTCCGCGGCCGATGGCCACCATCTGCTGCTCCCCGCCGGATAGGGTCATGGCCAGTTGCGCCTCCCTTTCCCGGAGGCGGGGCAGCAGGGAGTACACTTCTTCGAGGGTTTCGTCCTTCCGCTTGTCGGCCCGGCGGTTGAAGGCCCCGACGATAAGGTTGTCCTTGACGGTCATGAGCGTGAAAAGCCGCCGCCCCTCGGGGACGTGCACCAAGCCGCGTTGGACGATTTCCTCCGGGGGGGCGCGATGGATGGGCCGACCCTCGAACAGGATTTCCCCGGACGCGGGCGGCGCCAGACCGGAGAGGGCCCGGAGCAGCGTGGACTTGCCGGCGCCGTTTCCGCCGATGATGCTGACCACCTCGCCTTCCTCGACCCGCAGGGACAAGTCGAAGACCACCTGCACGTCGCCGTAAAAAACGTCGATGTTCTTCACTTCAAGAAACGGCATATTCGTCTCCCAGGTAAGCCTTGATCACTTTTTCGTCGGAAGCGACCTCGGTCGGGGTCCCCTCGGCGATTTTTTTGCCGAAATGAATCACCACGATGCGGTCGGACAAGGCCATGATGGCGCGCATGATATGTTCGATGACCAGTATGGTCACGCCGTTTTCCCGCAGGTTCTTGATGATCCGGACCATGTCGTCCACCTCGGTGGGCCGCAGTCCGGCCATGACTTCGTCGAGCAGCAGCAGCTTGGGGTTGGTGGCCAGGGCCCGGGCAATTTCCAGGCGCTTGCGGTCGGCGATGGTCAACGTCCCGGACTTCAAATCTTTTTTATCGAGAAGATTCAAATCCTTCAGCACGGCCAGGGCCTTTTTCTCGGCTTCGGCGGTCCGGTCGGTCACGGCGAAGGCCCCGACCATGACGTTGTACAGAACGCTCTTGGAAGCAAAGGGCTTGACGATCTGAAAGGTCCTGGCCAGGCCTTTTTTGCATAAATTCCAAGGCTTTTGGCCGTTGATCCGTTCCCCGAAAAAGTGGATGTCCCCGGACGAGGGCGGGAAAAGCCCGGCGATGCAGTTGAAGGCCGTCGATTTTCCGGCCCCGTTCGGTCCGATGAGCCCCAGGATGCCGCCCTGTTCCAGCGTCAGGTCCAGGGAATCCACGGCCGTCAGGCCGCCGAAATTCTTGATCAGCTTGTTGACTTCCAGGATGTTCATGGTCATTCCCCCTTGGTCGCCAACTTGCCGATGATGCGGTCGAAGGCCTTGGTCAGGGGTTCCTGCAGGCCGCGCGGCTGAAAGATCATGACCAGGATCAGGACGACCCCGAAGATGATCAGGTGGAGCCCCGGAAGGGTGCTGCCGAAATGGATGCGGGAAAAATCGCTGACCGGCCGGAGCAGCAGGGCGCCCAGGACCGGCCCGGCGATGGACCCGCGGCCGCCGATCAGGGCGATAAAGGCGATTTCAAAGGACAAGTCCAGCGAAATGACGCTCTTGGGGTGGATGAACAACGAGAATTGGGCGTAAAAGGTCCCGGCCAGGGCGGTGAGAAAGGAGGACAGGGCCATGGCGATGAGCTTGCAGCGGGCCACGTTGACTCCCAGGGACATGGCCGCTTCCGGCTCCTCCCCGCCGGCGTTCAGGTAAAAGCCCAGCTTGGACCTGGAAATAAAGTAGGTCAGGCCCAGCACCAGCATCAGCATGACCAGGATGATGTAGTAATACGGCTCCTTGTCCGCGAACATGAAATTGGCCAACCCGGTGTTCAGGGGGGGAATCTGGAGCCCCCGGGGACCGTTGAGGTTAAAGGGGCCGAGATAGTCGATATTCTCGATCATCACCCTGATGCCCTCGGCGAAGGCGATGGTGGCCAGGGCGAAATAGGCGCCGCGCATCTTGAAGGTGGGCAGGCCGATGAGCACGCCCACCAGGGTGGCGATGATCCCGCCCGCGATCATGCCCAGCCAGGGGCTGAGGTGATATTGCAGGTACAGGATGGTGGAAGTGTAGGCGCCCAGCCCCACGAAGGCGGCGTGGCCCAGGGGGAGCACTCCGGCGAACCCGCCCACCAGGTTCCAACTGGTGGTGAGGTAGGCGTAGAAGAACAAGAGGATAAGAATATGTAAATAAGTGGGGCTCCGGAGCACGAGGGGCGCTCCGAGGGCCGCGAGGGCCGCGGCGGCCAGGCATGCTTTCTTGAGTGCGGCTTGCGTCATATGGTCACCCGCTCCTGGGAAGGTTGTGGACTACCAGTCGAATTTCATTCCGAAGAGGCCGGAGGGCTTGACGAACAGCACGGCCAGGAAAAGACCGTAGACAATGGCCTCGGTCCAGGTCGCGGTCATGAACTGCGGCCCGATGGACTCGATGAGGCCGACGATGATCCCGCCCAAAAGGGCGCCGCCGATGCTGCCCAGCCCTCCGAGCACCACGATGATGAAGCCCTTGATGTCGAACAACACTCCCACGGTGGGATAGACGTTGAAGAAGGGAACCAGGGCCGCGCCGGCCACTCCCGCCGCGGCGGCTCCGAGGCCGAAGGCCGTGTTGTAGACCTTGTACTGGTTGATCCCCATCAGGCTGGCCGCTTCCCGGTCCAGGCTGGTGGCCCGGATGGCCCGGCCCATCCTGGTTTTTTGAAAAAACCAGTAAATGACGGCGGCGGTGACCAGGGCGGCGACAAAGCCCCAGAACTTGGGGGCGGAGATCAGCATGCCGCCGATTTCGTACATCTTACCCCGCAACGGATTGTCCTGGATGCTCCGGTATTGCGGGCCGAAGATCATCAGGGACAGGTTGTCCAGGATGTACCAGACCCCGGTGGTGACGATAATCACCGTGATCGGCTCCCGGACGTTCTTTTCCGCCTTGAAGATGGGCTTGATGATGATGTCTTGCAGGTAGTAGCCGAACAGGAACATGACGGGAACAACTATTACGAGCGTCAGGTACGGATGCCAGCCGGTGAGCATGACGGCCCAGTAGGAGACGTACATGCCGACCATGAGCAGGGAGCCGTGGGCGAAATTGATGACTTTGAGCACCCCGAAGATGATGGTCAGCCCCAGGGCGGTCAGTCCGTAGATGGCCCCCATCAGGATGCCGTTGATGGCGTCTTCCAGAATATAGATCATGCCAGCCTCCCGAAGGCGGGACGGTCGCCGGGAAAAGGCGGGCGCGGCCGGGGCCGCGCCCGCTGGTCGGAACCACAATCGCCCGATCCCGGCTTGGATCAGGGCATGGGGAAGACGGGAGCGTACCCGGCCCGGCGGGCGTTTTTGGGCCAGACGGTGATCCGTTCCAGCCCCTGGCCCAGGTCGTTGATCTGCACCATGACCAGGGCCGCGTTCTTGTTCTGTCCCGACTCGTCAAAGGCCACCGCGTCATAGCCCACGATCATGCCCGGGCCGGTCTTGTAGTCGGTGGCGGCCAGGGCTTCCCGGATTTTTACCGGGTCCAGGGAGGCGGCCCGTTCCAGGGCGTCGGCCAGCACATACATGGCCAGGTACGCGTCCACTGCCTCGCCGGTCAGGTTCTGGCCGAATTTGGCCTTGAATTTGGCGTTGGCTTCCTTGGCGCCGAACTTGTTGACGTCCGTTTCCCATTCCACGATGTCGAAGATGTATTTGGCGTTGTTCGCGGCGGCCTTGAGAAAGGACGGGTCGGCGTGCCCGCCGCCGCTGGCGATGATCGCCTTGAGCTTGACCTTGTATTCGGACAGGGTGTTGGTCAGCAAAATGGCGTCCGCCGCGTTGGAGGTCAGGAAGAGCACATCCGGCTGGGCCCGCTTGATCTTCTGGACCACCGGGCTCAGGTCCGTGGTGGTGGAGGGGTACGGTTCGTCCAGGACGACCTCGAAGCCGGCGTCCTTGGCCAATTTCGCCCAACCGGCGGCCATGCCCTTGCCCCAGTCCCCGTTTTCGTAGACAAAGGCGACCTTCTTCACTTCCACGTTGAATTCCTTCATCATGTCTTGAAGGAACGCGAACTGGTCCCGGGTCCACCAGGAGTCCTTGGCCGCGATGCGGAACACCGTCTTGAAGCCCTGCTCGGTGATCTTGTCGGCCACGGACACCGGCACGATAAAGGGAATCCCGTACCGTTCGGCCACGGCGGAGGTGGGATAGGTCACCGCGGAGTTCCAGCACCCGGTCAGCACATTCACCTTTTCGGTGTTGATGAAGCGTTCCGCCTCGGCCACGCCCTTTTCCGGCTTGGATTCGGAATCGGCGTACAGCATTTGCAGCATGGCCCCGCCCAGGGACTTGATCCCGCCGGCGGCGTTGATCTCTTCCACCGCCATTTCCCGGGCGTTCCGGCCCTGCTCTCCCACCGAGGCCGACGGACCGGAAAGCGGAATGATGTTACCGATCTTGACCGTCGCGCCCTGGGCCCCGGCGGACCCGGCGGTTAAAGGCAACAGCAGGGCCAAGGCCGCGGCCGCCAGAACCATCCCCTTCAAGAACAAGCTCGATTTCATAAATCTCTCCTTCCCTGTTTGGTTGTCGGAAAAAAGTAGACGACTCTCAGCCCGGAAACGGTTTATGTTTTGTTTTGGCGTCATTTTGTTCCAGTTCATTCCAAAAGGCAAGCGGGATTACATCCGGACCCGCCGTCCGTCCGGGTCGTAGGGCGATTTCAGGTGGACCCGGGCCGGGACCAGGCGACCCTCCACGTCGACTTCATACCGGCCGGACCGGACCCAGTCCCCGGTTACGCCGGCCGGGTTTTCCAGGTAGGTCATGCCCATGGCCCGACCCAGGAAATGGGCGTACGCCCCGTGGGTGTTCCGGCCGCACAAGGCCCCGTCCCGGTAAATGGGTTCGTCGTGGTACAACAGCGGCTCCGGGTCGTCGAGGGTGAACATGACCAGCCGCCGGGTCGGGGTTTTCCCCTTGAAGGGCAGCAGGGCTTCCCGGCCCAGGAAATCGCCCTTGTTCCAGTCCACGGCAAAGCCCAGGCCGGCTTCCAGGGGGGTGTCGTCGGGTGAAATGTCCGAACCCCAATGCCTCCGGCCGGCTTCCAGGCGTAGGGAGTCCACGGCGTGGAGCCCGGTCGGGCGCAGTCCCAGGGGCCCGCCTTCCGCCATCAGGGCGTCGAAAACCCCGGCGGCGAAATCGACGGGGATATACAACTCCCAGCCCAGCTCCCCCACGTACGACAGGCGGACGGCCAGGGGCCGGGCGTAGGCCAGGTCGATCCAGCGGGCGGAGGAGTAGGGAAAGGCGGCGTCGGACACGTCGTCGTCGGTCAGCTTGGCCAGGATTTCCCGGGACTTGGGCCCCATGAGCCCCAGCATGACGTAGGCCGAGGTCACGTTGGTCAGGTAGGCCCGGGCGTCGGGGGGGATATGCCGTTGTATCCGGTCGAAGTCCCGGACTTCCGTCGCCCCGGCCGTGACGATGAAGTATTGATCGGGCGCGAGCCTGGTCGCGGTCAGGTCCGCCTCGATCCCGCCGCGGCGGTTGAGCATGGGCGTGTACACGGTCCGGCCCACGGGCGCGGCGACGTTGTCGGCGCAGAGATATTGCAGGACTTTTTCGGCGTCCGGCCCCTGAAGCAGGAACTTGGCCATGGAGCCTAGGTCATAGAGCCCGGCCGCTTCCCGAACCGCCCGGTGTTCCAGGGCGCTGTATTCGAACCAATTCTGACGGCCCCAGCCGTATTGGTATTCGGGCTTGACCCCGGCCGGAGCGAACCAGTTGGCCCTTTCCCAACCAAAGGCCTCCCCGAAACAGGCGCCGCGAGCGGCCAGGCGGTCGTGCAGGACCGAGGTCCGGACCGGACGGGCCGTCACGGGGCTCCGGAAGGGCCAATGATCGGCGTACAAGAGCCCCACGGTCTCGACGACCCGGTCGCGCAGGTAGCGCTTGTTGTTCCGCCAACCCTGGCACCTGCGGACGTCGACTTCCCACAGGTCTTCCGTGGGCGCGCCGTTGACCATCCATTCGGCCAGGGCCCGGCCGGCGCCGCCGGCGCTGGCGATGCCTAGGGAGTTGAGGCCGCAGGCCACGAAGAAGTTGCGGAGGCCCGGAGCTTCCCCGAGCATGTAAACCCCATCCGGAGTGAAACTTTCCGGGACCACGGTCAGGTGGCGGATTTCGGCGGTTTCCAGGGCCGGGACCCGCTTGATCCCTTCCTTGATGAAAACCTCGAACTGGTCCCAGTCCTCGTTGAGTTCGGTGAACTGAAAATCCTCGGGCACGCCCTTCACGCCCCAGGGCTTGGCCCGGGGTTCGAACCCGCCCATGAGCAGGCCCCCGACTTCTTCCCGGAAGTAGATGTAACCGTCCATGTCCCGCATGGTCGGCATCCCGGAATAGACCCCCTCGATGGGCTTGGTGATGATGTGCATGTGCTCGGCGGCGTGGAGGGGCAGGTCCACTCCGGCCATGAGGCCGACTTCCCGGCCCCACATGCCGGCGCAGTTGACCACGTATTCACTGGTCACGTCCCCCTGGTCGGTCCTGACGCCGGCGACGGCCCCGTTTTTGACGATGACGCCGGAAACCTTGACGCCCTCGAAGACGCGGGCGCCTCCCATCCGGGCGCCCTTGGCCAGGGCCTGGGTGGTGTCCACGGGATTGGTCGCGCCGTCGTTGGGGCACCAGAACACGGCCCGCAGGTCGTCGGTGCGCAGCAAGGGGAACATCCGTCGGGCTTCGTCGAAGCTTATTTCCGCCATTTCGATGCCGAAGGATTTGCCCATGGCCAGGCCCCGCCGGTATTCGTGTTCCCGGTCCTCGGTCCGGGCGCAAAGAATCGAACCCAGGGTGCGGTATCCGGTGGCCTGTTCGGTCTCGGCTTCCAGCCGGGCGTAAAGTTGGGTGCCGTACACGGCCATCTTGCTCAGGGCGCTGGTGGCGCGCAACTGGGCCACCAGGCCGGCCGCGGCCCATGTGGTCCCGCAGGTCAGGACTTTGCGCTCCAGGAGGATAACGTCCTTCCAGCCCAGCTTGGTCAGGTGATAGGCTGTCGAGCAGCCGATGATGCCTCCGCCGACGATCACCACCCGGGCCTGGGTTGGTAATTGTTTCGCCATTTTTTCACCTCGTTTTTCGCGGGCGTCGTTGGGGGATGAAGAACGGCCGCGTCGTTCCGGTCTTTCGGGAAAAAACCCGGGAGGTTGGAGAAGCTTTCTCCGGGGGCCTCCTTAAAAAAAACGCACTGGTTTTGAATTTTCTTGAAAATGGAATATATCGCGGTCCGGGAAAAACCGAAAGGAAAAAATTCATTTTGCGGCCAGGAGGCTGGGAGCCCTAAAACAGCATGCTTTCCCAGGCCTCGACCTTGGCGGGCAGTTCCCTTTTTCCCTTTTCGAGCAACGCCCTCAATTCCGCCTTGCCCAGGCCGACGGTTTTAAGGGCCAGGCCCGGGTCCGTGGGCGGCCCCTCCCCGGGTTGGCCGAACCCCAGCCGGGCGGCCACCCGATCGGCCAGGAAAACCAGGCAGGTCGAGGGGAAAAACGGGTCGCCGATTTGCGGCAAATGATGGTCCCTGATGGCGGCGGCGTGGACTCCGGGCAGCCCCCACCTTTCAGCCAGCCAAAAGCCGATGGCGGCGTGCTCCAAACCCAGCCGCTCCTCGGCCTGGTACAAGGGGAGCCCCTGTTGCACCAGGCCGTGGACCAGGCGGTACTGGTCGAGCAGGTGGGTCAGGAGCACGAGTTTTCCCAGGTCGTGCAGCAAGCCGGACGTCATCGCCTCGCCGGGAGAGGGGTGGCCGGACGCCTCGGCCAGCTCGCCGGCGGCCCAGGCCGTCGCCAGGCAGTGAAACCACAGGCCGCGGCCGTCCAGCCCGGGGGGGACGACGGACAGATCGAAAACCTCGGTCAGGCCGGCGCCCATGGCCAGAAGCCTCAATTCCTGAAACCCGATCACCACCACCGCCCGGCTGATGGTCGAGACCTTCCGGGACAGGCCGTAAAACGCCGAGTTGGCCAGGCTGATGGTCTTGGAAGCCAGGGCCGGGTCGCTTCCGATAATTTTTTCCAGCGAGTTCGCGGTGGCGCGGTCGTCCCCCAAGGCCTGCATCAAGCGCCACGCCACCTGGGGCATGGTCCCCAGCCGCTCGATGCCGTAGACCCGGCTTCGGATGTCCTCGTTCAGTAAATTGTCCTTGATTTTGTCCATGCCGCGGATATCCCTTTACCGAGACACTCGGGCCGACCTCCGCGCCCTTGGCGGAGAGCAAACGGGTGGAATGCAACCGGGCGGCTAGACGCCCTAATGATTGAGTTTAACATGGATATCACTCCGGCGCCAATTAAACCGCCCCGCGCCCGGGGACGGCCCCCCGGCCGTTTGATAAAAAAATGAAAATGAAGCATACTAGGCGCCAGGCGACCGCTCTCGACCCCGCGGACCAAGCCGGGGCCGGGGAAGTTGGGGAATGGCGAAACCTCCGGCCGACAAGGCGTTCGGTCAAGGATTTTTCAGGTAGTGAAAACAGGTGGATTTATCAACTTTTATCTGGATTCCGCCGCTTGTTTCGGGATTGATTGCCGCGGGATTGGCGGTTTTTCTTTGGGCTAGAAGGTCCCTGCCGGGGGCCTGCCCGCTGATGGCGATGATGCTGGCGGTGGCCGAATGGTCCCTGGCCTATGCGTTCGAATACAGCAGTCCGGGGTTGGAGGCCAAGTTTTTCTGGAGCCGGGTGGAATGGCTGGGCGTGATCCTGACGCCGACCTTCTGGATCGTGTTCGCCCACAATTTCCTGGGTCGGAAAAAATGGCTGACCAGGCGGCGTTTTTATTTTCTGGCCCTGCCTCCCATCCTGGCGCTCCTGTTTATCTGGGTTCCGCCGCTCCAGCGTTTTTTTTGGGCCGACATCCGGTTGGACAGCGGAGGGCTCCTACCCTTGCTTGTTTACCGCCGGGGGCCGATGTTCTGGCTGTTCTCGCTTTACGGCTACGGTCTCCTTTTCTGGGGCGTCGCCCTGTTGGTCCGGAATTTCAATCGCGCCACCAGGCTGCGCCGACGGCAGATGTCGATACTCCTGGTGGGCCTGGCGACCCCGTGGCTGGTGAACGCCCTTTATATTTTCAACCTGTCGCCCTTTAAATACCTCGACCTCAGCCCCATCGCCCTAACCGTCACGGGCCTGGCCTTGACTTTCTGCCTGTTTCGTTTCCAACTCCTCGGCCTGGCGCCCATCGCCGGAAAGGCCGTGCTGGAAAGCATGCCGGACGGCGTCTTCGTCTTCAACCTGGATGACCGGCTGGTGGGCCTCAACCAGGCGGCCAGGGGAATCCTGGGACGCCGGGCGGACAAGGCCCTGGGGCTTACTCCGGACCAAGTCTTTCTGGGAAACATGGAGTTGGAGGAAATCCACCGGGCGCTTCGGGATAAATCACCGGAAATAGTCCTGGCCGAGGGCCGGGAAAAAAAATACCTGGAGTTGGATAGTTTCCCCCTCTCGGACCACCGCGATCGGCCGGTGGGGCGGCTGCTCTTTCTACGGGACGTCACGGTCCGCCGGCGAACCGAGGAAGAGTTACGGGAAGCTCGATCGCTCTATCAGGTCCTGGCCGAAAACGTGGCCGACCTGGTGGCCATGTGCGACCCCGCCGCCAGGTTCATCTACGTCAGCCCCTCGTACGAAACCGTCCTGGGCTACAGGGAAGAGGAACTTCTGGGCCGCCCCATCACCGCCCTGGTCCATCCCGACGACTTGCCCGTCATCGCCGAGATGGTAAGAAAAAAACAGGAGCGCCCGGACCCCTCCCCGATCCAGGCCGAATACCGACTGGTGGACAAAGCCGGGCGGGTCGCCTGGTTCGAGACCAAGGGCCGGGTCCTGTTGGACCCGCTGGGGAAAAACGTGGGCGCGACCTTCATCACCAGGGATATCGACGCCCGCAAAAAGGCGGAGGAAGCCCTTCGGGAGAGCCAGGAACGCTTCGCCCTGCTCCAGGAAGCCTCCTTTGGCGGCATTGGGATTCACGACAAAGGCGTTATTTTGGACGCCAACGATTCCTTGTGCCGGCTGACCGGCTATTCCATCGAGGAGCTGATCGGCATGAACGGGCTTCTCCTGATAGCCCCGGCCTGGCGCGACGTGGTGCTGGACAAGATCGTCACGGGCTACGACCGCCCCTACGACGTGGAAGGCATCCGCAAGGACCAAACGACCTATCCCCTGGAAATCCAGGGCCGGGACATCCCCTATTTCGAGCGCCAGGCCCGGGTGACCGAATTCCGGGACATCAGCGAAAGAAAAAGAGTGGAACGCCTCTTTCGAGAAAGCGAGGCCAAATATCGAACCCTGTTCGAGCGGGCCAACGACGCCATTATCGTGTTCGACCTGGAAGAACGGATTATCGATATCAACCATAAGGGCTGCGAACTTTTGGGCCGGACCAGGGAAGAAGTCCTGTCCATGAAGGCCGCCGATATCACGGCGCCCGACTTCATCAACCGGCGGGCCGATCTTGTCAACGGCCAGGGTTTACCCTCGTGGGTGAAATCGCCGCATGAATCCGTGGTCAGGCGCGATAACGGCCGCTTGATTCCCATTGAAGTCAGCCACACCCTGGTCGAGGGGCAGGACCAGGGGCGAGTCATCTCGATCTTGCGCGACATTTCCGAGCGAAAACGGGGGGAGGAGGAAAAAAGCCGCTTGCAGGCGCAGTTGCTGCAAGCCCAGAAAATGGAGGCCATCGGGACCCTGGCCAGCGGCGTGGCCCACGATTTCAACAATATTCTCCAAATGGTCGGAGGGTACGTTCAACTGCTGATCGGGGGGGACTGCCTGGACGAACGGGGCCTGCTCTACGCCCGGGAGATAGATCGGGCCTCGACCCGGGCCGCGGAGCTGGTCAAGGGGCTCCTGACTTTCAGCCGCAAGGTCGAACCGGAACTGAAGGCCGTCGCTCTCAACCGTGAAATCATCGCGGCGTCCAAGGTCCTGGAACGGACCATTCCCCGCATGATCGCCATTGAATATCACCTCGATCCGGATATTCCCCCGGTCCGGGTGGATGTGAATCAGATACACCAGGTGGTGATGAACCTGGGCGCCAACGCCAGGGACGCCATGCCCGACGGCGGGCGGCTGATTTTTGAGACCAGGACCCAATTCATCGACAAAAAGGGAAATTTCCGCAAGTTCGATTGCGACCCGGGCCAGTACGTCCTGCTCCGGGTGTCGGATACCGGCGTCGGGATGGACGGGGAAACCCTCAAGCACATTTTCGATCCCTTTTTCACCACCAAGGAGGTGGGCCAGGGCACCGGCCTGGGCCTGTCCATTGTCTACGGCATCGTGAAAAGCCATGGCGGGGAGATTTCCTGCTACAGCGAGCTTGGCGTGGGCTCGTCCTTTAACCTCTACTGGCCCGTCGCGCCGGAGGAAAAAACCGACGACGCCGCGAGGATCGATCCGGCTTTCTCCCCGGCCCTGGAAGGCCGCGGCGAATCGATTCTCCTGGTGGACGACGAGGACGCCATTGTGGAGATCGCCCGCGAATCCCTGACCTATTACGGTTATAAAGTCTTCTCCGCCTCCAGTGGGGAGGAGGCCCTTGAATTTTTCCGCGCTCCCGGAAACCGGGCGGACCTGGTCGTCCTGGACCTGGGCATGCCCGGCATGGGCGGCCCCAAATGCCTGGAGGCGCTCCTGGAAATCGACCCCGCGGCCCGGGTGCTCGTCGCCAGCGGTTATTCCGACAAGGGCCATGTCTTTCGGGCCGCCGAATCCGGGGCCAGGGACTTCCTCGACAAGCCCTACCGCTTGACCGACCTGCTTTCGAAAATAAGAAAAATCCTGGACGAATGAGCCGTCGGGCCGGGTCCGGGGAAGACCCGCGCCTCCCCGGGACCAGCCGAAAAAGAGCCGACCGGTCTTGACAAATAACCAAACACTTAATAGCCTTTTAATTAGGCGCCGAAGGCCAAGCCATTTTCCCATGGTCGGCCTTTTTCACCTGGTTCCGGAAAGGGCGGACTAGGAAGGGGGGAAGGGAAGGCGCGGCGGCCGGGGACAGACTCGTGGGGGCCGGCGGGTTTTTTCAGGGTTCAATCGCGCTTATTCACCCGACCGAGCCAATTGCAACACACGGATATTCGGCCCAAATCAAGTACGGTGAAAATTTAACCAGCGGACATACTTAAGTATTTCGATGGGTTAAATTTAAGCCTGACGACGGGTTGGTTCAAGGGCCGCGGTTAGGCAATTGGCAAGACTAATAAAAAAACTAATAAAAGGCACGACGATCTTCCGGGGCGGCTTGGGATGAACTCAAGGCGGCTCGCCGCTAGTTCACCCGCCGGTCAGAAAAATTAAACGGGGCGCATGGCCGGAAAGGACAGGCATGATCACATCGCTCAAAACGAAAAAAAGGAAAAGCCTCTTGCTCCTTTTCGCCTTGGCTTGCGGCTTGGCCCTGCCCCCGGCCATCGATCCGGCCCAGGCGGAAGAACTGCTGGTCATGACCGAAAATTTTCCGCCTTTCAATTATTCCGAGGACGGCCGGGCCGCGGGGTTCTGCTCCCTGGCCGTGCGGGAAATCATGAAACGGCTGGGGCTCGGCGGCGCCATCCAGGTCCTGCCCTGGCCGCGGGCCTATCAACTGGTCCAGGAAACCAAAAACGCGGTCCTTTTTTCCGTGGCCAGGACCGAAGCCCGGGAAAACCTGTTTCGTTGGGTCGGCCCCTTGGTCAAGTACGATGTTTCCCTCTTTAAAAGGAAAAACTCTCCCGTGGTTGTCGGCGGGTTGGCGGACGCCAGGAGATATCTGGTCGGGGTGAAAAAAGACACCGCCGGCTATCAGTGGCTCCTGGCCAATGGGTTTCCTCGAATTCAGGTCGATTACACTTCGGAACAATTTCCCTTGCCCCGGATGCTGGAAGAGGGGCGGATCGACCTGTGGCTCATGGGCGCGCCCTCGGCCAGGTTCATGGCCGCCAAGTCCGGAGTGGACCCCGAATCCCTTGAATCAACCCTGGTCATTTTTCAACAGGAACTATATATCGCCTTTTCCAAATCCACTTCCGATAAAGTCATCGCTTCCTGGGACCGGGTCCTGCGGGAAATGAAGGCCGACGGCGCCCATGACCGGATCATGGCCGCGGCCGGAATGGAATAAAAACATGGGACGCCTCCCTCGCCGGCGCCGGAATCAAGCATGAAGACGCAAAAACTATTCTATTATATTTTAGCTTTGGCTTTAGCCGGTTATGCCGGTTTTATTTTTGTTTACGGAAAATATGACCAGGCCCGCGAAACAAGGAAACTTGAAAGCTACGCCCACGCCCTGTCCGGTTCGCTCTGGGGCCTCGATCCCAGGGGGCCGACCGAATACCTGACTCTTCTGTGCGTCCATGATGATTACCGGGAATTGAAGGTTACGGAAAGCGGCGGCCGGGTCTTCATTTCCACCGGCGCCGCGACCAGGGGCCGGCTGAAGCCCCACTTGATCGCCTGGGGGTTGATCAAGCCGGTCCGCCTGGCCGCGGATGTGGTTTATCAGGACCGGGCCATCGGCCGGCTGGCCGTCGTCTGGCATCCCAACACCCTGTTTTTTTACCTCTATTGGTTTCTGATCCTGGCCTTGGCCCTGCTTTGCCTGCGCTTGTTTTTCAAGTTTCTGGAAATCAATCGCCAACTGGAAGCTCGCGTCGAAGCCAGAACCGCGGCCCTCGACCGGATGAACCAGGAACTGCGGGTCGAGGTCCGGGCCCGCCTGAAAGCCGAGGACGAAATAAAGTTGGCCCGGGAGGGCCTGGAAATCCGGGTGGAGGAGCGAACCAGTGAATTGATCGAGGCCAACCGGCGTCTCAGCCGGGAAGTCGCGGAACGACGGTCCGCGGAGGAAGCCTTGCGGGACAGCGAACGGCAATACCGGGGAGTGCTCAAAACGATCCCCGACCTTTTCTACCGGGCCGACCTCAACGGCGTCTTGACCATGACCAACGAGGAGGGCGCCAGGCGGTTGGGCTATGAATCGGCCCGGGAAGTCATCGGCCTCAACCTGGCCGAGACTTTATATTACCGGCCCGAGGACCGCCGGGCCTTCGTCGAGGCCCTCATGAAATCCCGGGAAGTCCGGGACTTCGAGCTGCTGCTTAAAAAAAGGGACGGGAAGCCTATCCCCGTGGAGGTCAATTCCCATTTCATTTATAACGACCAGGGAGAACCGGTCGGGATCGAGGGCATTGCCCGGGACGTCAGCCAACGAAAACAGGTCGAGGAACTACTGAGAATTCAACTGGAATTAGGCCTGGCCCTGGGCCGGATCACGGACCTGGCCGCGGCCCTGGAACAGGTCCTAAAAGCCGTCTTGCAGGCCGAGGGAATCGAGGCCGGCTGGGTTTATCTGGCGGATGAGGATTCCGGCCGCCTGACCTTGGCCTGTCACCATGGCCTGGGGGGGTTGTTCATCGAGGCGGTTTCCTCTTGTGAACCCAACTCCCCCGCGGCCCTGGCCATGTCCGCCGGAAAAATGCAGGTCCTCGGCCGGGAAGAGCTGGTTCAATCCCTCGGAAACCCGGCGGCCAGGGAAGGGTTTAAATCCGGACTCGTCCTGCCCCTCCTGTACCAGGGCCGCCTCGCCGCCTGCCTGAACCTGGGGTCTCGTTCCCGGGAACAACTACCCGCCGCGGTCATCAAGGGGCTGGAATCAATCGCCTCCCAGGCGGAAGGCGTGATCGCCCGGTTGAAGGCGGAAGCGGAGCGGAAAAAGAACGAGGAGTTGCTGGGGCATGTGGCCGATGGACTGCCTGTTTTGATGGCCTACGCCGACGTCCGGGGACGCTATAGGTACATCAATAAAAACTACGAGAACATCCTGGGAATACAAAGGGATGAAATTATCGGCCGGACCGCGCTGGAACTTCTGGACGGCGCCAATCGGGACCGGGTGAAGGCCCAGATCGGAAAAGCCTTGCAAGGCGAGGAATCCGCCTACGAGCTGGAATTTATTTCTCCCCGGCAAGGACCGCGCGTCTTCTTTTGCCGGGTGTACCCTCATCTGTCCGAGTATGGCCGGGTTCAAGGCTATTTCCTGCTGGCCGAGGACGTCACCGCCAAGAAAGCCGTCGAGGCGGAACTCCGGCGGCACCGGGAAAACCTGGAAGACCTGGTCAGGGAGAGAACCGCCAAGTTGGAGGCCCTGAACAAGGAGTTGCAAAACGTCTTCAATATTTCCCGGACGGCCCAGGCGGCGGAGAACCTTGACGACTATTACCGGGAAATCCATAAGTACATCGGCGAGATAATCGAGGCCAAAAACTTCTTTGTCGGCATTGTGGACCCGGACGGGAAGACCATGACCTTCCCCTATTTCGTGGACGAAAAAGAAAGCGCGCCGGCCAGCATCGATATCCTGAAACCCGATTCCCTGGCGGCCGAGGTGGTCGCGACCCGCAAGCCGCTTCTCCTGAACAAAGGGGACTCGACCGGCGCTCCGGATGGTTTTGGAAAAAACCAGCCGGAGGGCGAGGGATACAGTTGGCTGGGGGTCCCGCTGTTGCTGAAAAACAACCTGCTCGGGGTTATCGGGGTCCACGGCCGCGGCCTCGCCCGCGGCTACACCCAGGAAGATATGGACCTTCTGGAATCCGTGTCCCACCAGATCGCCCTGGCCATTGACCGAAAAAGAGCGGAGGAAAACCTCAAGGGCAGCGAGGAAAAATACCGCAATATTGTGGAAACGGCTAGCGAAGGCATCTGGGTGTTGGACGACGGCGCTAATTTTACCTTTGTCAACAAGCAGTTGTCCGATATGCTCGGCGTCGCGGCCGATGAAATGATCGGTCGGCCTTTTTTCACTTTCATCAAAGCCGAAGACCGGCCGTTTTTCGAGGGAAAATTTCAAAACCGGCGCGAGGGGATCAAGGAGGAGTACGAAGCCCGCTTGATCGGCCGGGACGACAGCGAACTGTGGGGTATTATCTCGGCCACGCCGTTCCGGGACAAGAATGATCGGTTCGTCGGAAGCCTGGCCATGTTCGCCGACATAACCGACCGCAAGAAAGCCGAAAAAGCCCTTGGCACAGCCGGGAGGAACTGCGCCGGCAGATCGCCTTCTTTAAACGGGCCATCGAGGCCCTGGCCCACCCCTTCTACATCATCGACATCGACACGCGCCGGATTATCATGGCCAACTCCGCGGCCGGGGAAGCGGCCCAGGCAAGCCTGGCGTCCTGTCACGAAGCCATCTACGGGCGGGATGAAGCCTGCCCGGACTGTCCCCTGGAAATGGTACGTCAAACCCGCCGCCCCGTGGAGGTCGAACATCGAAGCCAGGTCCGGGACGGCCGCCGCAAGGTCTCGCGGGTCCACGTCTATCCGGTCTTTGACGGGGAAGGCCGCTTGATTCAGGCGATCATTTATTCCTTGGATATCACCGAACAGAAACACCTGGAAGAGCAACTCCGGCAGACCCAGAAGATGGAGGCCATCGGGGCCTTGGCCGGCGGCATCGCTCACGATTTCAACAATATGCTGTCCGCCATCATCGGCAACGCCCAACTCCTGTCCCTGGACCCACCTTCCGCCGGCATGACCAGCGCCTATTATGTCGACCAGATTATTTCCGCCGGAAAAAGGGCCCGGGACCTAGTTTTTCAGATTCTCCGGTTCAGCCGCAAAAACGAGGAACAGCGTCAACCGGTGGAAGTGGCCGGCTTCATCAAGGAAACGCTGAAAATGCTGCGGGCCGCGGTCCCGTCGACCATCGAGATAAGGTCGGAAATCGAGGCCGTCACCGACCTGGTCCTGGCCGATCCGGCCCAGTTGCAGCAAATTTTGATGAACCTCTGCTCCAACGCCTCCCACGCCATGCAAGACCATGGCGGCGTTATGACCGTCGGCCTGGAAAAGGTCGCGCTGGGGGAAGGCGAGGCCCGGGTCCTGGGCGATTTGCCGCCGGGCGCCTACCTGCGGTTGACCGTCGGTGACACCGGCCCGGGCGTCGAACCGGAACTGGTGGAACGGGTTTTCGAGCCGTTCTTCACCACCAAGGACGTGGGGGAAGGAACCGGCATGGGCCTGGCCCTGGTTTACGGTATTGCCAAAAGCCATGCCGGCGCCGTCCAGTTGGTGAACCAGCCGGGAAAAGGGGCGACCTTCAATGTTTTCCTGCCCGTTTACGTGGAAAATGAACACACCGGGCCGTCCGCCTCCGAGCCCGCCGGACTGCCCTTGGGCCGGGAAAGAATTCTTCTGGTGGACGACGAACCCGCCCTGATCAACGTGGGGGAATCCTTGCTTAAAAAATTGGGGTATATTGTGACGGCGGAAATTTCCAGCCCCAAGGCCTGGGACCTATTCAAGAACAACCCGGATTATTTCGACATGGTGATCACCGATCAGACCATGCCCAAGCTGACCGGCCTGGAACTGTCCGCCCGGGTGACCGCCCTGCGTCCCAAGACCCCGGTGATTCTCTGCACCGGCTTCAGCAGCAAGGTTAACCATGAGTCCCTACTCGAACACAACATCTCCCGGCTGCTGTTGAAACCGCTGACCCTGGACCTACTGGCCCGGAGCGTGAGGGAGCTTCTGGACAGCGGCTCGGGCGAGGTGATCGTCCGGTCCGCCTGATTATCCCCCCTCTCCACCCTTCAGGGGGGAGAGGGCCGGGGTGAGGGTGGGACGCCTTGTTGAACCCGCCCGGGGCAAACCCAAAAGGGCGCCCACGGGGAGGCGCCCCTACATGCGCCGCCCGCGGTGGTGGCGAGAGGCTTGTAGGGTGCGCAACGCGCACCATCTTTTACTGTTTTGCGGGCCTGGCCGCGGTAAATTGGAGACGTTGGCCGTCGCCTTGCGGCGGGGCTGCTCCGCCCCCCGCGCGCCTCCGCTGGGCTTCGAGAGACTCCTTCCCGTCCCAGGGTCAGGGGCGCGCCGGAGCCGGCGCCCCTGTCATTAAGTTAAGAGTAATTATTGGTTTTTCATTTTGTAAATGATGGCGCGCGTTGCGCGCCCCACCTACTGGCCCGGAGCGCGAGGGAGCTTTTGGACAGCGGCGCGGGCTGAGTGATCGCCCGGTCCGCCGGCGGCCGCGCCGCCGGCGAAAGCGGGGAAGCCGGAGCTTCCCCGGCCGAGGTTCCCAGGCTGGAGCTTTTAATACATGGCCTCGATCAGGTCCTTGAAGGCCTGGTTGATATATTTCCGCTTGACCTTCATGGTCGGGGTCACTTCCCCGTCTTCCTCGTACAGCTTTTTGGGCAGTATGGAAAATTTCTTGACCTGCTCGACTCGGGAAAGCCCTTTATTGACCCGCGTGACTTCCTTTTCGATAAGTTCGACCACGCTCTCGTTCTTGGTCAGGCTCTCGTAGGTGGTGAAGGGTATTTTGTGGTCCTGGGCGAATTTGACCACGTTTTCCTCGTCGATGACGATCAGGGCGGCCAAGTATTTCCTGCGGTCGCCGATGACCACGGCGTCGTTGACATAGGGGCTGAACTTCAACTGGTTTTCGATGTATTGAGGCGCGATGTTCTTGCCGCCGGCGGTAATGATCAAGTCCTTTTTCCGGTCCGTGATCTTCAGATACCCGTCGTCGTCGAACACGCCCACGTCGCCGGAACAAAGCCAACCGTCCTGAAGGGTTTCGGCGGTGGCCTCGGGGTTCTTGAAATAGCCCTTGAACACGCCGGGGCTTTTCACCAGGATTTCGCCTTCCTCCGACAGCCTGATTTCGCAGCCCGGAATGGGGGTCCCCACCGTGCCCAGCTTGACGGCTTCCCCGGGCACGGCCGTGGTGATTCCAGTCCCCTCGGTCTGGCCGTAGCCTTCCCGCAGGGGCACTCCAATGGCGTGGAAAAAGACCAGGATGTCGGGCGAGATGGGCGCGGCGCCGCTGAAGGCCATGCGGATGCGGTCGAACCCCAGGCGTTTCCGGAGGGGCCGGAATACCGTGAAAAGGGCCAGCTTGTAGGCGAGCCGGACCGAACCGGGGATGGGTTTATGGTTCAACTTGAGCCGGGCGTGCTTCATGCCCACGGCCATGGCCAATTTAAAGGCCTGGCGCTTCACCCAGTCGGCGTCGGACATCTTGATCATGACCGTGGAATAGTATTTTTCCCAAATGCGCGGCACGGCGTACCCGACGGTGGGCGAGACTTCCCGCATGTTGGCCATGACGGTGTCGGTGTTTTCAATGAAGTTGACCACCGCCCCGTACCTAAGGTTGGCCAGGACCGTGAAAAGCTGCTCGAAAATATGGCAGAGGGGGAGAAAGGACAGAAATTCGTCCTTTTCCGACACCGGGTTGAAATGTTCCATGGCGTTGCAGATATACAACAGGTTGCAATGAGTCAACATGGCGCCCTTGGGCGGCCCGGTGGTGCCCGACGTATAGATCAGCACCGCCAGGTCGTCGGGGGATAGGTCCTCGATCCGCCGCTCCATCAGGCCCGGCTGGGCCTTTTCGTATTCGCGCCCCATTTCCAGGAGTTTTTCGAAGCTGATGACCATGGGATCGTTGAAGTTGTGCAGGCCTTCCATGTCCCAGACAATTATTTTTTCGAGGGTCGGAGTGTTGTCCCGAAACGACAGGACCTTGTCCAACTGCTCCTCGTTCTCGGCGAAATAAAACCTCGACTCGGAGTTGCCGACCACATACTCGGACTGAGACGCGGCGTTGGTGGAATAAATGCCGACCGTGATTCCGCCCGCGCTCATGATCCCCAAATCGGCGATGACCCATTCGGGTGAATTTTCCCCGATAATGGCCGCGCAGTCGCCCTTTTTAAAGCCCATGGACATCAGCCCGAAAGCGACCTCTTTTACCATTCCGGCGTATTTGTCCCAGGAAATGTCCTTCCACAATCCGAATTCCTTTTTTCTGAGCGCGGTCTTCGAACCTCGGGCGGCGACGGCTTCACGAAAAAGCTGGGGAACGGTTGGGGCGGCGTTTAGGTTGTTCATCAAAAATAAGACCTCCGCGAATAATAATCGAGGGGCCGGCGAGGCCCCGTTTTTTTGTCGACAAGGACGGCTTTGACGGCCTTGGGCCGGACCGCGGGCGATTAAACCGAACAGGAAGCGGGCCGGCCCTTGCCAAGGACGTCGGACGATACTAATATGGTTAATCAAGAAAAACTTAACACAAAGAGCCTTGTCGCGCCATATTAAAAATTGGGGGATAAATGAAGCTTAGCAGGCTGGTAATTTTGTTTCTGGCGTTTTTCCTGGCGCCCGGCCCGGCCCGGGGACAACAGCCGGGCGCCGAGAACGCGAACGCGCCCCTGGTGCGGGGCAAAATTCAAATTCCCGGCCTGCCGCCCATGGATGACGCCGCTCCCCCCGCCCCGGCCGCCCCGACCGCGCCGGGGCTGTCCGGAATTCCCGGAATTTCCCCCACCACCATCCGCATCGGCTCCTACGCGCCCTTCAGCGGACCGACCGCTCCCTGGGGCGCGGTGGCGCGGGGCGTCGAAGCCTTCCTCATGATGGTCACGGAGGAAGGAGGAATAGAAGGCCGGGCCCTTAAACTGGTAATGTTCGACAATAAATACGACCCGATCACCACCATGGCCGGAGTCCGCAAGCTGGGCGAGGAAGAGGACGTCTTCGCCTTTGTCGGGGGAGTGGGGACCGACCCGGGGCTGGCCGCCCGGGACTATATCGTTCAAAAGGGCATCCCCTGGGTCGGCCCCGTCTCCGGGTCGCCCGCCTTCGCCTTCCCTCCCCAAAAAAATATCTTCGCCATAGCGCCGCCCTCCCAGGGCGAGGCCGCCACGTTGGTCAAATACTCCGTGGAAGTGCTGGGGCTCCAAAAAATCGGCGTGATTTTTTGCGACGACGGCTTCGGCCGAGCCGGGTTCCAAGGCGCCGAGGAGCAACTGAAAAAATACAACCTCCGGCCCGCCGCCGCGGCCGCCGTCCACCCCCAGGACCTGGACTTGAAGGACGAGGTCGCCGGCCTGGCCCGGGCCGGACTGCAAACCGTCATCATCTGGCTCGGGCCGACCCAGGCCATTTTGGTGAAAAAGGAGGCCGAGTCGGCCGGATTCGAACCGGCCTGGATGACCGGCAGCGCCTTGGGCGACCCCGTGACCATGGACCGGCTCACCAGCCGTAGGTGGGCCGGGACCATCTTCACCGCTTTCTGCGAACCGCCGGATTCCAGCGAAACCCTGGTCCGGGAATACCACGGGGCCTTCGAAAAATTCGCCACCCCAGGGGAGCGCTGGGGAGCTTTTTTTCTCACGGGCTTCGGACTGGCCGAGCCCCTGGTCGAGGGACTGAAACTCTGCGGCGCCATGCCGACGCGGGAAAATTTCATCAGCCGCATGGAAACCCTCAAGGATTTCAAGGGAGTCCTGGGGCGCATTTCCTATGGCCCGAATCAAAGGCAGGGACAGACCGAAATTTTCATCTGCCAGGCCTTGCCCAACGGCCGGACCCAACGCCTGACCGGCTGGTTCACTCCCAGGTGACCGCCCGCCCGGCCCGCGTCTTTTTCCCTTATTCCTCATCATCCGGTTGCTTCGGGAACGGGCCTGGATTATCATAAGGTTCGACTGTGGAACGGAAAACGGCCCGTGATCGGTTTCGACTCGGCCCCAGGCGGCCGCCATCATAGCTTCCCGTTCAAATCGGCCGGCCCGGGAAGACCGGCCTTCAAATTTTCAGGAAATCGGACGGTTCGACGGTCCCCGGGACGAGCCGGGGATTTGACCGGCCCCATTTCCCGGCCGGACTCGATCGAAACGGATAGCGGCCCGGCCAAGCTGCTCGGAAGGGAGACGGTATCGTTGTGACCAAAGGGTGCGAAGTCGAGCTTGTCGGAGAGGAAATCCTGGTTTTCCGGAATGTGGCCAAGGTCTACGACGGCCGCCGGGTCCTCGACGCCGTCAGCTTTTCGGTCCGGGAAGGCGAGCATCTCAGCCTTTCGGGGGAATCCACTTCCGGCAAGACCACCATCATGAAAATCATCGCCGGACTGGTGCAACCCGAGGAAGGGGAAGTCCTGGTCTTCGGCCGGAACATCGTCGGCCTGGGGGAACGGGAAAAACGGGACTTGCTTCGTTGCTTGGGGATGCAGTTTCAATCCGGCGCCTTGTTCGATTCCATGACCGTCGGCGAAAATATCAACTTTGTCTTGGACGAGGGGACCAACCTTTCCCGCAAGCAAAAGAACGAAGTGACCACCGCCCTGCTGCGCGGGGTCAACCTCTTTTCCGCCATCGACAAGCACCCCTTCGAGCTATCCGGAGGAATGAAGCGGCGCGTCGCCGTGGTTCGGGCCCTGGCGTCCTCTCCCAGGCTGGCCCTGTTCGACGAACCCGCCGCGGGCCTGGACCCGGTCACCACCGACCGGATCGTCCGGCTCATCAAAAAACTGGTCGAGGCTCACCGCATGACCATCATCGCCTGCTCCTCGGACGTGCACTTGGCCCGGAGATTTTCCCCCAGGCTCCTCCTGCTCAAGGATGGACGCATCCACGCGGACGCGCCCTGGACCGAACTCATGAATTCCTCCGACGAGTACGTCCGCAAATTTCTAAACCGGGCCCCGGGCTATTGACCGGACCCGTCCAATACACGGGCCGCCGGCCCAGGATGGATAATGAACGAAACCTGGCTTGAAACACTGGCGAAATTCGAACGCCCCGGCCGCTATATCGGCGGCGAAAAGGGCTCGATCATAAAAGACCCGCGGGAAGTCGGCCTGCGCCTGGTTCTCTGCTTCCCCGACGTTTACGAAATCGGCATGAGCCACCAGGGGCTCAAGATTCTCTATGGCCTGGTCAACAGCCGACCCGACTTCCAGGCCGAAAGGGTCATGGCCCCCTGGCCGGACGCGGAAGCCGGAATACGGGCCGACGGCCGGGGCCTGCGCAGCCTGGAAACGGACTCCCTGCTCCGCGACTTCGACGTGGTCGGCTTTTCCCTGCAGTACGAACTGACCTACACCAACATTTTAAACATGCTGGAACTCGGGGGGATTCCCCTTTTAGCCGCGGACCGCGACGAAAACGCCCCCCTGGTAATCGGCGGCGGCCCCGGGGCCTTCAACCCCGAACCCGTCGCCGCGTTTTTCGATTTTTTCTTTCTCGGGGACGCCGAGGTTGGACTCCTGGAGGTCCTGGACCTTATCGCCGCGGGCCGCCGCGCCAAGGCGGCCAAAAAGGATATCCTGGCCGCCCTGGCCGCCCGCCCGGGCGTGTATGTCCCTTCGTTGTTTGAACCCGTTTACGAAAAAAACGGAAGACTGATCGAGATCAGGCCCCTGGTCCCGGGACTGGAAAGCGTTCGCCGGGTCATCGCCTCCGACCTGGACGCCTTGTACTATCCCGACGCCCCCATCGCGCCCTTCATCAAGACGGTGCATGACCGCATCGCCGTGGAGATTTCCCGGGGCTGCACCCGAGGCTGCCGTTTCTGCCAGGCCGGGTTCATCTATCGGCCCGTGCGGGAAAGGAAGCCCGCGACCATCCTCGGCCTGGCGGCCCGGTCGCTCCAGGCCTCGGGCCTGGACGAAGCCTCGTTGATGTCCCTTTCCGCCGGGGATTACACCTGCCTCAACCCCTTGATGACCGCCTTCATGGACGCCCACGAAGCCCAATACGTGGCCCTGTCCCTGCCCAGCCTGCGGGTGAAATCCCTGACCCCGGAAATCATGACCCAGATCAAAAGGGTGAGGAAAACCGGGTTCACCCTGGCGCCCGAGGCCGGGACCCAGCGGCTGCGCGACGTCATCAACAAGGATCTGACCGAGGAAGACCTGTTTTACGCCGCCCGGGAAGCCTTCCGCCTCGGCTGGCGGGTTATCAAGCTCTATTTCATGGTCGGCCTGCCCACGGAAACCCGGGACGACGTGCTCGCCATCGCCGACCTGGCCGTTAGGCTCAAAGCGGGCGTCAGGGGGCAGGTCAACGTCAGCTTCGCCGCCTTTGTTCCCAAGGTCCAGACCCCCTTCCAGTGGGAGCCCATGCTCGACCTTCCCCAAATTCGGGAAAAAATGGACCTACTGCGGGGTCAACTGCGCCGGCCGGGCCTGAAACCCAAGTGGAACATGGCCGAGACAAGCCTCCTGGAAGGAATTCTAGCGCGAGGGGATCGCCGCCTCGGCCCGGTCATCCGCAAGGTTCACTCCCGGGGCGGGAGGTTCGACGCCTGGGACGAGCAACTGCGGCTGGACCCTTGGCTGGAGGCCCTGGCCGAGGAAGGCCTTGGGCCGGAAGAATACCTGCGGGAACGACAATACGGGGAGACCTTGCCCTGGTCGCACCTCCAGAGCGGGACCGACGTCCGGTATTTATGGCGGGAGCGGGAAAAGGCCCTGTCCGGCCTAACCACCGCCGACTGTCGCGACGGCCTCTGTTCCGGCTGCGGAGTGTGCGATTTCAAGGACCTGAAGCCCGTTCTATGTTCCCCCGAGGACGCCCCGACGACTTTTACTCCGGTACCCCCTCCGGCCGGGGACCCGGTCAAGCTGCGGCTCAACTATCAAAAGAACACGCCGGCCAATCTGCTCAGCCACCTGGAACTTATTGAGGTTTTCCATCGGGCCGCGCGCCGGGCCGGCTTGTTCATCCGCATGAGCCAAGGTTTTCATCCCCAGCCCAAAATGTCGTTCGCTTCCCCGCTGCCCGTGGGCTTGATCAGCCTGGACGAATACCTGGAAGTCGAACTGACCGCTCCTCCGGAACCGGAGGAAGTCCTTCGGCTATTGGCCGGGGAGCTTCCGGCCGGCGTGGTCGTCAACGGCGTGGAGATTCCACCGTTGGGCCGGTCCAAGTTCAGGACCCTGGGCGCCCGGTACCTGGTCCAGGCCGTCGGGCCGGTTTTTCGGAGCGAGGTTTTGGAAAAAAACCGGAACGCGGAAAACCTGACCGTGGAGAAAAAAAGCCGGAAAGGCGACCGGACCATGGACCTGACTCCCTTGCTGGGGCCAATTGAAGTCTTGACCCCGAACGCGGTTGAAATTACTCTACTGATGGGCGAACATGGCTCCATACGGCCCATTGACGCCCTCGCGGTCCTGTTCGATTTGGACCGAAAAGACCTGGAGGGGGCGAAGGTGGTCAAACAACAAACAATCACAGGGAAAGATGGGGGCCCATGTCCACTGAATTGATAATAAATTCGAGACCGCACGAAACCCGGATCGCGGTCCTGGAAAACCGCGGGGTGGTGGAATACCACGTCGAGCGCTCGGCCACGGGCGGCATCAGCGGAAATATCTACCGCGGGAGGATCGTGCGGGTCCTGCCGGGCATGCAGGCCGCGTTCGTGGATATCGGCCAGGAACGGGCCGCCTTCCTCTATGTGGCCGACGTCTACGACCATAAAAACGAATTCGAAATCATGATGCGGGGCAAGGCCAACTGGCTGCCGGACGACCTGGCCCCGGAGGAGGGGCCGGACGACGATCCCGAACCGGCCCAACCTTTTCAGATCGAGGAACTCCTGCACGAGGGGCAGGAAATCCTGGTCCAGGTTTCCAAGGAACCCATGGGGCACAAGGGCGCCCGGGTCACGTCCCACATCTCCCTGCCCGGGCGGCACCTCGTCCTGATGCCCACGGCTTCCCACATCGGCGTTTCCCGCCGCATCGAGGACGAGGAGGAACGGACCCGCCTGCGGGTACTTATCCAGGAACTGCGGCCCGACCCGGAACTGGGCTTTATCGCCCGGACCGCCGCGGAAGGCGCCGCTCCGGAAACGATAAAATCCGAAATGGAGTTCCTGCTCAAACTCTGGCAGAGCATTCAACGCAAGGGCCAGAAAGCTCCCGTCCCCAGCCTGATCCACCAGGACCTGGACGCCACCCTGCGGGCGGTCCGGGACCTTTTCACGGAAGAAGTCGACCGCCTGGTCATCGACCAACCCCTGGATTACGAAAAGATAATCCAATTCGTCGAGACCTTTTCGTCCAGCCTCAAGTCCTTCGTGGAACTCCACACCGGGTCGGAACCAATCTTCGACGCCTACGGCATTGAGATGGAAATAGCCCGGGCCCTGGCCAAGAAGGTCTGGCTCAAGTCGGGCGGCTACATCGTGATCGAGGCCACCGAGGCCCTGACTTCCATCGACGTCAACACCGGTCGGTACGTGGGGTCCCACAGCCTGGAGGAAACGATTCTCAAGACCAACCTCGAGGCGGTCAAGGAAATCGCCTATCAGCTCCGGCTCAGGAACATCGGCGGCCTTATCGTCATTGATTTCATCGATATGGAACGGGAGCCGAACCGGGAAAAGGTCACCCAATCCCTCAAGGAAGCCCTCCGCCGGGACAAGGCCAAGACCAAGGTGTTGAAAATGTCCGAACTGGGGCTCATCGAAATGACCAGGAAAAGGACCCGGGAGGACATCGACCGCCTGCTGCGGGAACCATGTTTTTACTGCCAGGGCGAGGGATACCTGCTCTCCAAGACCTCCGTCTGCTACGAGGCCTTCCTGGACCTGGAAAGGGAAGCGGCCCAGACCAAGGCCGGGTCCCTGCATCTGACCGTCCACCCCAAAATAATGGAACTGCTGCTGGACGAGGAACGCCATAACCTGGACGAACTCGAGGGCCGCCTGGAAAAACGGGTCATTATCGGCTCGGACGACGACCTGCACCTGGAACAGTACCGGATAAAAGCCGAATAATTCCGCGGGAGCTAGCGTCCAGCCGCCAAGCATGGGGCCGTGAAAGTATTCTACTTGCGCGGCCATGCTAGGATGCGATGCGGGCCGACGGTGGGGGGATGGCCCAACCCCGGGCAAAAGGATATATGATTTTGAAAGAAGTTTCCTCCTGATTAACGCGATTTGACTTCAGGTGCGCACCTGGCCGGGCCGGAAACCCAAGAGGAGGTTTTAATCATGATAAAAAATAGCCTTATCCTTCTAAGCGCGGCCGTGCTGTTTTTCGGCTTGGCCGGGCCGGGTTCGGCCGCCGGCGACCCGATCAAGCTCGCCGCCCTGTACAACCTGACCGGCGGGATGTCTTCCATTGACGCGCCGGCCCTTGACGGGGCCAAGCTCAAGGCCAGGGAAATCAACGCCGCCGGCGGGCTTTTGGGCGGCCGAATGATTGAACTAATCGGCATCGATACCAAAACCGATTTACCGGCCGCCGCCGCCGGGGCCAGGGCCGCCCTGTCCCAAGGCGTCGTGGCCGGGCTCGGCTACGGGGACACCAACTTTGTCCTGGCCGCCGCGCCGCTGTTCCAGGAAAAAGGAACGCCCTTCGTCACTTCCGGGGCCACCCACCCCGAACTTCCCCACCGGATCGGCGACTGCCTGTTCATGGCGGCGTTCGGCGATGACGACCAAGCCCACGCCATCGCCGATTACGCCCACCAGGACCTGGGCGCCCGTAATATAGCGGTCTGGACGGACAATTCCATGGACTTTACCAAGGCCTTGTCCCGGTTCTTCAAGGAGCGCTTCACCCTGCTGGGCGGTAAAATAGTCCGGGAAGACTTCTTCGCGATGGGCGACCAGGACTTCTCCGCCCAAATCGCTGAATTGCGAAACGCCAACCCCAAACCCGACGCCGTTTTCATCTCCGCCATTCCCATGGAGGCCGGGCTGACGGTCAAGCAAATCCGCCAAGCCGGACTTAAGCTGCCCCTGGTCGGCGGCGACGGCTTCGACACCGAATTGATCGCTTCCCTGCCCGGCGAGGAATTGGCCGACGACGTTTACTTTTCGACCCACGCTTATCGCGGCGACGACCGGCCGGAAGTCGCGGCCTTTATTGAGTCCTATAAAAAAGAATACGGCCGCGCCCCGGAAAACGCCTTTGCCGCCTTGGGGTATGACGCCGTCGGGTTGATCGCGGACGCCCTGGCCCGGGCCGGCGGGACCGAAGGCGCCAAGCTGAAGAACGCCCTGGCCCGGACCTCGAACTATCAAGGCGTGACCGGCGAGATCGCCTATACTCGTCCGAGCCGCGTCCCGGTCAAGAACGTGTCCATTATCGGCCTGCATCACGGTCGGTACAAAGTCGAGGAAATTTGGCGCCCCCAGTATAGGTAGGCCGGCCGCCGGCGTCGTGGTGGATGGCGCCCTGGTCTTGGTTTTTTTATGGGACGCCGGGACGATCACTTCCAGCCGGCTTGATCAAAAAAACCGTTCTCGCGCCGCTACTCCTGCCGCAAGGCGTCGATGGGGTCGAGGCGGGCGGCGTGCCGGGCCGGCAGGACCCCAGCCAGCAAGCCGATGGCCGCGGCCAAGGCGACCGACAGGACCACGTAGCGCCAGGACGTGTGCGTCGGCAGGAATTCAAAAATTTTGTTCAGCAGCCAGGCCCCCCCGGCTCCCAGGACCAGGCCGGCCACTCCGCCGATGAAACCTAGCAGGGCGGCCTCGCCGGCGAAAAGGACCATGACCTGAAACCTGGTGGCGCCCACGGCCCGCAACAGGCCGATCTCCATGGTCCGCTCCCGGACGGCGATGGTCATGATGGTCATGATGCCGATGCCGCCCACCACCAGGGAAATGCCTCCGAGGGCCCCCACGGCGATGGTCAGGATTTCCAAGACCGACCCGAGCACGTCCAGCATCTGGTCCTGGGTTATGATGGTAAAATCCTCGGTTCCGTGGCGGGCGATGAGCGCTTTCCGGGCCCGGCGGGCGATATCGGCCGAATCGGCCCCGGCGGCGAAGAGCAGGTCGATTTCCATCAGGCTATTCAGGTTAAAGAGGGCCATGGCCCGGTAAGTGGGTATATAAACGGTGTCGTCCAGGTCAAACCCCAACATCTGCCCCTTGGATTCCAGGACCCCCAGGACCCGATAGCGTTCGCCGCCGATTCTGACCCGTTGGTTCAAGGGGTTGCCGGCGCCGAAGAGTTCCACCTTGACCTTGCTGCCTAAAACCACGAAGGGCCGCGCGGTGCGAGGCTCGTCATCGGGCAGGAACCGGCCCTGGGCCACGCTGATGCGCCAGACCTCGGGCGTGGCGGAATTCACTCCGAACACATAGGTGCGGCGGCTCCGTTCTCCATATTCCACCGCGGCGTTTCCCTGTACCACGGGCACGGCGGCGACGACTTGAGGCAGTTTCGCCAGGGCCCGGGCGTCGTCCAGGCTCAAGGGCCGCACATTGCTGACAATGGCGCCGGACATGCCGGCGGTGGAAGTCTTGCCCGGCGAGATGGCGATGAGATTGGCGCCGAACTGCGTGAATTCGGCTAGAACGAACCGATGAAGACCTTCCCCCAGGGACGTGAGCAACACCACGGCGGCTATGCCCACGGCGATGCCCAGGGCCGTCAGGCCGCTGCGCATCCCTTGGCCGGCCAAGGCTTGTAGCGACATTTTCAGCGCGTCCCTAAAATACATGGCCGCCCCCCGATCCTAGCGGCCCGACAAGGCCGACACCGGGTCCAGCCGCGCCGCCCGCCGGGCCGGCAACAAACCGAACACCACGCCGGTCAGGAGGGCGATGCCCACCGCCGCCGCCATGGCCCACCCGGGGACAACCGCGGGCAGGGCCGGGACCAGGTATTCCATGGCCTGGACGCCCGCGGCCGACAAGGCCAGCCCGGCGACCGCGCCCAAGAGGGACAGGAGCGACGCTTCCAATAAAAAAAGGAACAGGATTTGCCCCGTGGACGCGCCCACGGCCTTGAGCAGTCCTATTTCGGACGTCCGCTGCGACACGGCGATCAACATCACGTTCATGATCAGAATGCCCGCCACGGCCAAGCTAATGGCCGCTATGCCCGTCACGGCGTAAGTCAGGGTTTTTAGTATCCGGTCGAAGGTGGAGAGCAGGGCGTCCTGGGTAATCACGGTCACGTCCTCCTCGTCGTCATGCCTTTGACTTATTATTTCAATTATTTGCTTCTTGGCGCGGGGTATGGCTTCCCGGGACCGGGCCTGTACCAGGATGCGGAAAAGGGACGTCCGGTTGAACAGGGCCTGGGCCGAGGCCACCGGGATTATGGCCGTCTCGCCGATGTCCATGCCCAGGGATTGCCCCTTCTTGGCCAAGACCCCAATGACCATGAACCGGCGGTCCCCGATCCTGATGTATTGCCCCAAGGGCGACTTCGACCCGAAAAGCTCCTTTTTCACCACATGGCCCAGGACGCACACGGCCTCGGCCCTGGTTATGTCCCCCGAGGGAATGAAGCGGCCCTGGGCCAGGCCCAGGTCGCGCACCTCGTAAAGTTCGGCCGTGGCCCCGAGGATGTTGACTTCCCGCTGCAAGCCTCCATGCGAGACCGGCGCGGAACCGATTATCATCGGCGCCACCAGATGAATCCCGGAGCCGCGCTTCAAGGCCGTGGAATCGTCAAGGCTCAAATCCCGGGGCGTCAGGCCCAGCATGGGCGGCGGCCCGCCGACGGTCTCGGACCGGCCCGGGATAACGATCAAGAGGTGCGTGCCTAGCGACATAAACTGGTCGGCCACGTACAGGCGGGCGCCCTCGCCCAGCGTCGACAGCAGAATCACGGACGTCACCCCGATGGACATGGCCAGCAGCATCAACCCGGAACGCAAGGGATACCCGGTCAGCGCGCCAACGCAGAACAACGCGGCGTCCTTGATCTTCAAGGCCTGTCCCCGCTGTCGGACACAACCCGTCCGTCCGTCATTTTGATTCGTCTCGCGGCCCGTTCCCCGACTTCCGGATCGTGGGTGACCACGATGACGGTCAGGCCCTCCCGGTTGAGGTCCTCAATGGTGTTGATGATGTCCTTGCCCGAGGCCCGGTCGAGGTTGCCCGTGGGTTCGTCCGCCAGAATTATGGCCGGCTTCATGATGGTGGCCCGGGCGATGGCCACCCGCTGCCGTTGCCCGCCGGACAACTGATCGGGACGATGCGTCCTCCGGTTGATCAACCCGAACCGGTCCAGGGCTTCTTCCAGGCGGATTTTTCGTTCGGACGAGGAAATCCCGGCCAGGATCAACGGCAAGACGATGTTGTCCGCCGCGCTCAACCTCGGAATCAAGTGAAAAAACTGAAAGATGAAACCGATCTTGTGCCGCCGCGCCGCCGCCTGCCGGTCGTCGGACAAGGCCGTGGCCTCCACGGAATCCAGGTAGTAGGACCCTTCGCTCGGGCGGTCGAGCAGCCCGAGGATGTTCAGCAAGGTCGATTTGCCCGAACCGGAAGGCCCCATTATGGAAATGTATTCGCCCTTGGCCGCGGCGAGGTTCACCGCGCGCAAGGCGTACACCGGTTCCTCTCCAACCTGGAAGACCCGCTGGATGTTTTCCAGGCGAATCACGGCGTCTCCTTCAAAATAACGGCCAGGGCCCCATCCTTGAGGTCCGGTTTGTCCACGTTCACCACCACCAGCTCGTCCGGCGCCAGACCGCGCGACACTTCCACCCGGTCCCAGTTGGAAAGCCCCGCTTCCACGGCCCGCGACTCGATCCGGCCGGTTTCCGGGTGAAAAACATACACTTTTTTCCCCTCGACCACCGCCTCCGCGGGCGCGCGCACCACGTCCCGGCGCTCCTCCAGGACGATCTCGATATCGGCGCTGTACCCGGCCAGCAGATTCAAGGCTTCCCCGGGCCGGTCGAACTCCACTTCCACCTCCACGGTGCGGGCCTGTTTTTCCACTTCCAGAACATAATCCGCGATGCGGCGGACGCGGCCGGTAAAAACCCGGCCGCGAAAGGCGTCCATGGTGACGCGGGCCGGCATGCCCCGGCGGACGTCGGCCACGTCCACCTCGTCGATGGGGGCGATGACGTAATAACAGCCGCCGGTGATGATTTCTATGACCGGAGGCGTCGGTATGCCCACCGGGGAAGGAGTGACGTATTCGTGGAGTTCGGTGTTGATTTCGGCGATGACGCCGTCAAAGGGCGCCAACAGACGCGTTTTTTCGTACGTGGCCTTGGCCAGGGCCAGCCGGGCTTCGCTCGATTGAATCTGGAGGCGCGCCGACTCGGTCTCGGACCGGAGCGCGTCCGCCTCGGCCACGACATTATCCACGCTTTCCTGGGCCACCACCTTCGATTTCAGCAATTTGACGAGCCGGTCGGCGTTCCTCCGGACGATTTCCGCCCGGGATGTCGCCGAGTCGAGCCGCGACCGCGAAACCTTGACCTCGCGTTCCGACAGCACTATCTGGGCCGCCAGGTCCTTGTTCCAAAGTTCGATCAGCAGGTCGCCTTCCTTGACCCGGTCGCCTTTCTTGACCGTCAGGGTGGTGACCTGGCCGCCCATGTTGGGAGACAGCTTGGCCCGGCGGCAGGCTTTCACCGTCCCGGCCCGGGTGTTGGACACCGTGCGCTCGACCAGGCCCCTGGTCACCGGCTTGACCACCACTTCCACCGGCTGGGGTTGGCTTTTATACCAGAGGCCATACCCCGCCGCCGCCAACAGAAGCAGCACGACCGTCCATTTCAAAAGGCGCGCGAAAAGGCTTTTTCCATTTTTCCGGTTCATTACCACGACCTCGCGGAGGCATTTCATTATCCGGTTACGGTAGTATACCAGAAAACCGGCGCGACCGGTCCCTTTCTAGGCCGGCGGCGGCGGAGCCCCTGTTCCCGGCCGGCCGGGCCCCTCGGCCGTGACGGGAAATCGCCGCCCCGTCGAACGGCCAATATGTTATAACATGATGATTTTGCGACTATTTTATGGCAACTATCCCCCTGCCGCGGCCAGGGCTGGACAAAAAGACGAATTTTGGTAAATTGCTTTTAAGAAACAACAAGGCGACGGTCGCGCCCGACGCTATTTTGGATGACGACATCGAAAGCAAGGTGAAACCGATGAAGGAGCTTTTTCAATATTCCGATTATGTCAAAAGCCTTTCCCACGAAAATAAACTGGTTAGGCGATGGGCTTTGAAGATGTTGGTAACACGGTATTCAAATAGATACACCGACGAGCTGTCTCGTTTTATCACCGACGAGGATGAGTACCTGGCCGGCGCCGCCATAAGGCGCCTGACCTGGCATGGAGCGGTTCAACATTGCCCGGCCATCCTGGAACAATTCAAAAACAGTCGGGGCGCCGCCTCGAATAATTGCGCCATCGCCTTGGCCAAAATGCAATACGAACCGGCGCTTGATACGGTGCTGGACTATTTTTACAAAACCAAGAGCCTGGAAACTTTTTCCGGCGCGGCCGATTATCTCGGCGCCTTCAAGCGTTCGGAATGCCGGGAGGCCTTGCTATCTACTGCTACCACCTTTAAATATGCGGACTCTTCGGGGTATGTGATAAAAAACCTATTAAAACAGCATCACCCGGAAGATGTGATACTTGCCGTCAACAAATATTCCGTCCTAGGCCGTAATGAAAAAAAAGAGGAAATAATTTTAGACAACATTAGCCTCGCCTTGGATGGATTAACCTATTTTGATGATTTCCTCGAATTTGAAAAGAATGAAATTTTTAGAAATCCGGATGAAGTTTTCGATTATGTTATTTCCATCAACCCGGGGATCGAGCCGGATAAAAATTTCCTTGCTAGTTTAACGACGTTGCTTAAAAACGGACAATACCAAAACCTCGCCTCGGCCCTAGAACATGAAGCCAAAATCGTTATTTCCCTCCGCTACCCCGATAATCCTCCGCCCCCCTGGCAAAGCGAGTTGTTTGGCCAAGACGCTATGTCCATCGCCTTGCTCGAGGAACTGGCCCGGAATTCCTCGTTATGGAAAAAAGTTAAATATTCAAAGGAACAATTGGCGAAATTGGTTTATCTCGCCTTGTCCGTCTATTTCGCCGTGCTGGGGCGCCGCCACTATTTACCCGCTTTTTCCCCTGGACCTAGCGCCGATGATTTACTCCGGGCGTTAAGGTATTGCGGAGTGTCCTTGCCGTTTCAAATTCAGAAAAAATTAATCGAACTCGCGCCCATCCCGGAATTGAACAACGCCCTGACCGTCGATTTAAACACGTGGGGAGATTATTGGGCCATCAAAATCATGGGGTGCATAGGCAGCAGCGAATTTGTTCCCACCCTGGTTTCCGTCCTTCGTCGCTCGGCCAGCGACGATTACGTCTACGGCCCCGCGATTACGGCCATTAACTCCCTGGACGAGTCCGCCGGCGAGGGCCTCATGGCCGCCATGCGCAACAAGGAACTTGACGACTGGGAGTGCTTTTCGATCCTCGAGTATCTGCCCTACCCCGAGGCCTTTGATCTGGCCGTGGAAAAGTGGGAAAACCCTGACAGCGACAACGGCATGGACTCATACGAAACATTCGCTTCGTGCCTGACCATGATCGGAGACCCCAGGGGAATAAAAATCCTACAAGACCTGTATGCCGATGAATGCGATGAGACCTTTGTCGGCGACGCCCTGGAATGCCTCGGCTTGATCAATCATGTTGATATCCCCGAACTGCCGCTTATTCATCAACAGAGAAGGGAAGCGGAACTATTTCGAAGTGAGAGCAGAAAGGTTTTCGAGGAAATAGCAAGACAAATCGAACAAGACGACTTCCGCGCCACCCCGCAAAAGAAAAATACCGACACGTTCGTAAGGGAGGTTAAAAAAGTCGGCAGAAACGAACCATGCCCTTGCGGCAGCGGCAAGAAATACAAAAAATGTTGCGGCGCGTCATAATTTCCCTGTTCCGCCATCCGTTGGGAATGCTTTGTTTTCATAGGGACCTAAACCAGTGAAAACGCCCGCTTTTCAGCGGGCTCATTATCGTCGGAAATATTGATAATGAATGGCCAAGGGAATACCATGGAATTGAAAGTCGATCTCGTTTCACTAACCGAGGAAGAGGAAGTGTTTCAAATTCTATTCGAGGAGGACCCCAATCGGGAAGATACCCCCTACCTGCTCCTCCAGCGCGCCTTTTTGGATGAGGAGGACGACCCAGCCCCCCCCTGTTACCTCGAAACCCATGAGGACGGTTCTACCAGGCCTTATACTCGACCTGACGCCGAACTAACCGAAAACCGCCTTGTTCTTTATTTGCCGCCTCCCGGGAACGAAACCATAATAGTCCACTTTCGCGCCACAAACAGGCAGTTCAAGAAAATCAAGCGCCTGCTGGCCATCATCTTGCCGGAAACTTGATTCACGGAACATGCGTAACGTCATGCCGAAAGGGACGTTTTCCATGACCATCGCTGGGGCGAAATTGCGGTAGCGCGTCGATGGTATTTATCAGCGTATTTCCGGATGCCCGCAGTTGCTTTTATAGAAAGACCTCAACATTTTCCCGAGCGATCGCTTAGACTCAATAGTCCTCTTCTTTTCATTGAGAGGTTTTCTTGGTCATTGACTCATGCCGGCGCCTCGGATATGTTTTGGCGATCAAGCGGGCAACTGAGGCGTCAAGCTGTCGTAAACGAAAACCAAGGAATATTTGTGCCGCTTAAATGTTTTTTAACAAAAGCTCTATAATTTCATCGACATTGGTTGAAGGGTTAGCCGTAATGTCTCTATTGCTCTCGTGATGGTGTTTTCTCTGTGTCCGAGCGTTGGCGATGGCAGTATCGAGTCGGTTTTCCAAATAGCTGAAAAGGCCGGACAATCCTTTTTCATAATTTGAAAAGCCGACTTCATTTTTGAGCGTTCGTACTAATTGCTCACGGTTAATAAAAGCTGTTTGCCGCCTAAAATGAATTAAAAACCAGAGTTCAAAACAAGGGTTGGAAAAGGCGATTCTAAAGTCATGGCGCCTTGCCATGTCGATAGCCGCGGGAATGGTTCGGTGTTCGTCACAATCAAATACGCACCACACATGATCATAGCCGATTCCAATGTCTTTCCGTTGTTGAATGTTTAATGTTTTTGCACATCGAACCAAAGTCAAGGGATCGTTTCCGCTGCATTGCTTTTTGCTAAGTATTCGAACACGTTCCTTGGGAAGGCGAAGTTTTCGCCGGATTTCATTGAAATATTCTTCTTCCGTCTCGCCTTCGCAAGTGATCAGAATGAGCGGTTTTGGCGTAAAGTTCAGTGAAACACGTTTTTTGCGTCTGCTTACCTGTGATCCGAGTTTTCGCATCATTTAAAATACCCGCTCATTTCAATTCCGGCTTCTCAATGGTATTTTCAATAATTGGGATAGCGCCAAACCTTCCGGAAAGATATCCACGCCCAACATTCTCTTCTTTACGTATTTTAAAATCCCATGCTGAAAATAGACTTGTGGCTCCATTTATATCTTTCTGGGTAAACCAAATCTGGTCGCGCCTAAATAGTTCTCGGTTTTCGATCAAACTAATATCGTGGGTGGCGAAAATTAATTGAGCGTTTTCCCGGTTGACGCTTTTATCATGAAAATTTTGAACAATGTTTCGGGAAAGCAAAGGATGAAGCTGAATATCCAACTCATCCGATACGAGGCAACAACCATGATTGAAAACATACACCAACGGGCCGGCAAGAACGAAAAATTTCTGCGTGCCTTGCGACTCTTCCTCAAACAGAAACGGCACAATTATTGGCTTCCCGTTCTCATTGCTTCCTTTACGATATGTTATTATTTCCGACACGAGATTATCGGTTTTTATTTCCATCGATTTGGCGAAATCGTTCATTATATCTTCCGGAAAATCAATGTCATGAAAGGCGGATCGAAACAATCGAGACTCGGATAGTGGGACCTTTTTCAACTCAAAATCAGCGATGCCGAGGTCGGCGAACTGTAAAAAACGCAATAACTGTTTTTTGAATTTTCTGTTTTCGGCCAGTCGTATGGTAAAGCCCTCTTCCGATTTTCCTTGAGGCAACGAATCAGCAATTCTGAATTTTTTCGCAAACCAGGAAAAAACAATATCGGCGGTTGGGTGGTTGAACTGCGCCGCCGTAGTAACAAAAAGACTGTCCGGCCTGGTCAGTTTTATAATTTTTTTGGCCTCACCCGACCAGTGCTCTCCAAACTTGTAATCGTAGGGCATTTCCAATTTATTGTTTTCATTCAAATATCTTTCAAATAAAAGTCTTTTGCGGCCGTATGGATAGCTATACAGCCATTCACCATGAATTAATCTTGTATCTAACGAAAATCCATATAAATATCGTACGCCGCCGCTTATAAACGAAATCTCAAATACACTGGGCTTGACAAGGTAGTTAGCATCCAGTTTGAATGGAGTTACCCCGGTGGATGACCGCTTGGATAGGTTTTTAGTTGACAGGATAACAAAACGAGCCATAAACGAAAGCGCTTTAATTAGGTTGGATTTGCCTGAAGCATTGGCGCCGTACAAGACGACAGATTTTAGAAGGTTAAATCCCGTACCCCCGGCATTGAATATTACATTATCAGATAACTCCTTGCTGCTTGACGCCTCCAAGCTAAGAGTCACCATCTCTTTGTGGGACAGATAGTTTTCGACGCTGAAATTAATTATCATTTCAAATACCTACCTCGCAAACGCCGCCATATCGCCAAGCTCGACCTAATTTGTAGTAAATTTTACACGATTTACTAAAAAAGGCCAATGTAACCTAGCCAATTGCAAAACCCCGACCCCTGACCCAACTTGTATTTAGGCTCGATTATAACTTATCGAAATACTTCAGTATGTCCGTGAGTTACAATTTTCTCCTTCCGTGATTTGGGCCAAAAACCCGAGTTTTGCAATTGGCTCCACCCAATATTTTTTTCGATGGCCTAGTATGGACGATGGCCCGCGCGGTCGGGGCTTCCAAGCCCTTTCGCGTTACCTGTTGTAGTTACGCGGATTTTTAGAGCAGCGTCATTCGCGGGATCGGAAAATCGAATTTTCGATCGCTTCCATTGGCCGGCGTAACCGCGCTTCCCCCATGAAGGCCCCGGGGCCACCGGGGGAAGCGCGGCAGTCGGGTTATCCTTGCCGGACCTTGTCCCTCAGTTCCTTGCGCAGCACCTTTCCGGCGGCGGACACCGGAATGGCGTCGAGGAAGAAAAGGTCGCGGATTTTTTTATAGTGCGCGACCTGGTTGTTGATGTGGGCCAGCAGTTCATCCTTGCCGGCTTGGGCGCCTTTCTTGAGCTGGACGAAGGCGATGGGAATTTCCCCGGCGGTTTCGTCCGGCTTGCCGACCACGGCGCACTGTTCCACGGCCGGGTGCTCGAACAGGACTTCCTCGAGTTCCCGGGGATAAACGTTGTAGCCCTTGTAGAGAATCAGGTCCTTTTTGCGGTCAGTGATGTAGAAATAGCCGTCCTCGTCTTCCCGCCCGATGTCTCCGGTCAAGAGCCAGCCGTCCTTGAGGACGTCCGCGGTGGCTTCCGGCCGATTCCAATACCCTTGCATGACCTGGGGCCCCTTGATGCAGATTTCCCCTTCCTGGCCCGGAGGCAGGTCCGCGCCGCTCAGGGCGTCGATCGTCTTGAGTTCGGTGTCGAAGACCGGGAGTCCCACGCTGCCGACCCTGATCTTGTCCCGGTCCGGGGGATTGGCCGTGGCGCCCATGGTGCATTCCGTCAGGCCGTAGGCCTCGCAGACCACTCCGGAAAAGGCGCCAAGCAACCCGTCCATGACGGTCCGGGGCAGCGGCGCGGCGCCCGAGGCGGCCACCTGGACCCCGGACAAGTTGTATTTCTTGAAATTGGGGTGGTTGATCAGGGGAATATAGAGCTGGGGGGCGCCCCCGAGCATGTTGGCGCCGAATTTTTCAATGGCGTCGAGGTATTCGGTGGCGTCGAACCTGGGGAAGACAGCCATGGTGTTCCCCGCCAGTATCTGGCCGTTGAGATAACCCACCGTGCCCATGGCGTGGAACCAGGGCACCACCACCAGGCTGACGCCCTTGTCGCGTTGCGCCAGGCGGTCTTCCGGGCCGACTCCGGGCGGGAAGCTTTCCTTGATCACGCCGTCGATATAGTCGATTTGGGCCCCGGAAAACCAAAGGGAAAACTGGAGGGCGTTGGCCAGGACGTTGAAATGGGTCAACATGACCCCCTTGGACACGCCGGTGGTGCCGCCCGTATAGGCCAGGTGGGCCAGGTCCCTTTTAACGTCGATATCCACGGTCTTGGCGAACGGTTGGTGCTTCGCCAGCAACGGCGCCAGGTCCAGGGTGTCGGGGACGGGTATCTTGCCCAGGGGCTTCAAGGGCGCGATCAGGGAATTGTAGCAGTCGGCGATGCTGGTGGTGATGACGGTTTTCACCGGCGTCTCGGCCAGGATCGGTTGTATGCCGGGATAGATCAGGTCCAGGGAAATCAGGGTTTCGGCCCCGGAATCGTTGAGTTGGTGCTTGGCTTCCCGAGCGGAAAGCAAGGGGCTCAAGGGCGTGAAGACCGCCCCGATTCGCAGGGCGCCGTAATAGGCGATAACGAATTGAGGGCAGTTGATGAGGTGAATTCCCACCCGGTCGCCTTTCTTGACGCCCAGGTCGTCCAGGGCCGCGGCGAAGCGTTCGCTAAGGCTTTTCAACTCCGAGAAAGTCAGTTGCAGGCCCCCGAAATGGACCGCGATCCGGTTGGGGACCCGGGCGGCGGTCAGGTCCAGGCAGGCGGTCACGGGAAGTTCCGGGTAATTCAGGCTTTTCGGCCAACCTTCCGGCCAGGCGTTGTAATTCTTGGGCATTCTTCACCTCCATGATTTCCCTGTTCAGGTTTTGGAAGAGGAAAAAAACCAAACGTAGCCGTCACCGAATTTTCGGTTTTTCAGAAAATTTTTGCCGGGACCCGCCTCTGATAACCACCCGGTGGTCAACCGCGGTAGGGGCGCCTCCCCGTGGGCGCCCTCTTCCCATAATCAGGCCGGACCATCCACGAGGGCCGGGGACCCCCCCCCAGCGTACCCCTAACCACCACCCGGTGGTCAACCGCGGTAGGGGCGCCTCCCCGTGGGCGCCCTCTTCCCATAATCAGGCCAGACCATCCACGAGGGCCGGGGATCCGCCCCTACAAACCCCTGACAACCGCGGGTGGTCAACCGCGGTAAGGGCGCCACGCCTCCGCGGAACGGTCCGGGCATAAATTCGCGAGCCGACGGAACGCGGTCAAGAGGGCGGGCGCCGGGGACCCGCCCCTACAAACCCCTAACAGCCACCGGTGGTCAACCGCGGTAGGGGCGCCAGGCCTCCGCGGAACGGTCCCGGCATAAATCCGCGAACCGTCAGAACGCGGTCAAGAGGGCGGGCGCCGGGACTCGCCCTAAAAAATCACGTCCCGCGCCGCCTGGCCGGGCCTTGGGAATCCCGCTGTTTCAGGGCGGCCAGGACCTTTTCCGGCGTAATGGGCAGGTCCTTGATCCTGACCCCCACGGCGTCGTAAATGGCGTTGGCGATGGCCGGGGCCGCGGGCACGCAACCCGGTTCCCCCACGCCCTTGGCGCCGTACGGCCCGGCCTCGTCCATCGGTTCCACGATCACCGGTTCCACGGGGACCTTGTCCAGGGCCGTCAATATTTTGTAATCGAGAAAATTGTCGTTCTTGATCCGGCCGTTTTCGAGGACCATCCGCTCGGTCAAGGCGTACCCCGTCCCCATGACGGCGGCCCCGTAAATCTGGCCTTCCAGGAGCATGGGGTTGAGGGCCCGGCCCACGTCATGCGCCGCGATGTAGCGGAGTATTTCCACCTGGCCGGTTTCCTCGTCGACTTCCACTTCCACGCCGGTGGCGCCGTAGGCGTAACTGCACGACAGATTGCCCTTGTATTCCCGGTCCAGCATCTCGTTGGGCGGGTCGTAAAAATGCTCGACAGCCAGGACCTTGCCCTGGCTCGAAAAGTGGGCCTTGCGCAGGGCCTTGTCCAGGGCCAGTTTCTTGGTGGAATCGAATTTGGAAAAGATGACCCGGTCCTTGAGGTCCAGGTCGAGCGGGTCGCATTCGAGCATGGGGCCGGCCAGCTCGAGAATCTGGGCCTTCAACTTGGCGCCGGCGGCCAGGGCCGCGTTCCCGGACACAAAGGCCTGGCGGGAAGCGTGGGTGCCCACGTCCCAGGGGCAGATGGCGGTGTCGCCCTTGACGACCTGGATGTCTTCCGGGGACACCCCCAGGCATTCGGCCGTCACCTGGGCGATGACCGTCTCCGAGCCCTGCCCGATCTCCACCGCTCCGGTGATGACGGTCACTTTCCCGAAGTCGTCGATCTTCATGATAATGCCGTGACCGTCGGACTTGTACACCCGGGCCCCTCCGCCGACGTGAATCAGCGCGCCCAGGCCCAGGCCCCGGGACTTTCCCTTGATGGCCTTTTTTTCCCTCCAGTTCAATTTTTCCGCCGCGGCTTCCAGGCATTCCCGCAGGCCGCAGGTGGTCACCTTGAACCGCTGGGGGGTTGTTTCGCCGGGCAGGTTCGAATTGAGCAGGCGAAAATCCAGGGGGTCGATGCCGGCCGCCTCGGCCAGTTGGTCGGTGTTGGATTCGATGGCGAAGGTGGCCTGGGGATTGCCGTACCCCCGCATGGCCTGGGAATAAATGTTGTTGGTGTAAACGCAGTCGGCCTCGTAGCGGACGTTGGGGGTCCGGTACAGGGACGAAATGGGGACCATCATGACCGAGGGGGTGGTGGCCCCCCAGGAAGTGTAGGCCCCGTTGTCCAACACCATCTTGATATCGCGGAAGGTCAACCGCCCTTCCCCGTCGCACCCCTGGGCGATATGAATCAGGGCCGGCTGGCGGGGGGCCTGGGCCAGGAATTCCTCTTCCCTGGTAAAGAGAAACTTGACCGGCTTCCTGGTTTTATGGGCCAGCAGAATGGCGATGAATTCGTAGACATGGGTGTCGAGCTTGGAACCGAAGGCGCCGCCGATGCAGGTGTTGATGATGCGGGCGTTCTTGCCCCGCAAACCCAGGGCGGACAGGGCGACGTTGAAGTCGTTCTGGGCCAGGAAGGGAATCTGGGTGATGGAATACATGGTCAGGTTGTCGTCGAAATCGAATTCCGCCAGGCATCCGGACACTCCCAGGCAGCAGTGGTTCACCCAGGTGACCTGGAAATCGTCCTCGGCCGTGTACCGCGCCGCGGCCCGGCCGGCGTCCACGTCCCCGCAGACCAGTTTCCATGGCAGGTTCAAGCTGTTGGACTTGTTGGGGCGGCCCCGGCCGTCGAATTCGTGAATCAGGGGCGCGCCCGGCCGCAGCGCTTCCACCGGGTCGAACACGGCCGGCAGGGGTTCGTAGTCCACTTTGATGAGGGCCGCGGCTTCCGCGGCCGCGTCCGGGTCCACGGCGGCCACGGCGGCCACCTCGTCCCGGAACTGCCGGACCTTGTCCTTTTTCAAAACCGGATTGTCCTTCATGAACCCGATGCGGATTTCGGGAACATCGGCGGCGGTCAGGACGGCCTTGACCCCGGGGACCTTGCGGGCTTGGGAAACGTCGATGTTCAAAATACGGGCGTGGGCGTGGTCGCTGTATTTTATCTTGCCGTAAAGTATGCCCGGCTTGTGCAGGTCGTTGATGTACAAGGCCCGGCCGGTGACCTTTTCCCGGGCGTCGAGCTTGGGAAGCCTCCTGCCGACATGGTTGAACTCAGTCATCGGGACTTTCCTCGCTTTCCGCCGCGGCTTGAACCGCCTGGACAATCTGGGCGTACCCGGTGCAGCGGCAGAGGTTCCCGGCCAGGCCCCGGCGGATTTGGTCCTCGTCGGGCCGGGGATTTTCATCCAGCAGGGCCCGGGCCGACAGGACCATGCCGGGAGTGCAGAAGCCGCACTGGATGGCCCCGTGGTCCACAAAGGCCTGTTGCAGGCTGGACAGCCGACCGTCGGGCCGGATCAACCCCTCGATGGTGACCAGGGTCGAGCCCTCGGCTTCCAGGGCCGGGGTGATGCAGGAATTGACCGTGCGCCCGTCCATGATGACGGTGCAGGCCCCGCATTCCCCCTGGCCGCAGCCTTCCTTGGGGCCGGTCAGGCCCAGTTGGGTCCGCAGCACGTCCAGGAGCATCCAGTGGGGTTCCACCTCCACGGAAGCCGGTTCGCCGTTGATGGTGAAAGTAAGATTCCGTTTCATCGGAGGCCCTCCCCAAATTCCTGCCTCGCCCGCGCCAGGGCCAAAAGACCCATCCGCCGGACCATGACCTTGATGATCTCCTGGCGATACCAGGCTTCCCCCCGGATCGAGTCGCGGCAGAGGCTTTCCTCGCACGAGGCGTCCCCGATGGAATCGAGAAGCTCGGCGGTGACGGCCCGGCCGACGAGCCGCTTTTCCGCCTCCGGGGTCCGGATGGGCGTCGGCGCGGCCACGCCCAGGGCGACGCGGGCCAGGCGGCAGGTGGTCAAGTCCGGTTCAAGTTCCAGGTGAACGGCGACCGAGACCATGGCCAGGTCCATGGCCTTGCGACGGGCGTGTTTCCAGTAGGCCTGGCCATGGGGGCCGGAAGAAAGGGGAATGATGAATTCGGTCAGTATTTCTCCCGGGCGGATCCCCGTCCGGCCGGGCCCCAGGAAAAAGCCGTCCAGGGGAACGCGCCGGGTCCCGGCCGGGGCGGCCAGGACCAGCTCGGCCCCGGAGGCCAGCAGGGGCGGCGCCGTGTCCGCGGACGGGGCCGCGTTGACAATGTTGCCGGCCATGGTGGCCTGGTTGCGAATCTGGACCGAGGCCATGTTCCGGACGGCGTCCATGAGCGCGGGCAGGCTTTTTCCGATTTCCGCCGAGAGTTCCAGGTCCCGGAGCGTGGTCCCGCCGCCCACGCGGATGGCGCCTGGTTCGGCGGAGATGAAGGACAGGCCCTTGATTCCCCGGAGGGAGACCAGTATGTCCTGGTCCAGCTTGCCCTTTTTGGCCTTGACGACCAGGTCGGTCCCTCCGGCCGAGGCCGTCGCCCGGGCGCCGTATTCATCGAGCATTTTCAAGGCCTCGTCCAGGGTGGTGGGGCGAAAGTAATCGAATTTCCTCATAAACCCCCTTTATATAACCGCCGAATTCGGCGAGGCGCCGGAAAGGCCGGTTGAAGCCTCCCCGGGGCCGCGAGGTTAACGCATCAGGCTGGGCAAAAAAGTTACAATACCGGGAACCAGCATTAATAGTATAACGCAGATCAGGTACGCCGGCAGGAAATAGGCCGTGCCCTTGAAAACCTCCTTGATGGGTATGTCCCGGGCCATGCCCGCCACCACGTAGGTGGTGGCGCCCACCGGCGGAGTGACCGCGCCCAGGGTGGTGATCACGGTTATGACCACGGCGAACCAGAGCGGGTCGAATCCCAGGGTCACCGCCACCGGGAAGAAGATGGGAATGGTGATCAGCAGCAGGGCCAGGGCGTCCATGACCATGCCGCCGACGATAAATATGGCGAAAATTATGGCCATGATCACCACCCGGCCGACCGGCAGCCCCACCACCCAGGAAGCGATGTCGAAGGGAATCCTGGTCACGGCCAGGAACCGGCCGAAGATCATGGCCCCGGCCACCAACACGATGACCATGCAGGACACCCGCAAGGCGTCCCTGACGGACGAAATGAAAACCCGCCAGGTCAGGCGCCCTTGCACGCCGCTGATCAGCAGGGCGAAAAACGACCCGACCGCCCCGGCCTCGGCCGGAGTGAAAAAGCCGAAAAAGAGGCCGAGCATCACGGACAGAAAAAGGATGATCATTTCCATGGCCCCGGAAAGGGAACGCACCCGCGCTCCCCAGCCGCTTTTGGGACCGGCCGGCCCCCAGGCCGGGTGACGCAGGCAGACCGCCCAGACCGAGAAAATCAGGAGCAGGGCCAGCAGAATTCCCGCGCCGACGCCGCCGTAAAAAAGCTTGGCGATGGATTGCTCCGTGGACAGGCCGATGATGATCAACACCACGCTGGGGGGGATGACCACGCCCAGGGTGGAGCCGCAGGCAATGGCCCCCGTGCTCAGGCGGGGGTCGTATTTGAATTTCTTCATCTCGGGCAGGGCCACGGTGGTCATGGTGGCCGCCGTGGCCGCGTTGGAGCCGCAGATGGCCGAAAAGGCCGCGCAGGCCATGATGGTGGCCATGGCGAGGCCGCCCTTGATATGGCCGACCCACTGGTACGCGGAGCGGTACAGTTTTTCATTCACCCCGGAATAAAACGCGACCTGGCCCATGAAGATGAAAAGCGGGATCACGGTCAACCCGTATTGGGAAAAGGTGGACCACAACACCGCGCCCAGCATGTTCAGGGCCGCGTTCAGGGAAACGACGCAGGCGAACCCGGCGAAGCCCACCAGCCCCATGGCGAAGCCCACGGGCATTCCCAAAAGGAATAATATGGCCAGGAGAATTACTATCCCCAGCACGCCGGTCACGGCCAGGCTCACTTGACGCCCCCTTGTTCCGGCCGAATCGCCTTGACGAAGTCGGTCAACAGGACCAAGGCCAGCCCCGCGCACCCCAGGGCGGCCCCATAAATAAAGGGATGGTAGATTATCCGGAGGGTTTCGGTCACTTCGCCGGTCCGGCGGATCGTGTCGCCCTTGAGGAACAACTGCCAGGCGACCAGGACGAAAAAGGCCGAACAGAGCAGGCTGTTGATGACGGCGAGGAACCGCTTGGTCCGGGGGGAAAAGTAGTCGATCAGGATGTCCACCGCGATATGCCCTTTTTTAAGCTGGGTGTAGCCCAGGGAGAAAGCCGTCGCGGACGCGCCGAAAAAACCCATCAGCTCGAAGGTCCCGGGCACCGGCAGCCAGACCAGGCGCAGCAAAATGTTGGCGCAGGTCAAAACGATCATGCCGACCAGAAAAATACCGCCGACAACCACCAGGCCGAGGCTAACATTCCGACTCGTTTTTTCCAAAAAATCCATCAGGCTGAATAATCCTTCCTCGGGGCCGCCGCCGGGCCCGGCGCTTTTATCAAGGCCGGCCCGACGCGGCGGCGATTCCGTCGGGGGCTCGAACCGGGAAGTTGAAGCTCCCCGCGGCCGGCCGCGGGGAAGGCGCGCGCTTGCCTGTTAAAGCCCGCGACGGATTATTTCCCGCCGACCCAAGTTGGCGTGCTTGACGATCAGGTCCTTGATGTCCTGGACCACGGCCTCGGCCGGAAAGCCTTTTTCCTTGGCGTCGGCGATCCATTTTTCGGTCATGAACTGAAGCTTGGCGTCCCAGCGGGCCCTTTCCTCCGGGGAAAGGGTGATGAATTCGACTTTCTGTTCCTTCTTGGACCATTCAATGGCTTCCTGGACGTGCTTGTCCATGTAGTCGCCGGTCCATTCCGCCTGCTCCGCGCTCAGGTCGTCCATGACTTTTTGGACGTCAGCGGGCAGTTTTTTCCAGGAATCCCAGTTCATGACCACGGCGAAGGGGTAGATGACCGTGTCGGTCATGGTTACGTATTTGCACTCCTCGGCGTATTTGAAGTCCTTCATCACTTCCAGGGAAGAATAAAGGCCCTTGACCACGCCTTTCTGCAACGCCTCGGGAGTGGCGCTCATGGGCATGCCCACGGCGTTGGCGCCCCAGGCCTTGAGGATTTCCGCGGCCCCGCCGGAAGCCCGCAGGTCCATGCCCTTGATGTCCTCCAGGGTTTTGATCGGGACCTTGGACATGATGTTGGTGGGCGCGGTGGCGAACATGGTCAGGACCTTGGTCTTGGCGAATTCCTCGAAATTGTATTTTTTATACAAGTCCCACAGGACCAGGCTGCCGACCCGGGCGCTGGGAATGCCCAGGGGCAGGGCCGTGGCGTTGGACATCACGAACCGGCCGGGCTGGTAGGCCTGGCAGAGGGCGCCGATGTCGGCCTGTCCGGCGATGACGCCGTCCATCATGTCCTTGGCGTCCAACAAGGTGCCGCCGGGGTAGGTGTTGATGGACACGGCGCCGTTGGTCCGTTTTTCCACCTCCGCCTTCCACCGTTCCATCTGCACGCAAGGGAAGGTCGGGGCCGGAGGGAAATTGGCGTAGCTCAACTTGACGGCCTCGGCCAAGACCCCGGAAGGCGCCAGGGCGGTCAGGGCGAAGGCCAAGGCCCCCAGAACAATCATCATGCTTCTAAACTTCATGGTCGGTTCCTCCTTATTGTTGCGAAACCCTGGAACGGTTCCATTATTCGGCGCGAACCGGAAGCAGCCCCCCGGTATACCCGCCGGTTCCCTTTAATCCGCTGGTCCCCGGGCTAGAGCTTGGGGGCCGGCCTAAGTCTCGGGTCGCGTTCACCGCGCCGGGAAGCCTCGGGCGGTCTCGAAAAGTGGGGAAGCTGGAGCTTCCCTGGCCTGGGTTCCCAAGCTAGAGCTTGGGAACCAGCCTGATTAACCCGTCGGTTTCCAAACGCTAGCGCCGCATTCCGCTGATCCCCAAGCTAGAGCTTGGGAGCCGGCCTAAGTCTCGGGGCGCGTTCACCGCGCCGGGAAGCCTCGGGCGGTCTCGAAAAGTGGGGAAGCTGGAGCTTCCCTGGCCTGGGTTCCCAAGCTAGAGCTTGGGAACCAGCCTAATTAACCCGTCGGTTTCCAAGCGCTAGCGCCGCA
>JAZDGM010000125.1:0-15887 GCA_043806915.1 Pseudomonadota bacterium | reverse complement strand
TCATTCCTCCTGTGCAAAACAGGTCCGTGAAGCAAAACCGGCAACGCAGGCGCCTGAAAGTAATCAAATAAAAATCCATGAAAAAAGGTACAAATACTACGCCAAAATGTTCAACCCAGTCGTTGCAAAAGAGCCGCACCCAAAAGCGAGCGGCCGGGACCCTTTCCATGCTCCGCTTCAGGGTTAAAAGCCTGATCGCGGCCATGACCGGCGGAACGGCCGCGGCCTCATGGACCTCCCCCCACGCCTTGAGGACGCTGGGGAAGCGGTCTGGCGGAGTAGGAAATAAAGGCCCCTCGCCCCCAGCGGATCGGGGCGCGGGGCGGGGCGGCGGGAACAACTTTCGAGAATCGATTTAACCCAAAAAGAAGGAAAACGGGCGGCGGGGGAAGGCTTATTCCCTCCCCCCGGAAGGATCAAAGGAAGTTAAGGCTCAGGTCCACGGCTGGAGCGGAATGGGTCAGTCCGCCCACGGAAATGAGGTTTACTCCGGTCGCGGCGATGGCGGCGACGGTTTCGAGATTCACCCCGCCCGAGGCTTCCAACAGGACCCGGCCGGCGGCGACTTCCACCGCCCGGCCGAGCGTTTCCAAGGCCATGTTATCCAGCAGCACGATGTCGGCGCCCGCCCGGATCGCTTCCTCCAAGCCGGCGAGGTCCTCGACCTCGACTTCGACCTTGAGCGTGTGGGGCGCGCCCTGCCTGGCCCGGGAAACGGCGGCCGTGATCGACCCGGCGGCGGCAATATGATTGTCCTTGATCAGGATGCCGTCATAAAGGCCGCAACGATGGTTATGCCCGCCTCCGGACCTGACCGCCGCCTTTTCCAATACCCTTTGGCCCGGCGTGGTTTTGCGGGTGTCGACGATCCGGACCTGATGGTTTTTGACCGCCGCGACGAACCTGGAAGTCATGGTCGCGACCCCGGACAGGCGCATCATGAAGTTGAGGGCCACGCGCTCGGCCGTCAGGATGGAAACGGCAGGCCCCTCGATCTCCACCACGGTTTGCCCCGTTGCGATCCTGTCGCCATCCCGGGCCAGGGGTTTGAAAACCACCCTCGGGTCCACCAGCTCGAAGGCCAGGCCGGCGGGAAGCAGGCCCGCCAGGACCAGGTCCTGCTTGGCCGTTATCCCGGCCCTGGAAATGGTCGCCGGGTCCACGGTCAGGCCGGTGGTCAGGTCTCCGGGACCGACATCCTCGGCCAAGGCCAGGTTGACGATGAGCCGGACTTGCTCGGGGACCATCGTCAACCTCTCATCTCTTCAACCCGGGCAAGACTGTGATTCAGCTTTTCCAGCTTAAGGCCCAGTTCCGCGATTCGTTCCTGTTCCTTGGCCACGACCTCGGCCGGCGCCTTGGCCAGAAAGCCCTCGTTGGACAGCTTCTTTTGGGCCTTGCCCATTTCGGCTTCGATTTTGACCAGTTCCTTGCGGAGTCTCTTGGCTTCCTCGTCGAAATCGACCACGCCCTTCAGGAGAACGAAGACTTCCACGTCCCCGGCGACATGGGCGGCCGCGCCCTTGGGCTTCTCGGCCGGGGCCGTGACGGTCAGGGACTTGAGCTTGGCCAGGGCGGCGAGGTAGTCCTGTTCGCCTTCGAGTATCCGCCGGCTCTCCGGGTTCTCGCTCATGGCCACGACTTCAATCTTCCAGCCGGGGTGAATGTTCACCTCGCTCCTGATGTTGCGGATAACCGTGATGGTCTCCTGAATAAGACCCATGCGCCGTTCCGCGTCGGGGTCCGGCCGGCCGTCCGCGGGCGTGGGAAAGGGCGCGACCATGACGCTGCCCTGGCTGCCCGGGAGTTTGTGCCAGATTTCCTCGGTGACGAAAGGAATGATCGGGTGGAGCAGCCGCAGGATCACCGACAGGACATGGGCCAGGACCGCCTGGGTGCGGGTTTTCGCCTCCTGGTCCTCGCTCCGGAAAACAGGCTTGATCAATTCCAGGTGCCAGTCGCAGAACTCGTGCCAGACGAACTGGTACAGGTCTCCGGCGACCCGGTCGAAATGGTATTCGTTCAAATTGGTTTCCACGTCGCGAACAACGGCGGCCAGTCGGCTGAGAATCCAGGCGTCGGCGGAAGAGTACGTCCCTTTTGGGTCGGGCCGATAGGACTCCGCCGGAGTGAAGCCTTCCAGGTTCATGAAGGTGAACCGGGCCGCGTTCCAGAGCTTGTTGATGAAATGCCGGTACCCCTCGATCCGTTCATCCGAAAACCGGACGTCCCGGCCCTGGGCCGCCAGGGCCGTCATGGTGAACCGAAAGGCGTCGGTCCCGAATTTCGACATCACGTCCAGGGGGTCCACGACATTCCCCTTGGACTTGGACATCTTTTGGCCTTCGGCGTCCCGAACCAGGGCGTGGATGTAGACGTCGTTGAAGGGGATATCCTCCATGAACCAGAGGCCCATCATCATCATCCGGGCCACCCAGAAAAACAGGATGTCGAACCCGGTGATCAGGACGCTGGTGGGGTAATAGACCGCCAAGTCCTTGGTCCGTTCCGGCCATCCCAGGGTCGAGAAAGGCCACAAGGCCGAGGAGAACCAGGTGTCCAGGACGTCGGTTTCCTGTTCCAGGCGGGAGCCTCCGCATTCGGGGCAGGCAGTCGGAGCTTCCCGCTTGACGACCAGGGCCTGGCAATCCAGGCAATAATAAGCCGGGATGCGGTGCCCCCACCACAACTGGCGGGAGATGCACCAGTCCCGGATGTTGTACATCCAGTCGAAATAGGTCTTTTCCCAGTTTTTGGGGACAATCCTGGTCCGGCCGTCTTCCACCGCCGCGATGGCCTTTTGGGCCAGGGGCTTGATGTCCACGAACCATTGCTTGGACAGGTTGGGTTCCACCACTGTCTTGCAGCGGTAGCAATGCCCGACGGCGTGACGGTAGTCCTCGATCTTCTCTAAAAGACCCTCGGCCCGGAGTTGTTCCAGGATGTTTTTCCGGCACTCGAACCGGTCCTGGCCCGCGAACGGGCCGGCTTCCCGGTTCATCCGCCCGTCGTCGTCGATGCACTTTACGGCGGCCAGTCCATGCTTCCGGCCGACCTCGAAGTCGTTGGGATCGTGGGCGGGAGTGATCTTCAGGGCGCCGGTCCCGAATTCCATGTCGACGTAGGAATCCCCGATGACGGGAATTGTCCGTCCCAAAACGGGCAGGATGACGTTCCGGCCGATGAAGTCGCGGTAACGGGGGTCATCCGGGTTGACGGCCACCGCGGTGTCGCCCAGGATGGTCTCCGGCCGGGTGGTGGCCACGGTCAGATAGCCTTCCCCGCCTTCCACTCGATAGCGGACGAAATAGAGGTGACTGTCCTTATCCTCATGATCGACTTCCAGGTCGGCCAGGGCCGTCAGGCAGCGGGGACACCAGTTGATGATGCGGTCGCCGCGGTAGATCAGGCCTTCTTCGTACAGGCGGACGAAAACTTCCCGCACGGCCGCGGAAAGCCCTTCGTCCATGGTGAACCGCTGGCGACTCCAGTCGCAGCTAGCGCCCAACCTCTTGAGCTGGTTGATGATATTTCCGCCGTATTCTTCCTTCCACTGCCAGACGCGTTCCACGAATTTTTCCCGGCCCAGGGCGTCCCGAGACAGGCCCTCGGAGGCCAGTTGGCGCTCGACCACGTTTTGAGTGGCGATGCCGGCATGGTCCATGCCCGGCACCCACAAGGCGTTATGCCCTTTCATCCGGTGGTATCTGATCAGGATATCCTGCAAGGTATTGTTGAGGGCGTGCCCCATGTGGAGGTTGCCGGTTACGTTCGGCGGAGGAATGACAATGGAAAAATGCCGTCCGTCCTTGTTTTCATCGGCCCTGAAAAGACCATTTTCCTGCCAGTATTCGTACCACCTATTTTCCACTTCGTCGGGGCTATAGGATTTATCCAAATTTTCCGCGCTCATCATTTGCTCCATTTAGACTGAAAATCGTAGACTCCAGGAGATAAAACGAAAAATGGGAATATGCGCATCCCCTGAAGACCGAGTGTGGCCGTTCGCCGTTTAACTTGATAAAATACCTTGTAATCATATCGAAAGTCAAATTTTAAAAACAACCGACCGCCGGAACTGGAAATTGACAGGCGCCGGCCGGGTCGGTATGATTCGGGCGCCTGGAAGTCGGAACGGAACCGCTTGCCAGTCCCGGCCCAGGCCCGAGCGCTCTTCAGGAACAACCGATGGATTTCGACGTGTTCGCCAAAATCATGGGCCTGTTCTGGACCCTGGCCGAAGGGTCGATCCTGCTCGGCCTGCGCCGCATCCATTTAAAAATCCGCCTGGGCTCGGGAAGCCAGCCTTGGGCCCTCGCCCTCGGCGCGGCGCTCTTTATCACGCTTTCCTGTTTCATGTTCCGCGGCGAACCCTGGGCCGCGTCCTGGTTCGCCATCCGCCGCCCCGTCGACCTGAATTTCCTCCAGCACGCCAGGTGGAGCTTTTTCTGCGCCGTATGGGTGCTGTTGGAAGGATTAATCATGATTTACTGCCTGCGGCTCCACCAAGCCTTGAAGGCTATTCTCGCGGGAAACCTTCCGGCGCCGGAAGGGCTTCCCGGGCCGGCGGCCGGACCGGCCCTGGCCATGCTCACGGCGGTCCTCTTCCTTGGGTACCTATACTTCTTCTGGGGCGCGGTTCAACGGCTGGGGTTGCAACCCGGGCATATTCACCGCATCGCTTTCTTCTACATCAGGGTGTGCGGCGTTTTCTGGATACTGTTCGAATGGGTTGTGGCCCTGACCGGGCTGGCGGCCTGGCGCCTGATCAAAAAAGTCGAAGGCGGCGCGGCATGAAGGGACTTGACGCTCTTTTTTACTGGCTGGCGGTTAACTTCACCGGCGAGCGCTACCTCTTTTACACCAAGGTCCAGGGGCTCCTCTGGAGCCTGGCCGACATCATCCTGGTCTTCGCGCTCTTGAAACTGGCCGACGCCATCAGGAAAGCGGCCGGGCGAAAAACAATTAAAATACGTTACGGCCTGCTGCTTTTCTCGGCCCTGCTCACCCCTCTCTTGATCCCCGCCCGGTCCCCGGAACACATTTTTTTCATCGAATCCCTGGTTTGCGGACTGCAATTCCTGATCCTGGCTTCCACCCTGGCCTCCGAAAGCCGGGGGGTCATGGAATACCTGGCTAACAAAACGGCCCGGTTTGACCGCGGCCCGGCCCCGGGCCGCGCCGGGGGCCGGCCTAATCCCTCCCCCCCAGCGGAAACTCGAAGGTAAAAACGGTTTCCCCGGCGACCCGGCATTCTTCCGGGCCGGAAACCGGGCCGCAGGCGGACACGTCGCCGGGACACCCCGGCTCGGCCGCGTGGGGGCAGGGCCGGGAAGAGAAGTAAAAACCGAACCCGTATTTTTCCGAGAAAACCTTGATCCGCGGCAGGTCCAGCCCTCTTCCGCCGGCCCCGAATTCCCAGGGCCGCCCCGTGGAGTAGTCCGCCGTGGCGCCGGCGTGGACAAAGCCGTGAAAAACCTCCCCTTGCAGGTCCCGGTCCAGGCCGACCCCGTAATCGTTGATTTCCAGGACCGTTTTCAATGCTTCCCGGCGGGCGCGGATCAGGATCGACTGTCCGTCCGGAGTATTCTCCACCGCGTTCCGGACCACGCCGCGAAAGGATTTAAATAAAACCTGCTCCGGCGCCGTCGCTTCCGCCCCTTCGTCCAGTTCTAGTTCCACGCGCACTTTCCTGGTTGGGAATTCAGACGAAAGCCGTTCCAGGGTCGCGGGGACCCAGGAACAAAGGTCCAGGGTCGTCGCCTGTTCCGGCCCCGGGTCCCCAAACAACTCGTCCAGGCGTGAAAGTAAATCCGCGGACTTGATCTTTCCTTCCGGCGCCATGGTTTCGAGCAGGTCCCGCGACCGCGCCAGGGCCGACGAGATCAGGCTTTTTTCCAGGAAAGGCTTGCCGGCGGCGATGTCCCCGGCCTGTTCCTCCAGCTCCTTGAGCCGGTCCAGGTTGCGGTTGATTCGTTCCAAAATGGAAAAATACTTCTCCGGCTTGGCCCGGATCGAATCCTTTTCCAGGAGCTTGACCGACCCGCCGACCACGGCCAAGGGCGTTTTGAGCTCGTGGGACAAGTGGTCGATCATCTTGGTCTTGGCGGAGTTTAGGGTCTTGAGCTCGCCATGGGCCGCCCGGAGTTCCTCCAGGCCCCTGACGTTTTCCAGGCTGATGGCCAACACGGAAAGAATCATCAACAGGGACTGCCGCCGGTTTTCATCCGGAGGCTCCCCGGTCGGAAATTCAAAAGTCGCCGCTCCAATGACCCGGTTGCCGGCCTCGATCAGGGGCGCGACCAGGCACAGGCGTTCCGGGACCCCATTGACGAACACCGGATAGGGCGGCCCCTCCGCCCCGGCCAGGGGAAAGGTTAAAGGCTTTTTGGCCTGAACGACTTTTTCGAAAGGCGAACCGGACAGGGGCAGGACCGGCGTCGCGGTCGGACAGTATCCGGTGCGCCAATAACCCACGGCTTTCATCGAGGGCTCGTCCCTCGACAGGAACAAACCCAGGCGGGCCGCCCCGCTGAAATCGGACAAGGCCTCCAACCCTCGTTCGACCAGCAGCCCGCGGTCCTGTTCGGAAAGAAGCAGGCGCACGGCGAAATTCAGGAGAGCCAATTGCTCGACTATGTCCAGGCGTTGGGAATCCGGCACGAGGGGGGACCTCTCTGGTGAAATGACTCGCGGACGAAGCGGCGTTTTGCTCTTACCCCGGGAAAAGGGCGCCGCGTCCGACCGGCGAATAATACCCGACCGCCGCGCCGGGGTCAATTCCGAAGCGGCATGGAAGATCAAAAGTGAAGGACATCCATATTGACAAGCAGGAACTCTCAACGGGATGCATAAAAAATTACTTTTTTCAAGGACATCCATTATTCGCTGGTTCCCAAGCGCTAGCTTGGGAACCCGAGAAGGGGAAGATCTAGCTTCCCCACTTTATCCGCAAAGCAACCACGGGGAATCAACGCGGCGGTGAAGGTATCGGTATTGGTCGGTTTAAAATTTCATCCGTCTCGTTGAATCCATGCCTGAAGGATCGCCGGGCAAGGCCTATCCCCTGGCCGGCGATTATGGGCGAAGACGGGGGCGCTACATCTCTAGAGTGAGGAAGCTGGAGCTTCCCTGGCCGAGGTTCCCAAGCTAGAGCTTGGGAACCAGCCTAAGTGTAAGTGAAGGACATCCATATTGACAAGCCGAAATTCTCAGCGGGATGCATAAAAAAAGACATCCAAAATATAAATATGGATGTCCTAAGAAAAATCCTCCAAATTAAATTTTTATAGTTATTTCAGGGCAGGACCGGATGCCGAATCTGAATTTTGGATGTCCTTTTTAGTTATTCGACCAGATCGGAAAAGACTGGATGATTGACCGGAGTAATATTACAATTGAAGACGGGGAATGAACGACAGCGACGCCCTTGGTCGAACCTGGCTGGGCGTGAAAGGATTGTTTTTGGAAATCAACCATTTCGCCGACGATTTCGATCCCAGGTTTAAAATCTTCCACGAGCTGATGCAATGGAAGGTCCGGGATATCCTCCTTGTTTCCAGCCTTTACGACGCCTGCATCATGGAGGAGGACTGTCGCCTGGCCGAACGGATCATCAACGAATACCGGGGGCTGAACCTCAGCAAGCCGCCCCGCCTGACCTGGATGTCCTCCGCCGAGGAAGCGTTGGCGGCGTTGGACGAAAGACAGTTCGACCTGGTCATCACCATGCCCCGCCTGGCGGACATGGACGCCCATATCCTCGGCCGGGAAATCAAGAAAAAAACGCCCGGGCTGCCGGTCATCCTCCTGACCCACCAGGCCGCCATCCCCGAGGGTCTTCCGGACCGGGAAAAGGAAGCTGGGATCGACCGGACCTTCATCTGGACAGGCAACGCGGACCTGCTCCTGGCCCAAATTAAAAGCGTCGAGGACCGGGTCAACGTCAGCCACGACACCCAGGCCGCCGGGGTCAGGGTGATTCTGTTCATCGAGGATTCCCCGATTTATATGTCCTCGCTCCTGCCCATCCTATACCGGGAAGTAGTTACCCAGACCCAGGCGGTGCTGGAGGAAAAACTGAACGAGGAACACAAGCTCCTGACCATGAGGGCCAGGGCCAAAATCCTGGTGGGGCAAACCTACGAGGAGGCGGTGGCCCTATTCGACGAATTCAAGCCGTATGTCCTGGGTGTGATCTCCGACGTGCGTTTCCCCATGAATTCCGAGTTGAACGGGGAAGCGGGGGTCCATCTATTCAAAAAAATCCGGGGGGAAATTCCGGACATCCCCTTTCTCTTGACCAGTTCGGAGGCGAGCAACCAGCACAAGGTCGAAGACCTGGGGGCTTCCTTTGTGGACAAGAACTCTCCGACCCTTCATCGGGAGCTTCATGAGTTTTTTTTAAAAAAACTTGGGTTCGGCGACTTTGTGTTCCGCCTGCCCGACGGGACCGAGTTAATGCGGGTTTCCACGGTGCGGGCCCTGGAAAAAGCCCTGGTCGTCGTTCCCAGGGAATCATTCATTTATCATAGCAGCCGCAACGATTTTTCCCGGTGGCTCTTCGCCCGGACGGAAACCCTCGCGGCCATGCGAGTCAGGCCGTTGACCTTCGACGATTTCGACGGGGACGTGGAAAGCGGCCGGCAATTTCTGATTTCCAGCCTGAAAGCCCGGCGCAAGTGGCGCCAAAAGGGAGTGGTGGTCGACTTCGACCCGGTGGATTTCGATCCCGACACCGATTTCCTAAAAATCGGCAAGGGTTCCCTGGGGGGGAAAGCCCGGGGGTTGGCCTTTATTTCCACCTTGCTCCAGCGCAACCCCGCCTTGCATAAAAAATACCCGGACGTGGAAATCATCATTCCGCGCACCCTGGTCGTCACCACGGAATGCTTCGACCAGTTCATCGAAACCAACGACCTCAAGGGCCATTCCAAAAGCGATACACCGGACGAGGAAATCGCCGCGGCTTTCCTGGCGGCCGAATTTCCCGACCACATCACCCGGGACCTCCGGGCCTATCTCGACCAAGTCCGCCACCCCGTGGCGGTGCGGTCGTCCGGCCTATTGGAGGACGCTCAGTTCCGGGCCTACGCCGGGTTGTACCGGACCTACATGATCCCCAACGACCATCCGGACCTGGAAGCCAGGTTGAGCCACCTCATCGAGGCCATCAAGCTGGTCTACGCTTCCACCTATTTCGAGGGTCCCAAATCCTTCGCCCGGAGGGTCGGCCAGCGCACGGAAGAAGAAAAAATGGGGGTCATTATTCAGCAGTTGATCGGCGAAACCCACCACGGTTTTTTTTACCCGGCCATATCCGGCGTGGCTCAATCCTATAATTTCTATCCCTTTAGCCGCATGAAGCAGGAAGATGGAATAGCCTCCATCGCCCTGGGGCTGGGCCGGACCGTGGTCGAAGGCGGCCGGGCCCTGCGCTTTTCGCCCCGGCGCCCCGAGCTTCTGCCCCAGTTTTCCACGGTGGATGATATTTTAAAAAACTCCCAAAAGTACTTTTACGCCCTGAGGATGGGCGGTCGGGCTCCCCGGCTCGGGGTTTCCGAAGCCACCGGCCTGGAACGAAGGGAAGTCAGCGAGGCGGCGGACGAGGCCCCGGTCCGGCTCCTGGCCAGCACGTATATTCCGGAGGAACACCGCCTCAGGGATTCATCCCAGCCCGCCGGACCCAAGGTGATCACTTTCGCTCCGGTGCTCAAACATAAACTTTTCCCGCTGGCCGCGATCTTATCCGACATCCTGGACCTGGGACGCGAGGGCATGGGCTGCCCGGTGGAAATAGAGTTTTCGGTGCACCTCCCCACCGCTGGAGAAAGCCCGCCGCGGTTCTCCTTCCTCCAGATCAGGCCCATGACCGCCCGAGCGGAAATGATGGCCGTGACCATCGCCCCGGAAGAAAAAAAAGCCGGGTTCTGTTACTCCACCAACGCCCTGGGCAACGCCGACAGAAAGGATATCAGGGACATCCTCTACGTCAAGCCCGACGTCCTCGACCCAGCCAAAACAGTGGAAATAGCGAGGGAAATAGGCAGGTTGAACGTGGAACTCGTCCGAAAAAACCGCCCCTATCTTCTCATTGGACCCGGCCGTTGGGGGTCCGCCGACCGTTGGCTCGGCATCCCGGTGGAATGGACGGATATATCGGGAGTCGCGGCGGTGGTGGAAACCACCTCCGAGGAGTTGAAGGCCGAGCCCAGTCAAGGGTCCCACTTCTTCCACAACGTCACCACCCTGGGGATAAATTACCTGTCGGTGCGGGAAGAAGGGCATGATTTCCTGGATTGGGACTGGTTGACGTCCTTGCCCATCACGCGTGAAACGAGCTTCATGGCTCATGTCGGGCTGGAAAAACCCATTCATCTGAAAGTCGACGGCCGGAAAGCGGAAGGCGTGATGTTCGTGGACTGATGTTCCGTCGGCCGGGTCCGGGCTCCCCGCCGACTTTCCCTGGCGACGGCGAAAAAACCTAAACTAGACGGAATAAAAAGTCATTTCCGGGATTTCCAGGCAGGTCAACCGGCCCCCGTAAACCGCGCCGGTGTCGATGCAAATCTTGTTGGGCGTCACCAAGGGCTCTCGGCGGGGAGTATGGCCAAAAACCACCCGCTTGCCATGATTGTATTTGGAATAAATGAATTCTTCCCGAATCCACAGTAGATCGTAGGGGTCTTGCTCGGCCAGGGGGATCCCGTCCCTCAATCCCGCGTGGACGAAGATGTAGTCATCGGTCTCATGGAAATAGGGCAAATTTTTCAAAAAATCGTAATGGTTGGCCGGGAAGCCGGATTCCGCCCCGCCGTAGCTGTCGATGGTGGCCTGGCCTCCATTGTAGAGAAAGGTTTCGGAATTCTTCCCTTCTAAAAAATCCAGAAAAATCTGTTCATGATTCCCCCGGAGGCAGATCACCTTATCCGACCAATGCCTCAGGCCCAAAATGTGGTCGATGACTCCGGCGCTGTCCGGGCCGCGGTCGACATAATCTCCGATAAAAACAAGAGTGTCCTCGTCCGGAACCCAACTGATCCCGCCCAAGAGGGCCTTCAATTTGTCCAATCGGCCGTGAATATCGCCAATGGCTAGAATCCGCGACAACGTCTCCTCCTACAACCCGCGGAACAGAAAACCGCGCCTTTCGTCCAGACGGGAAAGGCCGGCCCGACGAGCCGCGTTCTTGGCCAATTCCAATTCCATTGCTGAAACCGGGCGCGAAAGCTCGGGTAATTCCCCGGCCCGGCCGCAAGGTCGATACTGCCCCATGACGTTAAGATAGGTTTCTGAAGACAAATCGGCGAGAAATCCGGCGACTTTATCGGTCCCGGCCAAGCCTTCGGGCATGACCAAGTGCCGAACCAAGAGTCCCCGTACGGCGGTTCCGTCGTTGTCCAGAACCAAATCGCCAACCTGGCGATGCATTTCCCGAACAGCCTCGCAAGCCCGGTCCCGGTAATCGGGAACCCCGCAAAAACGCCTGGCCGTCTCGTTATCCCAAAACTTAAAGTCCGGCATGTAGATATCGACAATTCCTTCCAAGAGACGAAGCGCTTCCACGGAATCGTACCCGCCGGAATTATAGACCAACGGAATGTCCAGACCGGCGTCCACGGCCAACAACAGGGCTTCCAGAATCGGTCCCAGGACGTGAGTCGGCGTCACCAGATTAATGTTGTGACATCCCACCCTGGCCAAATCCAGCATCAGGGCGGCCAGGGTTTCCGGACCCACCTCCCGTCCTTCACCTAAATGGCTGATATCATAATTCTGACAGAAAATGCAGTTCAAATTACAGTAAGCGAAAAAAATAGTCCCGGAACCGTAGCGACCGACCAAGGGCTCTTCCTCGCCGAAATGAGCGCTGTAGCTTGCGACCACGGCCCTGGCGCCGGTGTGGCAAACCCCTTTTTCTCCAGCGTTTCTATCCACTTGACAGTTTCGTGGGCACACTCGGCAGTCGTCCATCAATTTCCGCGCCGCGTCCGCTCGCTCCCTTAATAGGCCTTCCCGAAAAAGACGGATGTACGAGGGTTGAGGCATCCGTGGTCCTCCGCCTCTTTTTTCCCCTGAATATAGGCGGGACGATGGTTTTATGCAAGTCTGACCCGGCCCCTCGGTTTCCGGGACCGCGAACCGACCGCGTCGTCTTTTTTTTTGGCTAGTATTATCTGGAACGGCGGCCCCCTGTCCGCCCCCGCCCCGTCGTTAAATTGCGTCGAAATGATAATAACAGTTGACAATGCTTATCCGTAGGAAATACAATAGCTTTACATGTTACCCTCAAAATTATGAAAATAGGATTGATTAAGGGGACTTCGGCCCCTGGCGTCGCCTATTTTCCCGGTTTTTTTGGGGGCGTCCCTCGCAGTCCCGACCGTTGGGCGGGCGTGGGTAATTTCTTTTTTGTTTTTTTTTAGAAGTAGGAGAAAAATAGTGAAGACGATTTATGTGGGGAATCTGCCCTTCAGCGCCTCCGAGGAAGAGGTCAATCAACTGTTTTCCCGTTACGGGTCTGTCCATTCGGTAAACTTGATCAACGATCGCGAGACAGGCAGGCCTCGTGGATTCGGATTTGTGGAAATGGCGCCGGAGGAAGCCTTGTCTGCCATTCAGGCCCTCAACGGAACCGACTTGGGAGGACGCGCCTTGCGTGTGAATGAGGCCAAGGAGCGGGAAAATCGACGTCCCCAGAGACACGACGACTATTAGAGCGGATTTTTTTAACCACTTTTAATAGCCCCTTGACATCCCCGCCCGGTTATTAAACCTGGCGGGGATCGCTTTTTCCGGCCCGGGACCGAACCTAAACCCGCCGCGCCCGCGGGCCCGTCAGGGCTTCGCTGTTTTCCCGCCGGTTGACCGGGGCGGCCGGGAAAAGGGAAAAAACTATAATATCCCGCTTTCCTATTGATTTTTATTATTGAATCTGCCAAATTAGGAATGCTGTTGGAGAAAATCGCAGGGCTTAAACGAAAGCAAGACCTAAAAGATGAGCTTGAAAAAGCCGACCATAACCGAGTGTATCGACGGCAAGGGCCACTTTTGGATGGTCGTCAGCGAGGAAGTCGACGCCGAGGGAATCCAATGGGAGCACCGCTGGTGCCAGAAATGCGGCGGACTGACCCAGGTGACCTTCAATGAACAAGGCCAGGCCGTCGCGGCCATGACGGAAGACAACAACTACTACCTTATGCTGCCCAAAGTGCTTAGCGCCGTAATCAGATAGGATGTGAGCCTCTCTTTCCATCATTCTCCATGGCCTGGGTCGACCGGCAATCACATGGGACCGTTGCCACTCCCCCGACAACACCCCGGGAACATGTTGGACCAAGAATCAAGCCCGCAAGGCGGGTTCGAACGGGCGCGGACCGCTTCCAGGCCGCGTGGCCGGGTGTGCTCGGGACCGCCGACAAGGCCCTGGAAAAAAAATGATCAAAAAAGTCTTGTTTTTTAAAGCCCCCAAAATATTAACCACCATCCATTCCCCTGGGCTTGGCTCTCCAACCGGCTTGAGGGACGAGGTCTTCCCTGCGCAAGACCATCCGCGGATAGGATAAAAGGAGAAAAAAATGCTGGTTCGCGAGGATATCCGGAACCTGGCCATAATAGCTCATGTGGACCATGGAAAGACCACCCTGGTTGACGCCATGCTCTGGCAGAGCGGTATATTTCGTGACAATCAACAGGTGGCCGAACGGGTGATGGACAGCCTGGACCTCGAAAGGGAAAAAGGCATCACCATCATGGCCAAAAACACGGCCATTGTCTATAACGGCGTGAAAATCAACATCGTGGACACCCCAGGCCACGCGGACTTCGGCGGAGAAGTCGAACGGACCCTGAACATGGTCGAAGGCGTGCTGCTGCTCGTGGACGCCTCGGAAGGCCCCCTGCCCCAGACCAGGTTTGTTCTCTCCAAATCACTGGCGGCCAAGCTGCCGGTGATCGCGGTCATCAACAAAATAGACCGCCCCGACTGCAGAATCAAGGAAGTGATCAACGAGTTGTACGACTTGATGATCGACCTGGAGGCGGATGAGGTTCAACTCGACTTCCCGATCCTCTACACCAACGCCCGGGCCGGAGTGGCCTTGTCCTCCCCGGACGGCGAAGGCCGCGACCTCCAACTCCTCTTCGAGGCGATTATCAAACACATCCCACCCCCCAAGTACAACCCCGACAGCCCACTCCAGTTCCTGGTAACCACATTGGATTATTCCGATTATGTCGGTAGAATCGCCGTGGGCAAGGTCGTCAACGGACACTTGACCCAAGGGGAAAGAGCCGTCCTCCTCAAAAAAGGGGAAGCCGCCGGCACTTTCGTGCTCGGGCAAGTCTACACCTACCACGGCCTGGCCAGGACTTCCTGCTCGGATGTCGGTCCGGGGGATATCGCCGCCGTGGCCGGGGTGGAGGAAGCCTTTATCGGCGATACGCTTTCGAACCCCGCGGACCCTCGGCCGCTGCCGTCCATAAGCGTCGAGGAACCGACCATGAGCATGGAATTTTCCATCAACACCTCGCCCCTGGCCGGGAAGGAAGGTAGACTCCTCACCTCCCGCCAAATTAAGACCCGCCTGGAAAAAGAGACCCTGTACAACGTCTCCATCAGGGTGGCGCCGGGAGAGTCCACGGATTCGTTCAAGGTCAGCGCCCGGGGAGAACTACAGCTCGCGGTGCTGGTCGAGACCATGCGGCGGGAAGGATTTGAACTCTCCCTGTCCAACCCCCGGATCATCACCACCAAAATCGACACCGTGCTGTACGAGCCCCTGGAAATGGCGGTGGTCGACGTTCCGGAAGAGTATGTCGGCGTTATCGCGGAAAAAATGTCGGCCCGGCGGGGCAAGATGACCAAAATGGTCAACCATGGGTCCGGTCGGGTCAGGCTTGAATTCGAAGTGCCCACCCGGGGGTTGATCGGATACAGAAGCCAGTTTCTGACCGACACGCGGGGAACCGGAATATTGACCACCCTGGTCATCGGACGAACCCCTTTCGCCGGCCCCATCAGCGGCCGCCCCAACGGGGCCCTAGTCTCGGACCGCTCCGGCAAGGCCGTGGCCTTCGCCATTTTCCATCTGCAGCCGCGAGGGACTATCTTCAACCAGCCCGGGGACCCGGTTTATTCCGGCCTGATCGTCGGAGAAAATTCCAGGCCCGAGGACCTTTGGGTCAACATGACCAAGGAGAAAAAACTTACCAATATCCGGGCGTCCGGCGCCGATGAAGCCCTGCGCCTGATTCCCCCGCGTCGGTTCACCCTCGAGCAGGCCATTGAATACATCAAGGACGACGAGTTGGTCGAAGTGACCCCGGTCTCGATCCGGCTCAGGAAAAAACAGTCGGACAAAAGAACCCTCTCCAAAAAAGCCTGAACGGAAAAGCCAGGGCGCAACCCAACAATCGTGGGCCGCGCCGGCGACAACCGCTGAATAGATTCAGGCCCACCAAGCCCGATTCGCGGATGCGGGGCCCGCGACCTCCTCGCTCCTGTCAGCGGCCGGTTGAAAATGTAAGGAAAATGGCCAAATGATAATGAGTAAGGCTGGTTCCCAAGCTCTAGAGGCCGTGAAAGTATTCAAAAGTTGAGAATAACGCCATCGTGATTTCAACTATTTACGTCATAAAAAATGGACGAAATGGCAATTTTTTCACAGCCTCTCTAGCTTGGGAACCTCGGCCAGGGAAGCACCAGACGCCTATATGCCTTGACTTCTTTACAAACAGATCAAGTATTTACTTGACGGTTTGAGGCGAAGCTTCGCCGGCTTCCTCACTCTAGAAATATGGATGTCCTTGTTAACTTAAAGCCCCCCTCACCCCAGCCCTCTCCCCCCATGAATGGGTGGAGAGGGAGAATAATCACTTCTGTTTTG
>JAZDGM010000124.1:0-30512 GCA_043806915.1 Pseudomonadota bacterium | reverse complement strand
AAGGTCCGATTCCGGTTCGTATAGCTTGTGGAAGAAACTCCAGGCCAGGGCCAGGCTCAAAACCTTGGTTTTGCCGCTGCCGGTGGCCATCTTCACCACGAACCGTCGCCAAGTCTCGTCGAACATTCCGCCGGAAACCAGGCCGCCGGCGTCAAAACGCATCAGGTCGTGCTTGTCCCTGACCCCAACTACATCATATAGGTAGATGATAGTCTCCAGGGCCTCGCGCTGGGCGAAATAGTATTCAAATTCCACCATGGTCCCGTCGGCCTTGGGCAGCAGGTGGCGTGTGTTGAACCACCAGTTGAGCAGGCTCCGGCTGGCGTCCGTTGCCCCCACATAGCCGCCGTCCCGGAATTCCTTCACTTTTTTACGGAGCAGGGCCACCAGCGGCGGCATCAGCTTCTCCATGCTCGAATCCCGCAACGCTTCGTCGGCGGGAAACCAACGGATACTTGGATCGAGAATCGCATAAGGCGAGGGAGGGAAGTCTTTATGAAGCGCCATGTCCGGTTACACGCCTTCCCGATCTGGATCATTTCGACGACGTCAACGAAATGATTCGCGACGCGATCACCCCGTTTGAGGTGGACCGATCCGACATTTTCCATTCCGGCCTCGATGGTCCGTTTGTTCCGCTCGAAAGGGGAGTCGCGTCCACCGGTCATTTCCCCGGTTTCCTTCCTGGTGCGGAAGCTTTGCCATTTGCTCTTGAAAATATAACCCCCGGTCCAGTGAATTTTCATAGGCATCCATTATTCGTTGGTTCCCAAGCTAGAGCTTGGGAACCAGCCTTTACGAGGGGAGCAGACTATTTGCGCCTATGTAATTTAAATATGATTCGTTGTTATAGGTAGAAAACTTACCTTCGATGCGGTCAGAACAACCGTCCCTGGACCGGGTCCGGCGTCGCGGGATAGTCTTCCGGTTTTCCGAGCATAAAGGGGCTGTCGGGGTCATGGCGCTTACGGTTGGCGAGCGCGGCTTCCGGATTTTTGACAGCGTAGCAGTAGACGCAGCCGTGGAGGCAGGAATCGTACTGGCCGATATCCGCGCTTGCGACGCAGTTGCACCCCGGGCGCTGGGTCTTATCCCGGGGGAAGTCTTCCGGGGTCAAGCCGGGCAGGAGGGCAGGGTCAACGCATTTTCCCGGAACTAGTCCCGCCGGCGTCAAATCCACCTGGGGGCAGCAGGCTTGCAGCCGTAGGCCCCTGGCGGCGGCGACCTCGGCCAGCTTCCCGGCCAGGTCTGTCATTTCCCCTGGCGAAGCGGCCAGGTCGCGGCAGCGAACGCCCTCTTCCCGCTCGAGCCGGTCCAGGTTTTTTTTCACCTTGCGGTAAATTTCCGCGAAGCTGAAGATCACCCGGTCGGTGGAGCCGGAGAGCCGCTCGGCCAACACGGTGAAATTTTCCAGAATAGCCCCAGGCGGGGAGACGTCGGTTATGATGACGGGGTCGAAGCGCCAGACCACGCGGCCCGGTCCCAACCGCGTCGAGAGACGGCGGAATATTTCCGCGGCCCGGTCCGGCGGCAACGTGTTTTTTTCCAATATTCGAGGCAGCCCGGTGATGGTGAACAGGAAATAGTAGGGAAAGCCCCGGCGATCGAGTTCGTCGAGGCCCGTCAACAGCGGCTCGGGGTTGCGGGTCCAGAAGACCAGGCCGGAAACGTCGCCCGGGGCGAGGCTGACCCTTCTTATCTGCTTGGGATTAAAGGGATTGGGAACCAGTACGAACCCCGCCCGGATTCGGTTCATGAACCAGGGGGCGTGGAAGGCGGGGATGTCGGTCCGCCGACTGGCGCTGATGATCAACTTGTGACGGCCTTGTCCGGTCCCGGCGGGAAAGGACGACCACCGGCCCGGAGGGAGGACCCCCGGGCCGGCGGTCGATCATTATAGTCCGGATACTCCGGTGTTATACGCCGGCGCCGGCTTCCATGGTGCATTTGGTGAAGTCGATTTCTTCCTTGCAGCCGGGGCACTTGTGCGCCCTGTTGAATTCGTCGGAAAAAATTTCCTTTTCGGTTCCGCACTTAGGACATTTGCAGATAAAGGACTTCAGGGTTTTGTTCGATTCAAAACCGGGGCAGTGTTGCGGCGTCGTGGTCATCTTCTTTCCTCCTTGGCTTTCCTGAAAGGATTCTTTCCCTATTTTCGGCGTTCTTGTCTCCAAGAAAAAAATAAACCATGGCTTCCGGCAATTCAACCCCGGCTTGGTTTTATTCTTCCATGTCCTCGGTTGTTTCGGCCTTGGCCAGGTCCTCGAACCTGATGTCCAGGCCGATGACGCCGATGATCTCTTCCTCGGCGTTGCGCAGCGGTCCGGACACGGTAATGCACAAGGCGTTGGTGAACCGTGACGTGTAAAAGTCGGACACATAAATTTTGCCGGATTTCATGGGTTCCACGAACCAGGTCCGGTCGGCGAAATTATCGCCCATGAACTGGGCCTCGAATTTGGCCCGGTCGACCACGTGGGTGATGTTTCTGGTCACCTTGTACCCATTGGAATCGATCACGTACAGGAACTGAATGAAGGGATGGGCGTTCAGGATTTCCTGCATGGCCGGTTCCTGGCGCAAGGGGTCCATGGACCTGATGTCCTCGCCCTCGATGAATTCCTCGAGCACATGGTAGGCCAGGTCCTTGGCCTTGGCCTTGAGGCGGTCGAACTCGGACCGGAAGCACTGGGGCAGGTATTTGCGGGCCAGTTTTTCCATTTCGCGGTTGGACATGGACGTGACCCGGCCGGCCTCGTATTCCTTCTGGATGGACTTGACCATCTTGATGACGCCCGGATGCTTCTTGTCGAGCAGGGCCTCGCCGGAAAGGTCGAGCCGCTGGTTGACCCAATGGACCACCCCGGCCGCCCCGGACTTGTCGGTGATGATGATGGACAGCGGGCGGTTCAGGATGGCCTTGGTATCGAAAATATTATAAATTTCCTCGTTTTTGATCAGCCCGTCCACGTGGATGCCGGCCGAGGTGGCGTTGAAGTCCCGCCCCACGAAGGGGAAGTTGGCCGGAATGCGGTACCCCAGCTCTTCTTCCAGGTATTTGGCTATTTCGGTAATGACCTGGGGGTTCATGCCGTTGGCCTCGCCGCGCAGGGACATATACTCGATCACCAGGGCCTCGATGGGGGTGTTGCCGGTCCTTTCGCCGAAACCGAGCAAGGCCCCGTTGACGGCGCTGACGCCATGGAGCCAAGCCGTGGCGCCATTGACCAGGGTTTTGTGGAAATCGTTATGTCCATGCCATTCCAGGTCGTCCCCGGGGAACCCGGCGTCGTCGATCAAGGCCCTGATCAACTTGGAAACCGACCGGGGCAGGGCCGCTCCGGGGTAGGGCACGCCGAGCCCCATGGTGTCGCAGAGTCTGATTTTGACCTTGACGCCGTACTGCTCGGAAAGGTCCTTGAGTTCCTGGGCGTAGGGGACCACGAAGCCGTAAATGTCGGCCCGGGTAACGTCCTCGAAGTGGCAGCGCGGCGTGATGCCCAGTTCCATGGCCCCGCGGACGATGTTCAAATACCGGTCCCGGGCCTGGCTCCGGGTCAAGCCCAGCTTCAAATAGATATGGTAGTCGGAAACGGACGTCAAAACCCCGGTCTCGCCCAGCCCCATTTCCTTGACCAGCTTGAGGTCGGACGGGTCGGCCCTGATCCAGCCCGTGATTTCCGGGTAATCCAGTTCCAGTTCCAGGCATTTTTCCACGGCTTCCCGGTCGCGGTTGCTGTACAGAAAGAATTCGCTCTGGCGAATTATGCCGCGCGGCCCGCTCAGCTTGCCGAGAAGCTTGAACAGGTTCACGATCTGTTCCACCGTGAAGGGCGGGCGCGCCTGCTGACCATCCCGGAAGGTGGTGTCCGTAATCAGGAAATTCTTGGCCGGATCGATGGTCGTGACCTGATGATCGAAGTCCACCCGGCAGACCTCGGTGTAGGGGAACAGGTCCCTTCTTAAATCAGGCTCCTCGGAATCGATCAGTTGAAATCGACGGCGGCTGGCGTAATCGTGTTCGAGGACCCTACGGTCCTTATTCCAGCGGGCCATGGCGGATACTCCTTTCTTTGGTTCCGGGGAATAATCAACCCGGCTTCTCGGCGCTTAACCACTCCCCCGATCCGGGGGGCCGCCTCGTCCCCTCGACCCGGACCCGGGTCGACGACCGACGGCAAACCTTTCCCTGTTGGGGAAAATCAATTTCGGGATATCCTCGAGAAGCCGACCAAGGAAGGAGGCAAAACGCCTTCCTTTTGGTCGGCTGGAATAACGGGAGCTATTTTTTTTCGGTCTCGGCCGCAACCTCCACGCGGAGAGCCAATTCCAGGAGTTGGTTTCGGTCAACCTTGGCGGGGGCGCCGGAAAGGAGGCAAGTCGCCTTTTGGGTTTTGGGGAAGGCGATGACGTCGCGAATCGAGGAACATCCGGCCAGGATCATCACCAACCGGTCGAACCCGAAAGCCAGGCCTCCGTGGGGCGGGGCGCCGTAGGACAAGGCCTCGATCAGAAAGCCGAATTTTTCTTCCGCTTCCTGGGCGCCTATGCCCAGGGCCTTGAAAACCCGTTCCTGGATGTCGGGGCGGTGGATGCGGATGCTGCCGCCGCCGATTTCGCTGCCGTTGAGGACCAGGTCGTAGGCCCGGGCCTTGACCGCTTCCGGCGCGGTTTCCAGCCGCTTCAGGTCGTCCTCCACCGGGGAAGTGAACGGGTGGTGCATGGCGTTCAGCCGTTTTTCTTCCACGTTATATTCGAACATGGGGAAAAGGGTCACCCAACAGAACCTGAAGTCGTTCTTGGGAATCAGGTCCAGGTCCCGGGCCAGTTTGAGCCGGAGCTGTCCCAGGACTTCCCGGACCACTTTATTATCGTCGGCGGAAAAGAAGACCGCGTCCCCGACTTCCAGGCCCAGGGCCCGGATCAACCGGTCCTTTTCGTCGTCGGTGAAGAACTTGGCGATGGGCGACTGCCAGCCGTCGGGATTGATCTTGATCCAGGCCAGGCCCTTGGCCCCGTAAATCTTGGCGTATTCCACCAGGTCGTCAAGCTGTTTGCGGGAAAAATGACCCGCGCCCTTGGCGTTGACCGCCTTGACCACCCCGCCCGAGGCGGCCGCCCGGGAAAAAAGCTTGAAGCCCGACCCGGCCACGATGGCGGTGACATCGATCAGTTCCAGGCCGAAGCGGATGTCGGGCCGGTCCAGGCCGTACCGTTCCATGGCTTCCTCGTAGGTCAGGCGGGGGAAGGGCCGGGGGACGTTAAGATTCAGGGTCTTGTGGAACAGTTCCACCATGAACTCTTCCATCAGGTTCATGATGTCCTCTTCCCGGATAAAGGACATCTCCAGGTCGATCTGGGTGAATTCCGGTTGCCGGTCGGCCCGGAGGTCCTCGTCCCGAAAGCACCTGGCCAGTTGGTAATAGCGGTCCAGGCCCGCAATCATCAGCAGTTGCTTGAAGAGCTGCGGGGACTGCGGCAGGGCGTAAAAATCGCCCTGGTTGACCCGGGACGGCACCAGGTAGTCGCGGGCGCCCTCGGGCGTGGACTTGGTCAGAAAGGGCGTCTCTATCTCCAAAAACCCGTTCCGGTTGAGGAAATCACGGGCGATCTGGGCCGCCTGGTGGCGCAGGATCAGGTTTTTTTGAATTCCGGGCCGCCTCAGGTCCAAGTACCGGTTCTTCAGGCGCACCGTTTCCGTCACGTCGATATAGTCCTCGATCATGAAGGGCGGCGTCTTGGAAGTGTTGAGAACCCGCAGGTGATTGATGAAAACCTCGATCTTCCCGGTCTTGAGCTTGGGGTTTATCATGTCCCCGGGCCGTTCCCGGACCCGGCCCTTGACGGCCAGGACGTATTCGGAGCGCACGTCGTGAGACTTATCGTGGGTCTCGTGGTCTTCCTGGGGGTTGAAGACCACCTGCACCAGTCCGGTCCGGTCCCTCAGGTCGATGAAGACCAGCCCGCCGTGGTCCCGCCGGCGCTGGACCCAGCCCATGAGCACCACGTCCAGGCCGATGTGGGCTTCCGAAATGTCGGCGCAATAATGGGTTCGACGGAGGTCAGACAAGGATTCGATCAATTCCGTTCTCCTTTTCCGATTATATCGAGCAGGCGGCCCTGGATTTCGTCCAGCGGCAGTTCCTTCTGTTCCTTGGATTTCATGTCCCGCAGGATGGCTAGGCCCCGGGCCATTTCGTCCGGTCCCAGTATCAGGACCCGGGCGGCGCCGAGCTTGTCGGCCCGTTTCATCTTGCTCTTCAAGCTTCCCGGCTGGTACTCCATTTCGGCCCAGACGCCCCGGCGACGCAGGCCCTGCACCAGGCCGAAAGACGCGGCCGCGGCCGCGGCGTCAAGGGCCGCCACGAAAAGCTCGGGACCGGGCGCCTGGGGCTGTTCCAATTCGGACAGCAGCATGATCAAGCGTTCCAGTCCGACGGCGAAGCCCGTTCCGGAAAGGTCGGGACCGCCGATGGCCTTGGACAGGCCGTCGTACCGCCCTCCCCCGGCCACCGCGTTTTGGGCGCCCAGGTCGCCGGAATGGACTTCAAAGGTGGTCCGGTAATAGTAATCTAGGCCTCGAACCAAGCGCGGGTCGGAAATGGCCTGGAGCCCGGTTTCGTCGATCATTTTTTTCACCGCCGCGAAATGGTCCCGGCAGTCCGGACAGAGGGATTCCTGTATGGAGGGAGCGTCCTTGACCAGTTCCGCGCAACGTTCCACCTTGCAGTCGACCACCCGCAACGGGTTGGTTTCGAACCGGCGTTGACAGTCCGGGCAGAGCTCGGGCCGGCGCGCGGCCAGGTAATCCCTTAGCTTGGCCTTGAAATCGGGCCGACAGTCCGGGCAGCCCAGGGAATTGAGATGCACCGTCAGCCGCCTCAGGCCCAGCTCGTGAAGAATTTGGGTCAGGAGAACGACCAGTTCGGCGTCCACATGGGGGCTCGGGTCGTTGAAGACCTCCACGTCGACCTGGTGGAACTGCCTTTGCCGCCCTTTCTGGGGGCGCTCGTACCGAAACATGGGCCCCATGAACCAGAGTTTAAGCGGGCGGCCGTCGCCGGCCAGGCCGTGCTCGGCCACGGCCCGGGTAATGCTCGCCGTGGCTTCCGGCCGCATGGTCAGGGATTCCCCATGCCGGTCCGGAAAGGTGTACATCTCTTTTTCGACGATATCCGTGTCGGTCCCGATTCCCCGGGCGAAAAGCTCGGTCCGCTCGAGCACGGGGATTCTGATTTCCCGATACCCGAACGCGGACAAGACCCTGGTCAGGGTCGCTTCCATTCGCCGCCACAGGTGCGTCTCCTCGGGCAGGATATCCTTGAAGCCTCTAATGGCCGTAATCGACGCCATGGTCTCTCCTGATGTCGGGCGAGCCGTTTGTCCCGCCTTCAAACTGAACCTTTAATGTTTAGTCGGAGCGAGTGGTATTGTCAACTAATTTCTGGAATTTATGAAGACAACGTCCGCCCGGGGACGGCCCGGCGGCCGGCGGCGGCGAAAAAGCGCCGGCCGCGCCGGCTAGGTGTTGACACCCATATTCCGCCTGGTTATATTAGGCTTACTTTGATATCAAGAAAAGGGTCCTAAAGTGCTCATCGATTCCTTTCAAAGGCATATCAGCTACTTAAGACTTTCCCTAACTGATAGGTGTAATCTGCGCTGCCGGTACTGCATGCCGGAACAAGGCGTGAAAAAGCTCGGCCACGACGAAATACTCAGCTACGAGGAATTTCTGACCGCGGCCAGGGCCGCCGCCGCCGAGGGCATGACCAAGATCAGGCTCACCGGCGGTGAACCATTGGTCAGAAAAGGAATTCTGGAATTCATCGAAAAGCTGGCCGCCATACCCGGGATCATGGACCTGCGCTTGACCACCAACGGCGTCCTGCTTGGGCCCATGGCCCGGGACTTGCTCCGGGCCGGAATCAAGCGGGTCAACGTCAGCCTGGACTCCCTCGATCCCAGGACCTTCGAATACATCAGCGGACGAAACGAATTCAACCGGGTCTGGGCGGGCCTGGAAAAAGCCCTGGAAGCGGGGTTCGACCTGATCAAGGTCAACTGCGTGCCCATTCGGGGAATAAATGATCACGAAATAGAGGCCTTCGCCCGCCTGTCCCTGGAAAAACCCATTGAAGTGCGGTTCATCGAGTTCATGCCCCTGGGGCGTCACTGCTTTTGGAGCCCGGATAGAATAACCCCCACCGCCGAAATAAAGAAGCGCCTGGCGGCCATGGGAGAATTGACTCCCGAGCCCCACCGCGCCTCCGAGGGGCCGGCCAATGTTTTCCGCCTGCCCCAAGCCCAAGGCTCGGTCGGCTTCATCAGCCCCATGACCGATCACTTCTGCGGGACCTGCAACCGGCTGCGCTTGACCGCCGACGGCAAGCTGCGCCTCTGCTTGTTGTCGGAACTGGAAATGGACCTGAAACCGCTCCTTCGTTCCGGGGCCGGCCTGGAAGAAATTTCCGCCTTTTTGCGAGACGCGGTCAAGTTAAAACCCGGCGCCCATCTTTTGAGCGAGGAACTCCCCGTGGTCTCGGGCCGGGAAATGAACCTTATCGGCGGGTGACCAGTCGCGGCCAGCCGGAGCCGAGGAGACGAATCAATGTCTGAGATTTATGCCTCACGCGAAGACGCGAAGGCGCGAAGGGATATTGAGGAAGTCGCCGCTATTGTGGTGGATGCGTCGCTGCAACTGCATGGGGATTTAGGGCCGGGACTGTTGGAATCCGTCCATGAGGCGGCGCTCGCCAAAATGCTGGAACAGCGCGGCCAGCCGCGGGGTTGGCGCGCGCTTGCATTTTGAACCCTTGCGGCTGTTTTACCAGGGGGAACGGAAGATGTCCTTCTTTTCCAAGGAGCGGTTTAAATTCTCATCCCAGGGCTTGCCCGAGGATTCCTTCGGCGTCATTCAATTCCGGGGCGTGGAGGGGTTGTCGACCTGCTATCGTTTCGAGATCGACCTCGTGTCCAGCCGGGACGACCTCGATTTAGGGCGAGCGCTCAAAAAGCCGGCTGTTTTCTCCATCATCGCCGACGAGGGGACCGTCCCCATCGGGGGGATTATCGCCCGCCTGGAACAGCGCCAGACCTTCAAGGAATACACCTTTTACCGGGTGGTCCTGACCCCCAGGCTCCACCGGCTGACCCTGACCCGGCATAACCAGGTTTTCCTGGACAAGGGCTTGCCGGAAATCCTGGCCGCCGTCCTGGAAGAAGGCGGCCTGACCTCGCTTGATTACGAGCTGAGGCTTCAGAAGAGCTACACTCCCTGGGAATACGTCTGCCAGTATGGGGAAAGCCACTTTCAGTTCATCAGCCGGTGGATGGAACGCGACGGCTTGTATTACTTCTTTGACCAGACGGAAGGCGGCGAGCGGTTGATCATCACCGACAGCAACCTGGCGCATCAGCCCTCCCCCCTGTCCTGGACCCCGCCCCTCGCATCGTGGTCGGGCCTGGACGAAAACCGCCAGGGCGAAAGCATCCGGTCCTTTATCCTCGGCCAAAACATCCTGCCCAAGCAAGTCTTGCTCAAGGATTACAATTACCGCACGCCTTCCCTGGAAATCACCGGCCGGGGCCTGGTGGACCCCGAGGGGAGCGGCGAGGTCTATCTGTACGGGGACCATCTTCGGACTCCCGAGGAAGCGTCCCGCCTGGCCGAGGTCCGGGCCCAGGAATTGAACTGCCGCGGAACGGTGTTTCACGGCGAGAGCGGCGTCCCCTATCTCCGGCCGGGCTTTCTGTTTAAAATACTGGACCATGATCGACCCGCCTTCAACCGGCAGTACCTGACCCTGGGGGTGACCCACGAGGGTTCCCAGGCCGCCTATCTGATCGACGGAATAAAACCCGGCTGGGGCCAGGAATCGCGGGAAGTCTTTTACCGCAACTCCTTTTCCGCCATCCCCTCGGACCGGCAGTTCAGGCCGGAAAGGAAAACCGAGAAAGCCCGTTTTTACGGGACCATGAACGCCGTGGTCGACGCGGCCGGCGGCGGCCGGAACGCCGAGTTGGACGACCAGGGCCGCTACAAGGTCCAGGTCCCCCTTGACCTGTCCGGGAGCGGCGGGGGAAAGGCCTCGGCCTGGCTGCGCCTGATGCAGCCGTACGCCGGGTCGGACCACGGCATGCATTTTCCCCTGCATAAGGGCGCGGAAGTGCTGCTTATTTTTGTTGAAGGCGACCCGGACCGGCCCATTATCGCCGGCGCCGCGCCCAATCCCAACAACCCCAGCGTGATCGACAGCGGGAACGAAACCCAGTGCGCCATCCAGAGTTCGGGCGGGAACCAGTTGGTTTTCAGCGACAAGGAAGGTCGGGAATATGTGGGGCTCTGGTCGCCCTACCACAACACCGGGCTGGCCATGGGCTCGGTCAAGGACGGCGGCGGCGGCAGTTTTCACAAATGGACCTTCGGCGATGACGAATCCATGACTTTCGGCAACGCCTTCAGCTCCACCGTGGGCATCAAAAACACGGTCGACTTGGGCCTGCAAAACAGTTTTCGCCTGGGCGCCGCCATGGGGTTGAACATCGGGTCCTCCAACACCATCAACCTCAATCAAACGGTCAACTGGAACCATGGGGACAGCATAACCCTGGGCGCCGGCCGGGCCATGAACATCAAACCCCGGGCTCATTTCGGGGCCATGACCGAAATCACCCTGGCCGGGGGCGTGGACCCGGCCCAAAACGCGATTCAGGGCAAGGCCCAAATTGCAGTGGCCCTGGCCGCGGCCGGCGGCGCCTCCTCCCTGAGCGGCGGGATCATGGCCGATCAGGCCGCCAAGACCCTCTGGAGCGACACGGGAGTCAAGAAATTCAAGAACAAGGACTGGGGATTGGGGGTGACCGGAGCGGTCTTGAGCGTCGGCGGGTTCTCCCTGGCCGCCGCGGCCTACAAGGTCATGCACCACGCCGCCGACCTTTACAGCCGGGCGGCCAAGGCCGGCCTGATCACCCTCAACGCCCAGGGCGTGGACATCAAAGCCGAAAAGCCCTCCGCCCTGGCGCCGGACCCCATGGTTAAGCTGAGCGTGGCGGTCCGGCCGCCGGCCCGCGAATCGAGCATCGAAATCAGCCCCGGCGGCGGTCGGATATCCCTCAACAACAACGGGACCTCCGCCGTGGTAACCTTGGACCAAGGCAACACCATCACCCTGGAGTTATCCAACGCCACCAAAATAGTCCTGTCCCGGGGGACCGTGGTTATCGAAAAACCGAACAGCGCCAAAATAACCGTGGGCACGACCATTACCATCGAAAAATCCAACGGCGGAAAAATCCAGGTCGCCGGCGGACTGACCCAGATGAGCGTCGGAAACAACATGGTCAAGGTTTCGAACACCGAAATTGTCATGAAAATCGGCGGTAATTTTTTCAAGGTCGACCCGGTCGGCGCCACGGTCAGCGGGACCCTGGTCAGGCTGGGTTGAGGAACCCCGGCCATGAAGATATCCAAGCCCGACCACCTCGGCTTCCTGTGGCAAGCCTTTCTGGACAGGGGGCGGAACATGGCCGCCGCCGCCGTGCTGGCCTGCTTCACCCTGGATGACCCGCCGGCTCAAAAAATCGTCGCGGAAGCCCAACTATGGACGGCCGTGGAAGAGGCCCTCGGCCCGGAAGAAATCCTCGATTCCGGACGGCCTAAAATCAGGGGGGAATACCTGGTTTACGGCCGGGCCTACTCCGCCAAGCCCGTCCAGGGCCTCGCCGCGAGGGTCCGGGTGGGAAACAGGGAAAAAACCCTGCTCGTCGCCGGCGAGCGCGACGTCATTCAGGGAAAAACCTTTTCCGGGGACCCCGAACCATTTTCCTCCATGGACCTTTCCTGGAATAACGCTTTCGGCGGGCCGGGCTTTCCGGAAAACCCCCTGGGAAAAGGCTATAAACCCAAGGAAGGGTCCCGGGCGGTCTGGCCCAATATTCACGACCCAAACCGGCCGGCCCTGCTTCCCGGGGAAGTCCAGCCGCCGGCCGGGTTCGCCGCTTATCCGCCTTTTTGGCCCCAAAAAAGCCGGTTCCTGGGCAAATTCACTTCCAAATGGCTGATCGAGGACTGGCCAGACTTTCCGTCCGACGGAAACCCGGAATTTTTCAACACGGCCCCGGAAGACCAGCGCCTTAATTTCTATTTCCGGGGCGACGAGGAAATTTTCCTGGAAAACATGCACCCGGAAAGGAAAACCATCCGGTCCGCCCTACCCGGCATCCGGCCCCGGCTGTTTAAAAAAACCGGTCCTCCCGACGACGTTTTCGCGGAAATACCCCTGCAACCGGAAACCCTCTGGCTTTTCCCGGGCCTCGCCAAGGGCCTGCTGCTGTTTCGGGGGGCGACCCCGGTCGCGGACGAACTCTTGTCCGACGTGGCGGGCTTTTACGTTTTTTCGGAAAAACTGACCGAGCCCCCCCAACCGATTGAACATTATCAAGGCGTCGCGGCCGCGCCTCCTACTCCGGAAGAGCCGGAAGAGGCCCCGGAGGAGGAGCTCCCACCGGAACCACAGCTTGCGGCGCCTCCGGAAATGATAAAACCGGCCGACCCGGACATTGAGTCCCAATTCCAGGAGCTTTCCCAATCGATCGAGGAACTGGAAACGCGCGCGCGAACCGAGATGAAACAAGCCGGGCTAAACCCGGATGAGGTTTTAAAAAGGCTCATGCCGCCGCCGGAAGCGGCCCCGGGTTCTTCCGCCGCCGGACTCGAGGACGCCATCCGGTCCCTGGAAAGCCAAGCCCGGGCCATGCTAAGCCAAGCGGGGCTGGACGAACGCGAGGGCTTGAAGCTGCTGGAACCAAGCCCGGCCCTTCCGGAAATTTCCACCGCCGGGATATTGGGATTGCTGCAAGCGGCCGGGCTCCTGACTCCCGAGCTAAAAGCCCGGGTGAAGGAATTCGAGGCGGCGGCCGGGAACCTGGCGGAAGCCGAACAGTCGCTTGAAAACTCACCCGAGGACAACCTCGCCGCCGTTTCCCAAGACCAACCCGAAATGCCCCCCCGGGTCGTCGGCCCAATCTCCCGGGAAGAAGCCTTGGCGCGCCTGGAACAAGGCCGGGACTTGTCCGGCCTGGACTTGACCGGCTTGGATTTTTCGGGCCAAAAAATGGCCGGCGTGGTTTTCGCCGACTCGATCTTGGAAGGCGCCGTTTTTAGCGGGGCGGACCTGACGGGAGCGAATTTTACCGCGGCCCTATTGACGGCGGCCGATTTTTCGCGCACCAAGCTCGTCAGCGCCGTATTCAAGCGCTGCCTGGCCCCGGAAGCGATTTTTATAAAAGCCGACCTGACGGGGGCCCACCTGGGCGGGGGAGATTTTTCCGACGCCGATTTTTCCGAAGCCCTCCTGTCCGAGGCCATTATTTCCGAGGGCCTTTTTTCCCGGGCGAAAATGGTCGGAATCAGCGGCTTGGGCCTGTCGGCCTTGAAAACGGATTTTCAGGGCGCCCTGCTCACCCGGGCTAATCTGGATAGTTCGAACCTCGGCCAGGCCGACTTGTCGGGGTGCGAGTTAAGCCAGGCCCAGCTTTCGGGTTTAAAGGCCGAGGGCTTGATCCTCAACGGGGCGACCGGGGAAAAGGTCGATTTCTGTTCCTCGAATCTCGCCGGGTCACGGGCCGATGACAAAACCAATTTTCTCATGGCGCGAATAAACCGGGCCGTATTGCGCGGCGCCCAGTGGGCGGGAGCCCGGCTTGTCGGCGCCCACCTGGCCGGGTGCCTGATGGAAGGCGCCGATTTTTCCGGGGCCGACCTGTCCCGGGCCCAGCTTCCCCTGGCCGTTTTGAAGGAAGCCCGGCTTATCCGGACCCGGGCCGTGGAAGCCGATATGTCGGGAGTCAATCTATTTTACGCCTCCCTGCGGCGCGCCGATCTTGGCGGCGCCGTGCTCCGGGACGCCAATCTTTTTGGCGCCGACCTGTTCCGGGCCAACCTGGCCAAAACCGACTTGACCAACGCCCTTCTAAAAAGGACTTTGTTGGACCTGAAATTATGATTGCAACCATGGACGAGCTTGAAAAAACCATGGCCGGGGAAGGCGGGCTTTCCGGCCTGGACCTTTCCGGCCTGGACCTGTCCGGGCGGAAGTGGTCCGGAGCTTTTTTCGAGGCGGTCAACCTATCGGGGGCCGACCTGTCCGGCGGCGATTTTTCCGAATGCGCTTTCAGCCAAGTCAACCTGACCGGGGCGCGCCTCGAGGGGGCGAATTTTTCTTTTGCCGGTTTTTTCGACCTCTCCCTGGCCCGGGCCAACGCCCGGGACGCCGTGCTGTCCGAGGCCTCTTTTCAAAAAGCGCGGATGGAAGAAGCCGATTTCACCCGGGCCGACCTGGCCTCCGCCTATCTCGATTCCTGCCTGATCGACAAAACCGTCTTCCGGAACGCCAACCTGCGGCGGATCGTCCTGCATCAATGCCGGCTTGGGACCGTCGATTTCACCGGCGCGGACCTGAGCGGCGGGGCCATTCCGGAGACCGACCTGGGGAAAGCGGTCTTCAACCAAACCAACCTGACCAAAGCCTGTTTCGAGGGATCGCGGTTGGCCGGTTCATCCTTTCCGGGCTGCTTCCTGGCCATGGGGCGCTGGAACGGGGCCGACCTGTCCGGGGCGGATTTTTCCGGGCTCGACCTGACTCAACTGAGCCTGGTCGGGGCGGGTTTAAAAAAAGCGGTCTTTCGGAAAACCGAGGGCCGGTACGCCGATTTATCGCAAGCCGACGCCGCGGGCGCCGACTTTACCGGAGGCAAGTGGCCCAGCGCCCTGTTTAAAGGGACGAACCTCCAGGAAGCCCTGTTCACGCAAGCCGGGCTGGAAATGTCGATGTTTGCCCGGGCCGATTGCCGCCGGGCCGATTTCAGGGGCGCGGTCCTGCGCTTCGCCGATTTTTCCCACGCCTTGTTCGACCGGACCGCCTTCGGCGCGGCCGTGTTCGAGTTGACCGACATGCACGGGACGGACTTGAACCAGGCCTGGCTCGATGGCGCGGCGCGCGGAAAAATCAAGCCCGCGGATAGGGACCTGGCCGAGGCGGAAAACTGGAAGCCCCCGCGAGGAAGCGGTTATTCCAAGCGGATTCAAGACCAGTGCGAAGGACCCATTCCTCCCGCCCCGGGAGACAAGGGAAAGTCATAATAAATATGGACAATATCTCGGTTTTATCCAACCTCGACGACGCCGACGCGGTCTACTCGGTTTACGGCCGCGTGATCGGGCGGGCCGGCGGAAAATTCCGGGTGCTGATTACATCCGGGCAGGTCCTGGACGCCGAAAAAGCGGACGGCTGTCTTCTGGTTCCGGAAGAAAACGACCTGGTCCTAGCGGCCCGGGGACCGGACCGGACCAATTACATCCTGCATGTTCTGAAAAAATATTCTTCCCAAGGCGAGGTCGCCTTGCCCGGGGAAACTAAAATAACCGCTCCCCGGGGCCTGGAACTTGAAGCGGACCGCGTGGCCTTGTCCGGCCGCCGGGAAGTGGAGCTGCGCGGTCCGGAGATCAACCTGGAAGCGGTGAAGGGGCGGGCCCGGTTCCTCGACTTTTCGTTTTTGGCGGGCCGCGTCCAGGCCGGAATCAAGGACGCGTCCACGGAAATAATGCGACACCATTCCATTATCGGCCGCCTGACCCAGAAAATAACCTCGAGTTACCGCTGGGTGAAAAACCTGGAACAGACCAGGGCGGGCCGAATGACCTTCCTGGTGCGGGACCGTTGGCTGACCAAGGCCGGCTCGGCCGCGCTCACGGCCGAATCCGAGGTCAAAATTGACGGCGAAAAAATCAACTTGGGCTGAGAGGGAAGATAAATGTTCGCCACGACCAAGGAAAAAGGGCAGTTAATGGCCATGCCGGACGTCTGCAAGACCCCTAGTCCCGCCGGGCCGGTCCCCGTCCCCTACCCCAATGCCGGCATGCCTCAATTAGGGAACCCGGCCACGACCAAGGTCATGGTCAACGGCATGCCGGCCCTGACCGCCAGTTCCAAGGTCCAGCCGACCAATGGAGATCAGCCCGGAGCGGCCGGCGGGGTGGCTTCGAGTCAAATAATGGGGCCGGCGGCCTTTGTCATGGGCAGCGTCAAGGTCAAGTTCGAGGGCGCGCCCGCGGTTTTTTTCGGGTCGCCCACCACCCACAACCAAAACAACACCGTGGGCTCCTGCCTGATCCCCAGTCAGACCAAGGTGGATATCGCCTACTAGGCGAGAGCCGGCTGTTAAGCTCAACCGAGGGCTCGAATTCCTCTCTCGGAGGCTGTTTATTGAACGGAGACGAATCAATGTCCGAGATTTATGCCTCACGCGAAGACGCGAAGGCGCGAAGGGATATTGAGGAAGTCGCCGCTATTGTGGTGGATGCCTCGCTGCAACCGCATAGGGATTTGGGGCCGGGACTGTTGGAATCCGTCCATGAGCCGGCGCTCGCCAAAATGCTGGAACAGCGCGGCCAGCCGGAGCCGGGGAGACGGGTCAATGTCTGAGGATTATGCCTCACGCGAAGACGCGAAGGCGCGAAGGGATATTGAGGAAGTCGCCGCTATTGTGGTGGATGCCTCGCTGCAACTGCATAGGGATTTGGGGCCGGGACTGCTGGAATCCGTCCATGAGGCGGCGCTAGCCAAAATGCTGGAACAGCGCGGCCTGTTGGTCGAGAGGCAAATACCGGTCCCCATCCATTACCAGGGCATTTCACTTGACGAGGGCTTTCGGCTGGATTTGCTGGTCGATGGTCAACTGATTGTTGAACTGAAGTCCGTCGAAAACATTCACCCGGTCCATCCCAAACAACTTCTGACCTACCTGCGCCTGATGAACCTGCCCCTCGGACTGCTCGTCAACTTCGGTGCGCCGCTCCTGAAGCAAGGCCTCCGGCGCGTGGTCAACAAACACACCAACTTCGCGTCTTCGCGCCTTCGCGTGCATCAATAATGGGCGGACTGACATCTCTCCGAGTTCGAGCCGGCGCAAATGCAGCGCATTGTTTCGGCCTAGCTTGATATGGCGTAACGTCAGTCCGTGCGCAAAATACCCGGAGCCGCGGTCCCAGTGACTTCAACTTCGCGTCTTCGCGCCTTCGCGTGCATCAATAATGGGCGGACTGACATCTCTCCGAGTTCGAGCCGGCGCAAATGCAGCGCATTGTTTCGGCCTAGCTTGATATGGCGTAGCTTCAGTCCGTGCGCAAAATACCCGGAGCCGCGGTCCCCGTGACTTCAACTTCGCGTCTTCGCACCTTCGCGTGCATCAATAATGGGCGGACCCGCGTCCTAGCTCCGGTAATCGGCGTTGATCTTGACGTAGTCCAGGGAAAGGTCGCAGGTCAGGACCTCGGCGCTTCCCGGACCCGCGCCGATCTCGATGTTAATCGTGAATTCCTTTTCCTTCATGACCGCGGCGGCTTTCGCTTCGCCGCCGGCGTCGACGCCGTTCCTGACCAGGGGCGCGTCATTGAGGGAGACGTTGACCGCCAGGGGGTCGAACTGGGCGCCGCTGCGCCCCAGGGCCATCAGGATGCGTCCCCAGTTGGCGTCCTGGCCGAAAATGGCGGTTTTGACCAGGGGGGAATTGGCCACGGTCAGGGCCGCGGTTTTAGCCTGCCCATCATCCTTGGCGCCCCGAACCACGATTTTGACCAGCTTGGTGGCGCCTTCGCCGTCGGCCGCGATCTTCCCGGCCAGCGCGGCCAGCACCTCAAGGACGACTCTTTTCAGTTCCTGGTAACCCGGGGATTCGGGACCGGCGATCGGCTCGTTTCCGGCCCGTCCGCTGGCCAACAGGTACAACGTGTCGTTGGTGGAGGTGTCGCCGTCCACGGTGACCCGGTTGAAGGTCATTTCCGCGCCTTCCCGAAGAAGTCCCTGGAGGCAGGCCGGGGACACGGCGGCGTCGGTCAGGACGAACGAGAGCATGGTGGCCATGTCCGGCTGGATCATGCCCGAGCCCTTGGCCATGCCGGCCGCGGAGATTGTTCTTTCTCCGATCGTCCCCGACGCCTCGGCCATTTTTATAACCGTGTCGGTGGTCATGATGGCCCGGGCGACCTGGGGAAGGTTGTCCTCGGCCAGGCCCGCGACCAGGGCGGGAATCGCCGCGGCCAGTTTTTCGATGTTCAGGGGCTGTCCGATCACGCCGGTGGAAGCCAGAAGCACTTGGTCCGGCGGGCAGCCCAGGGCCGCGGCGGCGGCGGCGGCGGAAGCGGCGGCGTCGGCTAAGCCTTGGGCCCCGGTGCAGGCGTTGGCCCGGCCGGCGTTGACCAGAATGGCCCGGGCCCGTCCGGAGGCTATCTTGTCCCTGGACCAGATCACCGGGGCGGCTTGCACCAGGTTCCTGGTGAAAACGCCCGCGGCGGCGGCGGCTTCGTCGGCGACGATCAGTCCCAGGTCCAGTCTGTCTTTATACCTTAAACCCGCGGCGACGGCGGCGGCTTTAAAACCGGCTATTTTCATGTCCTTCTCCTTGTTGCCCCAAATTATGACGGTCCCGGCCCGGCGGCGTCAGGCGCCGGCGCCGCAGCATTTCTTGAATTTCTTGCCCGAGCCGCAAGGGCAGGGGTCGTTTCGCCCGACCTTTTTTTCCTTCCTCTTGACCGGTTGGGCCTTTTCATCTCCCCCGTGGGAGAGATGGATTTCCTGCTCCCTGGGCGCGGCCTGGGCCAGGTCCTCTTCCCGCTGGACCCTGATGTTGAAGAGGATGCGGATGGACTCCTCCTTGATCCTCTCGATCAGGTCGGCGAACATCTCGTAGGCTTCCTTCTGGTATTCCCGGAGGGGGTCCCGCTGGCCGTACCCTCGCAGGCCGATGCCTTCCTTGAGGTGGTCCATGGATAAAAGGTGGTCTTTCCATTGGTTGTCCACGGACTGGAGAAGAACGAATTTCTGGAGGTCGATCATAAGCTGGGGACCGAACTCCCGTTCCTTTTCCTCGTAGGTCGAAACGGCCTTTTCCTGGAGCAGTTCGATCAGTTTTTCCCGGGACAGGTCGTCCTGCTTCTCGAAATCGATCCGAAACCCGAACGTCCGGAAAACCAGGTCGGACAGCGCGTTGCAATCCCATTCCTCGGCGAAGGTTTTTTCATCGGTGTGGGTTTCCACGAGTTGCTCGGAGAGGTCCTGGATCATGCCCAGGATTTCCTCCCGCAGGTTTTCCCCGGACAGGATGTTGCGCCGCTGCCCGTAGATGACCTCGCGCTGCTGGTTCATCACGTTGTCGTATTCCAGCAGATGCTTGCGGATGTCGAAGTTGTGGGCCTCGACCTTGCGCTGGGCGTTTTCAATGGCCCGGGAGATGATGTTGGCTTCGATCGGTTCGCCTTCCTCCATTCCCAGGCGGCCCATGATGCCTTGAATTCTTTCCCCGCCGAAAATGCGCAGCAGGTCGTCTTCCAGGGAGAGGTAGAACCTGGATGACCCGGGGTCGCCCTGACGCCCGGACCGGCCCCGAAGCTGGTTGTCGATGCGCCGGGATTCGTGCCGTTCCGTTCCCAGGATGTGCAGCCCGCCCAGCTTGGGGACTTCGGGGCCCAGGACGATGTCGGTGCCGCGGCCGGCCATGTTGGTGGAGATGGTGACGGCTTCCTTCCGGCCGGCCATGGCCACGATCTGGGCCTCCGTCTCGTGGTGCTTGGCGTTGAGCACGCAATGGGGCACGCCCCGGACCTTCAGCTTTTTACTTATGAGTTCGGATTTCTCGATGGAAATCGTGCCCACCAGGACCGGGCGGCCGAGGTGGTAAAGTTCCTCGATCTCATCGATGACCGCCTCGTTTTTTTCATTCTCGGTCCGGAAGACCAAGTCGGGATGATCGACGCGGATCATGGGCCGGTGGGTCGGGACGACCACCACGTCCAGGTTGTAAATCTTGGCGAACTCGGGGGCCTCGGTGTCGGCGGTCCCGGTCATTCCGGCCAGCTTGGAATACATGCGGAAGAAATTCTGGAAGGTGACCGTGGCCAGGGTCTGGTTTTCGTTCTCGATCTTGACCCCTTCCTTGGCTTCCAGGGCCTGGTGGAGACCGTCGGAATACCGCCTCCCGGGCATGAGACGGCCCGTGAACTCGTCGACGATGATGACCTGGCCCTGCTTGACGATGTAGTCCACGTCGTTTTTGAACAGCGCGTGGGCTTTCAGGGCCTGGTTCAGGTGGTGGAGGACTTCCATGTTGTTGGGGTCGTAAAGGTTGTCCACGCCCAGGATTTTTTCCGCCCGGGCCACGCCGTCCTCGGTCAGGACGGCGGTTCGGGCCTTTTCGTCGACCGTGTAGTCCTCGTCCTTGTTGAGCTTGGGGATGGCCCGGTTGATCCGGTAATACTTGTCGGTGGATTGCTCGGCCGGTCCGGAAATGATCAGCGGGGTCCGGGCTTCGTCTATCAGGATGGAGTCGACCTCGTCCACGATGGCGAAGTTGAAATCCCTCTGGACATATTCGGCCAGATTGAATTTCATGTTGTCCCGCAGGTAGTCGAAGCCGAATTCGTTGTTTGTGCCGTATGTGACATCGGAAAAATAGGCCTCGCGCCGCTGGCGGTCGTCCAGGCCGTGCACGATCACTCCCACGGACAAGCCCAGGAATTTGTATATTTCCCCCATCCACCGGGCGTCGCGGCCGGCCAGGTAATCATTGACCGTGACCACGTGAACGCCCTTGCCGCTCAGCGCGTTGAGGTAGACCGGCATGGTGGCGGCCAGGGTCTTGCCCTCGCCGGTCTTCATTTCCGCGATCTTGCCCTGGTGGAGGACGAGCCCGCCGATGACCTGGACGTCGAAATGCCGCTGGCCCAGGGTCCGGACCGCCGCTTCCCGAACCACGGCGAAAGCCTCGGGCAAAATATCGTCCAAGGACGCGCCTTGGGACAGCTTTTCCTTGAATTCCGCCGTTTTTCCCTTAATGGCCTGGTCCGGAAGGACCCTGATGGCCGGTTCGAAGGCGTTGACCTGATCGACCAACGCCGAAAGGCGCTTGACCTCCCGGTCGTTGCTGCTGCCGAATACCATTTTTAGTATACTATTGAACATGACGCTTGTTTCCCGTTCTATAAAACGAAAACCCCGATAAGGCTCTTATCGGGGAGTGCTTGGTTATGATATGGCTTTTGAGGTTTCCCGCCCTTCGCCTCACTCCCTGTCAGCCAAAAATCGCAACGGGTTGACCGGCACGCCGTTAAAGATGGTTTCATAGTGGAGGTGGGGACCGGTGGTCCTCCCGCTCATGCCCGTGGCGCATATTTTTCGCCCCTTCTCGACCGTGTCGCCAGGCTCCACATAAACCTTGGCCAAATGAGCGTACCTGGTGACCACCCCATAGCCATGGTTGATGGTCAGTATCAAACCATACCCCGAATTCCATTCGCTTGCCAGTACTATTCCATCGGCCGGAGCGACGATGGGGGTCCCGACCCCGGAAACAATGTCCAGGCCCCGGTGAAATTCCGTGGACCGGCCTCCGAACGGCGAGGTCCGGTACCCGAAGAAGGAGGTGATCTCCCCTTCGAGAGGCAAAATATCGGGGGTGGAGGCGATGATGGACCTGGCGTCCTCGAGGAAGCGGCCCAATTCCTGCTGGCTCTGTTCCCGCTGGTCGGCCTCGTCGAGAAGCTGTTCCAATTCCAAGTGCATGCGGCGGATCAACCGGCGGGAATCGGTTTTCAGGGCCGTCCGGGGGGAAACCGCCTGGCTATCGGAACCGCCGAGGCCGGGCCGCACGGGTCCGGAAACAAACTTGCCCTGGGAGGACATGGTCCGGAGTTTGAGGTCCGACTGCCGGAGCTTGCCCATTTCCTGCTCCAGCAGTCTGATTTTATCGGCAAAGGCGAACACCTGGATGGTCTGGTCCCGGTTGTCCTCCCGCAGGCGCTTGACTTCCCGGTCAAGGTCCTGGAAGGTTTCCAGCTTGTGCCAGGAATAATAGGCGAACGAGGATACTCCCGCGAACAAGACGAGGAAAAAGGCCAGCAGGAAGACCGGGAGGGCTTTTCCGATAGTGAGAATTTTAACTTGTCCGGCCCGCCGGGGCAGGACGAGCACCGTATACTTTTTTCCAATCAAAGCAGTTACTCCGACGTTTTCGGGCGAGTCGACGGCTAAACGAGCAGTTCTGTTTGTGGTTTTAACTTCGGCCACGTTACCATGCCGCGTTCCCGCGGTCAAGCGGCCTGAAAATATTTTGTGCTAAAAGAATCGCCTGCTATAATCCGCTGACCGTCAGGCCGTCCACCAGCGCCGAGGGAACCGAGATGGCCCCGAATTTCCTGGCGTCGGAACCGAGCGCGACCGTCCGGGTCAACAGGGACAGTAGGTTGCCGGCCAAGGCCATGCCCTTGACCGGATGTAGAATTCGACCGTTTTTTATCCAAAAACCGGAGCAGCCCAGGGAAAAATTTCCCGTAATGGGGTTGGCGGTATGCACCCCCAGAACGTCGGCGACCAAAAGACCTTCCCCCAGGCGGGCCTGGAGTTGTTCCAGGGAGTCCTTCCCGGGCTGGAGAACCAGGTTGGTGACTCCGATGCCTGGAGGCGACTTGAGTCCCCGGACGGCGTTGCCCGTTGATTCGCGTCCGTCCAGCCGGGCGTGGGTCACGTCGTATAGAAAACCCTGCAATACGCCGTCCTTGATCAGGGCCGTGCGCCGGCGGGGAACGCCTTCGCCGTCGGCCGGAGAGGCGGCGATCCCTCCGGGCCAGAGCCCGTCGTCGGCCAGGTCTATCTCCTCGGCCGCGATTTTTTCCCCCAGTTTTCCGGCCAGGAGTGATTTTCCCTTTCTGACCCCATCGGCCGGAAAGGACCCGGCCAAAACGCCGATAAAACTGGCCATGACCGAGTTTTCAAGTATTACAGGTCCTTTATAGGTCTTGACCTTTATTCCGCCGAGGCCCATGACGGCCCGCAAGGCGGCTTCCCGGCCGATGGCCCGGAGGTCGAGTTCCTTGTATTTTCGTGAAAATTCGCCCCAGCCGCCCATTTCGGCCTGGTCGTGTTCCACGGCCTTGACGGTCAAGGTCCCGGAAAAAACGGTCCCGGCATGGCTGTAGACCAGGCCGAGGCTGTTGGCCAGCCAGACGGCGCCGCTGCCTTCCCGGTACTCGGCGGTTCGGACCCTTTCCACCCGCGAGTCCGCGGCCAGGGCGACCCGTTCCATCTCCAGGACCGCGGCCATTTTTTCTTCCAGGGGGACCGCGGAAGCGGTCAGGTCCGGTCCTTCCACCACGGGCCAGGGGCCGGCGGGCGGTCCGGGGAGCCCCAGGCCGGGTTGCGGGTCGGTTGACTCGAACCCGGCCGCGGCCCTGGCCGCGGTTTCATCCAGGGCGGCGGGGCTGAAAACAGAGGTGTGGGCGAAGCCTAGCCGACCCTGGTCAATCAGGCGCAAGGCCGCGGAAAATTCGTCGTGGCGGCGGACCTGGTCGATGACTCCGCCCTTGGCCGCCACGGCCAGGGACGACGTCTTGGCCACGTAAACCTCGGCCTCGGCCGCGCCGGTCTTCCTCGCTCTTCGCAGCAGCGCCTCCAGGACCTCCTCGGGTCGGACGCCGTCGCCCGCCGGACTCATAGGTACTTCTCCAACGCCTCTTCCCCGCAGTCGGGAAAATTGACGCATTTGAAGCAATCGGCCCATATTTTTTGGGGCAGGGCCGACTTTTCGATGCCGGTAAACTCCAGTTTTTTAAAATATTCGGGTATATAGGTGAGGACGAAGAGCTTGGTCAGCCCCAGGCCCACGGCTTCCGCCGCGCAGGCCGACACCAGTTTTTCGCCCAACCCCGCGCCTTTGTATTCCGGGGCCACCCCCAAGGATCGTATTTCCCCCAGGTCCGCCCAAACCACATGCAGGGCGCAGACCCCGGCCGCCACTTCGGGCCGGTCCACCGGGCTGGCGATGTGAAAAGCCCGGATAACTTCATAGAGGTCGCTCAAGGACCGGGGCAGCATCAAGCCCTTGGCCGCGTAATCCTTGAGGAGGTTGTAAATCTGGGGGACATCGGCCGTGACGGCCTTGCGAACGAAAAACACTTCGTCTCTCCTTTTTCGTGGCGCTTCTCCAATTTATATAGCAGAGATTCGCGACGGGCAAAAGGGCTTTCCGGGGTTCGGGCGGCGTCGCCGACCTTTCCCCGGTCCCGGCGGGACTTCCGGCCGGGGAAAAAATTTTCGCTTTGGAAAAAAGTTTGGAGTAAACTGGCGGTCGCGGGCTTGTCCTGGTTTTAACGCCGGAGAAGCCAAGAAAAAGCCGCTCCCCGCGGCGGGCTGCGGGCGAGGGCTCGTTTAAAAGCATGGGTATTAAATGGATCACGAAAAAACAGACCTGACCGACCTTTCCCGGGAAGAGCTGGCCGCCTTTTTCCGGGACTTGGGCGAAAAACCCTTCCGGGCCGGGCAGGTGATGAAATGGCTTTTTAATTACGGGGTCGCCGATTTTGAACAAATGACCAACCTGTCCAAAGACCTGCGGTCCCGCTTGGTCGAAATCGCGGCCATAGGCCGCCTGAAGGCCTTGAAAGTGGAGGAATCCTCGGACGGGACGGTGAAGTTCCTGTGGTCCTTGTCCGACGGCGCCGCCATGGAAAGCGTGCTGATGCCCCAGGCCGGCCATTACACCCTGTGCGTGTCCAGCCAAGTGGGCTGCGCCATGGGCTGTCGTTTCTGCCGGACCGGGACCCTGGGGCTTAGGCGCAACCTCCGGCCGGGGGAAATAATCGGGCAGTTTCTGCAAGCCAGGGCAAGCCTTGCGGATAAAAGCCGGTTGACCAACCTGGTCTTCATGGGCATGGGCGAACCCCTGGCCAATCGCGCCAACGTGGTTCGGGCCTTGAAAATCTTGACCGAACCGGGCTTGGCGGGGCTGTCCCGGCGGCGCTTGAGCTTGTCCACGGTGGGGTTGATCCCCGAACTGCCCCTCTTGTCCAACGAGGTCGCCTTGGGGTTGACCGTGTCCCTCAACGCGGCCGATGACCAGACCAGGGATTATCTGATGCCCATCAACCGCCGCTACCCCCTGGCCGCGCTCCACGACGCCCTGGCCGCCTACCCCTTGCCCCACGGCCGGAGGATCACCATCGCCTACGTGCTCTTGGCCGGCGTCAACGATTCAACCAGGGACGCCGTGAACCTGGCCAAATATCTCCACGGGCTTAAGGTCAAGGTCAACCTCATCCCGTTCAATTCCTTCCCCGGCTCCGAGTTCGAGGCCCCGGACGAAGCGGCGGTGGAGGCGTTTCAGGAGATTCTGGTGAAAAAGAATTTCACGACCATGATCCGTCAAAGCAAGGGTCGCGACATTTCCGGGGCCTGCGGACAACTGGCCGGCGGCCGGGAAGACGGGGCCAGCGGGGACCAGGGGCAGGGTCCCGGGCCTTCCGCGGTCCGGCGACCCCTGTGAGGATAAAACCCCAACGCGGGCTTTTTCCCGCCACGCCGCGTGGAGATTGTTGACAATTTCAGTTAAAGAGGCTATTTCTACCGGATAGACAGGTAGTTTGAACATGCCGGCGAGCGCATTCGCTGCGGCTTGCCGCGGGATTAGCGAGCAAAATAATAATAAGGACCGCTTCCTCTCACGGGGAAGATTCCCCGCCGCTGGCCGCGGGGATCTTTTGCGAAAGATAATAATGATGACAGTCGTTGAAATGAGGTTGGTTTTCTCCAAGGACCGCCTTGAGGAAAGAGTCCAGGAACTAGCCGCGGAAATATCCCGGGATTACGCCGGAAGGAATCTGGTTCTGGTGGGGGTGCTGAACGGCGTTTTCATGTTTTTCGCCGATTTGGTGAAAAAGTTGTCCATCCCCGTTCGGATCGAGTTTATTCGCCTGTCCAGTTACGGGGAAGCCATGGATTCCTCGGGCCGGATCGAGATGAAGAAGAATGTGGAATCCGATTTGTCGGGCTTGGATGTTCTGATTGTCGAGGATATCGCCGATAGCGGGCTGACCTTGAACTGGCTTCATAAGCATTTGGAGCAACTAGGGGCGGCGTCGGTTAAAACCTGCGTGCTGATCGACAAGAAGGAACGACGCGACGTCTCCCTCAACCTCGAATATGTCGGATTCGAGGTGGACACTGGTTTCCTGGTTGGGTATGGACTGGACTATGACGGCCAGTACCGGCACCTGCCCGAAGTTTATCATCTGGTCATGGCCTGAGATAAAAAGGGGCGCGGGATGATCGTCCAATGTGAAAAATGCCGGAGCAAGTTTGATGTCGACCCCGGCCGGATCAAGGATGCCGGTTCCAAGGTCAGATGCTCCAATTGCCAAAATGTTTTTAAAATTTTCAAACCCGAACCCGTTGCCGCCCCGCGGCCGGTAAGCGCCCCGGTTCTTCCCGTCGAACGACCGAGGGTTCCGCCTCCGCCGCCCAAGCCGCCCCAACCGGCCCAACAACCCGCCCAACAACCCGATGACGACTTCGGCGGTTTCGGGGACGACGACCTGGGTTTCGGGGACGAAAAAGCCAAGCCCGGCGGCAAGGATGACGACCTCGACTTCGGGAGCCTGGGCGATGACGATGGCCCTGGCCTGGGGAACGAGAAAGCCAAGCCCGGCGACGAGGACGACGACCTCGATTTCGGGAGCCTCGACGATGACGACGACCTGGGCCTGGGGGACGAAAAGGCCAAGCCGGTCGGCGAGGACGACGACCTCGACTTCGGCTCTTTCGGGGATGACGACGACCTCGCTCCCGGAAGTCGGACGGCCAAGTCCGGCGGCGATGGCGACATGGATTTCAGCGGGCTGGACGACCTGGGCCTGGACGACGACCTGGGCCTCGGGGGAGACGCCGCCGCGCCTGCCCGGGCCGGCAAGGATAAGCCGAAGGCGGGACGCGAGGTCGAGGATGATTTCGGACTTGGCCTGGGAGATTCCGACGAGGACGAACTCGATTTCGGCGGGGATGACAATTTGGATTTCGGCGGCGGAAAAGCTTCGGCCGGGGCCATGGTTCCCGGCGCGGAGGACGATGACGATTCCGGCTTCCCCTTCGCTGACGCCGAGGAACTGGAAACCGTCGCGGTCGGGGCCGTCAAGAAAAAACGAGGCCGGGGCCTGCTCTGGGTCTTGATTTTTTTGCTGTTCATCCTGGCCGTCGGCGCCGGCCTCTTTACCTTCAGCCCCGGGCTTCTGGCCCCGATTCTTCAGCCCCTGGGGCTGGGAGCGCCGAAATCCGAAGAAGTCGCCGACGATCCCATGGGGAATAAATTCATTTCCCCCGAAAACGCCAAGCATTTTTTCCGTCAGAACGAAACCGAGGGCCAACTGCTGATCATAACCGGCTTGGCGCGCAATCACTATAAGACGCCGCGGAGCTTTATCCAGTTGATGGGGCTCCTCCACGACGGCAAGGGTGAGGTGCTCGTCCAGAAGCTCATATATTGCGGAAATATTTTATCCGAGGAGCAACTGACCAAAATGTCCCTGGCGGACATGCGCAAGGCCCTGTCCGTGCGCGGGGGCCAAAACGGGTCCAATATCGACGTGCCGCCGGGGCAGAGCGCCAATTTTATGATTGTATTCGAAAAAATTCCCAACGAGTTGGCCGAGTACACCGTGGAAGCCTTCCGTTCCGAACCGGGATTAAACACCCCGTAAGCCTGCCTATCTCTTGGGCGCCTTCCGGCGGTCGGGCCTTGGCGGCCCGACGTCGGCGGGTCGTCGCGAGGTCCCGACCACTTGGCGTCTCTTTACAAAATGGCGTCGGGCGACGGATGGAATGACCAGGGCGGACCGCCCCCGGGCCGCGAGGCCCCGGCGCGGCCGCCGGAGTCCGCGCCGGAAGCGGACTCGACCCTTTGTCGGGCGCCCGGTGAAAATACCGGGCCGGAAAGATATCAGCGGCCGGTCTGTTCCGAACCGGGCCCAACAAGGAGAAAGCCACAAAATGCCTAGCTTGGCGCGCAGATTGAAAAAGCTGGCCATGAAACCGGTCGGCCTGGGTATAAACAGGATTAATTTCGTCAAAATTCTGAAAATGGCGGCCCAGTTCGAACCGGGCCGGACATTCCTCGAAAAAGCCGGGCCGCCCCAGGTGGCTTTCCCCAACCAGGAAGAGCTGATTCTCCACACCATCGAACTGACCATGGCGGATTTCCGGTCCCGGGGCGAACGAGCGCAGGAAAAGGAAATCGAGGATTACGCCCGGTCCATTTCCTGCCGCTACGATCACGAAATCCACACCCTGGCCAAATCGACCATGTTCAACGCCCTGGCCCACACCTTTGAACACGATTCCCTCGACCGCATCTTCATCTCGCCGGACCAGCGGGAGCTGAAAAACATGGAACGCCTGCGCCAGGCCCGCCGGGACGGGATCGGGGTGGTTTACCTGGTGAATCATTCCTCCCATTGGGACGAATTCATCGTGGACGTGGTGTTGGAACAGCACGGCGTCAACCTTCCCCTGTTCGCCGCCGGAAGCAACATGATGGCCACCCCGAGCATCGAGAAAATCCTGATGATCGGCTCCTATGTGATCATTCGCCGCGGGGCGACCAAGACCTATCTGGCCACCTTGTTCAATTACTGCCGTTCCCTGGCCGAGTTGGGCCAGCAACAAGGAATTTTTCTGGAAGCCTGGTCCGGCGGCGCCCGGACCAGGGACGGCAGCCTGCGTTACCCGCGCCGGTTGGTCAGCCTGCAAGGGGCCCTGGCTTCCGAGAAGGACGTGCTGATCCAACCGGTGGTTATCAGCTACAGCGCGGTCCCGGAGGACCTGGGGTTGTCGGAGCGGGCCGGAGGATTGAGCTGGATCAATGGCGCCCCGGTTTTCCGCAAGTTGCTCCTGACCCCCCATCGCCCCCTGACCGCCTTGGCCCGGTCCCTGGAAGGGCTCTACGGCCGGGCCTATATCAACTTCTGTCAGCCCAAGCTGCTTTCCGAACTCGACCAGATGCGGGCCGCCGATCCGGCCGACCTGGCCCGGGACGAATTCGCGGCCCTGTACAGCATGAAGGAAATCGCCAAGGACAAAAAGGTGATGTCCTCGCAACTGGCCGCCCGGGGACTCGTGCGGGCCCGGCATGACGGCCTGGAAGACCTGGTGGAGGCGGCCCAGGCCGAGCTGGAATCCGTAATGGATTACCACCGCCGCACCTTTGGACGGGAACCGGACCTCGAGGATTTTATCCGCGACAACCCCATGGAAGAGGTGGTCCGGGACGGACTCCGGACCCTTATCAGGCGCAAAGTCGTGAAGGGCAAGCCCGGTTGGCGGCGCGGACACTCCATCTTGGCCGAAAACGGCCTGTTGTACTACGCCACTCACGGCGACCGCCGACTGTATTCCCCCTCGGCCAAGGAAAACATCGTGGTGGTGGGGGCCGGGGCCTGGGGTTTTTCGACCGCCTGCCTGATAGGCCGGCGCATCCTGGAGGAAAAAAGGTATCTCAATTCCAGCCTGACCCTGTTCGACCCCCGGGAAGAGTTGACCGCCGGCCTGATCGACACCCGGGTCCACCCGGTCCATTTCCCCAAATTCCGCCTGCCCAAGAACGTTTTTCCCAATAGCGACGCCATGGCGTCCTTTCGCAAGGCCACGGACGTCATCATGACCAGTCCGTTGGAATTTTTTGAAACCGATATGAGGCGGGTGCTGGAGGAAGCCCAGCAGGCCTTGAACGTGGTCATAATCACCAGGGGTTTCGACCAGACCAGCCACCGCATGCCGATCCAGATCGCCCAGGACGTCGTCCACGACATGAATCGGTCGGACGTCAACCTGTTGGTTTTGTCCGGACCGGTCACGCCCAAAAAATTCGTCGAGGGCGAGGGCGGGGTCCTGACCCTGGCCGGCCCCTTGAGCGCCGCCCGGGCCCTGGCCGACCTTTTCCGGTGGCAGGACTTCGCGGTCCATGTCTGCGACGACCCCATCGGGGTCCAGATAGCCGGGGCCATGTCCGAAGTCTACAGCCTTCTGGGCGCCTACCTTCTTCGAACCAAGGAACTGTCCGGCCGGGGCCGGATCGCCGCCTTCGTGACCGAAACCTCGGCCGAAGTCATCAAGCTGGCGCAGGCCCTGGGCGGGAAAAGGGAAACCTTTCTCCCCGACAACCCAGCCTGGGCCGCCGAGTACGTGGCGGCCGGCATGGGCGGCCCCGGGGCCGCCTTCGGACGGGAGGCCGGACGGTCCTTGGCCAAGGCCCGGCTGTCGGCCCGGGATTTCCTCCAGCAGCCTTCCCGGGACCTGATGGAGGAGGGACGTCATTTTATCGGCTACACCGGAATCCGGTCCGCCTATCTGACGGCCAAGAGATTGGACCTGGAAATGCCCCGACTCCGCCAGGCCTACCGTATATTTTGGATCGACGCGCTCCGGCCCGAGGAAGTTTAAACCGCCCCGGACCTAAACCCCAAAACCGCGCCCGCCCCCGGGCGCGCGGTCGTTGGACTAGGAATAATCTATTGCCTAAAGTTCGTTCTTATTTTAAGCTCTATTTTAAACGCTATGCATATACATAAAGAAATTCTTACTCAGGATCAGCTAGCTCTTCTCCCCCTGATAAAGAAATTTTCCGCCGGTTTTTATTTAGTT